>DASRFK010000193.1:0-8288 GCA_035651635.1 Verrucomicrobiia bacterium | reverse complement strand
TGTGATTGCCGGTGAGGACCGCAGCCGTGTCCGAAAAACCAATGCCGTGATGAACTTGGCCGTTATCCGTCGGGCAGTGGTAAGTGTGGCCGTGCACTGGATTAGCCATTGCAAGGACCGGCGCCAAGCCTCCATGAGCGGCTTTTACGATTTCATGTCCGCTCAGACTGGCAATAAAGCCTTCAAGCTCGTAACTGTCTCCAACCCCTCATGGTTACCTGATTACTGATTCAGCCATAGACCGTCCAGGAATCTGTAAACCAGGGCTTGACAAAGTCCATCAATCATACACTCTGGCATAACCAATGCTATATGGCCCTATCGAGGGCGTCGGCGAGGAAAGCAGTTTATTAACAAAAAAGCTAAGGTCATGAATCACTACCTCCAGTTATCCGCCATCGTTGCATTACTTCTTTCGCCGCTCGCCCACGCGCGCGCCGATCAAACCAATCTCGTCCAGGATCTAAGAATCCACCTGGACGGCATCGCCCAAGGTCAGACCGTGACCAATCGAAACGTTGTCACCACGAGCGTTCGGTTCGTCCGCGTCAATTCCGCTGACGTCATCAAACAGCTTGGTACGGCGACCGGAAACAGTTTCTCTTCCACCGCCAACCTGGTGCTCATTACCCCGTTGGGCGGCGGTACTTCCTCCATCGCGGTTCGCGACGGAACCACCTCGGTCGATGTGACCTCATTCTTCCAGTATGAGGTTAAGAGCGCTTCCGTGAGCAGCTCGGAATTAAACCTCAAAACCGGCCGTGCCAGTTCCACCGAATACAGCATCCAACGTCTGGCGTTGGTCGATTCGGCCGGCTCCTCCCCGTTAACTCTCCATTTCGATGTGCAGGGCGTAGCGGTCGATTCGTCCGCAACTTCCCCGGCCGGGACGACTCGGACCGGACTGGACGCGGCAGTGTCGGGTTGGGGGGACCAGAACGCAAACTCCATTCTGTTGGAAGGTACTTTCCGCCTCGAAGGCAACACTCTTGAAGTAGTCTCCAGCGCGCCGCCTCCCAACGTTTGAACGTACGGGTTAGTGTTTCAATAATTGCCGCCAGCCACTTAAGTGGCTGGCGGTTTGGTGTCCCGCCTTCAGGCCGCCCTGGCAGTGCGATAAGCGAATCGGATTCGGCCTTCGGGCTTTGGCCCTGGACACAGACCTGATTACATAGGGCGCATCATCCCTATCCAAAAGAGAATCCCAAAGGGATTTCGTCCTCCAGCCCAGGGTTGAACGTTCCTCGCGCGACCCTGGGTCAAAATCATACCGGAACCAGCGAGCAAAACAGCCAGCGCGACTTTAACCCGCTTCATAGAATTACCCTGGCCCGGATATTCCACAGCACACCAGGCCTCTCATTATCACCGCGGCGTTAGCCCGGTGCAATATGCGCTTTCGACCTGGCAACTGTTTCAACAGTTTGCGGACTGCCTGCCAAGCCGTTAGCAACGGCTCCCCGCCTCGCGAGCATCTTGGCAACGTCACCTTCGACTCCCATCCTTCATCCCCGTCCTGCGCGCTACACGCGCCTGGACCCATGACCTCAAACTCGTCCCTACCGGCTTCCTGAAAAATGCTCAATTCTCGATGCTCAATTCTCAATGGGCTTCCCTGCTCGAGGGTGCGGGATTGTTCGTGGCCGGACCGCGGAATGACCGTTCGACCAGATCATGGGCATCGTATGAACGGGGATAATCCCTCCAAAGCCAGCGCATCATTTCAGGCAGTATGGCGCCGCCCTGTTTTTGCCCATGCAACCCGATACCCCATGTGTAATTGACGTCATACCCCTTTTTCGTCAGCGCCTCCATTAGCCGGACATTCTGGTAATGCCAATCGCGGGTCGGGTCATATCTGTCGCCGCGCAAGGCCCGGTTGTCGTTGACGCCGTCCACCAAAAAGACGCGGATCGGTTTGCGTTCACTCGCCAGGATTTTTTCAGGATAGACATCGCCGCCGCGCAGGTTGACGAAACTGCCCACAATGCTGATCACTTTGTGAAACTGATCGGGTCGTTCCCAGGCCACAGTGAAAGCCGCAATCGCGCCGGAACTGGTGCCGGCGATGGCGTGCATATCGGGATCGGTCGAAAGGTTGTACTCCTTGCGTAAGACCGGCATGAGCTCGTCGACGATCACCCGGGCGTATTTGTCGTTGAGCCGGTTATACTCTTCAGGCCGGTTGGTGGTGCGATCGCCCCATTCGCGCGGGTTGGGTTCGGGCTGCTCGGGTGTCCGCCCGGGATTAATAAACACGGTGATCGTCACCGGGATTTCCCGGCGCCAGATCAGATTGTCCAGCACGTTAGGCGCGCGGACGTCTCCGTTGGTCGCGATCATCGCCTGGCCGTCATTAAAGATCATCAGCGCCGCGGGTTGATTGCTGTCGTATTGGGCCGGCACATAGACCCAATAGGTGTGTTGCGTTCCCGGAAAAGCCTGGCTTGGCAGGGTAAAGGGACCCCGCAACTCGCCTTTGGGAACGCCATCCTGCGGCAGCGAATCAGGGCTCAGCTTGTAAAAGGCATCTTCACCAACACCATAAAGATGACCAGCGAATAGCAGCACAAAAGCTATGACAATGCGTTCCATCGTGGGTTTATTTTTCAGCATTTCCGATGTTAAGCCGGTCAGATAAATTTTCAAATTGTGAAACTTTTCATCCCACCCGTGAGCCGGAAATCGAAAGGCCTCCTCTACCCGGTCCCCTCTTCGCGGGGAGAAGCGGGCGAAGGTCTTTCCACCATCGGTGCGCGCCCTATCTTTGTCCCTCGCCCCGCGAGGGACCAGCGGGGAGATGGGCAATTGGTCCCGCTGCCCGCACGAAACCGAGAAGCTCTCCGCGACACTGCGCCGCAAAACACGCGGCGACCGTCGGCCAAACCGCCTTTTTCGCGCGTGGGACGGCTGCAGAGCCAGGTCGCGGCGATTCTCCTGCTGGCGACCGGTTTCTGTTCCGGTGCCGAACCGGCCACCAATTCGTCGGCGTCTGTTTTCGATCCGAGCCTGCGCCTGGCCAACACACAGCCCCTGGCCGAGTCGGGCGATATCGCTTCAAACCTGGTGGCCGGAGTCGACCGGTTTTTGTCGCGGGAACTTGAACTTTCTCAGGAAAGGCGGGCGCGACACTGGCATCGGGATTTCAGTTCTCCGCAAAGCTATACCGCCTCAGTGGCGACCAATCGCGCGCGCCTGGCGCATATGGCCGGAGTGCGTGACCGGCGAATCGGTTTCAAAGCGCCTGACCTCGTCGCCACTCTCGATGAGCCGGCCTTGATTTATCGGGCTGACAAGTACGACGTGTTGTCGATTCGCTGGCCGGTCTTCGAAGGCGTGCAGGGCGAAGGTTTGCTGCTCCAGCCTCGCAATGGCAAAGGTTCGCCACAGGTCATCGCCATACCTGACCCAACGCAAACGCCGGAAGAACTCGCCGGCCTGCAAGAGGGTCTGCCCGAACAAAGGCAGTACGCGCGCCGGCTTGCTGAGAGTGGCTGCCGCGTCCTTATCCCAACGATCATTGACCGGGCCATGGAATCGCGCAATGGCCGGGCGCGCCTGACCACGCGTGAATTTCTGTACCGCCCAGCCTTCGAACTGGGACGCCACCTGATTGGCTACGAAGTCCAAAAAGTTCTGGCCCTGGTCGATTGGCTGGAAGCGGATTGTGGCACCAACGCGCCCATCGGTGTGCTCGGGTGGGGGGACGGAGGCATGCTCGCCTTGTATTCCGCCGCGCTGGATCCGCGGCTGCGGGCGGCGTGCGTCAGCGGCTACTTCTCGGATCGGCGCAGTGTGTGGCGTCAACCCATCGATCGCAACGTGTTCGGCCTGCTCGACCAGTTCGGCGATGCCGAGCTAGCCAGCCTGGTTTATCCGAATCGTCTCGTTATCGAAGCCAGCGTGGCCCCGGAGGCGCAATATTCAGGTGAAGGCGGCGGAGCGCCCGGCATCGTAACCACGCCCGGTCTGGAGGAAGTTCAGGCAGAAGTGCAACGCGCTCGCGAGCTTTGCCACAGCCCGGGAACGGACTCGTCCATCGAGTTGGTTAACAACCGCGACGAGCCCGGCATTGGGGCGGTCGCTTTGGAGAAATTTCTGCGCACGCTCGACCCTCACGCAGCTCTGGCGCCAGCGCCCGGCCCAATCGGTAAACTGGACCATCGACCCGACGCCCGGGCCCGGCAGGCTCGACAGGTGGCCGAGCTGGACCGCTTCAATCAGCAGTTGTTGCTGGAAAGCCCCTATGTTCGGGCTGAGTTCATGAAAGGCCTCGATACCACCTCGTCGGGAAGCTTTCAACGAACCGTCGAGCCGTACCGCCAGTTTTTCGCCGATGAAGTCATTGGCAAATTTGAACAGTCCCTGCTTGAGGCCAAGCCACGGTCGCGCCGAGCGTACGATCGGGAGAAATGGATCGGGTACGAAGTCGTTCTGGATGTTTTTCCTGACGTGATCGCCTACGGACTTTTGCTCGTGCCGAAAGATCTAAAGCCGGGCGAAAAGCGGCCGGTTGTCGTATGCCAGCACGGCCTCGAGGGAAGGCCTCAAGACACCATCGGGGAGGCAGGGTCGCAGTACTATGCGGCGTTCTCGGCTCGGCTGGCGGAACGCGGTTTCGTCACGTTCGCTCCGCAAAACCTGTACATCTTCCACGATCGGTTCCGTGTGTTGCAGCGCAAAGCCAATCCCCTGGGCAAAACGCTCTTTTCAATCATGGTGCCGCAACATCAACAGATCAGCGATTGGCTCAAGACATTACCGTTTGTCGACCCACAACGGATCGCCTTTTATGGCCTGAGCTACGGCGGCAAATCGGCGATGCGCATCCCGCCGCTCGTGACCAACTATTGCCTGTCGATCTGTTCGGGAGATTTCAACGATTGGGTGTGGAAAAATGCCTCCACTCGCAGCCCCTACAGTTACGTCGGAATGGGGGAATACGAAATCTTCGAGTGGGATTTAGGGAGCACGTTCAACTACTCGGAGATGGCGGCATTGATCGCGCCCCGCCCGTTTATGGTCGAACGCGGCCATCTCGATGGCGTGGCGCCGGATGAAACCGTTGCCTACGAATTCGCCAAGACGCGCTATTTATACGAAGCCCGGCTGCACCTGCCGCCGGATTCCTGTCGGATAGAGTTCTTTGTCGGACCCCACCAGATTCACGGAGTGGGAACGTTCGAATTCCTGCAGGAACATCTCCGCTGGCCGGTGCGCTAGGCCGCCTCCGCCAGGGCTACGGCAGATGGAGAAGTGGCGAGTGGCGGGTGACTAGTGGCGAGCAAGGCACCACCTGTAACCTGTAACCTGTAACCTGTAACCTGTAACTTGTAACCTGTAACTTGTAACCTGTAACTTGTAACTTCCAACCCAACCCGTCCCGCTTGTCGCGGGTCGGTACGCTTAGCTCAACTGCCATTGTTCTTCGGGCGCTTGCTGGGCCTGCTCCATTTGACGCAGCACCATGCTGTGGTATTGGCCGCGGGCCTGCATGAGTTCGGCGTGGGTTCCTTGTTCGAGGATGCGCCCGTCTTCCATGAGCAAAATCAGGTCGGCCCGCCGGACGGTGGAGAGGCGATGAGCAATGACAAAAGTAGTGCGCCCCGCGAGCAACGCCGCCATCGATGCCTGAATCAATTGTTCGCTCTCGGTATCGAGGTTGCTGGTGGCCTCATCCAGAATCAGGATCTGCGGAGACGCCAGCAGCGCCCGGGCGATGGCGAGCCGCTGGCATTGGCCGCCGGAAAGCTTCACCCCGCGTTCGCCGATAAAGGTGTCGTATCCTTCGGGCAATTTCTCAATAAATTCGTGCGCGTTGGCCCGCCGCGCCGCATCGAGTATTTCAGCATCGGTGGCTTGAGCTCGTCCATAGGCGATGTTGTCGCGAACCGAACCGTCAAAGAGAAAAACGTCCTGTTGCACGATAGCGAGCAATCTGCGGTAGCTGCGCAATCGAAAATCGCGCAGGTCCACGCCATTCAGCAGAATCCGGCCGCGGGTGGGATCGTGAAACCGGGCGACGAGATCGGTGATGGTGGTCTTTCCGGCGCCACTGCGGCCGACCAATGCCACCACCGAACCGCCCGGGACTGACACGCTAAAATCACTGATTACCGGCCGGCCGGCCCGGTATTCGAATTCGACATTTTCGAAGCGCAACTCCTCGACCCGGCGCGGAGCGGTGGCCGCATTGGGCCGGTCGGGTTTGTCTCCGGGCATGTCGAGGACTTCAAAGACTCGCTCCATGGCGGCCAGGGAACGTTGCAGCTCGGAAAAGGAATTCACGATCTGCCAGACCGGGTTGAGGAGCAGGAAGGTGTACCATTGAAAGGCCATGATGTCGCCAATCGAGGCCTTGGCCTTGATGTTGAGATAGCCGCCATACCATACGATCAGCACGTTGACGATCCCCAACAACAGGCTCCACGAGGTCCAGAGCACCAGTTCCCGCCGTTGCGCGAAGAGCTCTTTGCGCAGCACCGTGTGCCGGCCTCGCAAAAAATCCAGCAATTCCCTGGCTTCGCCACGAAACGCGCGCACGACCCGAATGCCGGAGAATGTTTCGCCCACACGTCCGTCGATCCGTTCGGCGTCTTTGCGGATCGAACGGTAAATCGGGCGCACGCGCCGGGCGACGGTGAAGCTGACGAGCATGACTCCCGGAATGATTGCCAGGGCGGTGAGAGCCAGCCGCCAATTCAACGTGAATAATACCGATACGGCGATCAGCAGCCGGATCAGCGATACGGACGGCGACACGATGGCCAGCTGAAGCAGACCCGTGGTAGTGTCCACGTCACCGCTGATGCGGGAGAGAATCCCGCCGGTTTTCATGTCCCAGAGCTTTGGCAAGGGCAGGTGCAACAGGCGCTGAAAGAGAGCGCGCCGCAACGACAGCATGACCCGCGAATTAAGCAAACGTTGACGGTAGTCTTTCGAGGCGCCAATCAGATTTGAGATGATGATGACCGCCAGGAAAATGGCTCCCGCGCCTTCAAGCCGCCATAACCGGCTGCTCACGTCCAACCCCGCCCGCAAGAGCACCCGATCCACGATGAACCGCATGAAAAGCGGCTGGGCCATTTCCAGGCCGCCCGCCAACAAGGCCAGGATAAAGACGGCGCCAACCCCATAACGCTGCGGCCAGAGCCACCGCAGGTACTCGCGCAGGTATTGGCGCCGTTTGCTGGCACGGGACTTTTTGTCCGGCTCGGTTTGGTCCGCTGCCGCGGGCGTTCCTCCGCGCCGGGGATCACCGTCCTGCTCGTTGACCAGGTCGAGGCGGCCGAGCTTGTAATCCTGGACGAAGCGGCGGTATCTGCCGCGCGAGGAGCGTGGGTGGCCCTTACTCATGAAGAAAATGAATTGTCCTCATGTAGCTCATTTCGGCCCCGGAGTCCAATCTCTTGGAGCGGCGAGAGCAGCGGTTTTGGTCCGGGGGCTTAGCCTGGATACCTAGCTTCTCCTCTCGCCAAATCCGAAACTCGAAATCCGAAGGCCGACCGCCGAAATCCGAATCAGAAAGCCGCGAAAAAGCACAAGAGGTGCAAAAATTGGACGGGATCGCTGCGGTTTCCATCGAACTCTTGTGGCGTCTCCTTGCTGCTTGCGGCCCACTGGAACCCAAATCTAAGGGGCTGCACGGGCTGGTCCTTTTTCGGGCTTCGGGTTTCGGCCTTCTTTCGAGTTTCGGCCTTCGGATTTCGGATTTAAACCGCGACCATGCTGTTAGGATAACGCCTCCAAACGAGTACTTGTTTTTGCCGGGGCCCTCAGAGCTGGGGCCGGCGCGCGGTGGTCCAGATTTGGTAAAGCGTGGCCACGAGTTGAACCAGTTGCGCAAACTCCGATGGTTTTTCGTAGAAGGCGTTGGCGCCGAGTTTTAACGCGGCTTCATGGAGCTCAGCCGAGGGATGGCCGGTCAAAACGATGACCGGCAGCGGCCTGAGCTTGGGGGTGCCGCGGATAAATTCGAGAACCTTCAGGCCGCTGTCTCCCGGCATCAGCATAGCCAGCACGACCAGATCAGGCCACCGAACGGATTGAGTCTGGCTGAGGGTCAGCAAACTGGTGAGGTAGGAAATGCCGCGTTGAGCTGATTCCGCAACATGCCACTGGAAAGGGACGTTGGCCTGCTTGCAAGCCGCCTGGAAGAGCACCTGATCGTCGGTGCTGTCATTAATGTGAAATACCAACAAGGGCGGCCCCGGGGTGTGGAGCGGCGGCGGCACGGCTTCCAAAGGCTGGCGGGCGTTGAGATTCTCCGCGCACATGATTCAGAATAA
>DASRFK010000192.1:0-18363 GCA_035651635.1 Verrucomicrobiia bacterium | reverse complement strand
ATTTTGCAGGCTTATTTGAATATGTCCTCGAATCAGACGGGCGAAATTGTAAAAGTCCTCACGCTGATCACAGTAATCACTACGCCCCTCATGATGATTGGCACGTGGTACGGGATGAATTTTCGTGATATGCCTGAGTTGACCTGGCGCCACGGGTACGCCATCGCCGCGAGCGTGATGCTCTTCTCGACTGGAGCCACGTACTGGTACTTTAAGAAGAAGAAGTGGTTTTGACTATTTTAGGTCACTTTTAATCAACTTTCACATCCCTCTGCGACTGGGGTAAAGTCATACCGCAGGAACCTGCGGCAATCCCGTTATGTTACTCATAGTCTGTGGATAACGAAGGAGGCGCTTGCCTATTGTGGACCCGCTTGATGCCGCAACCAGATTTAAAAAAGGGATTCGGCGCCGAACTGAGGCGACGTAGATTAGAGCTAGGAATCTCTCAGGAACGGCTGGCCGAGTTGTCTGATTTGCATCGGACCTATATCAGTGCGGTCGAATCTGGCAAAAGGAATTTGACGCTCGAGAGCATCCAGCGACTGGCGAGCGCCCTCGGAGCAACGGTAGCCACTGTCTTTAATGCGGTCGAAGCTGGATCGGGAGCTGCAGGGCAGGGTTCCGGGGCAGACCTTTTGATCGGCTCGGGTGGGCAAGGCGGGATGATTTTGCTCATTGAGGACGATCCAAAAGACGTCGAGTACACGCTGGCGGCTTTTAAAGCCGCCAAGCTGGCTAACCCGGTGCAAGTCATTCGAGACGGCGCTGCCGCAATTGACTACTTTCTGGCCCCGCAAACCGGCGCCAAGGGGGCCGACCGGCCATTGCCCCAAGTCATCTTACTCGACTTGCAACTGCCCAAGGTGCACGGTCTCGAGGTCTTGCGCCGCCTCAAGGCAAACCGAAGAACGAAAGCCTTGCCTATTGTCGTGCTCTCGGCTTCGCAAAATGATGCGGATGTAACTGAGGCGATGCGTTTGGGCGCCAGCGCCTATTTGACCAAACCGGTCGATTTCCAGCGTCTGGCCAAAATTACGCCTAAACTGGCCTTTCGTTGGGCGCTGTTCTGATTGGGCCGCGGCAGCAAAACCCGATGCAACACCGATCAGGGAGCTCATGAGGCGCTTCGGCAGTTCCAGACGCTCCTGAAAAGATAGACTTGCAAAAATCCAGCCCGGCGGCCAAGCCGAGCTGGATTATGAAGTTCCTTAATCTGGCGATGCGGTTAGGTGGTTCGTTACTGAGTTGTACTGGCGGAACTCGAGTTGGTATCGGCGGACGCGCTTGCATTGGTCGTGGCGGCGTTGGTGCCGCCAGCGGCCCCAGCCGCGGGTTCGGTGCTCGTTTCACCACCGGTTCCCCCCTTGCAACCAGCAAACTCGAGCGCAAAAGCTACGCAAATGCTCAACAGCAGAAGCCTGGCGCTGACTGTCTTCTCACCCTTACCCTTCATTTAGTTTTGTCCTTTCGTTTGGATTTGTGCCGAAGAACCGCTCGGGCGGTTCTTTCCTCCGGGTGAAAGGATAGCAGGGGCAATGCCAGCACAGGATCGTGGATTTAAAGGTAACTGGCGGGATCCCGCCGCGTTGGACCTGGTCATTTTTGTGCGAACTGAGCAAGAAGCGCGAGCAGAAGTCTGCTGGGCGGGTAATCCGTCATTGGCGGCATTGCTTGGGGTCAGTGCGACACTTTTTCCGGGCTGACGGGCCAGGAAAAGTGCGAGCTGACCCCAAGCCCGTTATCGGGACGACGGGTTTTGGGGGGCGACTCTCGCGCCAAAAAGACGTCCGTTGCTATTCTGCGGCCTGCTGCTGGCGTGCTTTTTTGCTTTCCTCGATGACCTTGGCTTCGGCTTCGCGAGGCATTTCTTCGTAGTGACTGAAGGTCTCGGCATGAACGCCCCGGCCACCCGTGAGCGAACGAAGCGTGCTGGAGTAACGGTAGAGTTCCTTGGCCGGGACGTGGGCCTTTATGAGCTGGAAAGTGCCTTCCATGTCCATGCCCTGGATCTTGCCACGCCGACTCGACAAATCCCCCATGACTTTGCCCATGCAATCTTCCGGTATCCGAATTTCGACGGTGTGGATGGGTTCGAGCAAGCAGGGGCGCGCCATCGTGAAGGCTTCTTTGAAGCCGAAGTACCCGGCGATTTGGAAGGCGATATCTTTTGAATCAACGGGGTGCATCTTGCCATCGTAGAAGTCAATCTTCACATCCACTACCCGGTAACCGGCTAAAATGCCCTCTTCACAGGCTTTGAGGACGCCTTTCTCAACCGAGGGTACGAAGACGCGATCGACGTTCTGGCCGCTGAGGGATTGGGTGAATTCGACCCCGGTGTCGCGGGGCTTGGGTTCAATGCGCATCCAGACCTCGGCAAATTGACCCGCCCCGCCGGTCTGTTTTTTGTGCCGGTACTTGGAATCACCTTTGGCTTTGATGGTTTCCCGGTAGCGAACGCGCGGTTCGCTCAACTCGACGTGCACGTTGTAGCGCTTGCGCAATCGGTCGGCGATCACTTCCAGATGGAGCTCGCCCTGGGCGGAGACGATGGTTTGATGCAGTTCCGAATCGACCATGTGCAGGAAAGTCGGATCTTCGTGATGCAGCGCCGCCAGCCCGGACGCAATTTTGTCTTCTTCGCCCTTGGCGCTGCTTTTCAAGGAGGCGTGAATGTTGGGCTTGGGATAATCCACCTTCGGCAGGGAGACCCGCCTTTTGCCGCCGCAAAGCGTGTTACCGGTGTGGGTATCCTTGAGCTTCACCACCGCTCCAATGTCCCCGGCTCCCAGTGCCGGAACACTCGTGCGGGTCTTGCCATTGATGAGGTAAATCTGGCCGATCTTTTCGGTGCTGCGACGGGCGGTATTGTACAGTTCGCTGCCGAATTTCACCGACCCCGAGTAGATTCGGAAGAAGGAGAGCTCCCCGAATTGCGCCTCGCTCATCGTCTTGAACACGTATAAAACCGGGTCCGGATCGGTGAGCGCGACCTCGGTCTCTTTGGCATCCGCGTCCAAGGCCCCGACCTTTTGGCGATCCACCGGCGAGGACCCGTACTTGGCAATGAAATCCATCAGGCGCGCCACGCCAATGTTGTTCTCGGCCGAGGTGACGAACAAGGGTGTGAAAATCTGCTTTTGAATCGCCGCGTGCAAACCGGCGCGCAACTCCTCCTCGGAGAGGCCGCCTTGCGCGAAAAACTTTTCCATGAGGCTGTCGTCGGATTCGGCAATGTATTCGATGAGTTGCTCGTGCAACTGCTTGACCCGATCCGCGAGCGGTCCGGCAGCCGGCGCTTCCGTGTACTTGCCGCTTTTATCCGCGGCATAGGTCATCACCTCGTTGCGGGGAATATCCAGGACCTGGTTGAAGCCCGGCCCGGGGTTGAGCGGGATGTTCAGCGGAAAAACCCGTTCACCGAAATGTTCGCGGAGCTGAGCGAGGGTTTTTTCGAAATCGGTCTCTTCTTTGTCAAAGCCATTGATGACGATCACCTTGGGGATGCCGTCTTCAGTGGCATATTTCCAGGCAGCGTCAGTGCCGACACCCACTCCGTGATTGGCATGCACCACGATCAGCGCAAAGTCTCCCACGCGCAACGCGCCCAAACCTTCACTGATAAAATCCGCGTAACCGGGACAATCGATCAGGTTGAATTTCTTGCCCAGCCATTCCAGGTGCATCAGCGTGGCGGAAACCGAGATTTGCCGCTGCTGTTCGCTGTCGTGGTAATCCGAAACGGTCGAACCGCCGGCGACCGTTCCCATTCGGTTGATTACTCCGGCCGTCGCAAGCATTGCCTCACTTAACATCGTCTTGCCCGATGACGCATGTCCGACGATGGCAAAATTCCGGATTTCCGCGGCTTGGTACTCTTTCATAAACACAGGTGCGGCAACAAACAGTCCTGTAGGAAAGACAAATCCCCCGGAACGCACAAGTGAAAACAAAAAGCGCGCTATGCGTGCGTTCAGACCAAGACCCCACAGGGCAGCGCTGCGGCTGCGCCGGCCGGGGGGGTACAAAAAGTAGCGAGGCGTCGCTAATTGAGATTGGCGCTCCCGAAACCGGGATAACTGCCGACTAGCGGCAAGTCCTGACGCCCCGGCACATTGATCTCTAAGCCGGTACTCGGACTCGAGCGTACTGCCTCGCTACTTAAACTTTTACGCGCGGGAAGGCGGTGCCTCAACCGAAAGTTATTCAAAAGTTGTTCACCGCAATTGAGGATCGGTGCCATCCGTCGCACCATTCCGACCCTCTCGAGCACGAACCAAATGGGCTCAGTCCTGCCCCTCCATGACTTCCGGAGGGGCAACGGGACGCCGCGCGGCAATGTCTTGCGCGATAGCCACGAGCTCTTCCGGCGTTAGCTCGTCTTCAAAAATAGCAAAATTACCACCTCGGGTCTTGGCATAAAGACGCCGGGCCCCGATTTCGTACACCTCGATCTCACTTGGCAGGCGCTGCAATATCATCCGGCAGTATCTACGCCGGAATAGAAGACCGGTGCAAGGGGCACTTATTAAAAGTTATGAACCAGTTGTTCACCGGCTCGAATGAAGCGTTAGATACTCCGGGCTGGCGCCCAACCTTAGAATACAGCGGCCGGACTCTAATTTGGTTGTTTGGGGCTCACCGCTTCCGCCAATAAGGCTCACCGACGTCGCGTTGCCGGCAACCGGAACCGCGACCGTGTGTGGTTCGCCAATTGTCCAGCCGACGAGCTTTTGCGCTCCCATGCCGTTGGTGCAGATCAGCACGTAATCCTGGTCGCTCCCGATGTTCTGGCGCCTGGCAACCCGGTATCCGGCCAGTTCATGGGTTAAAGTCCGGGCGGCGGCGTAGGCCGGCTTAGGCTCGAGCTGCGAGGTGACAGTCCCAAAGTTGTGTTCATTCTCACCGGGATCAGTCCCGTCATTTTTCCAATCGTACCAAATGGACAGTGGGACCCCGTTAAGCAAGTTACTTAATTGCTGTCGCGCGAGAAATGAGGCCTGGGTTTCCATCGAAACACCGCGCTGCCAGCTCGAATAGCCCCATTCGCCGCTAAGAATTGGGATCTGGTGGGCTTTGGTGGCCGGAGCGTAGCGCTCGATGAGCTCACGAAGCCGTTCGTAATCCTTTGCTGCCGTTTCCGGACTGCGTCGGGGTTCGCGATACGGATGCACGCTGACGGCATCCAAATGTTCCAAAACCCCTGATTTGAGAAAGTATTCGAGAAATTCCCAGGGAAACCCCGAAGTGGCAGGGCCAATGATCGTAGCGCCGGGGTCAGCTTCGCGAATCGTTTTACAGGCCGCGAGCGCCAGGGCCGTGTATTGGTGAACGTCGGGTTTGGGACTCCAGAAATCAATATTCGGTTCGTTCCAGAGTTCCCACAAGACGTGGCGGCCGTGGAAATGGCTGGCCGCAGCCGCAGCCCACTTGGCGTAGGCCGCAATGCTCTCCGGATGTTGTGGCGAGGCGGTGGTCCGGTGCGATTGGTGCGTCAACGGATTGGTGCTGGTGACCTCCTCTTCATAAAGAGGATTCGAGTAGTCCAGAATCAGCACGGCGCGAATCCCGCGTTGATCGAGATTGCGCAGCAATTGCTCATATTCCGACCAGTCGTATTGGCCCTTCAGCCGCTCGATGCTGGCCCATCCGAAATCCATGCGCACGAATCGAAACCCCGCCGCCGCGATCAAATCCAAATCCTGCTCGTGCCCGGTGGCAAAGTGAATATTGACTCCGACTCCATTGGGAATGACCGGCTCGGGGATTTCCTGGGCAGGACTGAGCAGCGGAAGACAAGCAAGCAGCAACCACCAATGTATTCTCATGGCTCACGTGTAGCATGAGCCCTCAGTTGGGCAAATCCCAAATCCAGGCCCGATGACTTCAGTGGGACCGGGCTGTGGCGCCAACAAAGCCCGCCGACACGTGTCTCACAAACAACTGGGGTCGGTAAAAAATACCATCAGCCAATTGGGAGACACCACAGTACTTGCAATAGTTTATTAAGCAGAGGGCGGGCTAACGTTTTCGCCGGAGACACCAGGCGGTGAGCAACCCGATCCCGAACGCCACGCTGATGGTGGAGTAAGGATGCCGGCGCATGAGCTTGTCGGCGGCTTGCACACCCTCGACGGCGTGGTGCCGGAGCCGGCGACAACGGAGCTTAAGCTCTTCGAGACGCGAGCGCAGTTCGGCCTGGCTGGCTTGTTCAAGATGTGCCCCGTTAGCCTCGGCGAATTCCTCGGCGCCCTGCACGACGAGCATCAGGTCATCCACCAGTTTTTCGAGCGTCGCCTCTTTGGAAATGAGGTCTTTGTAATATACTTCCATAGTTGCCGATTTGGACACGCGCTCCGGGCGTGCATTTTTGGCTCCGATACACAGATAGTCCACCGCGGCCTGAAAGTAAATGGGCAGGAACACTCATCGGCCAAGTGAAATAATGTGTCGACAACAGGCCTTCCTGCTACAATGGCCGACAAATGCAAGCGCGGGAGTTGGTCGACGGGTTAATCATGTATATCGGGTTGGTCGTGTTACTGACGTTTCACGAATTTGGCCATGCTTGGATGGCTTGGAAATCCGGTGATGATACCGCCAAGTTGCAGGGACGAGTCTCGCTCAATCCACTGGTCCATATTGACCTAATCGGCACAGTCATTCTCCCGTTGTTAATGATTTTCGTCCCGGCCAGCCGGTTCCTGGTTGGTTGGGCCAAACCAGTGCCGGTCAATCCCGGCAACCTGCGCAATCCCAAGCTGGACGACATCCTGGTGACGCTGGCCGGACCGATGATGAATTTATTCCTGGCAGTGATCCTGGTTGGATTTGCGCGGGTGGGCTTGTTGGCCCACGTGAACAGCGCCGCCTTCGAGTGCTGGCGCATGGCTAAACTCAGCCTCATCCTGTTCTTCTTCAATTTGATTCCCATTCCACCGCTGGATGGTTCCCAAATCGTGCGCGTCCTGATCGGCATGAGCTACGCCACGTACCTGCAGATTGCCCGCTACGGATTTTTGCTCCTGATTCTGGTCCTGCAAGTGCAGTTCATCCGCGATTACCTCGACTCCGCCACGGCCAAAAGCCAGGTCATTATCGCCGGATGGTTTGGATTCCCGATGGATTTTTGATAAGTCAGAGGTTCACTGCAGTTCGAGCTTCCGGATCAACGGAAGGAATTGAACCCGGTAGCGAACAGATGAGTTTGATTTCGTTTGCGCGAATCCAGCCGCTGGTGTGACTGGCGCGGACCAGAAGATAGCCGCCTTTGGCACGCTCGATGCGTACCGGTTCACCCGCGGCAAGGCGCGTGATGAATTGAGCTTCGGCGGTGGCAGTCAGGCGCAGTGGGACGTCTTTGAAGAGGATGAACCCCAGCTTCGCTCGCGAATCAATGCCGATATGGGCGGGAATACTCAGCAGGAAAATCGCCAGGCCGAACGCGGCAAGGGCCTGTTGCCACGCGGCTTTTCGCCAACGCAACATGCCTGGGACAGTGCTGAGGCCCACCGCGATCCACAAACTGGCCCCCGCCACCCACGCCCACCAATTGGCGGGCAGCCAGCTGGAGACCACCTCGGACCAATTTAAATCCGGCGACTCGATTTGAGCGGTCCGCCGGGCAAACCGCAAATTATTTCTGGCAAACTGATTCAGCGGGTCGAGCCAGAGGGCCTGTTCCCAGGCGACTATCGCTGGACCGGGACGGCCACTCTGCCATTCGGCATTTCCCAGATTTTGTAATGTGCCGGACGCCGGGTGCAAGGCTGCGGCCTGGGCAAACGCCGCGGCCGCTTGAGGGTAATCTCCGGCATTAAACGCATTGGTGGCGTAGCGGAACAACGCATCCGCCGGCTCTGCATTTACCGCGAACGAAAAAAGGAACCCAATCAGGACGCCGAAAGCAAGGGAGAGCCGGCGCGCGGTGGCGGGCGCGCCGCGTTCAAGGGCGCAAGGTGTGGCAGTCCGCTTCGAACCCGGTTTGGTTTCGCCTGCGGGATGCAGGCTGGGGTCTCGCAGCGGGGTCTCCCTGTTTCGGAAACGACTCAGCCGCATAATCTAGTCTCCAAACGATCCAGTACGCCTTCAACCTCCGGCTTGAGTCGCAGCAACTCGTTCGTGCTGGTTGAACCGGCGGCGAATCGCGCGGCATCGGTTCGTGAAAAGATTTCACGAACGGTTCTGCCCGGCGAACCTGCCTGTTCCTGATCCGAAAGCATCATCAGAACATCGGCACCCACCAACGCTTTCGGTTCGGCTGGGTAATAGGGCGCTACCGCTAACTGCATGGCTTTTACGGCTCCAGCCGCGAACGCGGCACTGTCTCGGGCCCGGGCGGCGCGCTCGAGGCAGCGGCGCTCGCGGCGCAATGCCCGTAATGCCCGGCGGCGCAACACGAGCTCGGGATGAGTTTCCATGAAACGCCGCCGTCGGTCCCAGACCCATAAACCAATCAACGCACTGGCCGGGACCACGTGCAACAGGGGAAACCAGCCGCGTTGCTGCACCGGGACCATTCCACCCGCGAGTCCCGGAGCGACGGCCAAGCCGCTCAGGACAGGGTCTTTCTCCAATTCGGCATCCAATTGGGCGGCCTGGAGAACGGTTCGTAGATCAGCGGCCGTAACATTGCCGGGCGTGATCGTGATCGGAATGGATGGGATCGTGAGATCGTCATACGCACCGTGATCGGGACTAAATGCGCTAAACGGGATCGCGGGTGTGGCTTTGTCCTTATCGGTTAATGGGATGAGCGTGTAACCGAAGGTCACAAAGCCCTGGGCCTGGATAATCTGAGAAGGCGTGTTCTCGGTGGCATCGGCGAAGATTTGCCAGTTGCTCATTTGCGGCGGTTGTGGCGGCACCAGGCGCGCCAAATTGCCCTCGCCGCGAACTTTTACTTTAAGCTTAACCGGCTCGCCGACCGTCACCACGTTGGTGGATAGCTCAGGAGGATCCACCGAATAAACGCCGACCGCTCCGGTGAAACCGGGCAATTCACTGCCGCGCGGCAGCGGCCGAACTTCGAGGATTACTGGATCAGAATCAACCAGCGTGTATTGCGGTTGCCCGCCGCCGGGGCCTGCCGGACCCGAAATGATGATGCCGCCAATCACTCGGTTGCCAACCGCATAACCTTGCGCAAACAAGGACATTTTGCCGGTGGCAATGGGAGTCAGGAGCATCTCGTACACAAATGCGCTGACGGTGCGCCGTGAAGACCCGATGGGTATGGCTTCAATGCGCGCATGAGCTGAGCTCTGATCCACGACAAAGCCTCGTCCATTGATCTGGACTTGCCCCAGGCTTTGGATCATGCCGCCGGGCGAACCTGGCAACACCACGCGAGCGCGAATGGTTTGGCCCACAAACAGTCCGTTGGTTGGCAACTCGAAAAGCAGTTGCTGCGCCGGCGCAATCCCGGGCGGCACGGCGGTCGCGACCTGCAATTGCGTCGCCGGAATTCTGATGGACTTGCCGTTCACCGCGACGTTGAATTCCGGAATCGTGAACTCACCCGTCGCGGCCGCTTTGACCCGATAATTAAACGTCGTCCGCGGAATTAAGAGCGGGCCACTCATCGAAAGGATTTGGCCGCGCGCTCCGGCGCGGCAGGACAGCGTCTCGGGTGCGGGGATTTTATCGGGCCAATCAATGGCGGTCTCCAAGGCGTTGAGTGTCACCCGAAAAGTCGCTTCTTCTCCCGGTCTAATGATCGGCGGATCGAAACTGCTCACCGGCACGACAGCCGAATCGACGTCGATTTTAGGTTGCGACAGCATGAGTTGCATCATCGGGTCCTGGCTCGCGGGCGGAGATTGGCTCCAACAGAGGTTTGGCACGATCAGCAGGAGCAAGATCCGAAACCCGAAGGCCGAAGGCCGAAAGAAGGCCGAAATCCGAAGCCCGAATTGCCGGAACTGCATTCGGACATCGACGCAAAAACCAAACACGCAGCGCGAGAGCCCTCCCTTCGGGCGATTCGGCATTCGGCCTTCGGGTTTCGGATGACGGACGATGGCCATGATGTCAAAAGCGCTCAACCCTTACCACGTCCTTCCGGATTTATCCTTTGGCAGCGCGGTGTTTTCCTGGCCCATGGGCAGACGGTGTTCGCTATCGAGTTTAAATCCGTTTAACAGCCAGGCAGCCTGTTCCGGAGAAAGCGACATCTCCTCGCCTTGCTTGCTGGCGCCTTCCTGTTGTCCTTGCTGCGGGCCGTTGGGCGAGTCATCGTCATCGTCGTCATCGCCGGCCGCGCCGGGCGGCATGTCGGGAGCGGGAATCTTGCCTTTGAGCTGTTTCAATTTCTCTTTAAGCTCGTCGCCCTT
Organism: Verrucomicrobiia bacterium; assembly: GCA_035651635.1. Lineage (GTDB taxonomy): Bacteria > Verrucomicrobiota > Verrucomicrobiia > Limisphaerales > UBA8199 > JANXQE01. The sequence goes on along the minus strand of DASRFK010000192.1, from coordinate 8,026 downwards.
ATTGCCCATGGCGGAGGCGGTCTGTTGCAGTTCGCGAATGCTGTCCACCAACCGGGCGATATATCGATCGACCGCATCGGCATTGGCCTGGGCATCGTTGTCCGAGCTGTTCAACTCAACCGTGCTCTTGAAGTCTCCAGAAGAGCGCTCCCATTTCGAGAGGGCGTTGCCGTAAGTTTGCATGGCGCGTTTGACCGCCTGCGTGGCCGCTTTTAATTCCCGTCGCGCGCCCCGGCCACGAAGATAGGAGCCAATCATCTTTTGAATGTCGTCGCTCGCCAGAGCGGTCTCGGCATCCTGGCTGGCCTCCTGCGCGTTCTGAGCCGCCGCCCGGCCACGAGCCGAGGTGGGTTTGGCCGCCGGACCCTTTTTCAATTCCTCCATTCCCAGGCCGAAACGGACGTGCCCGAGGTTATAAAGTGTCGGCGGCTGGAGGCGGTCGATTTGACTGGCTAAAGCGGTTTCCAGCGAGGCTTCAGCCTCGCGCAGTTTGCCGGCGCGCAATTCGCGCGTGCCGGCATTGTAAAATTCACGCGGAGTTGTGGCCGGCGCGGGCTCCGGCGCATTCGGGGGCTGAGCGGCGCCCAGCCCCAAAGCGAGGCAAATCAAACCGTAGAACCGATTCCTGAACTTCATACAAATCAAATCGCAGCGCGCGATTGAACCGTACTATGAGCCACTCGCCGTCGCGTGCCAACCAGAGATTCAACCACCAGCAATCCCAGGACGATGCTCACCGGAATGTGGAAACGGTCCACGCCCATTTTGCGGATGGGCCCCGATTCGGTCCCCAAGTTCTCCATCGCCAGGCGCACTTTGGCCAACCCTTCGCCAATCGGTCCGAGCGGGTAGTAGCTCCCGTGCGTGGCCTGGGCGATGGCGCGCAAGGTTGTTTCATCCAAGCGGCTATGGACGACTTCGCCTTTGTTGTTGCGCACCAACTGTGGTTTGCCTTGTTCGGTAAACATTTGAATCTCGCTCCCGGCTGGAGTTCCTACGCCAATAGTGAAAACAACCACTCCTTTTTTGGCCAGGTCTTCGGCCACACGAACTCCACCCTTCTCAAGATCTTCTCCATCCGTAAGCAATACCAGGATTTTCTGGCGCTCGTTCTTGTCCATTGCGCGATAGCCTTCGTCCAACGCCCGGCCAATGTCCGTCCCCGGCACAGGAATGGTTTTGGTATCGATCTCGCGCAAGGAATCCTGAAATGCGCCATAATCAAAGGTCAACGGGCACTGTAAGAAAGCCTGGCCCGCGAAGGCCACCAGCCCAATTCGCCCATGACGTTGCCGCTGGACGAAGTCGAGGATGGCCAGCTTGGCGCGTTCCATGCGGTTTGGAGTCACGTCGGTGGCGAGCATGCTGCGCGAACAATCGAGGACAAACAGAACGTCTTGTCCGAAAACGTGGCTCGCTTCGACCTGTTCCCCCCATTGAGGACGGGCCAGGGCCAAACCGATTCCCAAGAGGACCACGACCAGGAGCATTTCTTTAAACGCGCGGCGCCATGGGCTATGCGATCGAGTCAGTTGGTCGAGGACCCCGGCGGCCGCGATCTGTGCCAGTTGCCGTTTGCGCATCCAGGCGGAGTAGCGTTGCAATGCCAGCAGCACGAACGGTCCCAGCAGTGCCAGCCAAAGCCAGCGCGGCTCCGCAAAATGTGGGTGCGCGAGGTTCATACGCCCTCGAGCCTCCCCACCCGGCAGAGCCGATTAGTTCGGCCTTCGGATTTCGGCCTTCTTTCGGCCTTCGAGTTTCGGATTTCGGGCTTCATCACGGCACCCTCCTCAACCTGGTATTGGCCAGCAGTTGTTCGAGGCCGAACAAGCCCAACGCCGCCAGCAAAGGCCATTGGAAGAGCGGCCGATAGGTGGTGAAGCGCCGCAACTTGATCTCGGTCTTTTCCAACTGGTCAATTTCGTCGTAGATTCGCTGGAGTTCGTGCCGATTGGTTGCCCGGTAGAATTTGCCATGCGATAGCCTGGACATTTTACCCAGGACCTCGTAATTGGCCGGCTGAAGCATCATTCCCGGTTTAACCTTGCCCTGCGCGTCCAGTTCCAGTTTGCCGGTGTTCGGGTCGAATACGGGCAGTTCGCAGGGCTGTTCGATGCCGATGCCGATGGTGTAGACCTTGATGCCCAAGGCGGCCGCCAGTTGCGCCGCGGGAACTGGATCGATTTCGCCGCGATTATTATCGCCGTCGGTCAACACAATCATGATCCGGCTTTTGCTGTCGCGGATTTCCTTTAGTCGCTTGGCTCCGGCTGCTGTGGCGTCGCCAATCGCTGTGCCCAAATCGCGGATCAGGCCCACATGCAGGCGATGAAGGTTTTCGATGAGCCAATCATGGTTGAGCGTCAGGGGACTCGCCAGGTAAGGCACCGCGGAGAAAACGATGAGCCCCAGCCGGTCACTGGGCCGTTTACGGATGAAATCTTCCAGGACCTGGGAAGCACTGTCGAAACGGGACAAACGTTCCTGGGGACTGCTCATGTCCAGCGCCATCATCGACCAGGATAAGTCCAGCACCAGCATGATCTCGACGCCGCTGGCTTGCGTCTCGGTGTGGTCGTTGGCGAAGCGCGGACCGGCCAGCGCAACAATGCACAAAGCCACCGCCAATAACCGCAGGAACAATAACAACCGCCCCGAGGCGGCGCGCGCGGCCGCCCCGGCGGACCGGGCGATATCGGCGCTTGAGAAAAGCAGGGCCGATAGTTTGCCGACCCGGCCGTGCAGGAAAGCGTAAAACGGCAACAACATCAGCAGCGCCAGCAGCCACGGATACTGAAACTGAAAATTACCGTTCATGATTCCGGTCCAAGATCGATTAATCCGCTACGATTTGCTCGCGATTTGCTCCGCGACCCCGCTTGAGGGCGAAGGATGGGGAGTTGAGGGCGGACCGGCGGTGGCTGCGCGGCGAAGTTCCACCAGGCGGCTCTCGGCGTGCTCGATGATTGCGAGCGACCGGGCTACGGCTCCGAAAGGCACGGACGGCGGCTTTGGCGCGAATTTTCGAACATCGCACTCGCGAAGAAACTCACCTATCTCGCGAGCCAGGTCGGGACCAATGGCCTGGTTTTCCACAACTGCCTGGCAGAATTCTGAAGTGGTGAGCTGAACCGGAGGGATGCCAAAAACTGACGAGATATAACCGTGCACAATTTGTGAAGTTTTGCTCAGCAATGCGCCATCCTCGGGCTGGTGGCGCAGCGGCTCCAATTTTTCGCGAGCCTGCTCGGCGCTCGGAATAGGCGGCGGCGGCGGTTTGGGCCGGAATACCAACCAGACGACCACCGCCACAAGCCCGATCACGGCTACTGTGCCAAGAATGACTAAGGTCCCGTGCTGTTCCCACCAGGAAGGTTGGATTTCCCCCCGGGGTGGTTTGAGCGAAGAAGCAGGCAAGCCGGTGGTGCCATCGGGCTCGGCGGCCATGACGTGCGAAGCCGTGAGCCAGCATGAGAAGAGCACGGCCGAAACCCAAAAGCCGATTTCCGAAGGCTGAAAGAAACCCGAAATCCGAAACCCGAAACCCGAACTTCGGATAGTCCGGGACCGAAACTTCGGACTTCGGGCTTCGGATCTCTTTCGACCTTCGGCCTTCGGCCTTCGGATTTCGCCGCAGGCGTTCACCCTCTCCTCCTTCCGCGCCGGGTTTCGAAGAAACTTTGCAATGTTTGAGCAAAGGACTGGTCCGTGCAGAAGCTCAGCGTGTCCACGCCAGCGCGGCGCAGCGCCCGGTCCAGCTCGGCCAGGCGTTCGGCATTTACTCGGGCAAATCGTTCCCGGACCAGGGCGCGGTTTGAGTCGACTTCGAGCAGCTCCCCGGTTTCGGCATCTTCCAGCGTCACCAGTCCGGCCGAGGGCAGGGCGCTTTCGCGGGGATCGTGCAGATGAATGCACACCAAATCATGGCGGGCGTTGGTTAAGCCAAGTTCGTCGAGCACACCTCGCCCCCCGATGCTTGAGGCGGACGCGCTCCCAAAGCTATGAAGGAAATCCGTCAGCAGGAAAACAATCGAACGGCGATGGAGCAAATGATTGAGAAAAGCCAGAGCGGCCGGGACGCTGGTGCCGCGATGTTTGGGCTCGAAAAAGAGCATCTCGCGAATCAGGCGAAGGATATGGCGGCGGCCCTTGCGCGGGGGAATGAATAATTCCACCCGATCCGTGAACAGCAGCAACGCAACCTTATCGCTGCTGCGAGTGGCCGAAATGGCCAAAGTGGCGGCAATTTCCGTCGCGAACTCGCGCTTGGACCGTCGAACCGACCCGAACGCGGAGGAAGCGGAAATGTCCAAGGCCAGGACCATGGCCAGCTCGCGTTCTTCGCGGAAGCGTTTCACAAACGGCCGGCCCATGCGGTTGGTCACATTCCAATCGATGTCCCGCACCTCGTCCCCCGGGATGTACTCGCGCAGTTCCTCGAAATCCATGCCGCGGCCTTTAAACAGACTGAGATAGGCGCCGACCATCATGTCATTGACCAGGCGATTGGTACGGACCTCGACCCGCCGGACCGATTCCAACAATTCATTAATGGTCACGGCACCGGGACAGCGTTGAAGATCTTCTTGATGATGGCATCGGTGGTAACGGCTTGGGCTTCGGCTTCGTATGTAAGGATAATGCGATGGCGCAACACGTCTGGACCTATGCTCTTGATATCCTCGGGGGTGACGTATTCGCGTCCCTGGAGCAGGGCCCACGCCTTGGCGGCCAACGTCAGGAAAATCGTGGCCCGCGGCGAGGCGCCAAACTGGATGAAATGCTTGATGTCCAATTTGTATTGGTCCGGTTTGCGCGTGGCGAACACGATGTGCACGACATAATCGCGCACTTTCTCATCCACGTGAATTTGATCCACCAGTTTGCGTGTGTGCAAAATCTCTTCCAGGGCAATGACCGGTTGCACGCGCGTTTCGGGGGCGGTGAAGGCCATCCGGTCCAGAATCTTGCGCTCCTCGGCGAATGAGGGATAGTCCAGCAGCACTTTGAACATGAACCGATCGACCTGCGCTTCCGGCAGCGGATAGGTCCCTTCCTGGTCGATCGGATTTTCGGTCGCGAGCACCAGAAATGGCGACGGCAACGGCATCGTCTCGCCGCCCAGAGTCACCTGGCGTTCCTGCATCGTTTCGAGCAAGGCGGATTGGACTTTGGCCGGAGCCCGGTTGATTTCATCCGCCAGGACGAAGTTGGCAAAGACCGGCCCTTTGGTGGCGTGGTACTTGCCATCCTGCGGGCTGTAGATCAGCGTTCCGACAATGTCGGCGGGGAGCAGGTCGGGTGTGAATTGGATGCGATGAAATGAGGCCTGGATGGCGGTGGCCAGCGTGCGCACTGACATCGTTTTGGCCAGGCCAGGCACACCTTCGAGCAGCACGTGCCCATTGGCCAATAGTCCCACCAGAAGCCGGTCCACCAACTGTTCCTGGCCAACGATCACCTGGCCGATTTCACCCCGGAGTTTGCCAATCCAAACTGCCGTCGCCTTAACCTGCTCACTCAAAGGTGTGCTCATTATCCAACGAATCTAGGCAGAGAACCGCCCGCACACAAGTTATCTGCGCCGCAGACTTGGGACAGCGCGGACTTTCGGCCTGAGTGAAAAGACTGGACTGGACGGGTTACGGTGGCAGCGGCAGGCCGGTCTTTTGGTACTGCGTGAACAAGGAGTCGAAGTATTTGTTGTAGGCGGCCGCGATTTGGGTTGACTCGAAAACGAGCAAGTTCTCGTCGTTGGCTTCCGCGTTTTCGGAAAAATTGTAGCTGCCAGTGATTACGATCTCATCGTCGATGATCATCACTTTGTTATGCATGAAATCGTTTTTATCTCCCGACCCGTTGAAGGCATGTGAGTTGGCAGCGACAAAGCGCGGATCTCCGTTGGCAAACCAAAACTCAGGTGCACCGGCCTTGTTCCTCATCACCACCTTCATTTCGTGCGGATCGAGCACGCCCTTGATGTCCCGATTTTTTAGCGCCATCAAACTGGTCAAAATCCCGGGATCGCTCACGAGCATGGCCATGATCCGCACTTTCTTGGCTCGTTTCAGACGGTCCTGGACCTCCACTTCGATACCCTCGGTCTCCTTGATCAAGGTCGAAAAATAAATCGTAAGCGAAACGCTTCCAATTTTGAGCTTCGTCGGCGAGCTGTTCACACCGGCGCTGTGACTGGCGGAGTGTCCGGGCGAGCCAAGGTCGCCGAAGACTTTCGAATACGAGGCGGCCGCAACGGCCGACTCGATGATAAAAAAATTGTTGTCTTGCAGTGACAATCCGCCGTGGGTGAAATTACCCGAACCGCTCCAGACCGAACTGCCGTCGCGCACAATGAATTTGTCATGCATCAAATGTCCACTCTTCTCCGCGACCGGCTGAGCGAATGCTTTTAGCCCCGCAGCGCCGATGGCCTGTGCGGTGGCCGGACTCTTTGGATCGACGGTGGTGCTTTGGCCGCCCGCTTTGCCGGCATCGTAAAGAATGTGGAGCTGGACCTTGGCCGACATGTCCTTGAGCGCCGTGAGGACATCCTTGTTTCGCAAGTCATAGATAGCCACATCCAGGGAATGCTTTGCGCCGCGAATGAAATTCGTCAGGCGCGATGTAGCTTTGCCATCGACCCTCGCGCGATTCGATTGAAAGAAAAAGCTCAAGCCTTGGGTGCTAAAGGAGGCAATCTTAGCCATAAGAAAAAATGTGAAATTGGTCAGGGCGACTTACGGAATCCGTTGTCTGCTTAAAAGCGCAATCATTTGACCCCTGCCCATCTACAATCTCAGTCGTTCGGGCGCCCGGCGCAGCGAGAGACATGAACCAATCCGCAGGCCGATGGCGCAACCAGACCAGTCTACCACTCAATTACCGCGGCGCCCCAGGTCAAACCAGCGCCGAACACGACCAACAGCAACAAATCTCCGGATTGAACCCGGCCGGAACGCACGGCCTCATCCAAGGCAATGGCAACGGAAGCAGCGGAGGTATTGCCGTACTTGTGCAAGTTGACAAACATTTGTTCGGGCTTCGTGCCCAAGCGCTTTCCCACAGCCTCGATGATTCGCAAGTTAGCCTGGTGCGGAACGATCAGCTTAATGCGGGAGATGTCGATTTCGCAGCGGCGGAGCGCCTCGTTGGCGGCGGTCTCCATAGCCTGGACGGCGCATTTGAAGGTTTCCTTGCCTTCCATGCGCAAGTAGTGCAAGCGCGCCTGAACCGATTCGGCGGTGGCAGGACATCGGCTGCCGCCACCAGCCATAAAAAGCAGGTCCGCTTTCGAACCATCCGCACCCATAACGGCGGTAAGGAGGCCGTGGGCGTTGGGGCGGTTGCGCAGCACGGCCGCCCCGGCGCCGTCGCCAAAAAGCACGCAAGTATTCCGGTCCTCCCAATCCACAATCGAGGACAGCTTCTCGGCTCCGATAACCAACACGGTATCGTACGTCCGCGACATGATAAACTGCTGCGCCACTTCCAAAGCGTATATGAACCCGGAGCAGGCGGCTTCGAGATCAAACGCCGCGGCACGATGCGCGCCCAGCTTGCGCTGCACTAACGCGGCGGTCGAGGGGAAAGGCATATCCGGGGTGATCGTGGCCACGACGATCAAATCGATCTGCTCGGCGGTGACACCCGCCGCGTCCATGGCACGCAAAGCCGCCCGCGCGCCCAGGTCGGAGGTAAACTCGTCCTTGGCGGCAATATGACGCTCCTTGATTCCAGTGCGGGTGGTGATCCACTCGTCAGAAGTGTTCACCATTTTTTCAAGATCGGCATTAGTGAGAATCTTTTCCGGCACATACGAGCCGACGCCGGCAATCGAACAGGTGCGCCCCTGGAAATTGTACTTGGCGCGAGGATTCTTGAACTTGGGTTTAGTGGTTGGACTCATGAGGAGCCGGGGAATCGTTTTTATGCAAGCCGCTCGAACATGCGCAGCGGCGGACTAGGCACCGGAAAGCGCGGGCGCGGACACTGTCTCCAGGGCGGCCAGGCGTTCGTTAGCCCTGGC
>DASRFK010000191.1:0-10662 GCA_035651635.1 Verrucomicrobiia bacterium | reverse complement strand
CCTGACCTTCTCATTGCGAACGAGACGCTCTACCAACTGAGCTACGACCCCATTCCACGACGGTCGGACGGGTAAGTCTTGGCACAGAAAAGCGGCGTGCGCAAGGCAGATTGAGGCTCGCTTTCGACCATTCAACCATTTCCACCGGGCGCGCGAGGGCGATGCCGAAGCCACACTCTGAGACCTCAAGAGCTTCTCGGTCGGTATGCACGCCGCGGCTCACCACCATTTATGCGGCAGCGCTCCTGTCAGAGATTTGCTAAAGGTGAGGCTCAGTCCTTTTTTGCGGCAAATTTCTTCTCGTCTAATGGAGCGGTAATTTTAACATCGGCGGTTACATGATGAAAACCAATCCAGTCCTCTGGCGACTCATCGCAGCAGCAACCGTTTTTATGGAGACCTTTTCTTCCTCACTCAGAGCCGACGAAGGCATGTGGCTGTTCAATAATCCGCCGCGCAAGTTGCTCAAGGAGCGTTACAACTTCGACGTCACCGATGCGTGGCTGGAACACGTGCAGAAGTCTTCCGTGCGGTTCAACAGCGGCGGTTCGGGTTCGTTTGTTTCTCGGGACGGGCTGGTGCTCTCCAACCATCATGTTGGCGCGGACGCCTTGCAAAAATTCGGGGACCAGACGCACGACTATTTGCGGGACGGTTTTTATGCCCGCACCCCCGCAGAGGAACGGCGCTGCCTGGACCTCGAATTGAACGTGTTGATGAGCATCGAGGACGTTACGGCGCGTGTAAATGCCGCGATTAAACCGGCAATGACGGCCGAAGAATCTTTCCGCGCCCGTCGCGCCGTGACGGCCCAGATTGAAAAGGAATCATTGGACAAAACCGGCCTGCGCAGCGACGTCGTTACGCTGTACCAGGGCGGGCAGTACCATCTTTATCGGTTTAAAAAGTACACCGACGTGCGCCTCGTGTTTGCGCCGGAACAGCAAACCGCCTTTTACGGCGGGGATCCGGACAATTTCGAATACCCGCGGTACGATTTGGATATTTGCCTGTTTCGTGTGTACGAGAACGGCAGCCCCGCAAAGCTCGACCATTATCTTAAGTGGAGCGAAGCAGGCGTGTCCAATAACGAGCTGGTTTTTGTTTCCGGCCATCCTGGGCGCACCAGCCGGCTGTTCACCCTTTCTGAGCTGGAGTATGTGCGAGACCAACGTCTGCCTTACGCGCTGGATCGGCTGCGTGACCTGGAAGTGCTGCTGCTCAGCTACAGCGCTCGAAGCCTTGAAAGCGCCCGGCGCGCCAAAGAAGATTTGTTCGGCGTTCAGAACAGCCGCAAAGCCCTGAACGGAGAACTAGCCGGCATTCTCGATCCGAGTTTGATGCAGCAAAAGCAAGCCGCGGAGAAAAAACTGCGCGAGACGGTTGCTGCCAGGCCGGAACTCAAAGACGCCGCCGGAGCTTGGGACAAAATTACCGAGGCACAGAAAGTCATTGCTGAGAATGCTCTGCGCTACAACCTCCTCGAATTGGGCCAGGGTTTTCATTGCGATCTCTTTAATATCGCGCGCACGCTGCTGCGCGCGTCCGAGGAAAAGCCCAAGCCGAACACTGAACGTTTGCGGGAATTCGGCGAGGCGGGTTTGGCTTCGCTCGAATTCCAGTTGTTTTCCGAGAAACCCATTTACGATGACCTCGAACAGCTTCTGCTGGCGGACTCGCTTACGTTCCTGGCGGGCAAACTGGGGTTTTCCGATCCGCTTGTGCAAAAGGTGCTCGCGGGGAAATCGCCGCGCGAACGGGCCTCCGAACTGGTGCGCGACACAAAGGTCAAGGATGTCGCCCTGCGCAAGAGCCTGTACAGCGGTGGCACCGCGGCGGTACAGGCGGCGCACGATCCGATGATCGAGTTAGCGCGCCTGATCGATGGTGAGGCGCGCGCGGTGCGCAAAATCGTCGACACACAAAACGAAACCAAGCAACAAGCGCACGCGCAGATTGCCAAAGCGCGCTTCGCCATTGAAGGCACCAGCAGTTATCCCGACGCTACCTTCACGCTCCGCCTGGCTTATGGCACGGTCAAGGGGTACGAGGAGAACGGGGCGCAAATTCCCTTTCAAACCACCTTTGCCGGGCTATACCAACGCGGCCAGGAGCATCAGAACCGGCCGCCTTTCGACATTCCCTCACGCTGGCTCGAGCGCAAACCCAAGCTCGATTTGGAAACCCCTTTCGATTTCGTGAATACCGCCGATATCATCGGTGGCAACTCCGGCAGCCCGGTGATTAACCGGAAAGGAGAGTTTGTGGGCATTATTTTCGACGGCAACATCCAGTCGCTCGTGCTGGATTTTGCGTATACCGATAAGCAGGCCCGCGCGGTTTCCGTCTGTTCGCAGGCGATTATCGAGGCGCTGCGCAAAGTGTACGATGCCAACAGTCTCGCCGACGAATTGATCGGAAAGTGACCGAGCCAAACGAATTACTGGCGGCAACAAGTTTCGATCCACGCAATGCTGATGAGGGACCCGCCGGGTTCTACTGGGTGAACAAAGCGAGATCGATTGAACTGGCCATAGCCTGGTAACCGGCGGGGTTGAGATGCAAACCATCCCCGGTGTCATACGCAGGCAGCAATGCGACTTGGTTTGCCGGGTCACGCACGACCGCGTCAAAGTCGATGACGGCATCTAATTTCCCACCGGTCCGGATCCAGGTATTTACGGTTTGGCGCGCGGCTTCATGGCCGCTGCTAAAATAGCCGTTGCCTCCAAAGGGAGTGATCGTCGCTCCGTAAACGCGGACATTTCGCGCATGGGCCTGGTTGATGAACCGCGCAAGGGCGTTGATCAGGCTTCGAGCGGGCACCCCTCCGCCAATGTCATTGACGCCCTCAAACACAATCAACCAACGCACTCCGCTCTGGTCGAGCACATCTCGGTTAAAGCGCGCCTGCGCCGAAGGCCCAAGCCCGCCGAACACGCCATTGCCGCCAATTCCCATGTTGAGCACGGCGACGCCGGAAGTCGCCGTATTGGTGCTAAGACGACGCGCAAGATTGTCGGGCCAGCGATTGTTACCATCGATTGTTGAGCCGCGTCCATCGGTGATCGAATCGCCCAGGATAACAATGCTGGCACTGGATTGATCCGCCAGGACATCAAGTCCGGTGAGAGTGTACCAATGGGGAGCTTTGGCTGCCGCAGGCAGGTGGGCGGCCGAGACGGCGTTGCCCGGCTGGATGAAGCAAGTTGTTCGTGAGCCCGGGTGCCCGGTAATCGTCGTAGCCGAGATGTCCCGGAAGTAGATGGTCACGGCGAGGTTTGTCAGCGGCGGCAAGATGTAATCAACCGGATCGGACAGGATCGTCTCTCCTGGCGGAATGGTCGCAGCCGATGCGCCGCTAAAATTCAGCGCTTTGTCAGTGGCCGGGTCAATAGCGCCATCAGTGGCGCTACCCGCTCCCGAAGCCAAAGCTACGTGGACGGAATCCATGACCACGGGATTGGTACCGAACGCATTGGAGAAGCGGACGCGCAACCGTTTTCCACCGAGGCTCACATGTACGAACTGGCGGAGTGTGCTCCTGGCCAGTGGCGCGGGCGGCAGGTTGCGCGGCTCGGTCAATTGTGTGCCGCAGCCCCAAGTACCCACCCAATGTTCGGCGCCCGCAGCCCTTTCAGCAGAAGCGCAAAGGATCAGAACCAGGGTCAAAACTGTCCCGCGCATAACCTGAAAGAATTCTCCCAACAAGTTGGCACATTGAACCTCTGAACCAACCATGGAGAGCTCTCCCTCTCCTCCCCCGCCTCCCCGGGAGGAAAGGGCCGGGGAGAGGAGGCCTTCTGTGTTCTCATCTGCGGTCGCCCTGAATCGGTGGGGGTTCATGGGGAGCCTTCTTTTGCGCATGCAGATGTATTGCGACCATGAACCCAAACCGCGCTGCGAAAGCTCCACCCTCTCCTGGGGGAGAGGGCGGGGGTGACGGCGGGCTTTTTCCGTTCGGTTCATGGAAAGCCTCCGCGATAGCCAGATCCTGCATCGGGACCATGAACCCAAATAGCGAGTCCAATGTCATTCGGGGCGGGGACGTCTCGTCCCCCGCCGCTAAGCCAGACTGCGGGGACGAGACGTCCCCGCCCCTTTCTACCAGGTTCATGGAAAGCCCAGATTTCGGGTTTCCGCATCTGCGGTCGCCCTGAATCAGTGGGGAGGTTCATGGAGAGGCTGGAGTCCCAGGAGCATTTCTACAGACGTTATCTCATGATTTCAAACCCGCGAAATTCGTTGAGGGCGTCGCCCCAACTGACCAGTTCCTTTTGGATAAAATGCCCCAGCCCGGAATCCCGGATGGCCTCACTGAAGGCGGCTAATTCCTCCTTGGCGCCCTCCGCGATCAATTCGACGCGGCCATCGGATAGGTTCCGAACTGTTCCGGCGACCTCGAAACCAGTCGCGACGGTTTTCACGGTGTAACGAAAGCCCACCCCTTGTACGTTACCCGAATAAAAAATCTGCATCCGCTTACGGCTCGCCATACGCCTGGTTACAATTGTGCCACAAGAACCCGTCGAGGTAAGGAAATTCAGCCCTGCAACGGCTTCGGGCTGCGCGGATGAAGCCATAGCCCAAGACCGTCCGCAACGAATTTTTCAACGGTACGATCCGAGGCGGGAAAGCCATGAAAACGGCCTGATCGTGGGATCTTCGTGACGGAGTCCTCGCAAACATGTCCAACGGTCGATGGCAAATGATATTCGGTATGCGGTTCGGCAGCTGCTCAAGAGTCCTGGCTTTACCGTTGTGGCGTTGCTGACGGTGGCCTTGGGGATCGGAGCAAACACCACCATCTTTAGCCTGGTCAGCGGCGTGCTTTTGCGTCCGTTGCCTTTTCGTGAACCCGAACGCCTGGTTTGGATCGCCAACCCTGCTCTCGGGGCGGAGGGAATTCCCGGCCTCACGCAGCAGGCTAATCTGCGAGATTGGCGCAAACTCAACCACTCGTTTGAGGACCTGGCCGCCTATTTACCCTCTTTCTCCGACCGCACTGACCTTACCCTGACCGGCAACGGCGAACCAATCCGGTTAAAGTGCGCCTTTGTGACCGGAAATTTTCTGAACGTGCTCAGTGTTCAACCCCGTCTGGGCCGCGGGTTCACGGTCAAGGAGTGCCAAAGGTACGGACCCTTGGCGATTATCCTCACGGATCGCTTTTGGAAACGGAGGTTTCATGCCGATATGGATATCATTGGGCGGTCGATAGAAATCAACAAGCGCTCCTGGACGGTGGTCGGAGTTCTACCCGCATCTTTCGACTTTTCCTCTATTTTCGCGCCTGGGTCCCAAGAGGTGGATTTTCTTAGACCACACCTGGACATCGCCGGATACGACAACATGGGCAACCTCATGGCGGTGATCGGGCGACTCAAACCTGGGCTAAGCGTTCCGCAAGCCCAAAGCGAGTTTAAGATGTTGAACGAGCAACTTGAAATGGATCATCCGGAGCGGGGCAGGTTCGGCGCGCGATTGAGCCCGTTGCGGGAACACCTCACGGGTCGATTCCGGCAGCCATTCCTGGTGCTTTCGTGCGCGGTCGCCTGTGTCTTGATGATCGCCTGCGCCAACCTATCTAACCTGCTGCTGGCCCGTGGAACGGCTCGTGGGAAGGAGATCGCAATCCGATGCGCCCTCGGAGCCAACCGCTGGCGACTCGTCCGGCAGACTTTTACGGAAAGCATCCTGCTCTCGGGTTGCGGTGCTGTCTTGGGGCTGCTGATGGCTTATGTAGCGACGAACGCGATGGCACAATCTCAAGCTTTCGGGATTCCACTCCTTCCGAAGATCCGCGTAGACGGCTGGGCTCTTGTTTTTACGATGTTGCTGGCCGTCGTAACGGGGTTGGTTTTCGGCAGTCTTCCCGCTCTTCAGTTTTCCAGCGACGACCCGGTGGGTGTGTTAAAGCAGGCCGGCCGTGGCGCGGGTCACGGGAGGAGTCGGGTTCGCCTGCGCAAGGCTCTGGTGATTTCAGAAGTGGCGCTGGCTTGTCTGCTGCTCGTGGGAGCGGGCTTGCTGTCGCGCAGCTTCGTTCGACTCCTCGAAGTCGACCCCGGGTTCCGGCCAGAAGGAGCAGCCGCCTGGCGGATTCAGCCGAACCGCGAATTTGCGACCCGCAACGGGGAATTCAGGTTTTATGATGAAGTGTGTCGTCGTGTTGAGGCAATCCCCGGGGTCAGTTCGGCCAGCCTGACCGATGAGCTGCCGATGGACCTCAACGACGTTTTGCACGTCCGCGCCAAGGGACAAAGTTATCGTCCAGACCAGACCCCCATTACTTTCGCGCGATCCGCACAATCAGGTTATTTCGCTACCATGCGAATTCCCTTACTTGCTGGGCGTGATTTCGACTCGCACGATGCTCGGTTCGACTGGCAGGAGCCAACCCAGAAGCCGATCATCGTCAACGAAAGATTCGCTCATGCTTTTTGGCCTGGGAAAGACCCGCTTGGCCAGATCGTCGTATTGGATGGGCCGCCAGATCCTCCCGCGGAATGCCAAGTGGTGGGAGTAGTCGGGGACGTGCGGCAAAGCGCGCTGGAACAAGCAGCCATTGCGGAAGTCTATCTGCCCGGCGGGGGACGTTACCTGGTGGCACGGGCGAAGGGAAAATTGGAGAGTATTTTCGGGCCTGTGAGCAGAGTGCTCAGAGAAATGGACGCGACGATGGCGGTGCCGGATCCCAAACCATTGAGCCAGATTATCGATCGTGCGGTCTCGCCGAGGCGTTTGATCACTCTATTGCTTGGTCTGTTTTCCCTGCTCGCGCTGTTGCTAACCTCGCTTGGTGTTTACGGCGTTATTGCCTACTCGGTCAGTCAGCGGACGCAGGAAATCGGCGTTCGCCTGGCGCTCGGTGCGTCAGTGGCAATAGTGATGCGGCTCATTATCAGGGAGGGGATGGGATTAGTATGGTTTGGCTGCGGTCTTGGACTGGCGGGCTCGCTGGCGCTGACTCGAGTGATGCAATCGCTGCTTTTTGGAGTTAGCACGTTGGATCCGTTTGCGTTTTTACTAAGCGGCGTCTTGGTGTCGGGTACCGCCCTGGCGGCATGTTGGCTGCCCGCATTCCGTGCCTCGCGAGTGGATCCAATGGTGGCCTTGCGTTCCGACTGAGGCAGGAAAGTGCGCAGAGAGCTCAGGCTACCGTTGGCGCGCCCCGGGACGCGGGAATTGTCAGATAACGGCTGCGGTTGACAAAACCGGAATCTGCCAAGACGGATGTTTCACGCTCTCTTCTTACCAGCTCATTGATTCCGATTGCGTTCGGTCTCTTTAAGTGTATTTTAAAGTTGTTCGGCGAGCTTCCAAGATCTGGCTTCCCATCTTTTGGTTATCCCGCAGGAAAGTTTTATATCATGACAAACAATTCGGCTTTGACCCCGAGCGGACAAACAATTTCGGTCCCGAGATGGAAAGAGATTGTGGCCAAGTATCAACGTCCCAAACTGCCGCGCGCCTTGTGGCAAGTTATCAACACGCTCGTCCCGTATGTGGCCTTGTGGTATTTGATGTATCTCAGCCTGGGAATCTCCCATTGGCTGACGGCAGGCTGTGCCCTGCTGGCGGGAGGTTTGCTGATTCGGGCTTTTATTATTTTCCACGATTGCGGACACGGATCGTTCTTCAAGAGCCGCAAAGCCAACGACCTGCTCGGCTTCCTGACGGGCGTGCTCTGCTTCACGCCTTATCGCCATTGGCGCTGGGAACATGCCTTGCACCACGCCACCTCGGGCGACCTGGATCGACGCGGCACCGGTGATGTGTGGACGCTGACCGTCAGGGAATACCTTCAGGCTTCGCGCTGGCGGCGCTTCGCGTACCGCCTGGCGCGCAACCCACTGGTCCTGTTCGTTCTGGCGCCTCTGTTCCTCTTTCTGATCAAACAGCGTTTCGCTGCCGCAAAGGCGCCCGCCCGCGAGCGCCGTTCGGTTTATTTTACTAACCTGGCTCTCCTCGCGATGGCCGCGTCTCTAAGTTATTTGTTTGGCTTCGAAACCTACCTCCTGCTCCAGCTCGGAATTTTGATGGCCGCCAGCATAGCCGGAGTTTGGCTCTTCTATGTTCAACACCAGTTCGAAGGTGTGTACTGGGAACGTCGGGAAAGCTGGGACTTTTGTAGCGCGGCACTCCAGGGCAGTTCCTTTTATAAGTTGCCCAAAGTCCTTCAATGGTTTTCGGGCAATATCGGCTTTCACCACATTCATCACCTGAGCCCGCGCATCCCAAATTACAATCTCGAACGCTGCCATCGGGCCGAGCCCCTCTTTCAGACGGTTAAACCGGTGACCTTCTTTGCCAGTTTCAAGGCCTTAACTTTCCGTCTTTGGGATGAGCAGCGAAGAAAGCTCGTCGGGTTCGGCGGACTAAAGCGCGAAGCGAGCCGGCTTGGGTCTCAATAAAGTATTGGTCTAACCACTTAACCCGGCCGGCAACCCTGCCGGGGCTTATCTATTCTATGCCATTCCATAATTTGGGGCTTGAGCCCCGTATCCTCAAAGCGGTGCAGGAGGCCGGTTATACCGAGCCTACCCCCGTTCAATCGGCGGCCATTCCCCTGATTCTTTCTGGTCACGACTTGATCGGCATCGCCCAAACCGGCACCGGCAAAACCGCGGCCTTTGTTTTGCCGATTTTGGCCAGGCTCGCACGGGTTGAGTCTGACGGCGTCCCGGCTGCGGTGCCGGCGTTTGGGACTTCACGCGCTTCCACTAACGCACACCGCTCTGAAATTCGTCGCCGCACGCGCGTATTGATCGTGGCGCCGACGCGTGAATTGGTGGCGCAAATTGATGAGAATGTCCGTGCCTACGCCAGGCACCTGCCTTTGCGCGCGGCCACCATCTATGGCGGCGTGAATGAACGGCCTCAGATTGAGGCGCTCCGCTCGGGCGCGGACTTGTTGGTTGCCACACCTGGCCGGTTGCTCGACCTGATGAATCGCCGCTTCACCGAATTCGGGGCGCTGGATTTCCTGGTGCTCGACGAAGCCGATCGGATGCTCGACATGGGGTTCCTTCCGGATATCCGGCGAATCGTGAAGGCCTTGCCTTCCAAGCGCCAGACCCTCCTTTTTTCGGCCACCCTTTCGAGGGAAATCGAGTCCGTTACCCGCGAGTTTCTTCGCTCGCCAAAGACGGTGCAGATCGGGCGCCGGGCCAACCCCGCCGAAACAGTCACTCAGCTGGTATATGAAGTTGCCAAGCACCTGAAGCCGGCCCTGCTGGTTCATCTGCTGCGGGAGCCGAGGCTCAACATGGTGTTGGTATTCTCGCGCATGAAACATGGCGCCGATCGGATTGCGCGCAGTCTGGAAGCAAAAGGGATCCGCACGGCCACCCTGCACTCCAATCGCTCCCAAAATCAACGCCTCCGTGCCCTCAAAGATTTCAAGTCCGGCGCCGTTCGGGTGCTCGTTGCCACCGACATTGCCGCCCGGGGCATCGACGTGGATGGCATCTCCCATGTGGTGAATTATGATTTCCCGATGCATCCGGAGGATTACGTGCACCGGATTGGCCGAACCGGGCGGGCTCACGCCGTGGGGGACGCCATCAGCTTTGTGACTCCCGAAGATCACGGTTCCTTACGGGCCCTGGAGCGTTTTATCGGCCGGGGCCTAGTGCGCAAGCGCAGCGAAGGTTTCGATTATGCCAGCACCCTGGCGCTTCCGGCGCCCGGGGCCAAAATCGAAAGACGGCCCGTGAATGGCCGAGGGCATCCAGCGGCAAGAGAGGGACGGATCAGCGGCCGCCCCGCCGGTCGCCACAACTTCCACTCTGGTTCGAGGGGTGGCCGGAAACGCTGGTGACGTCGGTGCAACGGCACGACTCCAGTTCCCATGCCCGGTGTACGGTTCATTTGTTCCAAAGAGGCTGAGCGTGAAACATTCGGCCATTGTTTCGTTGTTGCAGAGGAATAGGGCGATTCTCATATGCTCGTCCAATTTCTCAGAACACGGCCAATGATACCGAAAGCCCAATTGACGTTGCTATTGTGTTCTGGCAACGCCACCGGTGTGCCCGCAATCCGAAACGGCCAGACAGTTCGTTCAGCAAGGGTGGATTGACTGGTCTGCCATGAGCACGGCGAGCCTCAGTAAGTTCTTCCGTTCGTGTATTCGTCGGGAAGGTTAACAAGCACTCCATTAGCCCGTATTGTTCCCCCGTCTGGAACAATGTTCGTGACCAGATAATCGGCATGCCCCAAATCCCTGTCATAATTGAGGCTAATCGTTGCTCCGGTGAGGTCAGCATTGCTTTGGAATTTAAGCACGATGATATTTTGATAAAAATTGTCGTTGAGCGAGCAAGGAATTCTACCTTGGGGGCTGCTAACACGTACTCCAAGGGAATCCAGTTTGGCGGTAGCGGCCAGTTTTAGGTAACATTTCAATGTGCCATTTGTCCGATTGCGGAAGGTAATACATTGTTTGATCTCCTCTAATGGAATCTTTTCAATTACTATTGTTGTTGGTCGTAAGCCTACGAGGATGACAAACCCATATTCGTCGGACGCCACAACCTGCACGAATAGGTCCGCTGGATTATGTGGCATGCGCTCGAATGCTCCGACTCTTCGTCCGTATCCGTGTCGCCAAGACCGCCTAGCGGGTCTGTATGAATCGGATAATCTGTGGGGATGTCAGGG
>DASRFK010000190.1:0-22308 GCA_035651635.1 Verrucomicrobiia bacterium | reverse complement strand
AACTGCTGGAGCCACCCGAACTGCTGGAGCCACCCGAACTGCTGGAGCCACCCGAACTGCTGGAGCCACCCGAACTACTGGAGCCACCCGAAGTACTGGAGCCGCCCGAACTACTGGAGCCAGCCGAAGAACCCCCTGAGGCGCTGGAAGCTTGGGAGCTCTCAGAGGCCTGCGAACTATCCGAGCCTTGTGAGCCGGCCGAACCATAGGAACTAGCTGAACCCGTCGAACTGGTAGAACCTCGGGAACTGGTACTGGCGGATCCGTGGGAACTGCCGCTGGAACCGGCACCAGAACCACCGCCGGAAGCCTGGCCGCAATTAAAGCTATCGGGTGATACGCCGAGATCCTGCAGCCACTGATCTTGTGAAGATGGATTGGATGAGCCACTTCCGGATGAGCCACTTCCGGATGCGCCACCTCCGGATGCGCCAGGAGACCATAGAACGCTCATAGGTACATTACAGTGGTGCGTACGCACCGTTCCCAGCGCGGTGACTGCCAATTGGACAGTTCAAAATGGTGATGATGACAACAAGCTATTAGCGCCCGGGTAAAAGGCAAGCGGATTCTGGAAATCGGAAAGCGACACCGAGTCCACACTATCGAAGCTTATATTTGCGCTTAAGCGACTGCTCCAATGCGGCGGCGGCGTAGGTAAACGGATGGTCCGGCTCCGTCTTGAAACACTGAATGACAAAACGCGTTCCGGGACGGAAGTAGATCTCGGGTTGGTCATACTCGACAATGTACCCGAATCGATACGGGTCGATTCCCCCCGGCGTCGGAGGAGGTAGGCCCAGGTTGGGGGGATAATCACTGTAAAATTGCTGGCGCGCCACGTACGGCCGCGCGGAACTGGTATTGGTGACAGCGAGAACGGCAAAGTAACGGAAACCGTGTTCCAGGGTCACTTGCGCTGACCGAAGCAGGGCAAAATCATTCACTTGCTCGGAAGTATTATGGCCATTGCCTTGAAAGCTCACCCAGAACTGGTCGGGCGCAGTTTGTTCATCGGCAAACCCTGCGCCGGACCGCATGGGCCGATAGGGCGTCGCGCAACCAGCGGCCATCAGCAAAAGAAGAAAACAGACTTTTCGCATAGTTTCCTCCCTTGTTCCTGTTCAATCAGCTCCCGTTTGTAGCAAGAAACTACGCTAAGATGGGAGCTGATGCCAGTGGACAAAGCTCATCTGGAACCCAAGTTCGACGGCGTCAAAGGATCACATTTGCTTGCAGGGCGCAGGGCCGGACTGAGTTGGCCGCCAGTCGAGCACTTTTAGTTGCACACAATGGCTGCCATTGAAGTGATTGAGCTGTGGAGTGAAAGCCAGGTCGTAGCGGCCGACCGGCAGCGATTCATTGCCGGCTCCCCACCAAACCGCCTCGCGCGTCAGGGCGCCATCGGTCACCCACATCTTGACGTGTTGTTTCTCAGCACCGACACGCTGCAAGGGACGTTGGTGCCGAACGTCTCTGACAAACAGGTGGACTGGGGGATTAGCCTGTCCGGTCGGATCGAGCCGGGTCAGGTAGGCCAACGCTTCCAAAGAGACTTCGCCTAAAGTCACCTCCGCGTCCAGGCGCAATGACGGGCAGAGTTGGTCCAGGGTTAAACCGCGCCGCGCGACTTGATTGAGCCGCGAGCGGAAGGCATCGAGGTTATCGCGATGAATCGTCAGCCCTGCAGCCATGGCATGACCGCCATGCCGGACGAGTAAATCCGCGCATAGGCCCAAAGCGGCGGCCAGATCGAATCCGGCCACACTGCGGCCGGACCCGCGCCATTCCCCACCATCGCCGCCGACAATGACAGTGGGTCGGTTGAACTGCCGCAGCACGCGCGACGCGACAATGCCCACTACCCCTACATGCCAAAGCGTGTGTCCCTCGACAATGACAAAATCCTCGTCCGGTTTGAACCGTGAATGCACCTGGCGGACGGCTTCGTCGGCCATGGCACGCTCAATTCGCTGCCGTTCACGATTCTGCGCGTCCAAAGCGAGCGCCCGGGCCTGAGCCTCCTCAGCGTTCTCGGCCAGCAGCAGCCGCAGAGCGTCCTCGGCCGTCTCGAGGCGCCCGGCGGCGTTCAGCCGCGGCGCCAATTGAAATCCGACTTCATAAACGGTCAGCGGCGCGGGCGACCGGGCGACGGCCTTTAACGCAATCAGGCCCGGCCGGGTTGTGCGATTCAGGCGGTCCAATCCAGCGGTAACCAGGATCCGATTCTCCCCGGTGAGCGGGACCAGGTCCGCAATGGTCCCCAAGGCGACCAGATCGAGCAAAGGCCGCAAATCATATTCCGAGGCCCAGGTGAGATCGGCTTCCCGGGCACGCTTGAGCACAGCGTGGGCGAGCTTAAAAGCCAGGCCCACCGAACAGAGCTCGGCGAAAGGGATCTTTTTGGACGCGCCTGACGCAATGGAAGCCCACAGGCCTGTCGAACTGATGTTCGGATCGTTACTGAAAGCGGATTCAGGCGGACCCTGGTGCGCCTGAGGGTTTACCAGCGCCAGCGCCGGCGGCGCCGGGAACGACACCTGGTGATGGTCCAAAACTAAAACGTCCACACCGCGCTGGCGCAGTGTCTGAATACAATCGACAGCACTGGATCCACAATCAACCGCGAGCAGTACTTGAGCCGGCGTTTTACTCAAACAGCGTTCGGCCGAGTCCAAAGTCAGGCCATAGCCTTCACTCAATCTTTGCGGCAAATAATACTCGACCCGCCAACCCAGGCCTCGCAGGAAGAGCAGTAACAGCGCGGTCGAGCTTACTCCATCGACATCATAATCTCCGAAAATGACAACCAGTTCATCGCGTTCCCGTGCCAGTAAGAGGCGGTCGACCGCTAGAGGCATATCGGGCAACAGAAATGGATCGGCCAGGTTACGCAGCCGCGGCTCGAGGAAGGCGCCGACGAGCTGAGGATCGTCGAGTTGCCGATTAATCAGGCATTGCGCCAGTAGCAGTGGGACTTGGCAATGCCGGGCCAGTTGGGCGGCCAAGAGTGGCTGCGACGGCATGGGGACCCATCGGTATTTCATGGACTGGACGGCTCAATCGATCTTCGGTTTACCGGCCGCGTCCGCCGGTGGACTGCTTTTGTTATCCTGCGCTTCGGCAACCGATCCGGCAGCTCTTTTATCGCGCCAGGCAGCAACCAGCGAAGCGAGGATGGAGATCAAAATGATCCCCGCTACGACCAGCAGAGAAATGGAGGTTGAAATATCGACCTGGAACCATTTGGGCGTGTTGTCATGGGGATCGAGAAGCATTTTGACACCGATGAATACCAGGACGATGGACAAACCGAACTTAAGAAAGCGGAAATAGCGGATCGCGCCGGCCAGCACGAAATACAAAGAACGCAGCCCAAGAATGGCAAAAACGTTGGAGGTAAATACGATGAATGGTTTGGTCGTCACCGCAAATATGGCGGGGATCGAATCCAGGGCGAACACCAGGTCGCTTGTTTCAACCAGCAAGAGCACCAAAGCCAATGGTGTCAGTGCGCGTCGGCCCTGGAAGAAAGTGGTGAAATTCTGTCCATCCAGGTTAGGAGAGACCGGGTAAACCTTGCGAGCCCACCTGAGGACACGGCTTTTCTCCGGGTCCATCTCGGACCTGGCCAGAAGCATTCTCAAGCCGCTGAAGACCAGCAAGGCTCCGAGAACGTACAACACCCAATCGAGCCACGAAATGATCTCGATGCTGACGCCGATTAAGGTGCCTCGCATAATTAACGCCCCCAGGACTCCCCAGTAGAGCACCCGATGCTGATACCGCGACGGAATTGCAAAATGACTGAAGATCAAGGCGATCACGAAGACATTGTCCATCGAGAGAGAAAGCTCGATGAAATAGCCGGTCAGAAATTGCAGTGATTCCTTTGGCCCACGGAGGGACTTAAGGCCAAGCGCAAATAAGAGTGCCAGACAGACCCAAACCGCGGTCCAGCTCAGCGACTCGCGGAACCCGACTTTGTGCGCGCTGCGGTGGAAAAACCCCAGGTCCAGCCCCAGGAAAATCAGGATGCAGCAAATGAAACCGAGCCAGTGCCACCAGGTGATTGCGACGAGCGCAAGCATCTTAGGCGTGCTTATTCATAGATAACCGCTCAGCCACGCGTGGCGGCGGCGTTTTCCACCGCAGCGGGTGAGGTCCCGATTTGCGGCCGCTGTCCTTTGTGCCACCACAGGACCAGCGCGCTGGCGATATAGATGCTCGAATAGGTGCCGGTAATAATACCGATGAGGAAGGTGAACGCGAAGTCGTTAATTTCGCCGCCCCCGAAGATAAACAACGAGAGCGTCGCCAGGAACACCGTGCCGGAGGTGATGATGGTCCGGCTCAGCGTTTGATTGAGCGCCTGGTTCATGACCTCTTTGAAGGTGCCACGCATACCCAAGCGCAGATCTTCGCGGATCCGATCGAAGATGACGATGGTGTCGTTGGTCGAAAAACCGATGATCGTCAAAACGGCGGCCACCGTGGTGGCGTTGAACTCGCGGCCGGACATGTAATAAATGCCGATAGTCATCAAAACGTCATGAATGACGGCCAGAACCGCGCCGACCGCAAAAGAGAACTCGTAGCGGAACGCCACGTACACGAGAATTCCGAACAGAGAAAGCAGAGAGGCAATAATCGCTGATTCCTGAATGTCCTTTCCGACCGACGCGCCGACGTGCTCCTGCGAGGTGGCATGGAAACCGCCGGCGCCGAGGTGCTCGAGCGCGTTCCGCACCACGTCGCCAGTCCCGGGAAGTGAATCCACGCGCAACACCTCTTTGCCCGTCGAGAGATCGCGCTGGTACTGGATGAGCGGATCTTTGATTCCGGCGGCGCCCAGGTTTCCACGCAACTTGTCCGAATCGACCTTCTGCTGGAAAGAAAAGGTCACACTGTCGCCGCCGATGAAATCGCGGCCGAAAGCGCTTTTGCCGCGGTGAAACCCAACCGCGATACCAATGGCAATGATGACCCAGGAAGTGATGAAGGCCGGTTTGGCCAGTTTCATGAAATCGAGCTTGACCGCCCGGATGATGTGGAGCATGGGGATCGACTTGAGCCAGCCCCGATCCAGGAGGAAGTCAAAGATCATCCGGGTCACAACCAGGGCGGTGAACAAACTGGCCAGCACACCGATCGTGAGCGATACCCCGAAGCCCTGCACGGAGCCCGTGCCCAGTTTCCACAAAATGAGCGAGGAAATCAGCGTCGTGACGTGCGAATCAAAAATCGTTCCGAACGCGCGGCTATATCCGGCCGCCAGAGCGCCGCGCAACGACTTGCCTTTGGCGGATTCTTCCCGGATTCGTTCATAGATCAAAACGTTGGCATCGACCGCCATACCCACCGTGAGCACCAACCCAGCGATGCCCGGCAGAGTAAAGGTGGTGCCAAAGGCGCACATCACGCCGATCAAAATGATGATGTTGGCAATCAGGGCGATGTTGGCCACCAGTCCGGCAATCATGTAATAAACCAGCATGAACGCCGAAACGGCCAAAGTCCCATACACGGCCGCCCGGATGCCGCTCCGGATCGAATCCTTGCCCAGGGTGGGATCCACCAAACGCGAGGCTTCAATGCTCAGCGGTGTTCTCAGCGGATTTTCCAGCACCGCCCGGAGGGCAAAGGCTTCCTGCTCGTTATAATCGCCCTCGATGACTCCGCTGCCCCCGGTGATGGCTGATTTGATCACCGGTGCGGTCTGCAATTCACCGTCCAGGACAATCGCCAACTGGTGTCCGACATTTTCGGTGGTAATCCGGCCGAATGTTTCGGCAGAGGCACTGTCCAGCGTAAAGGAGATTTCAGGCCGGCCCAAAGTGTCCCGGGTCACAAAAGCGCCTTTGATGCCGCCGGTCATTTCCGCGCGTTTCTTGACCAGGTATTTTTCGACCTGCTTGGTGCCGTTGGGCTGGACCTTAACGTGGGTCATCAACTGGTAACCAGGCAAGGTAGTGGTTCCCTGCTCGATTAAATTACGGCTGTCCTCGTGAACCAGGCGGAATTCAAGGAACGCGGGCTTTTTGATGGCGATGACCGCGTTCTCCTGGTCGTCGGCCGACAAACCGGGAAGCTGAACCAGGATCTCTTCACTGCCCTGCGGCTGGATCAGAGGCTCAGCCACTCCGAATTTGTCGACGCGTTTGCGCAGAACCTCGATGGCCTGATTCCTGGCGCTGCTGGTGTCCGACGCGTTGGTCAGGCTCGACACGTCCATTTTCACCAGGAACGAGGTGCCGCCCTGCAGATCGAGGCCGAGCTTGATGCGTCCGGCGGCTTCGCGTTGCAGGCGCTTGAGAATGTAGGGGGTTGGATTCGCCTCGGACCTGGCCTCGAACATGGGGAAGTACCGAGTTATATCGTTGGTCCCGATCGCTTCGAGCAGATCGTCGTAAGGCTTGTCGGGCATGGCCTTGGCCAGCGCCTGGGCGCGGGCGACAATGTTGGAGAAAGCGCTGTCGCGGGTGTTAACGGCGCGCTGACGGAAGTGCTGCACCAGGTCTCGGCCGGTGGGCGGGTACAATTCATAGAAAGACCACAGGACGACCAGCAGTACGAGAACAAATCTCCAAACATTATTTCGATTCATGAGACAAACTAAGCTTCGCTGGAGGCGCCGCTGCGCTCGGTGATCTCCGTAATAGCAGCCTTGGTAACCTCGAATTTGGAATCCGCCGAGCGAATGGAAAGCGTTTTTTCCTTTACGGTTACGACGACGCCGACGACGCCGCCGGAAGTGATTACTTTATCACCGGCTTTGACAGTTTTGAGCAGTGCGTCGTGTTCTTTGGCCTTCTTGGACTGCGGACGAATGAGCACGAAATAGAACATGACCACCATGAGCACCAGCATCAGGATCATCTGAAGGGCCTGGGCTTTGGGATCTTGTTGCGTGCCGGGAGTGGTGGGCTGGCCCATCGCCAGCAGCACTCCCACGTTCAGCAGATTCATAGATATAAATGAGCCGATCAAGGTAGGGATGCCAGTCGCTTTGGCAAGTTAAAGTTAAGAAAACAAATCTCTTGGACTCGTCTGGTGCGAGCCGCTACTATCCGCTGACCGATCTCCGCGCGTTAAAAACCATGATTCGCTTTTCGAGTTTGCGGGCGAGGCTGGTGGGTATTGTCTTCCTGGCGATCGCGCCGGCGTGGGGGTTGATGTACCTGCTCGTGCGCACGACCGGGACGGAACAGGACTTGCCCTGGATGCTGCTGGCAGGAATTATCGGCCTGCTTTCGCTGGGGGCGGCCTGGTTCGGCGGCGAGCTCTTCGTCTTGCGTCAGGTGCGCGAGTTGTACCGGGCGGCGCGGCAATTGGCCGCCGGGGACCTGACCAGCCGCACGGGCCTGCATCATGACCGCACCGAACTGGGCGAGTTGGCCCGCACCTTTGATAACCTCGCCGCTTCGCTGGAAAATCGGGTTAAAGAACGCGAGCAGGCCGAGAAAACATTGATCGCGCGGTCACTGCAGCAAACGGTTGTCAGCGCCCTGGGCCAATTCGCGCTGGTGAGCAACGATTTCAATGCTCTGCTCAACCAGGCATCCATCCTGGTCGCCCAGACTTTGGAGGTGGAATACTCGTGCGTGCTGGAACTGCAGCGGGACAACCGCTTGCGCTTATGTGCGGGGGTGGGCTGGAAGCAGGGACTGGTCGGCAAAGCCAGCTTCGCCGCCGACCCGAACACGCAGCCTGGTTTCACGCTCAGCGCGGGCGAACCGGTGGTGGCGGATGATCCCCAAACCGAGACCCGTTTCGGAGCGACGCTTTTGCTCAGCTCGCATGGGGTGGTCAGCAGCGTCACGGTGGCCATCGCCGAACAAGGCCAGGCTTTCGGAGTGTTGGGAGCCCATACGACGCACCGTCGAAAATTTACCGAGGACGAGGTTCATTTTCTTCTGGCGGTGGCGACCGTGCTCGCGATGGCTGCGGCGCGCAAACGGGCCGAAGCGGAACTGGAAAAACTCGCTGCTTTCGCGCGGCTTAATCCGAATCCAGCGATGGAATTGGCCCAAGACGGGGCCTTAACCTACTTCAATCCAGCGGCAGCCGAGCTCGCTCAGGCCATCGGTTTGGACCATCCGCAAGGGATTTTGCCGTCGAATATTCGTTCGATCGTCAAGACGTGTTTGGAAAACAGCCAAAGCCGGGTCAATCTCGAAACAAAACTCGAAGGCCGGACCTTTGCGTGGATGTTCCATCCGGTGCACACCAGCCAGGTAGTCCACGCTTATGTTGAGGACATCACCGACCGCTTAAGCCTGGAAGCGCAGCTGCGCCAGTCTCAAAAGATGGAATCCGTCGGCCAACTGGCCGCCGGAGTCGCACACGATTTCAACAACATGCTGACCATCATCCAGGGCCACTCGGGCATGCTCCTGGCCAAATCGGGGCAAAGGCAGGACCTGCTTGAATCGGCGCAGGCGATTTACTTTGCGGCGGAACGCGCCGCCAATCTAACCCGTCAGTTGCTCATGTTCAGCCGCAAAAACGTGATGCAACCCAAGCTGGTGGACTTACGCGAAATTGTGGGGCACATGACCAAAATGCTGGAGCGCCTGCTGGGCGAAACGATCCGGCTGCAATTTCAGCCGCCAGCAGAAATCCCGTTGGTAATGGCGGACCCCGGCATGATTGAACAGATCCTCATGAACCTGGCGGTCAACGCTCGCGACGCCATGCCCCAAGGCGGGTCTCTCACCATTAGCACGACCCATCTCGAAGTGGGGGATGCTTACATCCAAGCCCATCCTGAATCGCGCCCGGGCTCCTTTGTTCGCCTGGCGGTAACCGACACCGGCTGCGGCATGGACCCGGACACGATGGCACGGATTTTCGAGCCTTTCTTTACCACGAAGGAAATCGGCAAAGGCACCGGCCTGGGGCTGGCCACGGTTTACGGCATCACGAAACAACACGAAGGCTGGCTCGATGTCGCCAGCCAAGTGGGCAAAGGTTCGACTTTCAGCGTTTTCTTTCCCGCCAACACGACACCCGTGGAGGCCAAAGCGGCACAAACCACCCCTGATTCAGAGGTCCGCGGCGGCCGGGAAACTATTTTGATTGTCGAAGACGAGCCGGTGCTGCGGGACATGGCTCACGTGATCCTGCAGGATTGCGGTTACCACATTCTGGAGGCCAGTTCCGGCCGCGAGGCGTTGCTCGTTTGGGAAAATCATCAGGCTGCCATCGACCTGGTCTTGACGGACGTGGTCATGCCCGAAGGAATCTCCGGAATGGATCTGGCGCAAAAACTACTGGCCACGAAACCGAAACTTAAAATTGTCTTCGCCAGCGGCTACAGCATGGATAACCTGGACACCGCGTTTGTGCGCAACGGCCGGGCGGCTTTTCTGCAGAAACCTTACACGCACGTGACGCTCGCCCAGGCTGTGCGCTGCGCTCTCGACGCGGCTCCCCTGGCGGCGGACGTCTCAGTCTGACAAAAGACGGCGCCCCGTTGTCTGACGCTTTGGATTCTTCCAACTTCGTGCTACTATGACGAGCTTCAGGAACGACAATTCTATGATTCGGATGAAACCAGGACTTACCGGCCGGCCGATCTGAACCGAGGCATTAGCGGCGGCGTCAGTCGACCACTACCTGAACCGATGGCTCAAATTCTCGATCGCCCGAGCGTACCGCCCGCAGTCGCGAGCGGCGGCCGGCTTGGCGCCTCACGAGCCGGACTGGCATACGCCCTAAGTGCGTATGCGATTTGGGGGTTTATTCCGTTGTACTTTCGCGCTCTTTCGAGCGTGCCACCCATTACGATTCTCTACCATCGTATTATCTGGTCGGCTTTTTTCCTGGCTATCGTCGTCTCCGCGCGCGCCGAGTGGCGATACATTGTCCCCGCCTTGCGCAGTTGGCGGAAAGTCGCGCTGCTCTCGGCCGGCGCGCTGCTGATTGCGCTGAACTGGTTGTTGTTCATCTACTCGGTGTCGACGAAACAGTTGCTTCAAGCGAGTCTGGGTTATTTTATCAATCCCCTGCTGTCGATCGCACTGGGGATGCTGTTCCTGGGGGAGCGCTTGCGGGGCTGGCAGTGGGTGGCTGTGCTCATTGCGGCGGGGGCGGTACTTAATCTGGCCATACGCGGCGCGGGGTTTCCCTGGCTGGCGCTCTCGCTGGCCGGGTCTTTCGGTTTCTACGGCCTGGTCCGCAAAGCCGTGGACATCAATTCCCTGCACGGCCTGATGATCGAGTCCGCTATTCTATTTCCAGCCGCGGCGGTCATGCTCGCCTTTGGGCCGACAGCCTCGGTTCCGTTTAGGACACTGGGGGTTCTTTCGCTCTCAGGGGTGATCACCGCGGTGCCCCTGCTTTGCTTCGGAGCGGCACTGAGGCGACTTCAGCTTTCGACGATGGGCTTCTTGCAGTACGTGGGCCCGACGCTGCAGTTCCTGGTCGCCACCTGCCTCTTCCGTGAACCGCTCGACCGTGCCAAGCTTGGCAGCTTCGCGATTTGCTGGCTGGCGATCGGCGTTTACGTGGCGGACTCTCTGTGGAACCGCACGCCCCAGCCAATTGGCGACGAGCTGGATTAGGCGCTGGGGATTGGCAGTTCCCATCCTTTGCGGTATTCGCGGGTCAGGTACTGATTCGCTTGTTCGACGTTGGTAATGCGAGCTTTGGCCGAATCAAACCGCAAACGTTTGCCACCCATGCGCAAGGAAACGGCGCCCAGAGTAAACGCGTCCGAGATGGGCCCCGCCAACAGAAAATCGCCGTAGGTGTGTGGTCCGCCTTTGCAGGCGGCAACCCACAGCGCCACAGCCTCGGTCCGGCGCGGACCCGCGCGTTGGGGCTTGGCCGATGCGGCATCGGCCTGACTTTCCGCACTTTTGTTTCCAGATAGAATCCTGGGGTCTTCGCCACGGAACCCGCAGAGGATTTTGCCCTTATCGCCGACAAACATGAGCCCCTCCGCGTCCAGGTCGGCGTCTCCTAACTCGTCGGGTGCGGGCGGCTTAATCGAGCCGTCGTACCAGAATAAATCTATAGCCGGCCGGCTGGCCCTGGCGGTGAACTGAAATCGAACCGTGCAGCTGGCCGGGAAGGAATAGTCATTTTGAACCTTATGAGGCACATGATCGTTCATCGAGCAGATATGAGTCGGGCGGGACTCGACGGCGAACGGCGAGTCGAGTTCGAAGAGCTGAAACACCGGCCACAGGCTGTAGTGGCCCATGTCCGCGAGCGCGCCGCCCCCGAATTCGTACCAACCGCGGAACACCGCGTTGGTGAAGTGGGGATGGTACGGTCGGTCGAGCGAGGGCCCCAGCCAGAGTTGCCAGTCGAACTCTTGAGGAATGGGCGGCTGGTCGGTGGGCACCTGTGCGTATTGCGGCCAAACCGGCCGATTGGACCAATTGTGAATTTCGCGCAGAGTGCCGATTGCCCCCGCGTCAATCCACCCTTTGACCTTCCGCACCTCGGCGCCGTCACTGGCGGGCAGAAAGTGCGTTGCCACGCCCGACTGTCGCGCGGTCTGGAGGACCAGGCGCGCTTCGTGCAAGCGATTGGCCAGGGGCTTGTGCATCATCACGTGCTTGCCTTTGTTCATGGCCGCCACCGAAACAGTGGCGTGCAGATGATCGGGCGTCATGACCTTGACCGCATGCAGGTCTTTTTCCTTTTCCAGGAGCTCACGGAAATCGAC
The DNA here is from genome assembly GCA_035651635.1 of Verrucomicrobiia bacterium. Lineage (GTDB taxonomy): Bacteria > Verrucomicrobiota > Verrucomicrobiia > Limisphaerales > UBA8199 > JANXQE01. The sequence goes on along the minus strand of DASRFK010000190.1, from coordinate 10,625 downwards.
GTACGTGGCGCAGCCATTGAACTTGCCCGTGCGCTTCTGATTGCCATAGGCGGTTTCAATGATATCCCGAGCCACGTCGCGGCCGCCGGGGATCCAGGGCTTATCCCTGCGCCAGTCCGGCTTGTTCAAGGCTTTGGCGATGTCATTGCGCAAGCCGTCCTTTGACCAATCCACATAATCGCGTCCATCCTTGACCGGGTCGCATACAGCCACGATTTGGATCTCGTTCATGCTCAGCAGGCCCAGCATCTCCCGCAACCCTTGCGTGCCGCAACCGATGTAGGCCAAAGTGACTTTCTCGCTGGGAGCCACAAATCCGGGACCGCCCAACACATGCCGAGGCGCCACGACGAACGCCGTCGCGGCCGCTCCGCCCGCCAACAGAAATTTTCGACGCGTGACCGGGATTGATTGAGTTGCGTTAGAGGTGCGACCGAGGTTTTCTGCGGGGCTCTTTTTCATTTTGACAAGGGTTCAGCAGACGGTTGGGGGAATGGGCTCGTTCGGTGGAATCAAGCCAGACGTCGTGAAAGGCGGCGGAAAGATAGCCTTCCCATATCCTCTGTTATGCCCGACTCGACCTGGCAACGCCAGTACAGACTGATCCCGTTGATCCTCCCCGAACGAAGACTGCCACGAGACCTCCGAGCTACTCCGCCCGCGCGTCAACCCGTCGCTTGGGCTGGAGCCCGCTTTGCATCAGAGCGTGGATCAATTCCACGACCCCGGCGCCGTTCGGGGCGGCTGTGGTGAAATCCGCGTGTTCCTGGACGGCGGGCAGGGCATTGGCCACAGCAACTGAAAACCCACAAAAGTCGAAAAAGGCGTGATCGTTTTCCGCATCCCCGACCGCCACAACCGATTCCGGCCCGAGGCTTAATTCTTCGAGCGCGCGTTTGAGGCCGGTGGCTTTGTTTACTCCGCTGGGCAGGACCATGACCGCGCCTTTATTGAAGATCACTTGTAATTCCAACCCGAGGGTGCGAATCACTTCCAGTACCGCCACTTGCTGGGGTTCACGAGTGGCCACAATCACCCGTCCAATCTCCAAGGGCCGCACTCCGCGCTCGCGCAACAACTCGACAAACCTGGCCGGTGGCGGGCCGCTCAAATCCAAAAATTCTCGCGTGTGCGGCCGGTAGAGCACAGCGCCATTTTCAGCCACGATGCGCTCAAACAATTCCGGGTGGTTGAAAATGCACAGCAATTCATCGAGCCGCCGCCCGGTTACCAGCAAGAGGTTTCGGCCTGAGGCGCGCAGAGTCCGGAGCGCCTCGACCGTTGCCGGTGCGACGACGCCGTCGCGGGCGATCGTGCCATCGTAATCGCAAGCCAACGCCTGAAAATGTCCGTTGTTGCGTTGGTTAAAACCCCTTGGATCTTGTGCTTGCATGCAACGCCTCCATCTCTAAGCGAAAGCAAACTTCGGCCGAGTCGACCGCATCACTTCTTCCCAGGCCTGAACCCCGCCGTCAAACGCATTCGCGTTTTCGCCGCGCAGCACACCGGCCGGCAAGGCGCCGACCAGCTTCGCCTTGCCCCCGCCCAGCACCACGTAATCCACTTGCAGGGCGGCTTTGAGTTGGCGGAGCGTAGTTTTGACATGCCGCACCCACTGCTTGTGCCCGAGTCGTTCCAATCCCGCTTTGCCCAGGTAATCAGCATAAGGCCGACCCCGGCGAAAAGGCAGATCCCCGAGTTCCATGGCGTGCACGACTCCTTCGAGGATCAAAGTCGAGCCCAAGCCCGTTCCCAATCCCAGAAACAGCATTCGTCCCCCATGATAACTGCCTAAGGCTTGCATCGCGGCGTCATTCAGAATTTTCACGGGCTTGCGGAGGACTCTGCGGAAATCGAAACATCTCCAACCCGGGCCCAGGTTCGGGGCGTCTTCCTCGATTGAGTTTCGTCGAACCCGGCCAGGATAACCAATCGACACACGATCGTATTTCCAGCCATCGATCACTTTCTTCAGCGCCGGCAGGAGTTTTTGGGGCGTCATGAACCGGCCGGATGGAATCTCGGTCACTTTACGTTTGGATCCCGCGAAGACTTTAACGTGAGACCCTCCAATATCGATGACCAGAACGCGCATTACGACACCCTTCCAGCGGCAGGACCGCTCGTTGCGGTCGCCTCCACGAAAGACCTCAAAGCAAGATTACGGCCTGACGTCGCCAGGCGGCACTCACTTCTAAACCTGTGGTTCTGGGATGTCCTCGGCTATGGGGTTAACCCAGCAGCCGGTGACGGCTTTGATTCGGGAGACCGTGGCTGGATCGAACCCATCGAACCCTGGAGCCTCGACGAAAGGGGCCCGCGCAGGTAGTATGCTCGCGATCATGAGCAAGTTCGCCAATGAGGCCCGGGCTCTCAGGAAAGGTGCCGAGGCTGGCTGTCGATACTTTTTGGCCGGATTGAAATTGTCGGCTGGGAAGGTCCTGCTGGCATGGGCCGTCCTGATGATGGCACAGGCCAGTCCGGGGCTGACGTGGCGTTGGTGCAATCCCATTCCCCATGGCAACAACGTCGTGGACATGACTTGGAATGGCGAGCTGGCGGTGCAGGTTACCGATCTGGGACAAATTTATACTGGGTTGGGCTTCCAAGGCTGGACTCCGCGCAATAGCGGCACCACCAACACGCTCCAAGCGGTTCGCTATTTTGGCAACCGCCTGGTCTTTGTCGGGGCCAATGGGACAGCGGGGTACTCGGATGACGGGGCGAACTTCACAGTTTCTTCGCTTAATACTGCCGATTGGCTCGTCGATCTCGCAGTGTCTTCCAACCGGGTCGTGGCGGTGGGAGATAACGCGGTGATCTTTTCCAGCAGCGATGGCGCCAAATGGGCCTTCCAGACCAACGCACCCAATGCCAGCCCAAACTGGCTGCTCAGTGTCGCCTGGGGAGCCGGGACGTTTGTGACGACCGGTGAGGGCGGGTATGTCGCCACGAGTCCCGACGGAACGCATTGGACTTCCCGCACCAGCGGGGTAACCGCTGATCTGACCCGTGTGGCCTGGGTTAACGGGACGGGCTTCTCTGGAATCTTTCCCTATACCGGATTCTGGGCGGTGACTGCCAATGGCGGGGCCATCTTTAGCACCAACCGCGGTGCGTCCTGGCAATCCTTCAACGTCAATGGCGGCAGCAACGCCTTGTATGCCATTGCTGCTAACGATAGTACCGGCCTATTGGCCGGTGACGCAGAACTGCGGCTCGGCACCGATTCGGGGACCTGGCCCCGTCAAACCAACCCGCTGCTGACGGCCTCGCCCGCCCCGGCCTGGACGTACTATACTGCGCTTTGGGATGACACAAACAGCATGTACCGAGTGGCCGGAGCGGATGGCCTGATGGTCCAGAGCACTTCGACCAATCGCAATTATTTCTGGACCGACCCATCGTCAGCGTCTCGGGACTGGTTATGGCAAGTCACTGTGGCCAATCAATTATATGTCGCTGCGGGAGATAATGCGCGAATCCTGACGAGCCAAAACGGAGTCGATTGGGCCGTCGAAGCCATCCCCTTGACCAACTCGGTGGCGGGGTCGCCCACCAACACGGTGTTTCTGTGTCTTGATGGCAATACCAACCTGCTGCTGGCCGCCGGCAATCATGGCAGCCTGATCACCAGCCCGAACACTCTCATCCCGATTCTGGTGACCAATCTGGATGGCACGGTTTTCACGAATCTCGTGAGCTCTCAAGGGATAATTTGGTACGCGCAGCCTGCGCCTACCACCAACGATCTGACCGCCACCTGCGCGTTCGGAACGAACTTCTTCCTCGTGGGCGGCAATGGCACAGCACTACTCAGCCCCGACGGAACCAACTGGAGCGCAATCTCGGTACCGACCAGCTCGTACCTCTCAGGTCTGGCCCCTTCAACCAACCTGCTTGTCGCCACCGGCGACCAAGGCACGATCCTGACCACTAGCGATGGCCGCACCTGGAGCAAACGGACCTCCGGAACGACTAATTGGCTGTTCCGCGCCCGCTGCTTGAACGGTTTGTTTCTTGCCGTCGGCGAAAAGGGAACGTTGCTCAAGAGCACCAATGGCGTGAATTGGAATGCCCTGGTCAGCGGCACGACCAATTGGCTCAATGACGCGATCATGCTTTCCAACACCTGCTTTGTGGTGGGGAACAATGGCACCGTGCTGAGCAGCACGAACCTGGTGGATTGGACCTGGGTGCCCACAATCACCAGCCAGTCCCTCTATGGAGCCGCCAGCCAGAATGGGCAACTGGTCACCGTCGGCTTGGAAGGGACGATCCTGCGCAGCCAGGTCGTGCCAGACCTGACCCCCATCCAATTCATAAGTTACGCTCAAGCGGATGGGGACAACATTTTCGGAGTCGCGGGCAAGCCGGACCAACAATTTAGCCTCGATTCCAGCATTGATTTGACAAATTGGACCACCGGCCCCACGCTCGACCTGATTTATGGTTCCGGCACGCTGTTGTTTTTTATACCCGCCGCGACCAACGAGCCGCCAGCCGAGTTTTTCCGTGCCACGCTGGTTCCTTGAATGAATAAAACCCGCGGCTCGACTGTCTGAATAGGAAGAAAAATGCGGACTACACGAAGAAAGTTGGCGCTGCCCTTGGCCAAGGGCCAGCTTTGGAAGATTAACGACGCTTACATCCAGATTGTCGAGCAGGGCAAGCGCTTGATTCACTATAAGATGATGAAGAACGTCGGCCAAAGGGGCGTTTTCACGCATATGAGCGCGGTCGCAGCTTTAGAGGATTACCTGAAGGAAAACCAGGCCACGCTGGTTAAGTAGCCGCATTAGTCGTCATCCGGCATCAAGTGCTCTTTAATGCGCTTGGTTTGGCTTCGAATTAAGTGCCCTTCTTCATCGTAGCGTAAGCGCAGCATCCAGCCAAACTGTTGGCCCGGCCACTCGCCCTCCGGCAGCAACCGGCTGGGGTCAGCTCCCAAATCCTGCAACAGCTGGGGGATTTCGTGGTGGTGCCAGCAGATTAGAATTACTTTCCCGTGGGACCGGGCTTTCAGCTCGCGCACCAGGTCTTGCGGGCGCTTGGATTGAAAGCGCGTATCCGGCTTCAGCCCAAGCGAGCGGGCCAATGGATCAAGTGTCAATCGGGAGCGCAAACTGTGTTCGGAATCTTCGGCGGCCACCAGGTAATCCAGGTGAACCGGCTGCGAGTCCAGGCGCAGGCTGCGGAAATATCCAACATAGGCATCCGCACGGGCCTGGCCTTCGGTGGCCAACCCGGAGCCACTCACCGGCTTTTCCGCATGCCGGATGATCAAGATGGTCGTTCCGCTAAGGCCCTTCTCATCGGACAATGCGGAGGGGCCAGTTGACTGGGGCAAAGCGGCGGCGAGGGAAGCGCTGCCGGCCAGCAGCAGCGCCAGCCAGAGGGCATCCTTGCGAAAGCTTGCTTGACCCCGCTGCAAAAGGGTTTGCAGCCTGACCCTTTGAACGTTTTGAAGTGCACCGCGTTGAGGGGCTTTTCGGGGCGAGTGAGTTTGAAGGGTTGCGAACTTCTCTGTTCGCAGGCTAAGCATAATCATAATGTCATCTGCCACATCCACTGGGTGTCCAAACAAAGCGAGCTGAGGGCCAGCAGGTTCACCACCAAGGCTCGCTGAGGACGGTAGCTGGCTACGCTCCACATTCGAAATAGGCTTGGTCGAACCGCTCGGTGCCCGGTCATAACCGAATAGTTGTCAGGCCAGGCGCAACTCGCAAGCGGCATCTGCTCTTGGAACGCGAAAAGGGAGGTGTGCGCCGAACCCTCGTTTGTGCCTTAGCTTCATTCAGCAATCCTCGCCGTCCGAAAAAACCCGGAGCCGTCCGTACTCATTGCGCGTGCGGGGGCAGTGGTTCTGTCCTATACTGGTACGCGTCTATGAATGGGACAGCAATCCAGTTAGTGCAACCGCTTGCCTACAGGGTTTGGGAACCCACGCGCAAAGCCTTCTTCTACTCCGATGTCCGTCCCCAAGCGCCGGCTTTAGTTGACCGCTGGGCCGGGTTGTTCGACAAACAGTGCACTCCTCTCTTTGAAAATGATATCATCCGCGTGCACTACGATTGGAAGTATGGCTGGGTGCGGGCGGTAATCCTACGCGACGAACAACGGGGCGTCTTTTTCGCGCAAGCCAGGACAGCCGACGGAACCCCGCTCCGAATCGGATTTTATTGTTTCGCGGAAGCCTACCGTGTGGGCAATTTGCGCGAGCACCCGCGCAGACTCGTTGCCGCAACGGAACAGTTCGCCGCTGAGCAGCGCAGTCCGTGGTGGTTAAGCCCCACTGTGCTGGGTTCCGCACCTGGTGCCTGCTATAACTGAGCCAAGCGATCTACCAGTGATGGTGCCATCCCGGTCCGAAGTAGAACCGTACGCCAGGACCGTAATACACAGGTGGGCCGTAATAATACGCCGGCGGCGGGTAGCCGGGGTATTCATAGCCAGGCACCCCGGCCGGGTACGGGTTGGGCTGGTTCATGTCAAAATCAATCCGTTGAGGGATATGGTCTTCCGGAGTGAACAAGTGTCCGGTGCGAAATACGCGGGTTTGGACGAACTGATTGGTGGACGCGGGCAAAGCGCGGACGATGTAATAGTAGGATCCAAAGTCATGGAACGTGCCGTCTTTGTCTCCAAAAATCTTCAGATGAAGGGGGGCATTTCCAACGATTTGACCGTTGGCCTCAATGCGCGCACCGGGGGGAGTCGACTCGATCAGCACGTCATAAGCAATTGTTCCATGCGGTCCCTGTTCAACCCCGGGGGGTGTCGATTCACAACCGGCCAGTAATCCCGCTACTGCAAAACCAACCAATAACATTCCAGTTCTCATCCCTAATAACTTGCCCCAATTCGGTTAAGTTTACAATACCGGGCGGCATGCCAAAACCGAGGGCGGAAAACTCGTGATTTGACGCCAGTCCGGTAGATTGGTTTTGTCTTTGGGCCCGGCCGCGGGTATTTGTGCTGCATGCGAGCGGTGCTGACAATGGTCGTGGCGTGCCTGCTGCCGACGCTGGTCCCGGCACGGGCCTGGGCCGGTGGTGCGGTGCTCAAGGTGCTGCCTGAGTACCTGGATCTAAAGGGACGCAATTCGCTTTCGCCCAGTCTGTACGAACGCGACGTCTATCAGGTTAGCTTGCGGGAGCATCCCGAGCGCCGGTCGGCCGTTCGATTTTACATCGAGTGGAAGACCAGGAAACCGGCCTGGGAACCGCTGCTCGTTCGGGTTGAACTTCGTGGCATCACCGAGGGCAGACTGCCCCGGCAGACGGTTCTGGAGCAGGGCCTAAACAACCCCGGCGGCCACTTTACTCATTGGGCTGAGATTACCCTCAATGGTGAAGCCTATAAAACATTTGGTGCCATCACCGCCTGGCGCGTCACGCTTTGGGAAGGCCAAAAGCTTATTGGCCAGCAGAAGTCATTTCTTTGGTGAGCCCAGCCTGGCGTTTTTCCTGCGTGCGCAGGGCCTTTTCATAGCACTCAAGGGCTTCGTTGAATCGCTCGAGGCGGTTGAATAAGCCGCCTTTGTGCAGGTAGGCGATGGTTAGGGACTGGTCGGCCTCGATGGCCCGGTCGTAACATTCGATGGCTTGATCGAGTTGCTGGAGGCGTTCCAAGGCCGTGCCCTTGCGAACCCAGGCCTCCGCGTTGTGTGGTTCGAGAGCGAGCGCCTCGTCAAAACAACTGACGGCCGCATGGGCGTCGTCGAGGTTCAGCATCGATTGACCCTTGCCGAGCAGGAGCATGATCCGCTCTGACTCAGCTGACCTGCCACCGGAATCAACCTCGGCCCCACGTTCGCCAGGTGACCCGCCATTTTCCGCCTGACCTTTGGAGCCGTTGGCTTCCGGACCGTGTGCCGCGTCGCTCAGCGGTGCGTGCGTGGTGTGCTCCAGTTGAAGCAGCCGCTTTTCGAGTTGCTCGACCGCGCCAAGCAATCGCAGGCTGCTCTGTTCGGCGGGCCCGACGGAAACCGAGGGTGCGTCGCCGGAGCCGAGTTCTTTATGTGTAAGGGTCGAGGGGAGTTGGGCCAGGCGATTAACGGTGCGCCATTGCAAGAACGCCATCAGCAGCATCGCCACAAAACCGACGCTGGCAAAGCTGCCGGCGATAACGAGCAACACCCGGTTCGAGCTTTGCATCGTCTCCAGTTGCTGCGTCGTTTGCGCGGAGAGCGCCTGTTCGATGGCGTGCAGTCTGCCGGCCAGCGCTTCGGCGCTTTGAGCAGCCGTTTCGCGCGCCTCCTTGCGATTCTGCTCGATGGCCAGCTGTGTGAGGTGCAATTGCTCCTGCAGTTGAAGGTAAGCGCGGAGGATTTCCTGGTTGTTGGTTTCAACCAGTGCGGCGGGCGGAGCATTGGTGCCCGATTCCTCCCCCGAGGCGGGCTCGGCTCCGTAGCTGAACAGGGAAAGCAGGAGGGTAAAGCCGATTACCCAGATAGCTAAAGCTCGCCTCGGAGAGCCGGCCGCAGCAGGGCTCGTGGTGCGCTTGTGAAAAATGCAAAGCCGATTTTTTCTCATCCCGGATTGAACGCGAGCTTGAACGCTTGCGCGCGGGAAGTCAAGATGCCGAACGACACCAGGGAAAATTATTTTCACATTTTTGTTTGCGTGGCCGCGCTGGCCTCGAAATCATGCGAGCATTGCCATGGCTAACCTGGACCGGCGCCAACTCCGCATTGGACTTTCGGACGAGACACCCAAAACCGGGCTGATCGAGTGCGGTGTGGATGAAGTCGGCATCGGGTCAGCCATTGCGGAGGTTTACGCGGCGGCATGTATCCTCGACCCGGTTCGGCGCATTAACGGATTGCGCGATTCCAAGCAACTCACTGCCGAACGGCGCCAGCAACTGAGCGACCGGATCAAAGAAAGGGCGTTGGATTTCTGCATCGCCTGGGCCAGCCTCGAGGAAGTTAATCAGCTCAATGTTTTCGGCGCCACCATGCTCGCCATGCAACGCGCCGTTGCCGGGCTTAAATTGAAGCCGGACATTGTGCTGATTGATGGCAACCGGATGCCGAAGTTGGCGATCCCCGCACGCACGATTGTGAAAGGCGACGCAAAAGTCCGGGCGATTTCCGCCGCGTCCATTTTGGCTAAAGTGGCCCGCGATGAAGCCATGCTGAAATATCACGAACAATTCCCCAACTACGGCTTTTGCGAGAACAAGGGATATCTGACTGAATTCCACCTGGCTACTTTGAAGCAGTTCGGTCCGTGTCCGATTCATCGCAAGCACTATGCGCCGGTCCGCGCACTGCTCGAAGGTGCCGAGCCGAGCGAAATCAATTTGGAGCTGCTGATGTCCGATGAGCTGCCGCCTGGAGCGCAATCGGTCCTGGGAGCCTGAGCGACGCTTCATCGACTCGGAAAGGGAGCTGGAATGAAGCTGTATCACTTCTGAGAACAGCCAATTCGCCGCCGCGGGATAGCTTCTTCCAATGTGCCGACAAACAGCTATCGATCGGCATAAACCGAAGGGGGTGTTAAGAAATATCGGCACCCCTTTTCAAATTGTTAGACCAAATGCAGGAGGTGCTGCGCCTCAAACATTACGGGATCCGGACGGAGGTTTGCGCTACGGATGGATTTCCCCGCAGATTCGGGGCGACCGCAGATGGGAAATGCGGAATGGAATGGGCTGGAGAGTTTGCGGCAAAGTGGAGAAGGGCCCGCACCGCTAACGGACACCAGAGTGGCTACAGGAGCCAACAAAAAGACCACCGCGAATGCGATATAGCGCGTGGTGCCTCTAACGTAAAAAATCAGCGGTTCCGGCCCGTCGGTCCTGAAAAACAGAACAGCTAAAACCGGAATCCGCTGCGCTGCCTTCGTTGGGCCATTGGCGGTTTTCAGTGATGTGCCAGCTCACGGGCATGAGGAATCTCGCTGCTCCCAACCGGACGTACCTGCCCGGCGGAGACTGTTACGACTGCCGCGGTCTTTCCGGTGAGGGTTACGAACTCGACCTCATACGCCTCATGCCGCGGATAAACGTGCACCACGGCTCCGATATCGCCCGGCTCAAGGCCCTCCTCGTGCAAAGGCGCGGTCAACACCACTCTGTCGTGTTCGCTAATCATGTATGTAATATACTAAAGAGGAAAGGCCGTGACCAGTCTTGGAAAAACCGCAATCCACACTACTATTGCCAGCAAAGCCACCGCTACCATAATGGCACTCCTACCCGCAGGCATAACGAAAAACTCACCGGTGGCGCGTTAGTGGCGACCGGCATGCCAACAAAAGCGAATTCGCGGCATCCGGTGCAGTGGACTCGTTGGGCTCGCCCGCAAATGCGTTCATAGCCTGGTTGCATTCCATGTTCACCACTGCCGCACACGATAAAAGCGATTGGCTCCCTCCGCTCTAGAATTAGTTAACCGCGCAATGTCGCCAACTCCAACGCCGGGGGCGATAGCCTGCCACCCTGAATCAGCGAGGGAGTTCTTAAACTCTAGACGATACTTTCTGCCTCGAACAGTCTGGACTGCGACGTCGAATCCAGAATCAGCGTACCTTGGGTGCTCCATCGAAACGAACGCTGGCGGAGGTCCGTTGTCTATCAGAACGACGCTCATCAACTCCCCGCCAGCGAAGGCGGTA
>DASRFK010000189.1:0-16494 GCA_035651635.1 Verrucomicrobiia bacterium | reverse complement strand
TCAACGCCAGTTTCGACAGCCCGAACTTCGGCCAAGCCCTCTTCGACGCGATTGCTCGGGCTGGCGCCGCCGGGATTCTGTTCGTCACCTCGGCGGGCAACGAGTTTGTCAACGTGGACGTCGTCCCGCGTTACCCCTCCTGTTTCAGTCTCGATAATATCGTGTCGGTCGCGTACACCACCAACAACGATCGCTTGGGCCAATATTCCAACTACGGCGCCACTAATGTGGACCTGGCCGCGCCCGGAGCCGGTATTTACTCCTGTTTTTTCACATCCGATGCCGCGTACCTGGGCAGCCCTTATTTGGAAGGGACCTCGTACGCCGCCGCATACGTCAGCGGTGCGGTAGCGCTGATCCTGGCGAAATATCCGGGCGAGCCTTACCAACAGACCATCACGCGCCTGCTTAATGGCACGGACCCGGTGGCGGTCCTGGCGGGAAAATGTGTCACCGGCGGCCGCCTCAATTTGCTCAAGGCGCTGGCGCCGCCGATGCATTTAACTTCATTGCCTTCGGCGGTTCCCGAACTGTTCCGCTTTCGCCTGAGCTCTTCCCCGGGCCGTCGGTGCGCCATTGAGAGCTCAAGCGATCTGTACCATTGGTCGCCGTTGCTCACCAACATCACTACCACCGCCGGCGTTTTTGAATTCACCGACCTGGCCTTGCCAAACTCCGCCCCGCGCTTTTATCGTGCGGTTGATGTGCCATGAGTAAAACGCTCCAAGTCTCTTGCGTGCAGTTGCACTGGGCTAAAGCCCTGGAGCGAAACCTGGAACGGACCCTGCAATATATCCAGCAAGCCGCCGCCGAAGGCAGCCGGGTTGTGTTATTCCCCGAGACCAATCTCACGGGTTATTATTTCCCTGAAGTCATAAAACAGGATCCTCAAGCGGTGCAGGCCGCTCTCGAACGCACCTGCGAGGCCGCGGGTAAGGCGCAAATTTGGGTTATCGCCGGCACCCTGCGCAGGACCGCGGACCGTTACCTGAATATTGCCCACGTTATCGCGCCTGATGGCCGGATCGTTCATGAATACGCCAAGGTGCACATGGCTGGCCGCGACGAGCAGCGTTATTGCCGCGGAGGTGACAAACTCTCCCTCTTTGAGATCGATGGGATTCTTTGCACGCTGGTGATTTGCCGGGATGGCCGTCATCCTGAATTGTACCGGTTGCCGGCGATGGCAGGGGCCCAAATTCTGTTTCATCCATCGTGCAGCTCGGACGAAATCGAAGCGGTGATTTGGAAAAGGACTTCCGGCCGCGCGCAGCAACCGGTCGGACCGAATACTAAAATCTTTCATTGCGTCGCCAACACGATCGGCCAATCCCCCGATGGCAAACAGAGCTCCAGCGGCATGTCTTTTATCCGCGAACCCTCGGGCATGCCGCTGGCGGAAGCCGGGTGGTACCAGGAAGAAATGATCACCGCCACCTTGGACCTCGAGCGCGCCGATCGGAGTTACGCGCTCGACAGCCTGAAGGATCCCCCCTTCCTGCGGCAGCATTGGGATAAAATGCTCACGGAACTCAAAGCGCGAGCGGATCTGAAACCGGAGTAGGAGACCCTTACGCTTCGGGCCTCGACAGTGCGTTCGCGCCCTCATAGTCTATAACCGGATTTTAGTCGGATTTGCATGACGCCAACTGAAACATTGCTGCGCGAATTAATCGCCCTACCCAGCGTGAATCCGGCTTTTCTGCCGCCGGGAGACGCTAAGGCGGGTGAGAACCGCGTGGCAAGACTGCTGGCGTCCAAGGCTGTAAAGGCCGGCCTGACTGTGGAGTTCAGAAAGGCTCTGCCAAACCGGTCCAACCTCCTGGTGTGGCTGCGTCCGCGAGGCAAGACGCGTCACCGAATCGTTCTGGCGCCCCACTTGGATACGGTGAATGGGACAGCCGACCAGTTCGTTCCTCGAAAGACAGGCAGGCGATTATACGGTCGGGGAGCCTGTGACACCAAGGGCTCGGTTGCGGCAATGTTTAGCGCTTTGTGCCAATTGGCTCGGCAAGGCCCCAAACCGTCGGCAACGGAGATCGTGTTTATTGGCTTGGTAGACGAAGAAAACAATCAAAGCGGGTCGCGCGCCCTCGCCGCCAGCGGGTTCAAAGCCGACCTGGCCATCATCGGCGAACCGACGGGTCTGCTGGTCGTGACCGCGCACAAAGGCAGTTTGTGGATGCGCTTCGAAACTCGCGGATTATCCGCGCACGGCTCGCGGCCGGACCTCGGCCGCAACGCGGTGCATGAGATGGCCAGGATTGTTGATTTGCTTGAGACCAGCTATGCCGTCAGCCTGAAAAAACGGCGCCACCCGCTGCTGGGCCAAGCCACGGTGAGTGTCGGTGTGATCAACGGCGGCAGCCAACCGAACATTGTACCCGACCGTTGTTCGATTCTGGTCGATCGCCGGACGCTGCCGGGGGAAAGCGAGGAGAGCGTGCGACGCGAAATTCAGGCGATGCTGCGGCAAGCGCATTTGGAAGCGGTTTGCGAGGACGATAAGTTCGCGCCTTGTCGCCCGCTGGAAACCGACTCCGATCTGCCGTTCGTCGCCCGGTTTCTCAGCCAAGCCGGCCAACGCCGGCCGGCTGGGGTCGATTATTTCTCGGACGCCGCCGTGCTGGCGGAAGCCGGGATCCCGAGCATTGTTTTTGGGCCCGGCGATATCGCCCAGGCGCACACAGCCGACGAATGGATTGAACTAGCCCAACTCGAACAGGCCACGGAAATGTTCCTGAAATTCCTTAGCTCCCTACCCTAAACCCGGCACGTTTGCCTCCATGCTAGCAGAGAAAGTCGAACTCGCACCCCCGTCCGCAGCGGCGCATAAATCCACATTTTTCCGCCAGAGCGGCTGGCTGATGATCGCCAACATCGCGGGCGGGCTCCTGATGTGGGCGGTGCACTTCCTGGCCAACCGGATCGGCACTTCGGCGTACGGATTGTTCATAACCTTGTTGACGGCAGTTATGCTGGTGCCGGCGATCCCGCTGCAGATGGTATTTGCGCAGCAGACCGCCAAGGCCCTCGCCACCGGCGGCGAACGGGAGCTAGCGGCCCTGGTTCGTTTTATTTGCCTCGGAAGCCTGGGAATTTGGGTGTTGCTCTGCCTGGCGGTGCTCGCGCTTCAGCAATCAATTCTCTCGTTTTGGGGAGTGTCTGATCCGGTCGCCTTATGGATCACGATGCCCATTTTGCTCGTGACCATTTGGGCGCCGGTCTTCATGGGCATTTTGCAGGGCCAGCAGAATTTTCTGTGGTTGGGCTGGAGCATGATGAGCGGCGGCATTGGGCGTTTGGGTGCGGCTGCGGTGGCGGTTCTGGTTTTGCACCTGGGCGCCTCTGGCATGATGATCGGGGTGCTCGCGGGCGCTGTCCTGGGATTGTTGATTGGCGTTTGGCAGACGCGCCAACTTTGGCTTCGGCCCCCCCGGACTTTTGTCTGGAGCGGTGTCTTGCGACAGATCATTCCGCTGTTGTTCGGCTTCATCTTTGTTCAATTCCTTTTCACCGGCGACACTCTCTTCGTGAAGCACTATTTCACTGGCTCAGCCACGGGGGCTTATGGCAGCGCTGGCACGCTCTCGCGTGCGCTCATCTGGCTGGTCGGTCCGCTGGCGACAGTGATGTTCCCGCGCATCGTCCATAGCTCGGCCAAATCCGAGAAGACGGACATCATGGGAATGGTCCTGCTCGGCACGGCCGTGCTGGCGATCGGGGGGGCAGCGGGCTTGGCTCTCCTCGGCCGATTCGTCATCGCGCTGCTGTGGGGCAAAGATTTCGTGCAGGTCGCCGGCCCGGTATTGCCATGGTACGCCCTGGCCATGGTTCCGCTGGCGCTGGCCAATGTGCTGGTTAATAATCTGCTCGCCCGATCGCAGTTCAAAGTGGTCCCGGTCACGTTCCTTTTGTCCATCGGCTATGCCGTAACCATGGTCTACGTTAACCAAAGGTTCCATAGTCTGGTGGTGGTCCTCCAAACTGTTGGCGTGTTTAACCTGCTGTTCCTGGCGGCATGCGCCTGGTTTACCTGGGGCGACAAGCAACACCCAGTTCGCGCCGGCTGAAAGACCGATCTTCAGTTCAGGTGCTTGCCGCCCGATTAAGGCGATCGGCTACAGCCTTCCATCGAGCTTCATCAGGCAGCGACTCGACCATCACGACCTCAGCGCCGGCGTCGTCGCACTCATGCAACTGGGCGTAAATTGCCCGTGCGAAGGCTTCCGGATCGTGGGGGATGACATTCACGCTGGCGAATTCCTGGGTCGAAGGAATGTGCGTGTGGGCGATAATGTGAATTTTGCGAAGCGACGTCCCCAGTTGCCTGGCCTGGCTCTCGAGATCGCCGTCATGCTGCCACCGTGCCAGCACGAGTCGTGCGCGCGGCGCATAATGCTTCAGAAGCATGCCGGGGCTTTTGAGGGTCCCGCCTTTTGCTGCTGAACCCACCTCCAGTTCGCCGGTGACGGTCAGCAACGCCTCGTCATGGATCATTCCAGGCCTGAGCACGCGCGGCGGTTGAACCGACACATCCAATACAGTCGATTCTATGCCGACCTGGGCTTGACCGCCGTCCACTATTAAAGGGATCTTGCGGCCAAGTTGCTTCAGCACATGACCGGCGTTGGTCGGAGAAACCCGGTTGGACAGATTGGCGCTGGGAGCGGCCAGCGGAAACCCGCACCGTTGAATGACCGCTTGAATGAAAGGGTGGCTGGGCCAGCGGATCCCCACCGTCGGACCGCCCGCGGTTAAGATATCCGGAATCAAAGCGGCGCGGGGAACCACCAGCGTGAGCGGCCCAGGCCAGAACGCTTGCGCTAACTTATCCGCAAGACCGGGCCAGTGGCTGGCACAGCGCCTCGCCATCTCGAGGGTAGCGACGTGCGCGATAATCGGGTTGTTCGCCGGCCGGCCTTTGACCTCGAAAACCCGGGCTACGGCCTGAGGATCCAGAGCGTTCGCCGCCAAGCCATACACCGTCTCAGTGGGAAGGGCAACCACCTGCCCGGCTCGTAGCAAATCAGTCGCCCGCCGAACCGCCGCTTCGAACAACTCCGAGGTGTCGGTCGGCAGAATCTCCGCCCCACTCTGAGACGATTTTTCCATAGGCGCCTGAGACTGGCCAAAGGCTTTTCAAAAAGGATTTTGTGGTAGTGGGAAATTGGTGTCCCGCTCAAAACTTTGTGGCAATCAGTGAAATTCGTGTCTATCCCAAAGGCTTTTCAAAAAGGATTTGTGGTAAGTGGGGAAATTGGTGTCCCGCTCAAAACTTTTGTGGCAATTAGTGAAATTCGTGTCTATCCGGATTTGGCCGTAGCTGAGATTGGTGTCTGGAACGCTCGCCTCGCTAGTCATCTTTCTTCGCGCAAGTGCCGCGGGTCTTGAGTTCTTCGCAACGAGCGGAGATTTGCAGGCGATAGGACTGCGCGGCGAACCCCAGCTGCTGAGTGATTTCGCTTTCCAGACGCTTAAGCTTCTCGCTTTCGAACTCGACGATTTTGTCGCAGTCCTGGCAGATAATGTGATTGTGGTGGGGATGCTCCGCGTAATTTGGATCGTAAAATTTGTAATCCTTGCCAAAATCCATTTCCCGGACCAACCCACTTTCGGTCAACAGGGGTAAGGTGCGGTAAACGGTAGCGCGAGAAACCGACTTGTCGCGGCGCTGGGACCAGGCAAGCAATTGTTCCGCCGTAAAATGCTGGCTGGTGCTGAAAGCGGTGTCGATAATGGTGCGCCGCTGCGAGGTCAGGCGCAACCGTTTTCCTGCCAGAAAATCCATGAACCGCTGCTTGGGGCACTTGCTGCCTCGATCTGCCATGCTGGCAGTATAAGTTTTGATGTCCCTGCAAGTCAACGTCCCGGGAGAACACTCGGACCCATCTGATTTTGCGTCCCATTCGCGTTCATTCGCGTTCATTCGCGGTTGATTTCATTGAGGGCTTGCAACTCGCGGTTGCCAACCGGAAACTCGCGCCCATGATTATCGAGTTGGTTAACACCGGCAGCGAACTGATGCTCGGGCGGGTGCTCAACACCCATCAACAATGGCTCTGCCGCCAACTCGCAGACCTCGGTTACGTGGTTTCACGCCAGGTCGCCGTTCCTGACACGGGCGCCGATATCCAACTGGCCGTACGCGAGTCGCTCAGCCGGGCGGACCTGGTCATCACCACGGGCGGGCTTGGCCCAACCTCGGATGACCTCACGCGCGACTTGATTGCTCAGATGCTCGGGCGAGAACTGCGCGAGAATGCCGAGGTGCTCGCCCACATCTCGCAATTTTTCACCGTGCGCCAGCGGCGCATGCCCGAGCGGACTCGGGTGCAGGCCCTGGTCCCGGAAGGCGCGGTGGTGCTGTCCAATCCCAACGGCACGGCGCCGGGCCTGGCGCTGGAAGTGGGTCCAGATCTTTTTCGACCCGGAAAGGGCAGCTGGCTCATCATGCTGCCTGGACCACCCCGCGAGCTTCGACCGATGTTCAAGGATGCGGTCGTTCCACTGTTACGTCAGTTTTTGCCGCTGGACGCGCCGTTCGTTTGCCGTACCTTGCGCGCGACCGGCCTGGGCGAATCCGTCGTCGAGGAACGGGTCAGCGGGCCGCTTGACCCATTGGTCGCGCGTGGATTGCAAATCGGTTACTGCGCGCGCCCGGGCCAGGTGGATGTACGGTTGGCGGCGCACAATACGAATGCCGAAGGAATTGTTGCTGAAGCCGCGGCCATCGTTCAGAAGCAGCTTGGGAAATTCCTCTACAGCGATGGCGAAGAGGAAATCGAAGCCACCATCGTCGAGTTATTAACCGCACGAAAACTGACCTTGGCTGTAGCCGAGTCCTGCACCGGCGGCTGCATCGCCAACCGCTTAACGAACGTACCTGGGGCTTCCGCTATATTTTTGGCGGGATTAGTCACTTACAGCAATGCGGCCAAGCACAAGTTTCTCGGGGTTCGGGAGCAGACATTAGAAGCGAACGGCGCGGTCAGCGAAGCCGTAGCTCGTGAGATGGCAGAGGGCGCTTGCAACCAAACGGGAGCCCGTTACGCGTTGTCAGTCACCGGCATCGCGGGGCCCGGTGGTGGTTCGGAGGCCAAGCCAGTCGGCACGGTGTTTATCGGACTGGCTGGTCCGGAGAAGACGATCGTGGAGCGTATGTTCAATCCCTTCGATCGTGAAACTTTCAAGCAGGTGACGGCGCAGCAGGCACTCGATTTGTTGCGACGCAACTTGCCGCCGGCGCAATAAAAAACCCGCAGCTTTGGGCTGCGGGCAAAATTCATACCGCTTGCGCTGGCTGGCTACGCGCCATTATCGCCAATCGCTTCCACCGGGCAGCCTTCTTTGGCTTCCTTGCAGCGAGCCTCTTCTTCGGGCGATTCGGGCTGTTTGTAAACGAAAGAATAGCCGCCATCTTCGTTGCGCTTAAAATTGTCGGGGGCGGTCTCGCGGCACAGATCGCAATCGATGCATTGATTATCTACGTAATACTTGCCGCCCACGTTTTCAGGATATTTATTTGCGACGTCAGCCATAAAATTATTTAGTGTTGCCGCGCAATATGACCAGCGGCATAACCCGTGGCAAGCCCCAATCACTCCGCCCGTCTCGCCGCGCTGCATCATAAGCAATAGCTTTCCTGTTTCTCCGCAAGGTGAGAAACTCTGGCGATCGTCTGGCCGACCCGGTCGGCTTCTCGCGGGTTGGTCCGTTGTTCAGAGTCAAAACAAATTGCTGCGCCCGCTCCGCCTCGTGCTGAGGCGCGCGGGATGAACCCAGGGGCAAACTGCTCGCTACGGGCCCGATTGTGAATAAGCAGTGAATAAGCTTTTGAATTCAGATCTTTACTTGCAGCTCGGGCCTGCCGCAGGGCATGGGCGCACCCTGACTTTTCGCAAGGCATTACAGTTATTGTTTGGCATGGAACAAGAAATGGCTCCCGCTTTGTCCACCCCCGACCAGCTTGTCAATAATCCTGTTAATAACTCCAATCCAATCTCACGGCACCGTCAGGTACATCGCCTTAAGATATTTGGCTTCCGGGATCGTCGCCGGATGGTCCGGAGCGTGAGTTGTCCGGGCTAATTCCGTGTAACGCCGGGCGGTAGTCCGGGCCGCGGCCCGCACGGTTTCAAAGAACTCCTGTTCAGAAACGTGAGCCGAACAGGAACAGGCAAGCAGCACTCCCTGCGGCCTAAGGAGCTTCAGCCCGAGCAAGGCCAAACGACGGTAAGCGCTCACCGCCCGCTCGCGTTCCGTCTCGCGTTTGGCCAGCGAAGGTGGGTCGAGAATCACCATATCAAACATCGGCGAACGGTTCGCCGCCAGCCATTCAAAGGCGTCGGCTTGCACTTTTTTCCGCATGCACGCATTGATGATTCGATTTGTCTTGTTTAGCGTGAAATTCCGCTCCGCGGCCGCCAAGGCATGCGCACTGATATCCAGATCGGTCACGGACCGGGCGCCACCGCGAGCGGCATAAAGTGAAAAGCCGCCCGAGAAGCTGAAGGCATTGAGGACCGAGCGGCTGGCGGACATCGTTTCGATCTTCCGGCGATTTTCGCGCTGGTCCAGAAAGAACCCGGTCTTTTGCCCATGGAGTACCTCCGCTTCGAAAAATAAGCCGGTCTCAAGAAAGGTTACGGTTTCGACGATGGGCTTACCCGACACAACTTGGCCGTCCGAATTGGCAAAGCGATTGATGGCGATCGGGATCGAGTTGCGACTAAGCCGCAGAACGATCCGATCCGGCTGCAGCCGTTCGGAAAGGACTTCGAGGATTTGCGGCAGCCAGGCCAGCCATGCGGGCGTGTAAATCTTGAGGACCAAGGTTCCGCCGTAGCGATCCAGGACCAGTCCCGGCCAACCATCGCTCTCCCCGTTGATCCAGCGAAATCCGGTCGTTTGCGAATCAAACAGTCCATCTCGTTTGATCAGCGCCTGCTCGAGGAGTTCGCCCCAGAAGGCGCGATCCACGTTCCGAGGTTTGCCGGCATGTAAAATCCGGACGCGAATGGGTGAGCCTGGATCGAATAACCCCATCGCCAGAAAACGATCCTTGCGATCGTAAATGACGGCCAACTCGCCCACTTCGCCCGGTCGGTTTTGGTCTCGAATGCTATCGGCAAAAAGCCAGGGATGTCCCGAGCGCAAAGTGGATTCCGCCGCCGCACTGATTCTCAGGCGCAGCCGGCGCACGGTATTCGAGCCTGCGGCGCCTCCAGAAGCGGCCGCTGACAAAGGCGAATCCTTGCTCTTGGGCATGTGCTGCAAATTGTCGGGCAAACGAGCGACGCTGGCAAGAAGCGGCGATTTGGTATAGTCCAGGCACATGAAAATCCTGTTTATCGGCGGAACGGGCAACATTTCGGCTGAGTGCGCCCGATTGCTTCACGAGCGCGGCCACCAGATCACAGTGCTGACGCGGGGGCGCAGCGTGGTACCCAAGGGGTACCAGGCGGTCGTCGCGGATCGCAGGGATCGCGCCAGCATGACCCAAGCTCTTCAGGGGTTAAATCCCGAGGTCGTGGCGAATTTTCTGGGCTATGAGCTGACCGATGTTCAATTGGACGCCGAGCTTTTCAAAGGGGCGGTGCGCCAATACATTTTCATCAGCTCCGCCACTGTGTATCTCAAGCCGCCGACAAAACTGCCTTTGACGGAGGAAGGTCCATTCGGCAATCCATTTTGGGAATACGCGCAAAAGAAGCTGGCCTGCGAGGAATGGTTGCGCCGCCAACACCAGGAGAACGGGTTTCCAGTCACCATCGTGCGGCCCTCCCACACTTACTCGAAACTATGGGTGCCCAATCCCGTCTCCAGTTCGAGCTTTACCTTCGCCCAGCGTTTGGAACAGGGGAAACCGGTGTTTGTGCCTGATCAGGGGGAAAGTCCGTGGACCCTCACCGCGGCCTCTGACTTTGCGGTCGGTCTGGCTGGACTAACGGTTAATCCTAAAGCGGTGGGAGAAGCATTTCACATTACGAGCGACGAAGTGCTGACCTGGAACCAAATCGTCAGTGAAATTGCGACTGCCGTCGGGGCCGCGGCGCCGGTCGTGGTCACGGTGCCAACGGATTTTATCTGCAAGATGGCGCCGCAAATGACCGGCTCGCTTAAGGGCGACAAGTCGCATCCCGGTATATTTGATAACTCGAAGATCAAGCGGTTCGTACCCGATTTCCATTGTCGCAAACCTTTCCACCTCGGCGTGCGCGAATCTGTGGAATGGTTGCGCGCTCATCCGGAGCAACAAAACCTAAGTGCCAAAGTGGATGCGCTCTGCGAGCAAGTGATCCAGGCTTGGCGTGCGGAGTCCCGGCTTTAAGTGCTATTTATCCTGAGGGTTGAGAAATTTGAACGCCAAGCCCGCAACCAGGCCAGCCGCGAAACACGCCAGCAGGTAGATCCAAATGTTGGCCCACGACGAGAGACCCATTATCGAGATTCCCACTGCGACCGCCGGGTTGAAGGCCGCGCCGGAAATGCTTCCCACCGAAAAGGCACCGGCCAAAACGGTAAATCCAATGGCCAAGCCATAGAATGAATTGTTGGCCGTTGCTTTTGCGGTAGCGCTATTAAGAACGACATACACCAGCGCAAAGGTGAAGAGAAACTCCGCCAGCAGCGCCGGGCCAGGCCGCAGCACCATGGGTTTGGCCGAAACGTCCCCTTTAAGGTAGTTCAGGACCAAAGCGGCCAGAACCCCGCCGACGATTTGCGCCGCCCAGTATGGCACCACATCGGCAGTCGCGCACCGGCCTCTCACCCACACGCCCAAGGTTACAGCGGGATTGTAGTGACCGCCGGAAATGTGGCCCCCCGCATAAATCATCACCATGAGGACAGCCCCGATCCCCAAAGGCGCAATGACGCCGGCGCCCCCAATTATCACACAGCAGCCAACGGTCAGAACCAGAAAGAATGTCCCAATGAATTCCACAATGTATTTGTTCATAGTTTTCCGTTTGGATTGGTTAAGCCACGGTAATCGCTCGGCCATTCATTTACAATCTTTCCCCGCTTCCCGTGGCTGCAAGCGGGCGCATCTCAACGTTTGTCGTTCAAAAAGTGAGGGCACTCTAAAAGTCTGCGCTGCGCCGCTGCCCCTTTTTCCTTTGACATCGCCAAGTGATCGCGCTCGCATAGGTTTATGGTAAACGTTGGCGACCTATGAAGTTTCAAATTCTGCTGGCGAGTTCCCTCTTGTGGGCAGGCACCTGCCTGGGCGCCGAAAAAGAAACCCGGTTTTTCGAGATGCGGACCTATTATGCCGCTCCAGGGAAACTCGATGATCTACTGGCGCGCTTCCGCGATCATACGCTTAAGCTCTTCGAGAAGCATGGCATGGCCAATATGGGTTATTGGCTGCCCCAGACTAATTCCGAGAACAAATTGATCTATCTCCTGGCCTACCCGAGCCGGGAAGCCCGCGAGAGCTCCTGGAAAGCGTTTTCCTCCGACCCGGAATGGCAGGCAGTGGCCCGGGCCTCAGAGCGCCAAGGCAAGCTGGTAACCAAAGTCGAATCGGTATATCTCCAACCGACAGATTTTTCTCCCCCGGTCAGGGCCGAGGTGTCCGCCGCGCCGCGGTTATACGAGTTGCGCATCTACCAGGCTGCTCCGGGCAAGCTCGACGCTCTCTTGGCGCGGTTCAGGAATCACACGACTGCTCTGTTCGCCCGGCATGGGATGTCGCAGTTCGGCTATTGGGTGCCCACCGAGGGCAAGGATGGCGCCGGCGAACGGCTGATCTATATATTAGTTCACAAGGATTACGCGGCTTGGTCTGATTCTTTCAAGGCGTTTCGCGCCGACCCCGAATGGATCAAAGTCAAGGCCGACTCCGAAGCCAATGGCTCGCTCACCATAGAAAACGGAGTCAAATCCGTGCTAATGGCCCCCACCGATTTTTCCCCTGCCAGGTGAGCTCATGAAGAGATTCATTCTGCTGCTATTTGCCCTGTCCTGCGTGGCAGGCGGAGCCGGCGCGGAAGAAAAGCCAAAGCCAATCAAGGCTGCGGTAGGCGAAGAATTTAAACTTACTCTGGAATCCAATCCAGCGAGCGGGAACCAATGGCTGCTGGCGCGTCCTTTGGATGAACGGCTGCTCAAACTGCTGGGCAGCGAGTACAAACGCGGCCGCTCCGGCGGAGCCGCCGGGCCCGGCAGCGATGTCTTGAGTTTCCGAGCACTCGCGGAAGGCAAAACCGAGATTTACCTGAAATATGGCAAGCTCTGGGAGAACGACGTGGCGCCGGCGCGTAAGACCAATTTTGTCGTAGTGATCACGCGAATGACTGGCCGCTAAGGGGCAACGGCGCCGAGGGCGTCGGTAATTCCAGTCGCCCAGCGCACCCGTGCGGCCTTTTGGCAGAGTTCGGCCAGGATGGCGGGGTTCTGCCGAGGCGGTGACGACGCGAGTTTCCAGCGAGTTTCCAGCGTTGCGGGCAGGGCTGGATTGGTGCATGCTTTTGCAAACACCAGAAGTTCTTATGGCCGATTTCAAGTTTTCATGTCCTCATTGCCAACAGCATCTCCAATGCCGGGAGGAGTTCTCTGGCCGGCAGATTCAATGCCCGAGTTGCCGTGTGTTGATCCGGATCCCTCCTGTGCCCGGCCAGACCGCCCAATTCGCGCCGGAGTCGGGGATGACGTGGGCCACTTTCGTTCCCGGAGCCGGCCCTCAACCAGCGCCCGGGCCTGAGCGAAAGCCTCGGGAAGGGGAGAAAGGGTCCAGCTGAGTGAGTGATTACCGGCGGTCCAGCTCGGCAATCGCCGAGCGCAATCGATGTTCAATGGCGTGCTGGCGCTCGGTGGCGACAATTTTGGTGCCGTCCAGCTCACGCACATAAAAGCTATCAATGGCGGCGCCGCGTTCAGTGCTGATCTTGGCGCCCGAGATGTCGAGAGACAATTCCGAAAGTCGCTCGGAGATGGCGTAGAGCAGGCCGACACGGTCTTCAGTTTCGACTTCAATGACGGTGCGCGTGTCGGACGCATCATTGTCGAAGCCGATGCGGGTGGCGATCCGCTCGCCGGTATAGGCCTGGTAAACCGGGCGCGTGATTTTCTGGCGCGCAATCAAGGCGTGGAAATCTACCTCTTCGCCGGTGAGCGCTTTCTGGACCACTTCTTCAAAGCGTTTCCGTTGCTCGGCGCCGGCGAGATTGCCGGTCCGGGCGTCCTGAACGTAAAAAGTATCGAGCACGATGCCATCGGTTCTGGTGAAGATTTGCGCGCTCAGGATGTTCAAGCCGGCGGCGCTGAACGACCCGGCAATTTTCCAGAAGAGCCCGGCGCGGTCCCAGGTGCAGACTTTGACCGTGTTACAGGCGCGGTCGGGCTGATCGTGCCAGACCACCACTGGCGCAAGCGGATTTTCCTGGTCGGAGGTTTGCAACCGCATGAACTGGTGAGCCCGCGCCACATCCTCGAGCACCTCGCGCGCCGAATGGATTTGATAATAGCGCGGCGGCAGGGTTTCGAAGTGAGCCTGCAGCTCTTCGCTCGACAGTTCGGCGTCCATGAGGCCCGCGACTTCTTCGCGCAGCAATTCGCGTTGTTTTTCTTCGGCTCGAACAAATTCGGTTCCGCCGGCCATCAGTGCCGCCGTCTTATTGTGAAGCGACCAAAGCAGGGAATCCTTGAACCCATTCCAGAGCTTGTCGCTGGTGGCTTGGGAATCGACGAAGGTATGCAGTGTCAGCAGGGTTAGGGCTTCGGAATTTTGCACCTGCTTGCCGAAGCGGCGGATGACGGCGGGGTCATCGAGGTCGCGCCGTTGCGAGGTGCTGGCCATGAGCAAGTGGTGTTCGATGACCAGGCAGAGCGTATGGGTGGAGGCGCCGTCGAGGCGCAGGCGCTTGGCGACGCGGAGTGCCAGTTCGGCGCTCACATTTGAGTGGTTGCCATGCCCGTCGGCTTTGCCTACGTCATGGAGCAGCAGGGCCAGATATAAAAGAAAGGGGCGCTCCAATTTTTGGAACAGGGGCACGTATTCGCTATAGGGCGTTTCTTTGGCTTCCCAGATTCTATCCAGTTGTTCGAGGCACATCAGCGTGTGCTCGTCCGCCGTGTACTGATGATAAAATTCGTGCTGGACCAGGCAGGTCAGTTTGCCGAATTCCGGGATGTACTTGCCCAGCAAATCCATTTCATGCATGGCCCGCAGGATGCGCGAAACGCTGCCGCGCTGGCCTAAAATGGTTAAAAAGGTTTCGCGCACGTGTTCATCGGTCAGGAAGGCCCGGTCTACCAGCCCGAGTTGGTTGCGAACCAATTGGGCCAGGTCCGGATGAATTTCCAGGCCTCGTTGTTGCGCATAGAGAAACAGGCGCATCAGTCGGCGCGGTTGGTCTCGAAAAACCCTGGGAGTAGCTGCCTGGATCTCGCCGTCGATGATTTTAAAACCATCGATTGGTTCGACCGGACGGCTTCGGCCAGATGGCAGGAGGGAACGAAAGGAGAGCTTGCGTGGTTTGGGCAGGAGTGCCAGGCGCTGCTCGACGGTATGAGTGATGCGAAAGATGTTGCGGGAGTGGCTGTACACATCGCGCATGAAGCGCTCGATGCGGCGGCTGGGCGACCGTTCGGCGTAGCCCAGATTGTGCGCTACGGCCGGTTGCAAGCTTTTGGTCAGCACGTCCATGCCACGGTCGGCGTGGTAGTGCATTTCGGTGCGCACGCGCAGCAAAAAGTCATACGCCGCCTCAAGCTGCTTGCGCTCGCTTTCGCCGATCATTTCATGGGCCTGCAGCTCCGTGAGCGAACGGGTGCGGTACTTGAAGAAAGCCATCCAGAGAAGGTTCTGATAGTCCCTCAGGCCGCCGCACCCGTTCTTGATATTCGGCTCCTGCATGCTGGCTGAGTTGCCAAACTTGTTGCGGCGGGCATTTTGGTCCGCGATGCGCATGGCGATATACTCTTCCTCATGCTTGTTCACGCATTTGGCTACTAATGCCTTTTCGAACTTCCCGAACAGCGTGGCGTCCCCAGTGACAACTCTTGACTCAATCAGCGAGGTCTTGGACTGCATGTCGCTGTTGGCGACCTTGATGCAATCGTCAACTGTCCGCACGGAATGCCCAACCTTCAATCCGATGTCCCAGAGCGGGTAAAGCAAGCCGTCGATGATTTTGGAGAGGTGCGGTAGCGGACGGCGCGCGGCAATCTGCCGATCATGCAGGAACATGAAATCGATATCGCTGTGAGGATTAAGCTCGGCACGACCGTAACCACCGATGGCGACCAACACCAGGGCAGGGAACTCCTTTTGAGCTTGTTCGGACAATCCGGCCTTGGCAGCGTCCCAAAGGTGACGCAAGAGCGCGTCCAGCACGGCTGCCCGTGCATGACAGATAACCAGGCCATCGCCACCCGCTCGGTGGGCCATCTTCAGCCGATGCGTCTCCAACTTCAGAAAGCCCTTGTATCGGGGCAGTTCCTGGGTGGCCTGTCTGCCTGGGGGCAAGCGCAAGCGGGCCTCGGCATCGGCTTGGATTTTCTTAACCAGTTCCTGCATTCGCGCTTCAGTTTGGTTGCAAACCAGGGGCAACGCAAGTGCCCCCGGGTTTTCAGGGATGAGCAAAAATTCTTTACATTTCTATTGACCAGCAGGCCCTATCTGTGGCGGGATGATAGAACCCATTTACGGGTGTAGTCAGATGGCAAAAGTCCTATTACGAAATGGGAACGGTTCACGTTCCCCACAACCATCCAAATACGACGCTCACAACTCGGTGTTGTCGAAGACGTACGGGGTGCTGGCGGATTTGCGCCGTGAGCTTTCCGACTCCAAGGCTGCGGTCAGCGAACGGGAGGAGTTGCTGCAGAGCTTTGCCAGTTGCGGCGACTCGCAAAGAGCCTGGCTGCTGCTGGAGGATTATTTCGAGAAACTCTCGCTTTCGCGCAAGGATTTCCCCAGTGCGGATTGGTGGCCACGGCTGTTGGCGGCCCAGGGACGTGCCAGATTGGAAGAAGTGGCTTTCTTATTTCTGAGGGCTAAGAGGTCGCTGCCGACTGAGCTTGCTCCTTTTGGGAATCTCGACCGCTTCGCTCAAGTCGAGCATGCCGCCCGCGAACAGCAATTGGTCAGGCACCTGGAAGAATGGCTGTTTCCGCCTGGACCGTTGCATTTGGACGTTCCGCGCGCTTCACTGCGCGTTCTGTGCCGGCCCATCCCTGATGAGGCTCATCCAGCGCGTTATCGCCTTGGGGTGCAATTTCAGTTGGCGCGCCCGAGGACGGGGGACAAGATTCGCACCTTTAGCGAGATAGTCGAGCTGACCAATCGAGCGGCGCATGAGCAGGAGTTATTTGCTCCGGAAGATTGGGAATTCATTCAATGGCTGGCCCAGAGCCACGCGGGCCGTTCAGACGGCGAAGAGACTCTGATGCTTTCGGACGAAGAACTGCTGCATTGGCTCGCGCGTTGGGGACATACCGCGCGGCTGGAGTTAGCGGCTTTGAGCAAGGAGCCGGGCACTT
>DASRFK010000188.1:0-2578 GCA_035651635.1 Verrucomicrobiia bacterium | reverse complement strand
GCGCCGTGCGCCAAAAGTAACTGTTACCCGACAGGGTGATTCGTTGCGCCAAAACTGGTGTTACCCGATGGCGCTGTTGTTTTGGTTTTCTTTGTCTTGGGTCTGTGTATGTCGTTGGGTAACCGATTGCGAGCTAACCTGACTTTCGCAACTGGACCCAGTTTTTAGGAATTTTCGGGCTCAGATTCTTCGTTTTCCTGGGAAATCCTGGGGTTGGACTCCTAAAACGCCGTGTAGTGCAGACCTAGTCTCTTCTCCCGTCCTGAGGAAATGGTAAAATCCTGTGCATGTCACTTTTCTTGCGTGGCCATGAACGGCGAAAAGACGGCAAGACCAACACCTATTGGAGCTTGGTGGAGAACCGGCGCTGCGCTGGTGGCCGAGTGGTGCAACGGCATGTGCTTTATCTGGGCCGGCTGACGCCGGCTCAGGAGGCGAGTTGGCAAAGGACCGCCCAAGTGTTTGGCGACGTCGCGCCGGCCGGCCCGTCTCTGCCCGGGCTGGCCGGCGAGCGCGAACTGCAAAGCAAAGAGGCGGCGGCCATCGCCGTGCATCTGAAGCAATTTCGGATTGAGCGACCGCGGCAGTGGGGCGCCTGCTGGGTGGCGTTGAGGGCGTGGAATCTGTTGAAGCTTTCGGAGTTTTGGAGCAGCCGCTTGCCGCCCAGCCGGGAGGGAACCCGCTGGCTCAACGTGCTCATTACGCTAGTGGTTTATCGCTTAATCGATCCGGGCAGCGAGTGGCGACTGCATCGGCAATGGTATAGCCAGAGTGCGATAGGCGACCTGCTGGGCGAGGACTTCGGGCTGGCGGCCAAGGACAATCTCTACCGCTGTCTGGACCGGCTCTTGGAGCATCGGGAGGAGTTATTCAAATACTTGCGTGGCCGCTGGCAGGATGAATTTGGCGCCAAGTTCGACGTGCTGCTCTACGATTTGACGAGCACCTATTTTGAGAGCGATCCGCCGTTTCCCCAAGGGGACAAGCGCCGGTTTGGCTACAGCCGGGACAAACGGCCCGATTGTGTGCAGGTGGTGATTGCGCTGGTGGTGACGCCCGAAGGTTATCCCCTGGCTTACGAGGTGCTCTCGGGCAACACCAGCGACAAGACCACGCTCAGGCAGTTTCTGGAGAAGATCGAAAAGCTTTATGGCAAAGCCAACCGCGTGTGGGTGATGGATCGGGGAATCCCGACCGAGGAAGTTATCCTGGAAATGCAGCAGGCCGATCCCCAGATTGGCTACCTGGTCGGCACGCCCAAGGGCCGGTTGACCCGGCTGGAGGCCCAACTGCTCGAACTGCCTTGGCAACAAGCGCGGCCCTCGGTGCGGGTGAAACTCTTGCCCAAGGACAAAGAACTCTACGTCTTTGTCGAGAGCCAGGACCGGCTCAAGAAAGAGCGGGCCATGCGCTTAAGCAAGCTGCGCGCCTTGATCAAACGTCTGCGGCAGTTGCAGAACACCAAAAAGCCGCTCACCCGCGACCAACTCCTGATGGCCGTGGGTCAGGCCAAAGAGCAAGCGGGTCGCGCCTTTAAGCTGCTGGATATTCAATGGCCCCAGGAGGGCCAGGAGGTCAACGCCCAGACTTTCACCTTCCGCCTGGCGCTGGACCGGTATCGGCTGTGGTATCGACGGGAAGGCCGCTACTTGCTGCGCACCAACCTGACCCAAACCGATCCCAAGCAACTCTGGGAATATTACCTGCAGTTGGTGGCCATCGAAGCCGCATTCAGAAACCTCAAAGAGGATCTGGAAATCCGCCCGGTCTTTCACCAGAAAGAGGAACGAATCGAGGCGCACATTTTCGTGGCCTACCTGGCCTACTGCTTGCATGTGACTTTGCAGGCCAAGTTGCGCCAGGTCGCCGGCGGCCTCACCCCGCGAAGCCTCTTGGAGAAGTTCTCCACGATGCAAATGATGGACGTGTTCTTTCCGACCGAAGAACCGGGAAAGGAGTTGGTGTTCCGTCGCTACACTCAGCCGGAAAAGGACCACCAGATCCTTCTGGCGCAATTGGGCTGGGAATTACCGGGACAGCCACCGCCCAGGATCAGCGTCAAAGGCCAGTTGCTCGACTGAAGACCGTTCGCAGAGCGGAGCAGGCTGTAGTGAAGACTTTCGAGCGCGAAGTGTCGAAAATCAGGGATTTTCGCAAACTTTGTCGCTGAGTAGCGAAAGTCAGGCTAATCGTCAGGGCATGAAGTCGGCCGCTCAATTTCGCCTGCACGGAACGGCAGGAGAATGAAAAAGGCGCGCCCGCAGGCGCGCCTTTCAATGTAATCACCGAGTTGCGTGGGGGGCTTTACTACTTCGTTTCTTCAGCCGGTTTAGTCGGATTGGCCGATTCGGCAGGTTGTTCTGACGTGGCAGCAGCAGGAGTCTCCGCCGGCTTTTCCGTCGCGGGCTGGCTCTCGGCGGGTTTCACTTCCGCCGCCGATTTAGCCTCAGTGGTCTCGGTGGGTGCCAACGGCATATCCACCCATTCGAGAATCGCGCGCTGAGCGGCATCGCCGTTGCGTTGATTCATTTTAATGATGCGCGTGTAACCACCGCGCCGCTCTTTTTGAGCCGGAGCG
>DASRFK010000187.1:0-21046 GCA_035651635.1 Verrucomicrobiia bacterium | reverse complement strand
TCCGTCAAAATCGTAGCTCAAGCCGTCGACATGGCCGTCGGGGTGGCAGGAGCGGCAAGAGAACTGATGTTGAAAGGTGTAGGCTGAACTGGTGAAAACGCGCTCGCCCCTTCGAATCGGATCTTCCAGGCCGCCGTCACCTAGAGTAATACGGTCCACCGGCTTAAGCGTTCTCGTATCGACCACCAGCACGCTGTCCTGCAATCGCTCGGCCACAAACAGTCGGGTGTCGTCGGCGCTAAGGGCCAGTTGGCGGGGGTTGCGCCCGGTGTGGATGCGAGCCGTTACGTATTCCGCGGACAGAGCCATGTCGTAAATGGCATCCTGCTTTTGAGCGGCGGTGGCGTGCCCGAGCCAGTTTGCCAAACGGTCCAGGTCGATTACGCTCACCACATCGCTGCCGCCGGAAGCAACAAAGGCCCGATGCCCCTGCCGATCCGCAACGATTGCGGATGGATCGCTGAAATAGTCATTGGCTTCGTCCAGGGGCAGCTGGACCATTTCACCCGTCTTGAGGTCGGATACGGCCAGCGCGCTGGACATGACCCAGCCATTGGCCACCTGCGTGATGGGAACAAGGTTTCGCACCTTTACCAGAGGCGTAAGCACCCAGTCACGGCTGGGGACCACGCAGATCCCCTCGGACAAATGGGCTGAAATCAATCGCTGGCGCTCAGTGACGCGCCCAAGCGCCGTATTGACCACGGTCACCTCGGATTCCGGAATGGATTTCACCGAACTCAATCCCACCAACCGGTTGGCTGCGAAGGCACGCGAACCGTCTGCGCTCGCGGCGACTGCGAACGGCTCGCGACCGGCACTCACCCGGCTCAACTCGGTGAGCGGCGAGACAGAGACAATCGAGATGTCGTCCGACATTGAATTGGCGACTACCAGGCGATCGCCAGCAGTTGTACGGCAATAAGCCACCGCCACCGGGCCCATGCCGGTGTCAACGGAACCGATTTGCTTTAGGCTGGCTGTTTCAAAGACAACCAGGCGATCCTGACTCCGGCAGGTGATGAACAGATTTTCGCCCACAGGATCCAGAGCAAGGCCATACGGTGTTCCGGGCACTTTGACTCGTCGAAGAACCTGAAGGGAGCGCGCATCGATCTCCGCGATGTCATCGCGGTCATCCAGAGCGATAAAGATTCGTTTCCCGTCTGGAGAGATCGCCATACCCGCGAGGCAGTCGTGATGAGGTTTCGGCTTGGCCCAGGGCAAATTTTGGGTCGAGACAAAATGGCAATTAAAACACGTTGCCTTGGCCAGCGGCGCCTGGCCTAGTCTTCTGCGGATGTGGGCCTGCCCGCCAAAGTGATGGCCCAAGGCGCCCGCTGTACCCAACACTCCCGCCAATGCGACCCAACCCACAAAATGGCGTGGCGTCATAATCATCTCTCAGGGGCGCCGGCATCTCGCCCATTGCCACTTTCATTTGGAAATTGCTCCCTCACCCTGACCCTCTCCCCAGGGAGATTTCCCATCTGCGCTCGCCCCGAATCTGTGGGGAGGTTCATCGAGAAGTTTGAGCCAGTTTCTCCGGCACTGGCAGCAAGCGCGGCACCGGAACGCGCACCGCCAAGGGCCGCAGGTTTCGAGGGGAATGGTTGTGGGCCTCATGACAGCCGATACACGACCGATTTTCCCCAGGCCGCACCCATATCAACGGTGGTTCCCGGCGCAGGACCGTTCCCTGCTCATCCACTACTTCAAATCCCAACGGCATGTCCGCCGGCACCTCGGCCATGAAAGATCCGTCCGATTGCACCTCAACCTCGCCCAGCAACCGTTCGTTCCCGGACGAGCCATTGGTGAAAACTCGAATTCGCTTTGCTTGCGTGCAGTGTGACTCCGTTTCCGAGCCAAGCGATGTATCGTTGGCGTTCAGGCAGAGGATCTGCCCGGTCTTCTGGCTCGGAGCGACATTGGATAATCGCCCCATTGGACGTCGACCGGCGCCCGCAGGTACGGCCTCGATGCATGCCCAAGCAGGGTCTCTCAACGCCGGCCGCTCCAAACCGGCAGCCGCGGGGTTGGCCTGAAACACCACACAACCCGGCAAAATGCCACGCTCAGGTCCCGTTTGCGCGCAGACCAACCAATCACCGTTTCTGACCAAATCGATTGAGCTGATTCGTGCGGTCGAACTTGATAGCAGCCGTGCCCGGCTGCTGAACGGGTGGGCGGTTAAAACGAACTCGGCATCGGCATCTCGAAAGGACGAGTCATTACCAGCGAGGAAAGCGATTCGGCCATCGTCAAGTTCTCTAGGACGCCGAAGCCACGCCGGCCGATCGTGTTGACAGGCAAAGGCGGTCAGTTCAGTCCCATCGTTGTTAATCGTATAAAGGGACGAACCGGCGTCCGGTTTGCCAGCGCCTGGCGAAACAAACAGAATCCTGCCATCCGAAAGGACTGTCGGATCTGAAACTGCCATGCCGAACGTAAGCTGCCGAGCCCGAGCTCCCGAGCTCTGGGCAAACAAAGACGGCTTGGCCACTACAGTTCCGGCCGTCGGAGCCGGTGAAACATAAAGCAGAGTCCCGTCACCGAGCAGGGCTGGGTTCACCGCACCGCCCTTCACCGCCGTCAACGCCTTTGGATGGACTCCATCGGGAGTATTCTCGTAGATCTGCCAATCGGCGCCCGGAGAGCTTTTGCCCGAAAAGACTATGCGGCGCCCGTCATAAGAGATCACCGGCTCCCCGGCCGCAGCTAAACCGGACGATAACAGGCGAATGTTTTTGTAATCAGTCCCTGTTGCGAGCACCACCCGGCTGCCCTGCGGATATCTGAAATCGAGCAAGTTTGCCGAGGCCGTTGATTCGGCATCGTGCGGAACCTGGGTAACAATCAGAGCATTCTCCGGCACCGGTCGCGAGCAACCAGGTGCCCAGAGCCAGAGGCAACACAGGACCACCCATACTTCAAAGCCACGCTTCATTCGATAGAGGCAATTCCTCACGCGAACTGCGTGATTTACCTTCTTCACGCCAACGGCGTGACTCATACCAGCCCAGGCCGAAGGCCTGGGTAATCGGCCGCCAAGAAGCAGCCAGCGCTGAAGGCGCGACTCATCCTCCAGGCTCGTAAGGTTGGGCTGCCGCATAAATGCGGCGTTCCGATCTGCAACCGGACAGGCACATGCACTGGCAGCGAGCGGAACGCCGCATTTATGCGGCAGAGCGCCGCTTCCGGCGAGAGTTGGCGCAGCACTAAGTCGCAGGTCATCCTCTGCCCGAATCGTCCTCAGCCTCATTTTCTTTCCCACGGCTCAATCACGTTCAGGATTTGGTCCGCTTTAACATTTGTTAACTCCTGAAGCTGTCCGCTCGGCCATTTGATTTGAACACGGTCAACACTGGCCGCTTTGCCCAGCCCAAAGTGCGGGCGACGATCGCTTTGCATGAGAAATCCAAAAGCACACCGAGCTTCAGCGAACAGCTCCTTTCCTCCCGCCACGACCTTAATGGTGGAGCCGAACCCATCCCGGTTGCTCTTAGTACCCACCAGGTCGAGGGTCAGCCAGTGATTGCCAGACTGATCGCGGTTGTGCAGCAGAAACGGCCGATCTCCCATCGTGGTGACCAGGACATCCATCCGTCCGTCATTATCAAAATCCGCCACGGCGCTGCCGCGCGCCCGGACCTTGGTTTTGAAGTAAGCGCCGCCTTTCTCGGCGGCATCCGAGTAGCTCCCGTTGCCGGTGTTTTCCAAAAGCAAACTCTCCCAGCCTACGAGGTAATGGGCGTCGCCGTTGGCGATGAAAATGTCGAGGTCGCCGTCATTGTCGAAGTCGAGGAAACAACCGCCCCAACCGACAAATTGTGCGGTCAGGCTGCCTAACCCTGAAGCCATCATCCGATCGTCATACGCACCCTTGGCATTGCCAAGATAGAGCGAGCCATAGCCCAAACGGGTGACGAAAATGTCATCATACCCGTCACCGTTGCAGTCGCCGATCGTCGCCGCCATGGACCCGGCGGCTTCACCCATGGCATTGAAAGCCACACCCGCTTGCGGAGCCATGTCCTTGAAATGACCTTTACCGTCGTTGACCAGGAGCACATTCGGCGTGCCATCATTTGACACATACAAATCCGGCGCTCCGTCCCGATTGTAGTCCAGGACCGTGACGGACATGGCGCGATGCCCTGGAATCTGAATCCCCGAGTTCGCGCTGACATCCTCGAACGTTCCGTCACCACGATTGCGGTATAATTTATTGAATTGGGGTTTGTATGAGAGCGGCCCCGGGTAAGCGTCCGCACTGAAATACAACTGATAACTCGCATCGAACGTGAGGTAGTTGGCCACGAACAAGTCCAAATATCCGTCGTTGTCCACATCGACAAAGACGCCGCCGATTCCTGTCCCGCCGGCATTGGCAACGCCCGCCTTATCGGTCACATCTTCGAATGTGCCATCGCCACGATTATGATAGAGGATGCAGCGGCCTACTCCGATCACGTATAAGTCAGTGTGGCCGTCATTGTCATAATCGGCAGCAATTGCGGCGGTGCCGTAGCCAGCACCTTCGACCCCAGCTTTCTTGGTAACATCCTCAAAGGTGCCGTCGCCCTTGTTGCGATAAAGCCGATTGGGCTGCCGCGCGGTTCCAGGGGGCTGGTGAGTCACGCCCTCGAGCGGACCTGAATTCACCAGGTAAAGGTCCACCAAACCATCGCCATCGAAATCGAGCCAAACGCCGCCGGCCCCGTTCGATTCGAGAATATTGGCGATCCGTGAATCACAGTATTGGTTGACGAAATTGATCCCGGCTTTCGCTGTGACATCCTCGAAAAGATCGTCTTTGCCCGCGATGACCGGCGGAGTGATTGCCAGTGCTGCAACGGGCCCTTGGGAGAGGCTGGGTGCCGCCCGCGTCACGGATTTTTTAAATGCCAGAATCACTCCTGCACCCAAGGCCAACAGCAGCCCGAGAATCAGGATTCCTCTCCAGAGGTTGCTTTGGCCTTTCATAAGAACGACTCGACGATCCGGTTAGTGGACGATTTGCTTTTGAGCTGGTCCGCGTAATGTGATTTAAAGTCGATGCCGCCTCTCTCCGTTTTTGGCACTTTTCGATTCATTTTTTGCCGGGATTATTGGAAGAGCCCCTGCCCAAAGCGAGCATGCCTTAGCGCGACTCGGCAGAGCGCCGCACTCTAAATCGAAGGCCGAGGTTCTTAGAACCCCGACAATAGCGGTACTCTGCCGAGCTGCCGCTACGGAGGCCTCTCTTGAAACTAAAGTTCACGGAAGCGCGAGACCAACCTACCGTCCGTCATGGAGCGAGGATGCCGATCCCCTTTATCCTATCGCGAGTGAAAAGGGCTGATCGGCGCGTTTGCCGGTACCGACGGCGTATTTTGCCGGGCAGAATTGGGACTGGTGATTCCCTGTGTCCGCCTCGTTCCCGTCCATTCGCGTCCATTGGCGTCCATTCGCGGTTAGAAATTTCACAATCCGCGCAGGGCCGGGGACCGGTCGGAAAGCGGCTACGAGGTTGACGCAACGCCCTCGGACTGCGAAAGATATACGAAGCTCCCATGAAGCGCCTGGCGCAAATCCTCGGGCCGGTCACCCTGGCCATGCTGGTTCCGGCATTTTCAGCAACCCGCTCGGCGGCGGATCCCGGACAATCCTTCGAAGCGGCTCGCCAGCACTGGGCTTATCAGCCGCTCCGCAGCCCGACGCCTCCGCGCATTTCCGAAAAGCGCCAATCTCCAGTCGACGCGTTCCTCCTGGCCAGGCTTTCCGAAAAACATCTCTCGTTCGCTCCCCCAGCCGACCGGCGGACACTGCTGCGGCGGGCATATTACGATTTGGTCGGCTTGCCGCCGACGATGGAGCAGATCGAGGCTTTCGAGAACGACCGATCACCAGAGGCCTTCACCAAAGTGGTGGATAGCTTGTTGGCTTCTCCTCGATATGGTGAGCGCTGGGGCCGGCATTGGCTGGATGTGGCCAGATACGCGGACACCAAAGATCTGGTGCTTGCTTATGGAAAAGATGCGCTGCGTCCTTACGCCTATACATATCGGGATTACGTTATTCGGGCTTTCAACGAAGACCTGCCTTACAATCAATTCGTCCAGGACCAACTCGCAGCTGACTTGCTGGGTCCGGATCTGCCCCGCTGGCGCCTGGCCGCACTTGGGTTTCTGACCCTCGGACGTCTGTTCGATAACAATCGCAACGATCAAATTGATGACCAAATCGACACAACGACACGCGGCTTCATGGCATTGACCGTCGCCTGTGCCCGCTGTCACGACCATAAGTACGATGCGATTACCCAAGCCGATTACTATGGCCTGTACGGCGTGTTCGCCAGCACCGAGCGGCCGTACGATTTGCCACTGATCGAAAATCCCACCAATGTTCCCGGAGGCATCGAGTTCGAACAGCAACTCGCCAAGGCGCGCCAGGAACTGGAACAACACATCGACACCGAGTTCGCCAGGTTAACCGAGAACTTTCGACAGCGCATTGGAGACTACCTCGTTCGCGCTGGCACGACCGAACCGGACCTGACCGAAACGGCTCAGTTCGCGCTCTCACTGACTCCCGACGATTTTCGACCCACGTTGGTTCAGCGAACGCGCCAATGGCTCAAACGCCGCGCCGTGGCGCAGGATCGGCTTTTCGGCCCTTGGGCCGAATTGATGGCTCTCGATGAGGAAGGTTTCGCCACGAACGCGCAACGAGTGCTCGCGACAGCGGTCCAGGCTGGCTCGCAGAAGAACAACCCCAACTTCAATCCGCTTGTGCTGCAGGTCTTGGAGCAAGCCGCGCTCACCAACAAGGTTGCCGTCGCGCGTACCTACGGGAATTTACTGCACGACCTGTACGAAGAATCCAAAAAGCCCGCCGCTGGCAGCCCGAACGGCGGTTTAGATTCCGACCAGCGCGAGTTAGTCGAAGTGGTTACCGGTGCGGATGGGCCAATCTGGTTTCCGCGCCGGGACACTCCCGATCACATGTCTCGGGCCGAAAAGGACCGTTACGGGACTCTCGTTTCCAACCTGGACAAACTCGCGGCCAATGCCACCAATGCGCCCCCGGCGCGAGCGATGGTGGTCGCGGATTTGCCCCAGCCTTACGACCCGCACATTTTCCGCCGTGGCAATCCAGCGCGACTGGGTGATCCGGTCCCGCGCGCCTTCTTGCGCTTGTTGACGGACGAAAAGCCGCAACCGTTCACACACGGCAGCGGCCGGCTCGAACTTGCGCGGAACATCGCCTCCGTCAACAATCCGCTGACCGCGCGCGTTTTGGTCAACCGAATCTGGATGCATCACTTTGGCGAGCCGTTGGTGGCTTCTCCCGCCGATTTCGGCGCGCGCAGTGATCCGCCGACCAACCCCGAACTGCTTGACTGGCTGGCCTCGGAGTTCATCCGCTCGGGCTGGAGCATTAAGCATCTGCATCGGGTGATGTTGCTGAGCTCGGCGTATCAGCAAGCCTCCTCGACATCCAATCCCGCCGACCCCGAAAACAAGCTGCTCAGCCATTTTCCCCGCCGGCGCTTGGATTTTGAGGCGATGCGCGATTCGCTGCTGTTCGTTTCCGGACGTCTGGATCTGACCTCCGGCGGCCGGCCAATTGATCTGGCGTCCGAACCCCTGAGCACTCGTCGCACGGTCTATGCCCTCATCAACCGCCAGGATTTGCCCTCCATGTTCCGCGCGTTCGATTTTCCGGTTCCGGATCAATGCATCGAGCGCCGGCCGCGGACCACCGTGCCTCAGCAGGCGCTCTTTGAGATGAACTCGCTGTTCGTGCTGGGCCAGGCCCAGGCGCTAGCCGCTCAATCGCCAGAGGCGTCTGCCGTCGATCCGGGTCAAAGAATTGACGCTTTGTTCGGCCGAGTGCTTGGCCGCCATGCCACGAGGGCTGAGTCCATTTCGTGCACCCGATTTATCCACCAGGCCGAATCGGAAAAGGCGCCGGAGAACGGCCTGACTGCCTGGGAACAACTCGCCCAGGTGCTGTTGATGTCGAACGAAGCTGTCTTTGTTGATTAAACTATGAATCCCTTTCAACATCTTCCGCCGCGCCTGCTGACCCGCCGACAAATGCTCCACCAAATGGGCACCGGCCTGGGCATGCTTGGCCTGGCTTCGTTGCTGCGAGACTCCGGTCTCCTGGCGGCCGAAGCACACGGGGCTGCGCTCAATCCATTGGCGGCCAAGCCACCCCAGTTCGCGCCCCGGGCCAAACGCATCATTCACATTTATCTCAATGGCGGTCCGTCCCATGTGGACACCTTTGACCCAAAACCAGCATTGGGTAAGTGGGCCGAGAAAGTGATTCCCACGGGCAATCTCACCACGGAACGTCCGACGGGCACGGCCTTACCGTCGCCCTTCAAATTTCAGCCTTACGGCAAAAGCGGGATGGAGATCAGCGAAATATTTTCTCGCACCGCGCAGCATGCGGACGACCTCT
Organism: Verrucomicrobiia bacterium; assembly: GCA_035651635.1. Taxonomy (GTDB): domain Bacteria; phylum Verrucomicrobiota; class Verrucomicrobiia; order Limisphaerales; family UBA8199; genus JANXQE01. The sequence continues at coordinate 12,583 of DASRFK010000187.1, read as the reverse complement.
GTTTGATCCGTTCGATGCACGCCAACACGCCGAACCACGAGCAATCCATGCGTTTGATGAATTGCGGCGACGAACGGCTCTCCCGCCCAAGCTACGGTGCCTGGATCACCTATGGACTGGGCACGGTGAACGAAAACCTGCCGGGCTTCATCGCTATGTGTCCAGGCCTCCCGGTCGCCGATGTCTCCAACTGGCGCGCCGCCTTCTTACCCGGGATTTACCAGGGCACACATATCAACACGAAGAAAACAAAGCCCGAAGAACTGATCGAAAACATTACCAATCCGCGCATCAGCCGTGTCGCCCAGCGCCGTCAGTTGGATCTGCTTAGCGAGCTGAATGCCGAGCATCAGCGGGCCCGGGGTGATGATCCGCAGCTCGAAGCGCGCATCCAGTCATTCGAGCTGGCTTACCGCATGCAACTCGAAGCGACCGACGCATTTGATATTTCCAAAGAGCCGGCGCAGATCCGCGAAATGTATGGCGACACCGTTCAATGCCGGCAGTTGCTCATTGCCCGGCGTTTGCTCGAACGCGGTGTCCGCGTGGTCCAATGCTATCACGGCGATGTTCAGCCTTGGGACAGCCACGAACTGGTCGAAGAAAACCATCGCAAGCTCGCTGGTGAAATTGACCAGGGCATTGCCGCTCTGCTTACCGACCTCAAGTCCCGCGGATTACTCGAAGATACCCTGGTCATTTGTGGAGGCGAGTTTGGCCGCACTCCCGTCGTCGAGGTCCCTGCACCGGGCACACCCGGCAAAGGCAAAGGCCGGGATCACAATCATTACGGCTTCACCGTTTGGCTGGCGGGAGGCGGCGTCAAAGGAGGCCACGTCTACGGCGCAACTGACGAGTTCGGGTTCCGCGCGGTCGAAAACCCCGTCCACGTGCATGATCTCCATGCCACCATGCTCCACCTCCTCGGCTTCGATCACGAGAAACTCACCTATCGGTACGCCGGACGGGACTTCCGCCTAACCGATGTCAGCGGTGAAGTCGTGACGGATATCCTGGCTTGAACCAAGAGTTCGAGTAAACTCGCGCTAGCGCCTTGGCGGCGCTTTTGCCCCTCTCTTGAAACCGAACGGCGGTGACCCGCCAAAGATCTCAGTTCGACCCTGTGTCGCCCCAAAAAAGCGCCGCAAAGCGGCGCACTCCAAAACCTTCGGAATCGGGTCGGTTCACCCGGGCGGGAACGTCTCGTCCCCACCCCTTTTATGAATTGCGCTGGGTCGCCCTGAATCTGTGGGTGGACGCGGCTTAATCGAAAACAGGCGAACTTAGTAGCGTCGCGGTGGGATTTCTGACAAGTTGCTTAACCGTCACCTGTCATTTTCAATGAAAAGCCTCTTCACCCTCGGCTGCGCTTTAGCGCTCCTTGGCAACAACCCTGGCTTCGCGCGTGATCTCGGTCCGGGCGAGCGCAAGCTGCTTTATGTAGCCGAACCTGGCATCCGCGATTATCTCGAATACGGCGGGCACGGATTGCTGGTGTATGACATCGACGATGGACATCGGTTCTTGCGCCGCATTGCTACCGGCGGCGTGGATCGCAATGGCAAACCCCTCAACGTAAAGGGCGTTTGTGCCAGTGCCGTCACCAAACGCATTTATGTCAGCACCACGAAATCCATTCTGTGCCTGGACCTCGCCACGGACAAATTGATTTGGGAAAAAGCTTATGACGGCGGGTGTGACCGGCTGGCGCTCTCGCCCGACGGCAAAACCATTTATGTGCCTTCGCTCGAAGGCGACCACTGGCACGTCATTGACGCGCTTGGCGGGGCGGTCGTCGAAAAAATCGTGCGCAAGTCCGGGGCGCATAACACCATTTATGGCCTGGATGGCGAGCACGTTTTCCTGGCTGGCCTTAAATCACCGATCCTCACGGTGATGGATGCGCGCACCCGCCAGGTCAGCATAACAGTCGGCCCCTTTGGCAACGTGATTCGTCCCTTCACGGTCAATGGCAGTCAGACTCTTTGCTTCGTCAATGTAAACGGTCTCCTAGGATTCGAGATGGGCGACTTGAAAACGGGCAACGTGTTGTATCGGGTGGAAATTGCGGGTGCCAAACCGGGCTCTGAAAAGCGCCATGGCTGTCCCAGTCACGGGATTGGGCTCACTCCGGACGAAACTGAGTTGTGGCTGACCGATGCGGCCAACAGCCAGTTGCATATCTTCGATGCCACGGTCATGCCGCCCAAGGAAACCGGCCAGGTGCACTTGCGCGACCAGCCCGGCTGGATCACTTTCGGCCTCGATGGCCGCTTTGCTTATCCATCGACGGGGGACGTGGTCGACGTCAAGGCACGCAAAATTATCGCGGAACTCGCCGATGAGACCGGGCATCCCGTCCAAAGCGAAAAGCTTCTCGAAATCGATTTTGACGGCAATCAGCCGGTGCGGACCGGAGATCAATTCGGGCTGGGTCGCAAGCTGCGGTGAAAGACCTGTTTGGAATGACCAAACGCCCGCTCACTGTAACTTTGATTTCAGGGCTTTTTTTCGTGGCCGGTGTGGTCGCAATCATTTACCACGCCACCGAGCTTGGCCCCAGCCGCCCGTTCCGTGCTGAGCTGGTGTGGACTTTAGGGGTCCGCCTGCTGGCGATCGTCGGAGCTGTTTTTTTGTTTCGCGCTCACAATTGGGCGCGCTGGCTGCTGGTATTGTGGATGGCGTTTCACGTCGTTCTGAGCTCCCTCCATTCAGTTTCCAAGCTGATCGTGCACGGTTTGTTGCTCGCCCTGATTGCTTTCTTTCTGTTCCGTCCTTCCAGTTCGGTATTCTTCGAGCATGATCCGAAAGCTGATCTTAAATAATAAAAGACCATATCCACGCCTGGGGAAAGCATCGGCAACGCGGTTTCATTGATCCCTTTGGACACAATTAGCTGGTCGTGACAAATCGGTTGAATCGAAGGTTGGGGTGAAGGAACCACAAAAATGCCTCATTGGTCTTCCCGAATAGAAGTGATCTTTGCTGAAACAGCTTTGGCCTGGACGACGAGCGCCTTGAATTGCCACTGAGCGCCGGGTTCGAGCAGCGGATGGTAATCGCTCGCCGTCCCGACTTTCTGACCCGCGGCGTCGGCCAGTTCCAGCTCTATCTTGATGCCAAATCGCTGGCGCGTCGAGGTGTTGCGGATCATCCCAACGGCGTAGACGAGGGAAGATCCGGGCGTTTTTTCAAGGGTGACGCTTGACGCTGAAAGTTCATTTAAACTGGCGGAGTTTGTCTCGGCGGGCTCGGGCACTGGATTGCCCGGACCTTCGACCATGGGAAAGGAGGCAGGGACTGCGGTCTGGTTCTTTTGCCGTTCAGCCCACCGTTGCGCCCGTTTCAGGGCCACCAACGCCGCTCCAAACCCCAGGATGAGAATGATTACGGCTATGCCGGTCCAAACCAAAGCTCGCCGGGGGACGGTGGGCGTTTCGGCCGGGGGAAGCAAATTCAGCTCGGTTTCCTGCTGGCAATGAGGACAGGGCACAACCATGCCGATGTGATCGGCCAGGAATTCGAGGTGCCCGCCGCAATGCTGGCAGGCGCCCTTTAAATACTTGGTTTTGCTCATTTTTTGGCATTGAACTTGCAAATAATGCGAAACCAGGCCCTTACCCGGGCCGTCTGATGTGGTATTGATATTGATACATGTATGAGTGCTGACAAGTATATCCGCGAGCATTCACCCCGGATCGAAGATCTCTTCGTTACTCGCCGCCAATTCCTCCAACGCGCCGGCATGGGTCTGGGCATGCTCGGCCTGGCTACTTTGCTGGGCGAAGAGGGTTTCACCTCGTCCGCCCAGGCTGAGGAAATTGCGACGCTCACGCCCAAAGCGCCGCCGCTGCCAGCGAAAGCCAAACACGTCGTTCATGTGTTTGCCCAGGGCGCCCCCTCCCATGTGGATACCTGGGACCCCAAACCGGCCTTGGCCCAGTACGATGGGAAATCCATCCCGGGAATGGATGGCGTGGCGATGGCATCCCCGTTTAAGTTCGAGAAGAAGGGCAAGTGCGGGATCGAAGTCAGCGAAGTCTTTCCCAAATTGGGCGAGTTGGTCGACGACATGACCGTGATTCGCTCGATGTACACCGACATCCCGGCGCACGAAGTTGCGACCATTTTCATGAACACGGGTTCAACGCGCTTCTCCCGGCCGAGCCTCGGCTCATGGGTGCTTTACGGTCTCGGCACGGAGAACCAGAATATGCCCGGCTTTATCTCGCTGCGTCCGGGCGGCACGCCACCGGGCGGCAGTTCCAATTGGCAGGCGTCCTTTCTGCCAGGCCTCTATCAAGGCGTCAGCATCAACACCAAATCGCCGGGCGTAAACCAGATCATTCAGAATATCCATAACCAGTACACGCCATTGGCCGAGCAACGGCGCCAACTGGACCTGGTGCACAAGCTCAACGAATTGCACAGTCAGAACCTGCAAAAAGACGCGCAACTGGAAGCACGCCTGCAGGCCTATGAGATGGCTTTTAAAATGCAGACCGAAGCGACGGACGCTTTCGATTTAAGAAAAGAGCCGGACAACATCCGCGACCTGTACGGCCGCAGTCCCCAAGGCAATCAAATGCTGATCGCGCGCCGGTTGATCGAGCGCGGTGTGCGTTTTGTTCAGGTGTGGGCCGGCGGATGGGACCATCACCAGGATATCGAGGAACGGTTGCCGGAACGCGCCAAGGAAATCGATCAGCCACTGGCGGCGTTTATCACGGATTTAAAGCAGCGGAACCTGTTCGACAGCACGCTGGTGATCTGGGGGGGCGAATTCGGCCGCAAACCAGTCAAGGATCGCAATGGCAATGACAATCCGGGGCGCGACCATAATGCCAAAGCCTTTACCACTCTGCTGGCCGGGGGCGGCGTTCGCGGTGGGACGATCTACGGCTCGACCGATGAGTTCGGCGCCGCGGCCGTGGAGAACAAGGTCCACATCCACGATCTCCACGCCACGATTTTGGCCTTGCTCGGGTTCGATCATCAGAAACTGACTTATCGGTATAACGGCCGTGATTTCCGGTTAACGGATGTCGCCGGACAGGTCGTTACACCCGTGATCGCATGAGCCCCTGGTTTTCTAAACCCCGCCGACTCGAAAGCAACGGGTACGAGGCTCGACCTCGGCCCGTAGCGCAGGCATTCCTGCCTGCTGTATCGCAGAATTTCTATTCTGCGAAGACGACCCTTCCGGCTGTACTGTGGAATTCTTCACGGCTACTCCGCTTCCACCCCTGCCCACTGGAAAGTCGGCGATGCAGCGGACTGAAAGTCTGCGCTCCTCGTGGATTGCGCTCGATTACTCTGAAGCTGTTGACCGCCCTGAGTGCCACAATCGTCCTCAGCGCGTCCGCGGGCGAACCGACCCCTGCCCAGCTGCAATTCTTTGAAAACCGCATCCGGCCCATCCTGGCGGATAACTGCTACAAATGTCACAGTGTTCAATCCGAGAAGGTGAAAGGCGGCCTGCTGCTCGACAGCCGCGAAGGCGTGTTGAAAGGCGGCGATTCCGGGCCGGTACTTGTTCCTGGTGATCCCGAGCATAGCCTGCTCATCAAAGCCGTCCGCTACACCGACCCCGACCTCCAAATGCCGCCCAAAGGCAAGCAACTGCCTGACACGGCGATTGCGGACCTGGTCAACTGGGTCAAAATGGGCGCGCCGGATCCGCGCGCGGCCACGGTTGCACAAAAAACGTGGTCAGATAATAGCAAAACTCATTGGGCGTGGCAGCCGCTGGGCAAGCCGGCGGTGCCCTCGGTTTCCGACCCGACCTGGGCTAAAACGCCGGTCGACAATTTCATTCTGGCGAAGCTGGACGAAAAGGGGTTGAAACCCAATCCACCGGCGGACAAGCGCACCCTCATCCGGCGCGCCACTTTCGATCTGATTGGTCTGCCGCCTACCAAAGAAGAAGTCGACGCGTTCCTGAAAGACGAGTCACCGGACGCATTCGCCAAAGTCGTGGATCGACTGCTCGCCTCGCCTCATTACGGGGAACGATGGGGACGCCATTGGCTGGATGTGGCGCGTTATAGCGATACCAAAGGCCAAATCCGGCGCCAGCGCGAGGATCCTAATTACCCGTTCGCGTGGACATATCGCGATTACGTGATTCGCAGCTTTAACGAAGATAAACCTTTCAATTTATTCGTTATCGAACAGTTGGCGGCGGACAAACTGCCGGCCACGACAAAGAATCCGACCAACCTCTGCGCCTTGGGCTTTCTCACGGTTGGAGATCGTTTTATGGAGATGCCCAACGACATCATTAATGATCGAATCGATGTGGTCACCAAAGGTTTCCTGGGCCTGACCGTCTCGTGCGCGCGTTGCCACGATCACAAGTTCGACCCGATTCCCACCAAGGATTACTATTCGCTCTTTGGCGTGTTCTCAAGTTGCGTGGAACCGAAGTTCGAGCCGGTTATTGTGAAAAATCTCGGCGGCGCGGAGTACGAGGATTACTACAAGCAACGCATGGCTTTGGAGCAGGAAAAGGACACCCTCGAAGCCAAACTGCGTGAACTGCGCCGGAACAGGGACCGGGATGGCCTGCGTCAGGTCCTGCGGGAGTTGAGGCAGAACCAGGGCAAAGTTGCGCGCCTCGAGATGAATCACCCGGCCTCGCCGCCGCGGGCAATGGTGCTGGAGGACCTGCGTCGGCCCCATGATTCACCCGTATTCATCCGCGGCGACGCCGGTCAAAAAGGCGACGTTGTTCCGCGGCATTTCCTCGAAGTGCTTTCGGGCGGATACCGTCCGCCCTTTACCAATGGGAGCGGGCGGCTGGATTTGGCCTGGGCGATTGTGAGCAAACAAAATCCGATCACCCCGCGTGTCCTGGTAAATCGGATTTGGCTGCACCACTTCGGTGAAGGCTTTGTTTCGAGCCCGGACGATCTGGGGATGCGGTCCGAACCGCCGAGCCATCCGCAACTACTCGATTACCTGGCTTCGCGCATGGTCGAAGACGGCTGGAGCATTAAGAAAATGCACCGGCTGATTATGCTTTCCAGCGTGTACCAGGAAAGCAGCGCCAACAACCCGCGCTTCGCCCAAATCGATCCCGACAACCGTTTGCTCTGGCGCGCCAATATCCGCCGATTGGAATTCGAGGCGCTCCGGGACTCGCTCCTGGCTATCGGCGGCGACCTCGATTCGACCATGTACGGCCGCCCGGTGGACATCGAAACTGAGCCTTTCTCAACGCGGCGGACAGTCTATGGCCGGGTGGACCGCTCGGACATCGCTGACGTGCTGATCAATTTCGATTTCGCCAATCCGGATATGCCGACAGGGCGCCGGCACGACACTACCGTTCCCCAGCAAGCCTTGTTTCTGATGAACAGTCCTTTGGTGATCGAGCAGGCTAAAAAACTCGTCGCGCTGCCGGAGTTCCTGGCTTGTCAGGATGAAGCCGCTCGCATCGAGTTCCTTTACGAACGAATTTATCAACGCCCGCCGAGAGCGGAAGAGATTAATCTCGGTGAAGAGTTCATCAACGAAGCCCCCGAGTCGGAGAAAGTTTCAGCCGTCGAACGGCCTCTGCGGCCCGTTTCCAACGAAGGCATTGAGTCCCGACCGATGCCGCTAGGGGAACCCGGACGCAAAGGGCGCGCTTTTGGCCGCAAACGCGCCCCGCTCAAAGCCTGGGAGGAATACGCACACGCCCTGTTGCAAGCCAACGAGACTTCCTTTGTCAATTAAGCGAGCGCCAGCGTTTAATCGGGTTCGGGCGAACTGATCAACGCCACCAGCTTCGCAGTCACCTCCGCGATAACCTCGTCCGGAATTCGACAGATACGTTCGGCACGGCGCGCTTTCCAGTCCACAGACCTTGCATGGTCCGCGAGTACGACACCGCCGATCGGCAGCGCTTCGGGAATTGGCGTCTCAAAGGGATATCCCTTCTGCTGACGAGTGATTGGGCAGACGATCGCGAGGCTGGATCGGGCATTGTATAGCGCCGGGCTCAGAACCATTGCCGGCCGTCTGCCGGCCTGTTCATGACCAGTCCGGGGATCAAACTCGAGCCAAACCACCTCTCCGCGATCGGGAACGTAACCACCGGCTTTCACCAAGCCTCCTTGCCGGCCCGCTTTCCCCAATCACTCTCGTTATGGCGATTGGCTTTCGTGATTTCACGAATCAGTTCGGATAAGTCGTATTCTCGACAACTGGGCCGAATCAATAATCCCTCTTTGCCGATTTCTAACTCCACCGCGTCCCCTTCACCCACCTCGATTTGCTGAGCAACCGACTTGGGCAGGCGCAGCGCCAAGCTATTTCCCCATTTCTGAATGCGGGCTTTCATATGTATATACAAAGAAGATACTGCATTCAAATACTTGTCAACGTTTTCCTGGAATTACTGCAAGCGCGTCCCAATGGGGTCAAATAGAACGGGCGAACCTGCTGGTTCGCCCGCAAATCTGAAACCGTCTGTTCTTCAGGATTCTGCTCAGTATCGGTAATGTTCGGCTTTGTACGGCCCATCGACGGGCACGCCGATATAGTCGGCCTGTTTCCGGGTGAGCCGGGTAAGTTTCACGCCGATTTTTTCCAGATGCAGCCGGGCCACTTCCTCATCGAGTTTCTTGGAGAGGCGGTACACCGCGGGTTTGTACTTCTCGCGGTTCGCCCACAGATCGAGCTGAGCCAGGACCTGGTTGGTGAAGGAGTTGGACATCACGAAACTTGGATGACCTTCGGCACAACCAAGGTTCACCAGGCGCCCTTCAGCCAGCAGGTAAATGCTGCGGTCCCCGGGCAGATCGAAGCGGTCGACTTGCGGCTTGATGTTCAGCCGGGACACGCCTTTGGCGGTCATGAGCCGGTCCACCTGGATCTCATTATCAAAGTGGCCGATGTTGCAAACGATGGCCTGATCTTTCATCTCGAGCATGTGCTCCAGAGTGATCACGTCACAGTTCCCGGTGGTGGTCACGTAAATGTCCGCTTCCCCGAGGGTCTGCTCAATGGTGGTTACCTTGAAACCTTCCATCGCGGCCTGAAGGGCGTTGATGGGGTCGATTTCGGTAATGATCACCCGCGCGCCGAACCCGCGCAAACTGTGGGCGCTGCCTTTACCGACATCGCCGTAGCCGCACACGACGGCGGTCTTGCCGGCGATCATCACGCCCAACGCGCGCTTCAGCCCGTCGGCCAGCGACTCCCGGCAGCCGTACAAGTTGTCGAACTTGGACTTGGTGACTGAATCATTCACATTGATTGCGGGGACCAGCAACTTGCCGGCTTCGAGCATCTGGTAGAGCCGATGCACGCCGGTGGTGGTCTCTTCGCTGACACCTTTCCAATCCTTTACCACTTGAGTGAACCAGCCCGGCCGTTCCTTGGCGCAGCGCTTGAGCAGATTCTTAATCACTTGCTCTTCGTGGCTGCGGCTGGTGGTATTGACCCAGTCGCTGCCGTGTTCCATCTCGTATCCCTTATGGAGGAGCAAAGTGGCATCGCCGCCATCGTCGACGATCAACTGTGGGCCTTTGCCACCCGGATGGGTCAACGCGTCCAGCGTGAAGTCCCAATATTCTTCCAGCGACTCGCCTTTGAAAGCGAAGACCGGCACGCCGGCTTTGGCGATCGCGGCGGCGGCCTGGTCCTGGGTGCTGAAAATATTGCAACTGGCCCAGCGCACCGAAGCGCCCAACTCAACGAGCGTCTCGATCAACACGGCCGTTTCAATGGTCATGTGCAACGAGCCGGTGACACGCACGCCTTTGAGAGGTTTCTCGGCGCCGTATTTTTCGCGCACCGACATCAGTCCGGGCATTTCCTGCTCGGCAACCGAGATCTCTTTGCGGCCGAAATCGGCCAGCGTGATGTCTTTTACGTAATAGTCCTTGCGGCTTTTGCCGTTGCCGTTGCGAGCGGGCGCCGCCGCGTTCGCCTTGGCAGCCCGGGACCGGGAATTCAATTTGATTGTAGCCATAGATATTTGGAGTCGTGCGTGATTAAATAAATGTTCGTGGCGTGATTTCCATCTCGAAAGAATTTAAGCGCTCAATTGCGGGCGCACCGTCGTCGCGGCGCTGCGTTGCCCATTCACCAAACTTGCGGCTTTGCGCAGAGTAACCGCGGAGACCGTCGCGGTTTTGCCGATCGCGCGTCGCAACGCATCTACTTTGTCGGTCTTTTCCCAGGTGATTTCCGGGTCACTCTTGCCGAAGTGACCGTAGTTGGTGGTCTTGGAATAGATTGGGCGCAGCAGGTTCAATTGCTTGATAATTGCCGCGGGCTTGAAACTGAACACCTCGCATACCGCATGTTCGATATCTTCGTCGCTCACCACGCCGGTTCCAAATGTGTTCACGCAGACCGATACCGGGTCAGGATATCCAATCGCATAAGCGAATTGGATTTCGGCGCTGGAGGCCAGGCCCGACGCGACGATGTTCTTGGCCACGTACCGGCCCATGTAAGCGGCGCTGCGGTCCACTTTGGACGGGTCCTTGCCGCTGAAAGCCCCACCGCCATGCCGGCCCATCCCGCCGTAGCTGTCCACGATAATCTTGCGACCGGTTAAGCCCGTATCCCCCTGCGGGCCGCCGACGACGAAACGGCCAGTCGGGTTGATCAAAAACTTGGTTTCCTTGGTCAGGAGGTTCTTGGGCAAAGTCTTCTTGATGACCTCTTCGATGCAGAAATCTTTGATGGTGTCGTGCTCGACATCGACACTATGCTGGGTCGAGATGACCACGTTGGTGATCGCGACCGGCTGGTCGTTCACGTAGCGAACCGAAACCTGGCTCTTGGCGTCAGGGCGGAGCCACTTGACCTTGCCGCTCTTGCGGATGCGCGTCAGCGCGCGGCCCAATTGATGCGCATACATGATGGGCGCCGGCATCAATTCCGGCGTCTCGTTGGTCGCATAACCAAACATCAATCCCTGATCCCCCGCGCCTTGCTCGGCAGTGTCCTTGCCTTTAGCCTTGCGAGCGTCCACACCCTGGGCAATGTCCGGGCTTTGGGACGTGATCGCGTTCATGATCAACACTTTGTCCGCGTGGAAAACATCATCCTCGTGGGTGTAGCCGATCTCGCGAATGGCCTGTCGCGCAATCGCGTTGAAATCCAGCTTGGCTTTGGTCGTAATTTCACCGCCTACCACCACCAGGTTGCACTTGGCGTAGGTCTCACAGGCCACGCGGCTATTGGGGTCTTGCGCCAGGCAGGCATCAAGCACCGCATCGGAAATCGTGTCGCACACCTTGTCGGGATGACCTTCACCGACGGATTCAGAAGAGAAAATAAAGTTCTTGCTCATGTTAAGCTGGATGGACGGACATTAATATCATATTGACGTATCAAGATAGGATGATATATCGTATCACCAGTTCGTCAACACGTTTCTTAAATAAAAAAACGATCATGGCTTCGACACTCAAATACCTGCGGGCACTGTCCGACCCCACACGGCTGCGGATTATCGCCCTGCTGGAAAAAGACGAACTGTCGGTCAACGAGTTACAGGAAATTACCCGCATGGGGCAATCGCGAATCTCCACGCATCTGGGCCTGCTGCAGGACTCCGGTTTGGTCCAATCGCGGCGTGAAGGAAAACGGACCTTCTACAAACTTGAAGCGACAGCGAATGGCGCCACCGGTGAGGTATTGAGGCTGGCAGGCAAAGGTGCGCGGGAACTACCCGAGCACGGCGGCGATCAAATCAACCTCAAGCGGATTCTGCACCGCCGGCGCGAGCAGGCACAGGTTTATTTCAACCAGGTGGCTGGACGCTTTGACCGGGTCTACGGGCCAGGCCGGTCGTGGCAGGCGTTCGGCCATTTGCTCCTGCGCATCCTGCCGCCGCTGGTGGTCGCTGATCTTGGCGCGGGAGAAGGATTATTGAGCGAACTGCTCGCGCGCCGCTGCAAAAAAGTGATTGCGGTGGACAACTCGGAAAAGATCGTGGCGTTCGGGGCGGCGAAGGCGAAAAAGAACAACTTGAAGAATCTCGAATTTCGCCTGGGCGATTTGCAATCGCCACCGATTGAGCCGGACAGCGTGGACCTGGTGGTGCTGAGCCAGGCGCTGCATCACGCGGAAGAGCCGGCCAAAGCGTTGAGCGCGGCCTATAAGATTCTCAAACCGGGCGGGCAGTTAATGATGCTCGACCTGGCGCGGCACCAGTTCGAGCAGGCGCATCATCTTTATGGCGACCGCTGGCTCGGGTTCGCCGAAAGCGAGCTCAATGCATGGCTCGAACAAGCCGGATTCAAAAAGATCGAGATCAGCGTCGTGGCGCGCGAGGAGCAGCCACCGCATTTCGAGACGGTCCTGGCTAGCGGGCAGAAGTAGGGTTTATTTCTCCGCCAGAACCGTTTTGACCCAAGCCTGGCTGTCCAAGTACCACCGCACGGTCTCGCGAATACCTTCTTCGAATTTGTGGGCTGGCACCCAGCCGAGTTCCTTCTGGATCTTACTGGCATCGATGGCGTAGCGGCGGTCGTGGCCAGGGCGATCTTTCACAAACGTGATGAGCTTGCGCGAATTGCCACCGAGTTGCGGCGCTAGTTCATCAATCAAATCGCAGATGAGTTCCACGATC
>DASRFK010000186.1:0-27039 GCA_035651635.1 Verrucomicrobiia bacterium | reverse complement strand
GCCACGTTCAGTTCTGGCGTTTCTGCGGACTGCAAGTCCGCGCGCCGGGGCGCGGACATTCTGCCCGCAGCAACGGTCGATCAGCGGCTGGCACAAAGCCCTTTTCTTGCGCCACATTCAGTTCTGACGTTTCTGCGGACTACAAGTCCGCGCGAACGGGGCGCGGGCATTCTGCCCGCAGCAACGGTCGATCACCGGCTGACACAAAGCCTTTTTCTTGCGCCACATTCAGTTCTGGCGTTTCTGCGGACTGCAAGTCCGCGCGCCGGCGGCGTTCCGGCTGGTCTTAGTGCTTTGAGGTTTTGAATGCCCGCCAAACTCCGAGGTCCACCAATTGTTTGGTCACGACGGTGGCCCAGGCACGGTTCGCTTGCGGATTGGCCGGACTGGGATGCAGGATTTGGCCCACCCTTACCTGGTCGCATACCAACTGGGCGCGGCGCCGGGCGAAATCACCCACTCCAATTACCCATTCAGGTTGGAGGGCTTGGATGGCCTCGCGCAGATGTTCATCGCACGCCGCAAAAAGCTGTTCCTTCTCGCGCAAAGGCAATTTGTCCGGCGTGCGATTGCGTCCGGTGGATTCCATAAAAGCCAGCGGGCAATAGTTGAGCACCAGGTGCTGACGAAAGAATTCCTTGGCCGGACCGAACCGTGCGGCGAAGAGTCCCCAGAGCCGTTGTCCGCTTACCTCCGAGCGTTGACAATCCAATCCGGTAACGGGCCGTTGCGGATGCTGCTGCGCCGGGGGGACGATTTGTACCTCGATCTGGAGCCAGTCACGCACCGCTTTCACCTCTCCAAAAGGCACCCCTGTCTGGACCATGCCAAAAGGTCCCGGGTTCATGCCCAGAAAAACCACGCGCTTGGGAGCGCAGGCGAAGCGCCGCAAGTAAGCCTCGTAACAGGGCCACGCATACTCCAGCGGGTTGTAAACGTGTGAAATCGGCGGCCCAAAGCTGAGCCGGCGCAGCGCTTCTTTCAACGCCTCGGCCGCCTCAAGCAATCGAGCTACAGTTTGCGAATCAGACTCGACAGTTTTAGAACCATGGATAGACACAGATGGACACGGAAGGTAAAGGCAGGAGAAGACGCTCAACCTCGGAGCCCCGGCCCCGCGGCTCACACTCTAATCAACACCCCGCTCCGAACGGACTTGCTTTCTTGCTCCAATATCCCTGTTCATCAGTGTTAATCCAGGGTTTCCCCGGTAAACCGGATTAGCGGTGGTGATGGTGGCCGCTGTCGCGCGGGCGGTGTATCTGCCGCACGGCCCGCCGCAGGGACTCGATTTCGCGTTCGTCGGCATTCTTCTGTCGTTCGAAAACTTCGAGCAGCTCGAGCACCTCTTCCATCTCCTCCAACGCGTTGCGAAGCGCCTCAACGACCTCGCTTACCTCTTCGATGGCCTTCTCGACTGTACTCTGAGAGGCCGGCTGCCCGCGCGGCGGAAGCGGCTCCTCGGGAATTGGCTCCGGTTCTGGTTCCGGACGGAAATCCGTTTCTGCCTGGCGCTCCGGCTCGACCGCCTCGGGTTCGGGCTCCGATGCTTCCGGAGAGCTTTCCGGTTCCTGGGCTAATTCGAAAATCGGTTCCGGTTCTCCTGCTGCCGGCATCGGTTCGGTGTCGGGCGCATCCACCGACGCTGGAGAATTCGGCCGGGCCCTGCCCCCACGGCCTCGTCCTCGCCCGCGACGCCCTCGTCCGGAGCGCCGGCCACGGGCGCTCGCCCTTGAGCTGGCCGGCTCGGACGGTGTCGTTGCTGGTTTGAATTCTTCTTCAGGAGCCATTTTGCCCACAAGTTGCCCGGATTGAATTCAAATGCAATGGGAATTATCGCCAAATTCAATGGACGGCGTGGCAGTATTTCTCCAGATTTCTGCGATGATGCGAATCGTCTTTTTGGGTTTGGCGCTCGCCGCAGCCAGCGGCCCGAGTCTGGCGGCGACCAATACTCCCGGGTTGACCAATGCCTTGAGTGTTCGGCCACCCGCCCCGCGCCGGCCTAACATCATCCTGATCGTCGCGGACGATTTGGGCTATGGCGACCTGGGTTCCTACGGCCAAACGATGATTCAGACACCGAACCTGGACAAGCTGGCGGCCGAAGGTCTGCGCTTCACCAGCTTTTACGCCGGGAGCACCGTCTGCGCGCCTTCGCGTTGCGCACTAATGACCGGGCAGCATACCGGGCACGCGTTCATTCGTGGCAACGGGGCTCAAGCCTTGCGACCTTCCGATGCCACCCTGGCCGAAGTTCTCAAAAACACCGGCTATCGCACCGGCCTGATCGGTAAATGGGGACTGGGGAATGAAGGTTCAACCGGTATGCCCCGCGAGAAAGGCTTCGAGGAGTTTGTCGGGTATCTCGATCACGTCCACGCTCACGACTACTACACGGATCGGCTGTGGCGTTCCGACTTGCGTCTTCGCTATAATGATTGGGAGATTTTCCCCGAGAATCAGGGCGGGCGAAAGGAGGCCTACATGCCGGACCTCTTCACCAAGGCCGCGACGAATTTCGTCAGCATCAATAAACCCGAGCAGTTTAATCAGTACCGCCCTTTCTTCCTGTACCTGGCCTATACGCTGCCGCGCGCCAATAACGAAGAAGGCAAACGCTCCGGCAACGGCATGCAAGTGCCCACGGATGCGCCCTACTCCGACCAGTCCTGGCCTCAGCCTGAAAAAAACAAGGCCGCCATGATTACCCGCCTCGACGATTATGTCGGCAAACTTATGGGCCGACTTCAGGAGCTCAAGATCGATGACAACACCGTCGTGATGTTCACCAGCGACAATGGCCCGCATAAGGAAGGCGGTGTGGACCCGAAATTCTTCAAAAGCGGGGGTCCGTTGCGGGGCATTAAACGCGATTTGTACGAGGGCGGGATTCGCGTTCCGCTCATAGTACGTTGGCCCGCCAAAATCAAGCCCGGCAGGGTCAATGACGATCCTTGGGCGTTTTGGGACATTTTTCCCACTGCGACCGACATTGCCCTGGCCAAGACTCCGGAAAACCTGGATGGTATTTCATTCCTGCCAACCCTCCTGGGGAAGGTTCAAACCAACCACCACGATTTCTTGTATTGGGAATTCCACGAGCGCGGCTTTCAACAGGCCGTACGTATGGGGCAATGGAAAGCCGTCAGGCCGCAAGCAGGGATGCCCCTGGAACTTTATGATCTCAAAGCCGATCTGGGCGAAACAAACAACGTCGCTCAGACTCATCCCGAAGTGGTGGCCAAACTCGAACAGTATCTTAAAACCGCGCGCACCGACTCCGAGCAGTGGCCGATTCGCAAGCCGGACGAAAAGAAAAATGAGGAAAGCGCCAACAAGTAGCCCGCTGGCGGGAAGTCCGAAGACCGAAAAACGTCCTGTTTTGCGCAAACATGATGGCAGGTGAGTTACTCGTGACGGGCGCTCCCAAGATCCAACGTTTTGCCTCAGACACGCCGGACAAGAGGCCCGAGAACAATATAACAGGGCGAAATCCGGCGCTGCCTGAAGCCGATGGTCGCCGAGCGACGACCAATTCCTCTGCGTCGCCCGCCTTTCAGGTGGCCTCCGGAGCCCCGAGGGGCCCCGAGGGGCGGCAATAATAGCCCAGGGCCAGGCCCCAGCGGCGGCCGCCCTGGGTAAACGCCCCCCCACCACCCAATCTCTCTTTTTTCCAATCTGGTTTGGCGCGCTCGGGCGCGCCAAACCAGATTGGAGAAAAGAGAGGGAACCATTTTGTATCTCTTACCCAGGGCGGCGCTCGTTCCTCGCTGGCCCTGGGCTACTTCTCATCGTCCTTACAGGACTTCAATTGGGCTCGCTGCGCTCGCGTGGTTGCGGGGAGTATATTTGTACATTTCAACCCGCAAGGGTTGCCAGATAGTAGCCAATACGGAGGTCGCAGCGCAGCGTAGACCTCCGATAACCGCCCCAAAGATTCCATTGCACCCCGACAGCGGGTGCCAGAATTGTCCCGAATTTTCCTCGGTACTGGATTCGATGGGTTGGAGGTTCCGCAACCCGCGAGGGTTGCCAGATGGTAGCAGGGGGCGGAGGTCGGAACGCGGTGCAGACCTCCGGTGCACGCCCAAATATTCCACGGCAGCCTCCCGGTAACCTACGACCCGGAACCGCCGTTCTACGGCCCCCGTTGCGGCTCGTTCAGTTGGCGAATCCGTTCCGTTCGCCGAATCTCGAAGCTGAGCCAAATCGCGGCCAGCGCTACCGCCAGGAGAATTGCCACCACGAGGAATCGCGGCCAGCGATAGTGGCGCGGCGGCATCGGTACGTTGCTTTCCCCGCCATCGCTCATACTGGCCAAGATAGCCAACGGACGGTTTGCGCACGACCAAAAAAGCCTTGCTTTGGCCCCGAAAAATGAGAGGTTGGAATCACTTGGACGGTTTTCGATCTTCCAGGCACGGTAAGTCTCCGGTGGTAAATTTACCTTGGCAATTTCGTGGAAAAAGATAATTGGTTGAAAGTGAAACGGCATAACGGAAGCGGTCGCCGCGGCCACTCGTTGGAGCGGGACGTGGATAGGTTCTGGGCGCCGCATCCCGGCGTGCGGACTGAGCCCGCGCCGGCTTGATCACCACGGCATGAGTAGTGAAGAACCCATTGAGCTCGAAGGCACCGTTTCGACCGTCCTTCCGGGGACCATGTTCCGCGTTAAATTGGACAACCAACACGAAGTGCTGGCACATCTCTCCGGAAAAATGCGAAAACATTTCGTCCGTCTCACTGTGGGCGATCGGGTCAGGCTGGAAATGTCGCCCTACGATTTGAGCAAGGCGCGCATCACCTACCGGCTGCGCTGACTTGAGCCCGTGCCGCTTCCGGTTTCTGGGGTGACTTCCCCATGTTTTCAAGCGCATCCTTTATGCACCCTCGAAGCTCTCGCCACTGGGGGTGCGAGTTGTTGTCGGGAATACGCGGCGGCATCTGGATGTGCCGCCGCTTTATTTTGGGTTCCGTTCTGCCCACTGCGGATCCGCGGGAGATAATCCACCCCTTGTGACCGACCCCGCCCTCTCTTCCAGCGTGGCAACCGCGAATTTACCCAATGGAGGCAATCCCTATGATGTGCTCCGTAATCGCGATTTGCTCCTGTATCTCACCGGGCGCTTCGTCGCCTCGCTCGGCCAGCAAATGCTGACGGTGGCGGTGGGTTGGGAACTTTACGAGCGGACCAATTCGGCTTTGGCCCTTGGCCTGGTGGGCCTGACCCAAATGCTGCCGATGGTGCTGTTCACCCTGCCCGCCGGGCACGTGGCCGACAACCACGATCGCAAGCGCATTATCCTGATCACAACCTTTGTGATCGGATTGGCCAGCGTGGGCCTGACGCTGATCTCCAGTCGCAAGGCGGACGTCTTTTGGATCTATTTCTGCCTGTTCGCCGCCGGCACGGCCCGGACTTTTCTCTGGCCGGCCAGCGCGGCGTTTCTGCCGCACCTGGTGAGCCGGCAGCAATTCTCCAAAGCGGTGACCTGGAGCAGCGGCAGTTTTCAACTTTCGTCTGTGGTGGGTCCAGCGGTGGGCGGCGCGTTGATCGCCTGGACGCATCACGCCGCACCCGTGTACGCGGTCAATGCCGGCGCCTCGTTCATCTGCCTGTTGCTGATGGGCCTGATCCACCGCACCCACGTCGTCATTGCCCGTGAACCAATGACCCTGCGCAGTTTGATTGCGGGTTTTAAATTCGTCTTCGCCAGCCGGATTATTCTTGGGATCATCACCTTGGACTTGTTCGCCGTGCTCCTGGGCGGCGCCACCGCCCTCTTGCCGGTCTATTCCAAGGACATCCTGCACGCGGGTCCGGCGGGCCTGGGTTTGCTGCAGGCCGCCCTGCCCTGCGGCTCTTTGCTGTGCGCGTTGATCCTGGCACACCGGCCACCGATGCAGCACGCCGGCCGGACGTTATTATGCGCGGTGACGATTTTTGGCATCGCGACGATCGCCTTCGGCCTGTCGCGCTCGTTCTGGTTTTCGTTTGTGATGCTGTTTGTCTGCGGAGCTGTCGACAACATCAGCGTGGTGGTGCGCCATACGCTGGTTCAATTGCTCACGCCGGACGAAAAGCGCGGACGGGTTTCCGCCGTGAACAGTTTGTTCATTGGCACTTCGAATGAATTGGGCGGCTTCGAATCCGGGACCGTGGCTCAGTGGCTGGGCCCCGTTTGCTCCGTCGTCTCGGGCGGCATCGGCACGATCGTCGTGGTGATCGCGGTGGCGTTAATATGGCCCGAGATTCGCAAGTACGGCCGGCTGGATGGTTAGAGCGTGTTCTAGAATTCGGCTTGGAGTCCCGCCTTCAGGCGGTTTTGGCGCCGGGCCGCCTAAAGGCGCCTAAAGGCGGGACTCCGAACCCATACGCCCAAGTCGGTATTTTTAAAACACGCTCTTAGGAATTTCGGCAAACGCGTTATCAGGTTATCAAGTTATCAAGACTCAATTTTCGGTTTCATGCACCGTCACCCACGCGCGGCTGCGGGCCGGAAGCCGCACCGTGACCGTGGCTGAATAGTCACGGGCGAGTTGGACCGTCGCTCGTCTCCCATCCTCCCACTGAACCACTGCCTTGCCGTCCAGCCCGGTGTAGTAAAGCGGCAGCCGGATCTCCCGCTCGATGGCTTGCTCCAGCGGATTGTAAAACATGGCCAGGCCGCGCTCGGACAAGCGGGGGTTGACGTGCAGCCAGCCGTCCCAGTCACGCCCGTCAGGCCGGCGCAAATGGATCAGATCGCTATCCAGGATGGCGCGATGTTGCTTATAGAAATCGACCCAACGTTTCACGACCGCCTTGGTTTCAGAGGTATCATAGAGTCGGGGGCCGCGGTAGCAGGCTTGGACACCAGCGCCAAAAAGGTTTGCGAGCCGAGTCTCGTAATGTGGCAAGTGCTCTTTAAGCGGCTCGATGGTCGCCGCGGCGCCGCCGCCCTGATATTCCGTTAAGGGCACAAACATCCAGCCCATGCTCGGAGTCTTCTCCCAGGTGCCGTCAAAAATATTCTGCCGTTCGATGATTTCCTGTTGCTCGCGAGGAAGCGACCAATTGGTCTCGCGGTAGCCCATCGCGCATTTGCTTGAGCCCGAGAGGTAATACCAGTCCGGCACGTTCAGATAAATGCCCCGTCCCCGGCACCACTGATAAAAACCGCTGATGGTCTTCCATTGTTTCCATTGGGAATCGGCCAAGCCGAGGTGCCCCGGGTGGCTGGTTGAGGCGCACACATCGCCTGGATAGGAGCCGTCGTGTTCGAGCACGTTGCAGCCGGTTTTCTCGAAGAACTGCCGCAGTTTGCGGAAATATTCCTCGCCCCAGCGACTGCCCAAACAAGGCGAATCGCCAAAGCGCGCGCCTCCTGTTTTTCCCGTAAGCGGATTTATCACGTCGTCGGCTGGACCGATCGAGCGGCTGGCCAGCAAAGAATAGCCCCCAAGGGCGATGCCTTTGCTGCGGGCGTAATCGGCCAGCTCTTTCACTTGAGCCACGTATTCCGGTTGTTCGTTCTCAAGATCAAACCCGCTGCCGAAGGTCATAATTACCAGCTCGAAGCCAAGTTCGGCGCATTGGTCGAGCGCCAGCTTGACCGCCTCCGGCCGAGCGCTGCGCACGTGCATCAGAATCGGGTTTTCCTGCGTCCACGGTGCCAGGGCGCGGTAGGCCCGGCGCAGGGCCAGGCCGCGGCGCTCCCGCTCGGTGCTGTCGTGAACCAGTTCGAACACGCGGAAAGATTCGTAAGTTTCGCCCGGTTCGAGTACCACGCCGGGCCCGATCGGGGGCGAACATTCCAGCAAACATGGGGTTTTGCGTTCGTAATGCACCTGCGTGGTGTAAAGCGGATCGCTATTCCAATGGATCGCAGGCGCATCGGCATTGCCGGTCATGTTGCCTCCGAAGCTATAGTCGCTAAAGACTTCGAGCTCACGGTACACGCCACGAAAATTGGCGGCGGTACCGTCTACGATCGATTCCGGCTCGACCGTGGCCAGTTGCTCCACAACAACGGAATCGACCGTCACCGGCTGAAGGGCGGCGTTACTGAGCGTCAGCCACTTGGCCATGAGTGGCAAACCGTCGTACAACTCGTAGTGGACCTGTGCTTCCACCGCCGGTGAGTTGGTCGGCGACTTGAAAATCAGTGTTGCGGACGCCCCCGGCGGCGGCCAGGGCAGATCCTGCGAAAGCCAGTTTGTGTGCTTTTGCCAGGCAAAGCGAGATTGAGTCCGGCCCACGTAATATCCGGAAAAATGAAACGAATTCGGGTCCGGCGCCATGCCATCCAGCCATTTTGGATTCAAATAATTATGAATCGGCTGGCCCACGAGCCCTCCCACATCAAATTTCCTGCCGCTCAATTCAATCACTGCTTCCCGCCGGGTGGAGCGCAGCAGCGCGGCCGAAGTCATTAAGTTATCGAAAGCAATTGTAGCCGCGGCTGGTTCGAGACGGATGACCCGTCGAATCAACCCGTTGGCGAGCTCAAGGTCCCGTCCATCGGCGCTGGCGTGAACCTTCGCGACAAACGAATGGCCGTCGATCAGCCAATCACCTGCAGCGACCGCCCCTTGCGATTGCTGGGGACAAAAGCTAAGCAGTACGAGGGTGAATACGAAAACGCGCGCAGCCGATGGATGCATGGCCGAATAATTTTCGCCTATGCTGTCGCAGGGAGGGTCAAAGCAAAAGTGTAATGTGTGACTCCGCTCCAGGCTTCGCTGCATCGGCCGGCGCCAACAGCCGACGTGTTGCAGCTTTCACAAAACTCGCCTTTGAACACGCTCGTGAAGCTCGGTCTCATTTCGGATCTCAGAGCTTCGGCCTTCTTTCGGCCTGCGGGTTTCGGTTTTACTGGGTATCCGGTCGCTGCTGCGAGAGGGTCGCCTGCGCATTTTCCACCAGTTCTTTTATTCGCTGGGCGTCGGCCTTGGAATGCCCGTGACTGGTCATTGGGTCAGTGCCGCCGGAAGATTCGATCAGGACGTTTGACCAGATCATGCCGGTTTTGATATGGACGGAGGCCACCTTGCTGATGGTGATGCTCATTTCGTCCTGGCTGAACCAGGAACGTTTGCGGCGGGTAACGGCTTTATCGCTGACCTCGATAACGGTCGGAAAGAGCAAGTTGCCCTTCGTCCAACGGCTGGCACGGAAGATTTCTGTCGGCATACAGATTCCCCAAAACGTGGGGCCGGGTGTGTTGCTGCAACCCGGCCATCTCGAATCCCAATCGCAAAGTGAGCTCGCCACTTCCCGGTCAGGATTCCGGGCAAAGCATGGCGCAATGGCCTGGGTTAGGCAAGAGCGCCTTAACGGAGTTGAGGAATGGGAAAGACGCAGTTCCGAGGCCGGAGGTTACAGTGCGAAGCCAAATTCTGTCATTTTTCCTTCGAAATGTCTTTTGTACCCTGACGTCTTAACACCAGTTTGAACAATATATCGAACAGCTTATAGAACATATGAAACTGACATTGCTGACAATCCCAACACTCTGCGCGGCGGGCCTGGTGTCTGGTTGTGTCGAACGCAGGGTTGAATACGTTCCTGCACCTCAACCGCAGGCAGTTACCGCGCCTGCAACTCCGGTAGAGCCTCCGGTCGTCGCACAAGCCCCGCCGGCTCCGCAGGTCGAAGTCGTGCCGGTCGCGCCGGGACCGGAGTATGCCTGGACCCCTGGTTACTGGTCAGTCGGCGTGGGGGGCCGGTGGGTATGGATTGGCGGACGCTACGTGGTTCGCCCCCACGCGCATGCGGTGTGGGTGGGAGGACATTGGAGCAGGCGCGGACATGGCTATATTTGGATTGGCGGACATTGGCGCTAATCGCGCAGGCGAGGGATAAAAGAGATCGAAGGGATCGACATCGCCTTGAAGATACGCTAAACCGCGTCTACCCTTGGGCCGGTGCAGCAACATAATCTCGAAACGGTTATCCATCGCCCCGCGGTACTGAATCAGGTCACCCGGGACCCCGGCCGTGGCATGGCGTCCCGTCAGGTTTTTCTCTGGCGCGTTCTGCTCACGGCCCTGATCGGTGGCTGGCTCCTGAACGGCCCCGACTCGGCGCCCGCCCAATTAGGCGTGGCCAGCGATCCCATTTGCAGGTTGCGCAGCCTTCCCGACGGCGCCGCCATGTCCGGCAAACTCGAATACGACGTCAAGGCCGCGCTTTTGTATCGGTGCTTGGAACTGGTTCAGTGGCCCTCGACAAATTCGGCCCAGTCCTCGCCCGAGGTGACGATTGGAATTTTAGGCAAAAATCAGTTTGGAGATTCGCTCGATTGCCTGGCCGGCAAACGTCTGGCCGGCCGGCAGTTGACCGTCAAGAAGGTGTCGAAGCTCGCCCGAGCGGCCCGGTGTCAATTGCTGTTTGTCAGCGCGTCCGAGGACAAACGCACCTCGAAGGTCCTGGAGAGCCTGCGATCGTTGCCAGTACTGACGATCGGCGAAGCCCCTGGCTTCACTGAACGCGGCGGCATAATCAACTTGCTGCTGGAGGGAAAAAACATCCGGCTGGAAGTCAATCAGGCGGCCGCCGAAGAGGCCGGGCTCCGGCTGGATCCAAAACTAATCAAACTGGCCGAAGCATTGGCGGCACCCACTCTGCCCCAAAGCGCCGCCGCGCCGGCGGGTTCACCCTCGGGCGGCTGACCGCCTCAGCGCGCCTCCATTGCCTTGCGCATTTCGGCAATCAATTCCGTTGGTTTCCATTCATTTCCGTTGAGCACTTTCTGAACCCGGCCCTCGGCGTCCACGACCACAGTGCGCAGGTTGTGACTGAAGCTCCCGCTTTCTCGCCAAAACTTCAAACCAAACGCACCACCCAGTCTTCGCACTTCCTCGGCCGTGGAGGTGGCGAAAGTCCAATGACTCGAGTCAGCGCCTTGAAGCGCGGCGACATCGGCAAGATGTTCAGGAGTGTCAAAAGCCGGGTCGAAAGAAATCGAAAGCAATTGCCAGTTCGTGCGAGTCCCCTCTAATTTGAGAGCCTGTTGCACGGTGGCGAAGTTATTGTTCATGCGCGGGCAAAACGTTGGCAATGGACAACGCGAAAAGAAGAAGGTAATCGCCAGGGCCTGGCCTTTAAAATCGCGCCGATTAATCCTGCTGCCCGATTGATTAGTGAAAACGAATTCCGGAACCAGGGTCCCTACCTCGAGTTGACGCTCCGTTTCGGTCAGCGGCTCGGAGACTCTTTCCTTGGCAACACGTCCTTTGATTTTTTTAATATTATCGATCCAATCGTCGTCCTCAGTAACGGAAAGCCGAAAAACGATGGGATCTCCAGGCTGAAGGCCGGAAAGCTCGTTCGGATTTTTCACCGGGAAGGGCATGGTCATGGCATCCATGTAACCGGGCACCGGCTCGTGAGCGATGATGGCGACTCGTCCGGCGGAGCGCGATTCCAGGAAGGCGCCTTTGACTGAATACGTTGTCACGCTCTTTGCGGTGGGTTCGGCGCCGAAGGAACAGTTGGCACAGAACAACACAACCACGAGCGATCGCGTCAAGACGCGGTGGAATGACATGCCACAATGGCGGCGGTTCATCCCTTTAGAATACGGAACACCGTTTATTCGGCAAATAAAGTAAACGTCACACCGCTCAGCGCGGGCGCGGTAATCTGACATAGCACAGGCTTTCCGGCGCGCGGACTTCCCAAGTCCGCAGTGGTCCAGGAACCCAGTCGGGCGGAGAGTCAGGTTTGACGGCAGCTGTTTACCGTTGGCAACGCCTGCGCTAGGCGCGCCGGAGGGCAAAGCCCTGGCTGGCCAGCTGGGATTGGAGGAGGGTCGTGTCGATACTTAGCAGAGGATCACACAATTCGCGCGTGCTCATGAACACGGGATGCCCGGTTTCTCTCAGTACTTCCGGTGGCACCGTGTCCAAACCCGCGCCCCGCGGCACGAGTAGAAAGGTGTTTGTTTTTCCCGTTCTGTAAATGTCGGCGCACATGCGGGGATCATAAACCGCCAGGCCGGGTTGTAACTGGGGTGAAGCGATCCAAAAACGATGCACGAGCGCCAACGGCGCCCTTCATACCAGCCTAGGGCGCCAGCCCTAGGAACCGCAGCCGAAACAAACTTCCCAAGCGCCAAAGGCGCGCCTTCCTCCATTCAATCCCAAACATACCGTTCATCAAAAAAGACATGGTACCGTCGAAGCATCTCCCGGTATTCTTCCTGGAACGTTTTGGTGCGGTGATGCTCCGGTTGACTGTCGATGTACTGTGTTAAAGCTTCCAATTGACTGAACCCAATCGAAAAGGCTCCGTACCGGCGCTGCCAGTGGAATGTACCATAGCGCTCGCCCTGGTTCTTTATCCATGCAGAAGACGTTACCTTTAATTTCTCGATGAAATCCGCCTGGCTGATGGTTCGACTTAATCGAACGGCTAAGTGGACGTGATCTTCGACTCCCCCGACGCGGTAAGCCTCACACCCGCAGTCGCGAGTGACGGTGGCCAGGTAACCATACATTCGTGGTGCCACGGGAGCGTCGAGCCATTTATTACGGTCTTTGGTGCTAAAGACCAGATGTAGGATGACTTGGCTCAATGATTGCGGCATAAGGCTCCTTTGTTTACCCACATTTGTATATGAGGCTGGCCGTTGGCCCGCAAGTCGGAAATCCCGCGGCGTTCCCTAGGCCTCCGGCCTAGGCTGGTATGAGCGACGCCGTTGGCGTCAATAGGTTTGGTCGGTTGGCGTCGGTAAAATTCCTCTTTCAGCCAGGTCGACTTTTCCGGATGGCGCCTGCGGCCGATTAAGCAAGGGTGACGACCCTTGATCGGTGCAGCAATCCCGCGTCGAATCCGAATTCTATCTGGCGATCTTCGCGGGCGCAACCACCTGGAATACGAGGTCGCCTTGTTTGCCTTTCATGCGCGTGCCAGAATCGTCTTTCAAATCGGGACCGATGCTGTAAAGGAGATAGCCGCTGCCTTTTGTGCGGTATCGCAATGGCTGGCCATCGAAGGGATCCGCGGTTGCGGCGGCGAAGATACCGGGCGTCAGCTCGGCAAGGTTTGCGGGATACCTGTTATCGTGCGTCAGCCGAAACTGCTCCAGTGCCAGGGCGGTCAATCCCAAGCGCAACCAGGCGAGACACTCCGCTTCCCTGGCTGCGGCAGTCCTCATTCCGGACAACAGAAACTCGGCAAGAACAAGCTGCTGGGCTGCGGCCTGGTCAATTTGCTGGCGCACCAAGTCGTCGGCTTTCAATCGGTCCGGAAAAGCTGGTCGGCGAGCGGTCAAGAGCTGCTGGGTCGCTGCTTCGAGGTAACGCTCTTCGCCCTCGACTTTGCCGCTTTCGAGACGCTTCGCCATCCGGTCGCGCCGCTCGGCGGGGAGATCTACGGTGAGCGTCGGCAAGAGCTTAAGGAATTGTCCTGGGTTTCGCACCAGGGCGATCGTGTTGACTCGTTCACCGGCCAGGCTTCGCCCGAACGCCTCGCCGCGAGCATCGTAATCTTCCATTTTCTGTAGAACGCGCAAAACTTCCGTTGAAGACTCCGCTGGCAAGGTGATGCGGTTCAGACTTTGCTCCAGGGCGCCGATCGCAACGGCTTCAACACGCGTGCGCACGAATTGGGAAAACAGATAGGGCTCAGTCTTAAGTGAACTGGCTAATGCCAGGCCGGCCGAAACATTGCGAACTGTCGATTTTGTGTCGCCCGCGTCCGCGTGGAGGACGGCGGCCAATTCGAGCAACTGGCCGGCTGGCATTATCTTGCTCAGATGTGGGAAGGCCACTTCGAAACCCGCGCTCAGATCCACGGGAAAGCGACTCTGATCGCATTGCGAGCCATCGGCGAATAACTGCAACGCCTCCCGGTTTGACTTCACGATGGCTGCGAGCGTGGATTTCATCGACACCGGCATGGGGCTGCCCAGAGCAGGCAGCTTGCCCTTGCCCAGGAGCGGCACGTCCGAAGAGTCGAGGCTGGCAATCTGCAGCGCGTTGAAACCCTGTGAAAAGAATGTGGCGGCATTTTGTCCGGCAGGCGGCTCGACGTACCAGGCATTGAGCTCCGTCAGGCTATGGGGAAGTCCGTCGCTGGCCGCGGCCCGGACAATCGTTGGTTTACGGCTTTGCACGAGGCTGCGCGCACAGAACAAAGCACCGACCACGAGCAAGGCGACCGTACTGCCGAGCACAGGCCGGAGCCAGTTTTTCCCGGGCTTGCGGCGCGTACTGGGTCGAGTCGCCATTGGGTTGAACAAATTGGGCGGGATCGGCGGCTGGGCTGTTGGCGAGGGGTCGTGGCGGCCAACGCGCAGCACCGGAGCGGAAGAACGCGAGACTCCCAGTTGCTGGGCGAGCAACTCGTTGGCCGCAGCCGTGCCATCGATGCCACAAACCGGGCACTCGACGGCATAAGTCATGAGCCCGTCAACGGGCTCAACCTCAAAAGCGTATTTTTGTCCGCAACCGCATCGGATCTTAATCGGTATCATAATTGAGGAGGGGAGTACGCTTTTGGTTCCTTGGACTATTCCTGGCGCAAGGCGACGATTGGATCGACACGCATGGCCCGAACACCGGGCAGCCAGCAAGC
The DNA here is from genome assembly GCA_035651635.1 of Verrucomicrobiia bacterium. GTDB lineage: Bacteria > Verrucomicrobiota > Verrucomicrobiia > Limisphaerales > UBA8199 > JANXQE01. The sequence goes on along the minus strand of DASRFK010000186.1, from coordinate 12,470 downwards.
CAGAACCGCTACGCCAAGCAGCAGCAGGCCACTGGCGGCGAATGTCAGCGGGTCAGTTGGGCTGATGGCAAACAAGAGGGCCTGCATCACCCGGGTTAGCCCTAGCGAAGCCAGGAGCCCGGTGGCACAGCCAATCAAAGCCAGCTTCATTCCCTTTCCGATAATCAAGCCGAGCACGCGAGTCTTCGGTGAACCGAGCGCGAGCCGAATGCCGATCTCCTGGGTGCGCTGGGTGACGGAGTAAGCGATCACCCCGTAAATGCCGACCGAAGCCAGAAGCAAAGCGAGCAGCGAGAATAAGCCGACCAATAGCATGATGAGCCGCTTGGGTGAAACCACCTGGTCGACCATCTGACTTAAAGATTTGAAATCCTCGAGCAAGACATCTCCGCCGACTTGCCGCACCACCGTGCGCACCGCAGGGGCGAGCGCCGCAAAAGTGCCTTTGGTTCGCACGACCAGGTGTCCGCCCACGCTGGGGATGTATATTTGCGGCGCGGCTTCGAGCTCCAACGGGTTCTGGCGAACATTACCCACTACCCCGATCACTTCGCACCTGGATGAATTACTGGCTGGGTTTCCGTTTTCATTCACAAAGACGATCTTCCCGACGGCATTTTTGCCCGGCCACAGGCGGCGAGCCATTTTTTCGTTCACCAGAACCGGCAGCGTGGCCCCGGAGCGGAAAGTGGATTCAAAAACCGTGTCACGCGGCGCGAACGAGCGCCCTGCCAGCAAAGGGATGCGCAGTGTTTTAAAAAACCCCCAGTCGCCACCTTGCAGAAATACACTGGGGAACTCACCCGTGGGATAGGTTTCCCCTTCCGCGCGCACCTTTACCACGTCGCGCGCGGCAAAAGGCAGGGCGAGCGTGAAACCGACGGATTCGACGCCGGGGAGCGCCGCAACGCGCTGGGAAAGATCTTCGAAGTACGCGAGCTCCTGGGCGTTGGTGCTAAAATCGCGATTGGTTCGAATGCGGCAAGTCGCGACCCCTTCCGGCTGGAATCCCAGGTCCACTTCGAGCAATCGAACAAAGCTTCGCGTGAGCAACCCAGCGCCAACGAGCAGAACGCAGGCCAGCGCCATTTCGGATACGACCAGCCCTTCGCGAATTCGAAGCCCGCCCCTGCCCGCGCTCGAGCCGCGAGCTGCCTCCTTCAAATCAGAGTGGGACTCCTGGCGGGAAAAACGAAGTGCCGGCACGATCCCAAAGAGCAACCCGGCGGAGCAACCCATGAGAAGGGCAAAACCCAGCGCCAAACCATCGACCCGGGCGGATTCCAAGAGCGGGATGCCGAAGGCGTGGGATTGGGTGACGGCCATGGTTGCCAGGTGAGCCAGAGGAACTCCCAGGGCGGCTCCACAACCAGCCAGCAGGAGGCTCTCGGTGAGCATTTGGCGAATCAGCCGCCCGCGACCCGCGCCAAGCGCCAGGCGCACCGCGATCTCTTTGCGACGAGCGGCTGCCCGCGCCAGGAGCAAGTTGGAAAGATTCACGCAGGTAATCAGCAGAACGCAGCCGACCGCACAGGCGAGCACGAGGAAAGGACGTCGAAACTGCCCGCTAACGTGCTCTCGCAATGGGATAAGGGTGGCGCCGAAGCCGCCGCGCTCGGGGTGTGCGGCGCGGAGTTGTTGGTTGAGCCGATCGAACTCCAGTTGGGCTTGCCGCAGGGTCACGTCCGGTTTCAACCGGCCGATCACTGCGTGCGAGTTGTCCGATAAGTCGCCAAATTTCAACGATGGCCGAAGGAAGTCCACGCCTAAGCCAGGCGTAAAAATAGAGGAAAAATCGAAAGTCGAGGGCAGAATCCCCACGACCGTCCAAGCCTTGCCGCTAATGGTGATGGGCTTTCCGACGATGGTGCGATCGGCCTGGAAACACCGCCGCCAAAAGCGATCGGTGAGGATGACCGCCTGCTGGCCGTCCTCATCCTGGAAGTCACGGCCCAGGCTCGGTGAAATCCCCAGGACTTTCAGAAACTTTCGGTCGACCCACGTTCCCTCGACTCGGGTCGATTCGCCATTGACGGTCAGAATGGTTTGTTGCCGGCCGAACCAGGCGATGTAGCAGCCCAGGTCCTCAAAGGAGTGATTGAGTTCACGCCAATCCCGGACGTTGACGCTGCGCGACATGCCAGAGATTCCTGGGGCACCGAGGTCGGGGTTGGTTATCCAAATTAAACGGTTGGGATTCCGGAAAGGCAACGGGCGAAAGAGCACCGCGTTTATCAGGCTGAAGATGGCGGTATTCGCTCCGATGCCCAGGGCGAGAGTGAGCAGGGCGACCCCGGTAAAGCCCGGAGACCTTAGCAGCATCCGCCCGCCGTAGCGCGCATCCTGGAGCAAGTTGTGCAGCCAGGCCAGGCGACGCTCCTCGCGGCACGTCTCCTTGATCGAATCCATCCATCCAAAGCGCTTCAACGCCGCGTAACGCGCTTCAGGCTGCGACATGCCCGCGGCGATATTCTGTTGTATTCGCATTTCGAGGTGCGAACGCATCTCCTCGTCCATCTCGGCGTCCAGTTGCCTCTTGCTGGTCAATCCGGCCAGCTGCGTGCGGATTCTTCGGGCCAAATTCATTCCTTGAAGTGGTCAGGCCGATTGCATGATGCGAGCGATGGCGGCACACATCTGTTCCCAGCCGGTGGCTTCGGTTTCCAATTGTTTGCGACCGGCCTTGGTAAGCTGATAATACTTCGCGCGGCGATTGTTCTCGGATTGGCCCCACTCCGATTCGATCCAGCCCCGTTCCTGGAGTCGGTACAGCGCCGGATACAACGAGCCTTCGCCGACGCTCAGCACATCCTTGGAAAGTTGCTGGATGCGTTCGGCGATCCCAAAACCGTGCATCGGCCCACGGTTCAGCACCTTCAAGATCAGCATGTCCAACGTTCCCTGGAGGAGTTCAATTTTTTGCATAAGCAACGATTCCCATCGACTGTCGAGGGAACTCTGGGCCACTTTCCATCGAATGTCAAGGGGAAGGTGCTTTTTTACGCAAACACGGCTGGCTGGAAATTCGAAGGGGTGTCAGTAGAATAAAGCTGTGAAGCCTTCCAAGCTGATAAAAGACCCTAAAACTGGGTTGAGCATCACGAAGTCGCCGCCGGGCCAAAAGGTCACAAGCGAGAACGTCCGCAATGCGCTTAATGGCCTGGTCGCTGGCGCAATCGTCCAGTACTCAAGGCCAGTTGACGACGAAGAGGCAAAGTTCAGGTTCATTTTGCTTGCTCCACCGGAAAAGGGGAAAGTGGACATTCAGCTCATATGCGACTGGCGGCTCAAACCCTGGGTTGCGGTGAATACCAAAGCCGTTTAAGCTGAGACATGCCAGTGACGCTGGAATTGCCACCGCAAAAATCCCAGGCTGAGTTCAACCTGCGCCGTTGGGCCGAACTGCTGGTGGATCCTTTGGCGTCAAAATTCGAAGGGCGAGTTGAAACCGATCGTTTCGGACACATGGTTATGAGCCCACCTCCGGCACCCAGCCACGGAAGTTACCAGGCCGAAATCGCATACCTCCTGCGTCAACTGCTTCCACAGGGCAGGGTGATCACAGAATGCGCAATTTCCACCGCAGACGGCGTCAAGGCCGCGGACGTGGCGTGGGCTTCTCTGCCGCAAATGAAGGCATTGGGCAGCAATCCGTGTTTTCTGACTGCGCCGGAAATCTGCGTGGAAGTCCAATCGCCGAGCAATACCGAGGCCGAATTTTCGATGAAGCGCTCCCTCTATTTTGATGCCGGCGCGCGCGAAGTATGGGTCTGCTCAGATAATGGGGATATGAGCTTTTTTGGGCACTCCGAAAGCCGCCTCCCACATTCCGTGGTTTGCAGCGGCTTTCCCAAAAAGGTGAAATTGGGCGCCTAAGCCAAATTGCCATGAATCCGGCATTAGAAGCGTTCAATACGGCTAAAAACGCCCAGGACTATATTACAATGGCTTAGTGGCGGAAGGGGAGGGATTCGAACCCCCGGTTGGGTTACCCCAACGCCTGATTTCGAGTCAGGTGCCTTTAACCACTCAGCCACCCTTCCTGCCGTGTGTCCGCTTGACCGTACTACCATCGCGCGTGCCGGAGAAAAAAGCGGACAACGAAATCCGAGTACGAAGCTACCGACACGGCTGGATTGTTCAAGCGCAAATCGGCCTTTTGAGGCCCAAATGACAGTGGCGGAGGCTTTGGCAACTATTGGCGCAACCGGAAAAACTGCTGGGTGCCGGCGATCGGATTGGTTACTGTGTTTTGACCGTTGAGGACGATGGGGCCGGGAAAGTTGGTGGTCCAGACCGGTGAAACGAGGCTGGTAGCGGATTGCAGAGTGAAGCCGGTGGGATTAGCAGGCCACATTAAAACGACATTTGTTGCTGAACGAATGATACTCAGTCGAGGTGGCCCCAGCTCAACGGTCAGGCGGAAAACGGTCCCGGCACCGCCTCGTCCGCCATTGACGGTCGTACCATAAAAATAGCCGTCGGTGCCCTGCACGAGCAGGGCCTGGGGATTTGCGCCATCGTTGCCGCCGCTGAATGAATACAAACTGGCGAACGCCCCTTTGGCGGTGATTTTGAATACGGTGCCTTCGCCGCCATTCGTGCCACCGGATTGAGTCGTGCCGTAGAAAAGGCCGTCGCTGCCTTGAACCAGGCCAGCGTCGGGATTCGAGCCATCATCGCCGCCAGTGAATGAATACAGATTTGTCAGCATCCCGTTCGTGCTGATTTGGAACACGGAACCGGAGTTGTTGGTGCCGCCGCTGTAGGTCGTGCCATAGAAATAGCCGTCGGTGCCCTGCACCAGGCCGCCAAGGGGACCTCCGCCATCGATGCCGCCGGTGAATGCATATAAACTTGTCAGCGCCTCGGCGGGGTTCGGCGCATCGGGATCGATCTTGAAGACGGTGCCAGCGTTGCTCAAGCCGCCGGCTTGGGTTGTGCCATAGAAAAGGCCGTCGCTGCCTTGAACGAGACCGGCAGACGGGTTCGCGCCATCATTGCCTCCGCTGAATGCGTATAAAAGGGTGAACGTCCCGTTGGTGCTGATTTTAAACACGGTGCCAAAACCGTTGGTGCCGCTTCCGCTAAAGGCATAGGTGCCGCCGGCAAGCGTCGTGCCATAGAGAAAACCGCCGCCTCTCTGGACCAGTCCGGCCACAGGGTATGAGCCATTATTACCGCCGCTGGAATCAACGTTGAAGGAATAGAGGTTAGTGAGCACCCCATTGAGGCCGACCTGGAAAACGGTGCCAGCGGGCGCGCCGAAGGCGGGCTTGCCACCCGACTGAGTCGTGCCGTAGAAAAGGCCGTTGCTGGCCTGCAACAAGGCAGCCTGGGGATTTGCGCCATCAGCGCCGCCAGTGAATGAATATAAACTCGTCAGTATCCCACTCGCGCTGATTTTGAAGATGGTGCCATCACTGTTTGTGCCGCCGTTGAATGCGGTGCCATAGAAATAGCCGTCAGTGCCCTGCACCAGCCCGTTGGGATTGTAGCCATCGTCCCCGCCGGTAAAGGAATAGAGGCTGGTAAAGGTCGCCCCCGCCTGGGCAGCAATGACCGGCCCCAGGAGCAAGGTCACCCCCAGCAGTCGCATGAACAAACCCGCGGACGGCTGCTTATCGGGAATCGGCTCGACGGTTAGAAAGGCATTGCTTTGGTTATGGGCTCCTGTGAGCCGGACCTCGGTGCCTGACTGCTTAGTCTTCATGATTTGCCTTTTCAAAACGCCGACCTTTCGAATTCGCAATCGTTTCGGGTCTGACCAACGGACGACTAAAGGTTGGCGAAACGATTGCGCATTTCAATTCCGGAACGAACCAAGCGCGCGGCTCCCATAGCCGCGGAGTTCAAGCAGCCGGGTTTCGTGGTGGGCAGGTTCCCCATGGATGCCAATCCGGGCAGCAAATTTCAGCAAGGGAGAATGGTGCGCGCTGTAGGGTTTGAACCTACGACCCCTTCCGTGTGAAGGAAGTGCTCTACCGCTGAGCTAAGCGCGCTGTCGCTCTTGAAAGACCGTTGAGAATCGTTGGATTTTTCATAGTCTTTCGCGAATTTTGCGAAGCCCTAGGCTATTCGTTTTCAACCGTCCGGCAAGGCCAAAACCAAGCAATGTCAGGATAACGCGACTCAGAAAGCAAGTGCTCTCAAGGACTCCAAGACCTTACAGCCCTTCAATCGATTATTGACATTTGGGTAGCATTTTGCTACCGTGAGGGCATGAGTCAACCGGTGAAGGTTTCCGATGCGCTGGTCCTGGACGCTCGCTTGATGGGTGAGGCGACCCAGCGGTCCATTGCCGGCCAAATCGAATTTTGGGCCAGGCTGGGTCGCGCTGTTGAGACTCTGTTGCGTGGCGATCAAATGCTGTCGCTTTGCAAAGCCGGGAAAGCCAGGCCTCTTTCAGCGTGCCTCAATTCGATCGACTCGGCGGAGGGTCACAAGCGCCTCGCTGCACATCTTGCCTCGTTGCCTTATCCCCATTACGAACCGATGCCTGACTCGCCAGGATTGCTAGTGAGGATCGAGGCCAATGGCAGACGCACGACCGGCAGGTTCGTGAACCGCAAGTTTCAGGAAGCCAAGTCCGGGCGCAAGTGAAAGGTCGGCGGAAGTCCGAGCCATCAGAAGGTCTGGCAAAACTGAGCCAGGTTCTGGACCAACGGCCCGTGCTCGTAGCCTTAGTGGGACCGAATGGTGCGGGCAAGACGACGTTTTTCCATTCCCATCTCAAACCGGCCGGTTTGCGTTTTCTCAACGCGGATGAAGTCGCACGGGAGCTGGAAATCGACGCCTATGAAGCCGCCAAGATCATCACGCAACTGCGGCAGGAATTGGTTAAGCTACGGGAGAGTTTTGTTTTCGAGACCGTTTTCTCCGATCCCGTTGCCGACAAATTGGGATTTCTCAGGGAGGCGGTCCAATCGGGTTATACGGTGGTGCTTTGCTTTGTCGGCATAGCCGGGCCGGAAATATCGGAGCAACGGGTTGCGATGCGAGTGTCCCAAGGCGGCCACGATGTGCCGACTGACAAGTTGGTGTCGCGGTTTCCACGAACGATGGCAAATCTGAAGGACGCTATAAGCCAATTGCCTCATGTTTTGATCTTCGACCACGATGACTTGAGGAATCCGTTCCGCAAGGTCGCGGTGTTCGAAAAGGGCCGGTTGGAGTGGGCCGCCCAGCAGGTTCCAAGGTGGTTAAGTGGTTTGGTAAATTTAAAATGAATGCCTTTAACCTGATTGTCCGTTATTGGCCCAATCGCCCTGAAGCCGAAAGAATTTTTCGCGCGGTTTGAGTCGTGGCTACTGCCGCCTCTCTGTTGGTTTGGCGGTCGGTTCGTGGGGCGAACAGGGGAGCCGTAAGAAAAACGTGGCGCCGTGGCCGATGCCTTCGCTCTCCACATCGAGGCTGCCTCCCATTTCCTTTGCGGCCAGAGCTCCGCTGTGCAAGCCGAAACCGTGGCCGTTCTTGCGGGTGGTGAAACCGTGGTTGAAGATGCGCGTGAGGTTTTCCGAAGGAATACCGATTCCATTGTCGACGAGAGCAATCTCGATTTGCTGCGTGTTTTGCCGAACCCGAATCGTCAAGCGCTTATCCTGACGGCCGGAATCGTCGCAGGCATACTTGGCGTTCCGAATGAGATTGATGAGGATTTGCAGGACTTTGTGTTTCTCCACATTAATCATCGACAGCGAAGCAGCGTCAAAGTCGCGTACGACCCGCACCTCGTGTCGGCCCAGAGCGATCGCATTCATTCGCAGGGCGTCCTCAACAAGGTCGGCCGGGTTGACGGTCTCCTTGACTCCAGCGACCTGAGCGTAGCTCTGCTGCACGGCAACGATGTCTTTGATATGCTCGACATTAGCTCTCAAGGACTGGAGCTCGGCTAATAGGTCATCTTGTTCCTGAACCAAATAGACCGCCAGTTGGTCCAAGTACACGGGTATTTGCTGGCCTTTTGGGTGCTGGGTGACAAAAGTTCCGAGGTCCTGGGAATGCTCGCGAAGCAGAGTCGCCGCCCTGGACAGATTCGCGAGCTTGGAATGCCTTAGGCGGTCGCTCAGGAGGTCGACGGAGACGTTTACGCTGTTGAGCACGTTGCCGACGTTGTGCAGCACGCTGGTCGCGACTTCGGCCATGCCGGCCAACCGCGAGGCATGGAGCAAGTCCCCTTGGGTCCGTTTCAAATCCTCTTCCGTGCGCTTGCGTTCGGTCAGGTCCAGGAAACATTCCAGCAGGCAGGAGCGGCCGTTTAGTTCCACCGACACCACACTCTTGAGGATAGGGACTCGCTGCCCGTTGAGATCCAGCAGGACCCGTTCCGAGCTGTCCACCGTCGTATGCAAATCGGTGATCGGACATTTGCCTTGTTCTGCCGGGCAGACAAATTTGTGGCAGCAATGACCGATCACCGCGTCCTTGGAGCGGCCGATCAGTTTCAAGGCGGCGGCGTTGGCATCCAGGATGTTATGCTCCTGTGCATCCACAATGAGAATACCTGCCTGAATGGTGCGAAAAATCGCCTCGTCCAAATTCCTTCCTTCGTAGTGCATAATATAAGACGGCGCGACGGCCCAGCGCAGGTAGTGCGACCGGCCGCTAATGCCCTATCGGCATACAATTCTTTTTCTTTAGCGAAAAGCGTTTATGTATTAGAAGGAATTACTCACAAGCCGAGATTTGGCGCCTCTGAAACTGTTTAAACAGTTTCGAATTCCCGCCAGCGGGATCCACCGGGCCGAAGCCGCGGTGTTAATGAAAAGCCCAGGTCCCCGGCCTCCGGCCACGACGAGACCGGTTTCCGCTAATGAAACGAGTCCGCGTGCTGGGAAATATCCAGCCTGGAGGTCGCCCGGGCGTTTTCACTTTCCCTGTTATGAGGGTGTTGTTACAACTCGCCCATGCCAGCTCAGCTTGCCCTCGGATTTATTGGTACCGGAAAGATGGCCACCGCGTTGGCCGGCGGATTTGTTCGGGGCGGCATCGTTTCACCCGATCACCTGCTTGGCAGCGATCCGAGCGAAGTTGCCCGGGCGACGTTCACGAAAGAAACTGGGGCCCGCGTCACCGAATCCAACCAGGAAGTGGTTAAATTTGCGCGCTCGCTCGTACTGGCGGTCAAGCCCGGTCAGGTTCGCGAGGTCCTGGCACAGGTTCGCGACGGATTCAGTCCCGAGCATGTCTTGATCTCTATTGCAGCCGGAGTGACTTTGGCCCAACTGGAGGCCGCGCTTCCCGGGGGCGCGCGCGTCATCCGCGTGATGCCAAATACGCCGGCACTGGTCGGAGCATCCGCGTCGGCGTTTGCGTTAGGCGCGGCCGCGCGTCGGGAAGATGCCGGATTGGCCCAAAAGTTAATGGGTACAGTGGGTCTGGCGTACGAGTTGAAAGAATCGTTGCTGGATGGAGTGACGGGATTAAGCGGGAGCGGTCCAGCGTATGTTTACATGGTGATCGAGGCACTCAGCGACGGGGGCGTGGCGGCAGGTTTGCCACGCGAAGTCGCGACACGGCTCGCGGCGCAAACCGTGCTGGGCGCCGGCAAAATGGTTTTGGAAACCGGGCTGCATCCGGGAACGCTTAAGGACATGGTTGCCAGCCCCGGCGGCACCACCATCGAGGGAATCTGTGAACTCGAACGGGGTAAATTGAGGGGAACCATCATCAACGCCGTTCGGGCAGCCGCTGAAAAGTCACGGCGGATGGCCCAAGGCGGATGACGGAGGGCTGGGCGCCCTACCTATTTTACAGCGGCGGCGGTTTTCACCGCGCCCGCACTCATCGCCGAAAATCCCTTCGCCACCAATTCGGTGGCTTTGCGGTCGCGAGTCTTGAGGTCCGGACTGTCGAGCACCACCACAATCACGCGCTGCCCTTGCCGGACGGCGGTGACCGCAATGGAAAAGCCGGCTTGGGCGAAATAGCCGGTCTTCAAACCATCGCAACCGTCGATCCGCGCCAGCAAGTGATTGTGCGTGCGCATCATCACCGTGCGCCCGGGAACGTTTTGGCGAAATGCTTTTTCGTGGGTCGAGGTGTAGCGCAAAGCCTCCGGATGACGCACGACCTCGCGGCAAAGAATGGCGAAATCACGCGCCGTCGTGACGTCATGTTCCTGGCCCGCCGCGGGAGGCAACCCGTGCACGGAATGAAAAACCGTGTTGTTCATGCCCAACTCCTTTGCCTTGGCGTTCATCAACTGGACGAACGCGTCAGTTGACCCCGCCACTTTTTCAGCGACGGCGACCGCGGCATCGTTGGCCGACTGCACCATTAACGCGTAAAGCATGTCGTCCATTGAGAACGATTCTTTCTCGGCCAACCACACCTGCGACCCGCCGGTTTTGGCCGCTTTGGCGCTGACGGGCACATGGTCCTGCAGCGAGAGTTGGCCGTGCTCGACCTTCTCCAGGATGATCAACAAATCCATCAACTTTTGCATGCTCGCGGGATATCCCCTGGCATCCGCATTGTCCTCGAACAGCACCCTGCCGCTGGCGGAGTCGACCACAATTGCCCCCAGGTAGGGAGTGCGCGCCATCACTCCGTGTGGCGCGGTTTTTGAAGCGGTCGAGGACGGTTTTCTTGATACTGCCAGGCCACTTGAAGCGGCGGTCATTGCCAAAGCGAGGACGCTGCTAAACAAAAGACGAATTAATTTCATTGGAATACTCAACGATGTAATTGACGAGCCTAAGCTTCTTCAAACGGGGCGGGCAGCGTCAAGCCGAAGTGACCGAATTGAGTTGAATCCACGATCCGCCGTCAACTCGTCTGCTTCGGTTTCGGTCCTTTAGGGCCGGCTTCAATCGTGCCGGCATCCGCCGCGTGCATTTTCGGCGTCGCGGCCCTCCAGAAGGAGTCGGGCCTTCTCGTAGCTCTTTTTGTGGAGGTAGTGCAGCAGGCTGGGATCGGTGCCGGGCGGCAATCCGTCGGTGAGGCGTTCGAGGCGACTGAAAATGGATTGCAGATCCGGTTTGGGGTTGGCCGTGCGCAGCGATTGAACCGCCCGATCCAATTCTTCCAACGAACCCAAAATCTCTTTTTCAATTCCGGTCATAAACTGCTCGGTTTTTTGTCGGCTTAAGATCAGAACGGCAGGCGGGCGCTCGCGCTCGAAATCAGGGCCTCGAGCTTGGTAAAGCGCCCCTGGAGGTACCAGGCGGCGATGAAGCCCATGACGCCGGTGATGGAAAACATAAGAACCGCGGTCATCAAATAGAGCCCGAAGGCCTGGGGCGGATCCGGTTCCATCACCTGAGGCACACCATGGTACAGCGCGCCGAGGGCGAGAAAGATGCCCACCGCCCAGGTCAGCCATGGCGAGACCGGGGTAAAGGCGTCCAGCAACCGCAGCAGGAAAAACGGACTCAGCGCGTACGCTACCACGGTGAAAGCCTGCTGGTAAGTATTGCGCGCGTGGAAGGTGCCGCCCATGGACTTGAGCACCGCCGCCCCAATGAACACCAGCACCAGTGAAGTCACCAACTGGCCGGATTCGAAAACCACCGCCTCCCCGGGGGTAAAGACTTTGGGCCGGGTCGAGCTCACTTGGTGTTTGCCCCAGTGGGTCAGACCGTAGCCTTCGATGGCGCAAGTCACCAGCAGCAGGGGCAGCAGGAACTTGAGAAGTATCGCGAGCAGCCCTCGTTCGGCGCGGACAATCCGTTCCCACGTCCCGTTGGCATTAAAAATCAACAAAACCGATTCGATCATGTCCGGATAGTGTTGCAATAAATCCATTCACAGGGACAGCAAATAACTCGATCAATTCAGATTTACTCTCCAGGTTAGCTATGCTTTAATCGGCTCGAACATGACTGCCGATGGCAACGTTTGGGATAAGTTGACCCGGTTGGTAATCTTTCTGTTGTTTATTGCTTATCTCCTGGTCGTGGCGGTGTGGTACTTTCCGCTCATTCAATGGAATGAACGATTGCGTAAAGAGCTCCTGCTCAAGGAGGCCAGCATTCAAAAGCAAGTCGAGATTGGCAAACAGCTGCGCAGTTCGCTCGATTCCTTGCAACATGACAATCGAGCCGTCGAACGCCTGGCCCGGGAACGTCTCAGCTACGCCAAGCCCGGCGAGACGGTGATCCGGTTTGAGCCGCCCGTCACCAACGCGACGAAGCGTTTCTAACCGCTACTTCTTCTCAAAAGCCAGTTCGCCGTCCTGGGCAAGCACCTTGATGCGGTCGCCCGCTTTAAAATCGCCCACCAGCAGCTTCGTCGCTAACGGGTCCAGCAATAGATCCTGAATCGCCCGTTTCAATGGCCGCGCACCGAACTGAGGATCGAAGCCCTCCTGCGCGATCAACTGCTTGGCTGAGCGGTCCACTTCGAGGGTTAATTGCTGCTGGGACAGGCGCTTCTCCAACCGGCCCAGTTGAATCTCCACAATATGCGAGAGTTGCTTTTCGTCCAGGCTGTGGAAGATGATGATGTCGTCGACGCGGTTGAGGAAC
>DASRFK010000185.1:0-14165 GCA_035651635.1 Verrucomicrobiia bacterium | reverse complement strand
CCGACGCGCTGCAGCAGCGTTGCCAGGGACCGGGTAGGACCCAGTTGGCACACCAAATCGACTGAACCGATATCAATTCCCAATTCCAGCGAGGCAGTGGCGACCAGCGCCTTCAATTCACCCCGTTTCAGGCGCGCCTCGGCGTCCAGCCGCAACCGCGCCGACAGGCTGCCGTGATGCGAGGTGACTTTATCCTGACCCAAACGCTCGCACAGATGATGGGTGACTCGCTCGGCCAGCCGCCGGGTATTGACGAACACGATCGTCGTCTGATGCGCTTCAATTAGCTCGGCCAGCCGATGGTACACTTCCGTCCACACCTCATTGGACATCACCGCTTCCAGGGGTGCGCCGGGAATCTCGATGGCCAGGTCCATTGCACGGGAATAGCCGCAATCGATAATCGTGCATAGTTCAGCCGAAACTTTACCGTTGGAGCGCGATGCCTCCTTGGGTGACTCCGCCTTTTCCGCACGATAGCCGGACGTCTCTCCCTCTCCTGGGGGAGAGGGATGGGGTGAGGGCGAACCCCTCAGATTTTCCTGAGCTTGATAGCCCCCGAAATTCTGGCCGCGAGCGCCGGTTCGGCCGTTCCCCACCAGAAACTCCGCCACCAACTCGATGGGCTTTTGGGTCGCCGACAGCCCAATCCGCTGCAACGGATGCTGCACCAGGTGCTGAAGCCGTTCGATGCTCAGCGCCAGGTGCGATCCACGCCGATTGGCCACCACCGCGTGGATCTCATCGACAATGAGCGTGCGCACTGTCGACAGCAGCTTGCGTCCGGATTGGGAGGTCAACAGCAAGTAGAGGGATTCCGGCGTCGTGACCAGGATGTGAGGCGGCCGTCGCGCGATTGCCTGGCGTTTGGAGGCCGGCGTGTCGCCCGTCCGCAAGGCGGTCGTGACGTCCACTGTGCGGCCTTCGCTGGTCAGGAGCGCCTGGCGAATTTCCCGCAGTGGTTCTTCCAGGTTCTTGTGGATGTCATTGCTCAGCGCCTTGAGCGGCGAGACATAGACCACCAGGGTTTCGTCTCGGAGCGAACCGTCTAGTCCCCGCTTAAATAGCTGATCCAAAGCCGCCAGAAAGGCGGCCAGGGTCTTGCCGGAGCCCGTCGGCGCTGCGATCAACGTATGCTTCCCCGCCTGGATTGCGGGCCAACCCCGAAGCTGAGGCTCAGTCGGTGACCCGAATTTCTCCTGAAACCAGCGCGCAATGACCGGATGAAACTGAAAGGACTGCATTGGAGTCGCAGCCGTAATCTACCATAAGCCATTAAAGAAAAAAGGCCGCCCCGGACGGATGATGGTTAGGAGGGGCGGCCGAACGTCTCATGACTCGCATAAGACGCGAGCCCACGTTCCCTCTTTTCGGGAGCGATGTCTACTTTAAAGTACATTCCTTCAAAATGGGCATAAGTCCGTTTAGACGAAAATCGTCTGCTCGCGCCCCGGGCCAACTGAAGCGATGGCCAGCTTGGCGCCAGTCAATTCAGCCAGGGCTTTGAGGTACGAACGCGTCTTGGGCGGGAGGTCCTTCCACTTCCTGGCCTGATGTGTCGGGGTTCGCCAGCCTGGGAATTCCGCGTAAACCGGCTGACAGCGGGCGAGCACCTCGATGTCGTTGGGAATATAATCGTATCGCTCCTTTCCGTCGGTATAGCCGATGCAGACCTTAATGGTCTCCACGCCATCCAAGCCGTCAATATTAGTCACCGCCAGTTCGTCGATGCCGTTGACCATACAGGCGTGACGTGTAGCCACCGAATCAAACCAGCCGCAGCGCCGCGGCCGGCCGGTCGTCGCGCCGAACTCCCGCCCCATGGCGTGAAGCATGTCGGCGACTTCGGCGTTTTCCGTCGGCAGCGGCCCTTCGCCCACGCGAGTGGTGTAGGCTTTCATGACGCCGACCACCCGATCCATTCGGTGCGGTGGAATCCCGGACCCGGTGCAGGCTCCCCCGGCGGTCGTGCTCGATGAAGTCACAAACGGATACGTGCCATGATCCAAATCGAGAAAAGTCCCCTGTGCGCCTTCGAATAGAATATCCTCACCGCGCCCGACCGCAGCGTGCAGGAGAATGACGGTATTGGCAACGAACGGTTTGAGGTAGTCGCCGGCCCGGCGATAATCCTGGAGCACTTTCTTGAACGAGAGAGGCTTGGCGCCAAACGCCTTCAGGATTTCGTTGTTCTCTTTAATTTTGGATTGGAGTTGCCCTTCAAACCGCGCCGGGTTGATCAAGTCGATGACCCGCAAGCCCGTCCGCGCCGCCTTGTCGCCATAAGCCGGCCCTATCCCGCGCTTGGTGGTGCCGATTTTGTTTTTGCCCTTGAGAATCTCGCGTTGGGCGTCGAGTTCGCGGTGGTAAGGAAAAACCAGGTGCGCGGTCTCGCTCAGGAAAAGGTTCCGGTGGATCTTGATGCCTAGCTTGCGCAAACCTTCAACCTCCTCAACCAGGCTGATCGGGTCCACGACCACGCCGTTGCCAATGACGCAGGTTTTGCGCGGACGCAAAATTCCGGAAGGAATGAGGTGGAGAATGTATTTTTGGCCTTTGATATGGACGGTGTGGCCGGCGTTATTGCCGCCCTGCGTGCGCACCACGACGTCGGCTTGCTCGGTGAGGACGTCGATAATTTTGCCTTTGCCTTCGTCACCCCACTGGGCGCCCACCAGAATTGTATTGGCCATAGGTTCAATAAAAATCCCCGAACGTGCATTCGGGGCAAAGCGTTCCGTCTTTGCGTTGAGAAGCTACGGAGGAGCCCGCGGCAGTGTCAATCGTGGATTGAACGGTTTGACCCGTCCCCTGGTTTTGCGCACTCTGGACGCATGGCGAATTCGTTCGGGCAACTGTTCCGCATCACGACCTGGGGTGAGTCTCACGGCGGTGGCGTCGGCGTCGTGCTCGACGGTTGCCCGCCCAGGCTCGAATTAACCGAGGCGGATATCCAACCCGACCTGGACCGGCGGCGGCCGGGGCAGTCGAAGATCGTCTCCCCACGCAAGGAATCGGATACCGTCCAGATCCTTTCGGGCACTTTCGAGGGAAAAACTTTGGGCACACCCATCTGCATGTGGGTGAAAAATGAAGATGCCCGGCCGGAAGCCTATTCAGAAATGGCCGAAAAATTCCGTCCCTCGCACGCCGATTATACTTACCAAGCCAAGTTTGGGATTCGCAACTGGCAGGGCGGGGGACGTTCGAGCGCGCGTGAGACCATTGGCCGCGTCGCCGCCGGCGCGGTGGCGCGCAAGATTCTGCGCCTCCAGTTTGGGGTCGAGATCCTTGCGTGCGTGCAACAGGTGCAGCGAATTCACGCCACGTTAGATCCCGAGACGGTTTCTGCCAAGGCGGTGGAATCCAACATCGTTCGCTGCCCGGACCAGCCGACCGCACAGAAGATGATTCGGTTGATTGAGAAGGTCCGCAAAGCCGGCGATACAGTGGGCGGGATCGTACTGGGCATTGCGCGCGGGGTACCGGCCGGATGGGGCGAGCCGGTTTTCGATCGCCTCGAGGCCGATCTCGGCAAAGCCATGTTGAGCTTGCCCGCCTCCAAGGGTTTCGATATTGGCTCGGGCTTTGGCGGCATCGAGTTGACCGGGCGCGAGCACAACGACCCATTTCGCGCCAAATCGGGGAAAGTCTACACGACTTCCAACCGCTCCGGCGGCATTCAGGGCGGGATTTCCAATGGGCAAACGATTTATTTCCGAGTGGCATTCAAGCCTGTCGCTACCGTGATGCACGAACAGGAAACCGTCGATACGGCGTTGCACAATACAACACTAACCGGCCGTGGCCGGCACGATCCGTGTGTTTTGCCACGGGCGGTGCCGATGGTTGAAGCCATGACTGCGCTGGTGCTGGTCGATCATGCGTTGCGCCAAAAGGCCCAGTGCGGTTAAGTTCGCCCGCCGGCGCGCGGGCATGCTGCCCGCAGCAACGTCCGATCACCGGCTGACGTGCGACTTGTTTTTTGGTGACGGAAACAGTGCGTGGATCCCTGCGAACTAGAAGTTCGCGTCCCGGCGCGCGGGCATCCTTGCCCGCAGCAACGTCTGATTACCGGCTGACGTGTGACTTGTTTTTTGGTGTCAGAAACAGTGCGTGGATCTCTGCGAACTGAAAGTTCGCGCGCCGGCGCGCGGGCATGCTGCCCGCAGCAACGTCCGATCACCGGCTGACGTGCGACTCGTTTTTGGTGACAGAAACAGTGCGTGGATCTCTGCGAACTAGAAGTTCGCGCGCCGGCGGGCGGGCATCCTTGCCCGCAGCAACGTCCGATCACCGGCTGACTTGCGACTCGTTTTTTTGGTGACAGAAACAGTGGGTGGATCTCTGCGAACTGGAAGTTCGCGTCCCGGCGCGCGCGCATGCCTGCCCGCAGCAACGTCCGATCACCGGCTGACTTGCGACTTGTTTTTGGTCTCAGAAACAGTGCGTGGATCTCTGCGAACTGGAAGTTCGCGCGCCGGCGCGCGGGCATGCTGCCCGCAGCAACACTCGATCACCGGCTGACGCGAGGTACTTCGCCTGGCACAATCTTGCTGTCCCTGCGCCGCCCGAATTGATTAATCTGTCAGCATGTTTAGCCCTTCAAAACCGTTCCGCTGCCTTGGATTGATCCTCTGTTTCGCGCGATTTTCCGCTGATTGCGCGACGGACCAGACCGAAGCCGCCGCCGCCCAAGGGCTCGCCGGGCGCTGGGACCTTACGATCACGGACCAAGCAGGCAGACAAATTCCTTCATGGATCGAGTTTGCGCAGACGAATGACTTGTGGACTGCCCGTTTTGTTGGCCGCTGGGGCAATGCCCGGCCTCTCGCAAAAATCACCGTATCAGGTGCGCAACTCCAGTTCGTCTCCCCGCGCCAAGAGGAAGGCAGCAAGACCGACCTCGTCTTCAGTGGCAAACTTGAAAATGGCCGGTTGGACGGAATCGCTAAAGGGCCTGACGGAGCAGCCTGGACTTGGACAGGCGAGCGGGCTCCGGCGCTGAACCCTCAACCAAAGGTCAAATGGGAGAAGTCGATTCGTTTGTTCAATGGGCGCGATTTTGCCGGCTGGACCTTTGATAATCCCTCCAAGGCTTCCAGTTGGGTGGTGGAGAAGGGTTGCCTGGTGAACAAATCGGCCGGCTCCAATATTGCCACTGAACAAAAGTTCCAGGATTTCAAGCTGCACATCGAAGTAAACTGCGCGACCAACGCCAACAGCGGCATTTACCTGCGAGCCCGGTACGAGGTGCAAGTGGAGGATGATTCCCTGGCCGAACCGCCCAGTCACCACATGGGCGCGGTCTACGGTTTTCTGGCGCCGGCGCGGGAGCAACCTCGCCGGCCTGGGGTTTGGCAGAGATTCGATATCACTCTATTGGGCCGCTACGTCACCGTGGTTCAGAATGGCCATACGATCATTGATCATAAGGAAATTCCGGGCATTACCGGCGGCGCAATCGACAGCCACGAAGGGGCGCCTGGCCCGATTTATCTCCAGGGCGATCATGGCGGGATCGCCTACCGAAATATCGTCCTGACCCCGGCGGCACCCTAGGTCGTACGGAAAGCTCCTTGAACCCTTCGTCTGGAAACCAGTGGAAACGGCATGGCGCGCTCGCGGTGCTGTGCGGTCTCCTGGCACTTTCAACCTTGGCTGCCTATTGGCCTGTCCGGCACCACGAGTTCATCTACTATGACGATCCCGAGTTCGTCACCGAGAACGCACAAGTCCAAACGGGCCTGAAGTGGTCAACCGTCCGTTATGCCTTTAGCAGTCGGGTGGTGGGGAATTGGCACCCTTTAACGATGCTTTCTCATGCAATGGATTGCCAGTTGTTCGGGACCAATCCGGCCGCCCATCACTTGGTCAACGCGGTTTTCCATGCTCTCAATGCAATCGTTTTGTTGCTGTTACTTCGCTATCTGACCACGGCGTTGTGGCGCAGCGCGATTGTTGCTGGTGTGTTCGCCTTGCACCCACTGCGGGTCGAGTCGGTGGCATGGGTTGCCGAGCGAAAGGATCTCCTGTGCGGCTTGTTCTTTCTGCTGTCGATTTGGCTCTATGCGCATTACGCCCGGCGCCGTAGTGCTTCGGAGCGGCTTCAACCCAATTCCCCTGCATCCGCCAAGCGAGCAGGCGGCTGGGGTTTCTACGCTGCGTCATTTTGCATGTTCGCCTGCGGCCTGTTGAGCAAGCCGATGATCGTCACTCTGCCATTTGTGCTGCTCCTGCTGGATTTCTGGCCGCTGCAACGTTTCGCCGAAGCCAACAAGCCTTTTGGGTCGCGCCGGCTCACAGGCCTGGTGCTGGAGAAGGTGCCTTTTCTTGTGCTATCGGTGGCGCTCAGCCTGATTACAGTGACCCTGCAAAGAGCCTCGGGCGCTACCTCCGTGGTTCACCAGGCTGGCTGGTTGGAACGGTTGTCCAATGCAGTTACCAGCTATCTGCGATACCTGGGCAAGGCATTTTGGCCGGCCGATCTGGCGGTGATCTATCCCCATCCGGCCAGGCATTATTATCTTTCCGATCAGTGGCCTGGCTGGGAGGTGGCGGCAGCCGGCCTCCTGCTGTGTCTGATCTCAGTCCTCGCGCTGCGCTGGTCGCGCCCACGGCCGTACTTCGCCTTTGGCTGGTTCTGGTTTATCGGCATGCTCGTCCCGGTCATCGGGTTAATCCAGGCGGGCGAACAGGCCATGGCTGATCGCTACACGTACCTGCCGCTAATCGGGCCGACAATTAGTCTGGTCTGGTGGGTGGCGGAACTGCGGCCGAGATTACCAACGTTCTTCGCCCATGCTGTCGCTCCGTGCGCAACTGTCCTGGTGCTAGCGGCACTGTTTGTGACGACGCAACACCAGCTTGGGTTTTGGCAAAATACACTGACGCTTTTTCAACATGCGGCTGAGGTTACCGCGGACAACCCGTCCGCTCAGTTCGGCATCGGCATGGGTTTGGTCGAAGAGGGGCGCATTAGCCAGGCCATGGTGCGGTTCCGGGTGGCGGCGGCGATTGATCCGTCCTACGCCCGCGCTCATTACATCATGGGCCAACTGCTCCGCATGCAGGGGCATTTGCAGGCCGCTGCCGACCAGTACCAGGCCGCCGTACGCTGCAATCCATCCGACGTCCAGGCCCTGGTTGATTATGGCGGGCTCCTTCCTGCGCTTGGACGTCCAAAAGACGCTATCAGATGCTTGGATGAAGCCTTGCGGCTCGACCCCAATTCGGTGGAAGGCCTCAACAACCTGGCCTGGGTCCTCGCAAGCAGCAGTACTGCAGAATTGCGCGATGGCTCTCGTGCCGTTCAATTAGGGGAGCGGGCGTGTCAGTTGACTCACTTCAAACAAGCCGCGCTTATCGGAACACTGGGCGCGGCCTACGCCGAGGCGGGGGAGTACACCAAGGCAGTTGCCGCAGCCCAACGAGCCATCGCGGTTGCAAACGAATCTGGCGAATCGGATCTGGCTGCGCGGAACCAGGAGTTGTTGGGGCTGTACCGTTCCAGGAAGGCGTACCCGCTGTCGCAAGGTGGGCCATAGCCCAGTTACTAAAACCGAAGGCCGAAACCCGAAGACCGAAAGAAGGCCGAAATCCGAAATCCGAATCCGACCCAATCAGACGACCTTCGCCTTGCTCAGGTTTCTGGAAGGGCGACTTCTGAAACAGGCAGGGCCGCTGCGGGCCGGCAGACATTCCCTTTAATCAACGACTGCTTTTCGGGTCGTAATGACTGACGCGCCTTTGCCGTTGATCACGTGACTGATCCCACTGTTCTTCTGACCGGACAAGCGGATCGTGACCATGTGACGCATCTGGATTCCCGGCCGGTCAGGCGTTTCGATCGCATTCTCCGCTAACACGGGCGCCGCATAGAACACGCAATAAATGCCCAGGCCCCAAGCCTGGTGACTCGACACTGAGTCCGCCACTTTGTAAGAGGCAAACCCGTTAATCTCCCCATGATGCCACGCATCCTGGCTCGGCGGATCATACGGCATTTCCGATTGATAAAAATAAACCCGGCCGCCGTTCCCGTTCCAAAGGGTTTGGTACTCCTGGCAATGTTCGACGAACAAACCGTACAGCGTGACGTTGTCGCCATTCACCACCAAGCCATTTTTGTTTGGGTTTGAGTTCCATCCCGCGCCGCGTCCGTGGTCGGCCCGCCACAGCCAAAAATTGTCCCCCACCACATCGCTGGAATTAATTGTGAGCATGCAATCGGCTTGCCCGGCTTGCGCACCGCCTACGCGACAGAAGATGTCCCAGAGAAAAATTGGGTCGGCGCTGTGAGAGGCGCGACCGCCCGGTTCTCCCACCTGCACCAGAGTGGGCGAGTTGCTCGAGCCTGCTTCGAACAGGATTCCTCCTACCTTTATGCCGTCGACGTCTCTCAGGCGCAGAGCCGCGGTCCCATTGGTCGGCCGGAGTGTCGGATAGCCAAGTCCGAGCACAATGGTTTCCGGCCGAATTACCCGGATGGCATCTTCGAGGTGATAAATGCCGGGAGTGAGCAGCAGGTGCTTCCCCTGGTTCAATGCGCTGTTGATGGTTGAGGCAGTGTCGGTTCGCGGTTGGGCCAGGTAGAAGTTTTCGAGCGGGATGCTGGTTCCCGGTGTCGGCCGCTCTTGAGACCAGGTTAACCCGCGTGCGCCGTTTGTGTTCAGGCTGGGCACGAAAACAAAGTAATCGCCGTGCCCGTCAAGGAGGAGAAACGGTTTCTCGCGAATGATCGGAGTCTGTTCGATGACTGTGTATGGCGCCTCCGGCCAGTTGCCTTCGGGCGGATTAACCGTGCCCACGAATACCATGTTCCACGAGCCGCCTTGCCAGCGACTCCATTCAGAGTTGCGGGAGAACCATTGTTGCTGCGAGCCGGAATTGATTTGGCCATCGATTTTGGTATCAGCGAGAAATCCGCCGCTGGACCAACCGCCGTCCCAAAGATTTAAGGCTCCTTTCACATGCAAGCGACGCAAGGCCGTGGCCTGTGACACCGCCCAGATGTTGATGCCCTGATCTTGTGTCGGAACGACTGAAAGATTTTCCGCGCAGCGCCAGAAATTGCAGGTCGCGTTGCTGCGGGTCATCCATTGGGCTTTGGCCCTGACCGCCCCGGTGATCGTCACCTCATCCGGAGAACGGCCCAGCCCGAGCACCTGCGTGTAAAACCCGACCTGGACATCCAAATCGTAATGGCCGGGCTTGAAAAGATACGCAAACCGATCCGGTCCGAACTGGTTTCGCTCCTGCTTGTGGAAGACCTCGTCAACGCGACTCTGGATGTTCGTCATGCCTGGATCGAAAATCAGGACATTGGGACCGAAGTCAGGCGCGGCTGCCAGGATGCGGGTCCCGGGTCCAAACAAAAACCAGGTGATCGATAGAGCGAGAAAAAGACCGGTGGGACGAATGAACCGGCTGAAAGGCCTGCTCGTGATCTGAAAAATAACTTTCAAGAACGGTTACGGCGTAGTTGTTTATAATCTCACTTTGGATCTAAGAGCGTGTTTTAGAGATTTGGTTTGGAGCTCAGGCGGTTTTGACGCCGGGCCGCCTGAAGGCGGGACTCCAAACCAAGCCCAAAAGCGCTCTTAGTCTTTCTCCAAAGTCCCGGGTTCATTGAGTTGGCCTTTGACTGGCCGCGTTAGTGGCCCACGCTGTCGTATCAGGGTCTAACTGTCGCGCCTGCAGTTCCAGTTCATCCGCGTGTGCGATGTTCCCGCGCCGGCGTTCGAGGACGGAACGAGTCGCCAAAATGGCGGGGCTGGCCGTGTTGCCGAGTTTATCGGCCTGGTCGAGCGTTGCCGCGGCATCCGTTAGCCGACCAGTGCGAATCTGGATGAAAGCCATGCCGAGGAACGCATTCTTGCTGGGGGGAGCGCATCCGATGGCGCGCCGAAAAGCATTCAAGGCCTCATCGGTTCGCCCGAGATGATCGAGGGTGGTTCCCAGATTGTTCCAGGCCGAAGCTTCTTCGGGAATTATTTGGAGTGTCTGCTCATAGGCCTGGCGCGCGTCGTCGAGCCGGTCGAGCGCGAATAGAACGTTCGCTCGGTGTTCCAACGCGTTCCCATCCAGGGGGTCGAGCTTTACACTCTGATCGATGTCAGCCAGGGCTGGCTGGAATTGTCCCTTCTGGTAGTAAGCCAGGGAACGAAACAGGTAATCCCGAGCGAACGAAGGCAGTTGCGCGCCGAACCAGTTGTGGAGCGAGAGCACCGCCATTAAAGTCATTGTTGCTCCAACCCAGGCCAGGTCGCCCAGGGCTCGTCGCTGCACGAGCTGCACGATCTTGATCAGCCCGCCTCCTGCCAATACCGCCAGTGCCGGCCACACCGGATATCGGTATCGGTCGCAGATAAAAAAAGCAACATTGGCCGCTGAATAGAGTCCGGCATAGACCAGCACGACGAACAACTCATCTCGATTTCCCCATTTCGCGGCGGCCCAGATCCCGATCGGTGCCAGCATCAGCAACACGACCCACCGAACGGGAAGCAGTCGCAGCCAGACAAACTCCTGCTGCAAAAACGCGAAGGCTTTGTTGTTGGGAATTTCGGCATTCCAGAGGGTCAGCCAGCATTTTTTGGCCACCAGCCCGAGCCAGGCTGCTGGAGCGGTTCGGATCTCGCGCAAGGTTTGTGAGGTCCAATATTTTGAAATTGCCATCGGATCGGTGTCGGGTTGCCGACCCTGTTCGCGCATGGCCCGTTCATATTCCTGGCGCGCCCACACTTCGATCGAATCTTCATACCGTTCGCCCGATGTTATTCTGCGATCCTGTTGGGGCATCATGCCATCGGCGGTTCGTTTGTTGCCGCAATAAAAGGCCACTCCCCCGGCATTTGGCAGCAGATGAAAATGATCCATCTGTTTCATGTTCACCCACCCCCAGGGTATGGCCATGGCCAGCGCGCCGGCCAAACCGAGCAATGGTGAAAAAGCGGCACGCGGGTCGCGCCGCTGCCGCCATCGCCAGAAAGCGAACAGCGGGTAGACAGCAAGAAACACAATGATATTCGCCCGGGCTTGCGAGGTGAGCACGGTTACCGCGCCGGCAGCGGCCCACAACAGCATGCCTTTGCGACCTTCGGTTTCGGCCGCAAATACAATCAGCAGCAGCCCAGCAAAGATTAGAAAAATGTAGCTCGGTTCGATCAACAATTCGCCCTCGAAGTAGAGCGGCACAGGAGCCAAAAGATAGAGCGCACCTCCGGCCAATCCGCAGAGGCGATTTTTGAAAACCCGGGCGCCGAGCACCGCGACAATCAGGCCGGTAGCCACACCCAGCCCATGCTGGGCCGACAAAGCCAAATCGATGCCGGCGCTTCCGCCCAGTTTGTACCAGAATGCCAGGAACAGCGGATAGAGCAGGGGACGAAACCCATGGAGCGCGTGCAAGTCATCCCCCGCTAACAGCATCCTTGCGACCGTGTCGTAGTAAGTCTGATCCAGCGTGGGCACGCCGAAAGATGGGCTGCGGGCATGCTCGACAAAAAAGCCGAGCCGAATCACCAAACCAACCAGCGCCAGCGCGAGCAAGCCCTTTCTGAACCACAGTTCTGGGATATCAAATCCCAGGGCGGGGCCGGGGCCTCCCGGGGTATTCTTGGGCAAGCTGGGGGTTATGGCCGAGCCCAAGTTCATCAATGGCGAAGGATACTGCGAATCATTGGTAGCGGGTCAAGCTTGGCGGCGCACTTGAATACTGCTATCGCGGTAGGGACGACGCGCTGCGCCGTCTGCGCCCCGTTCAGGGGCGCAGCACCAGTCGTGGTTCGCATTGTTTCGCGTGTTTGTTCAGCCCGCTGAACGCGGGCAGGGACGGCGCAGCGCGCCATTCCTACCAAAATGATGATCATGGCTTCTTGGCAACAATCAGGAACTGTTCTCCCTTCCACCGCCACAGCCAGGGCAGCCCCAAGTAGATCCCGACACACCATGGCGGATATTCGCGCGCGCCGACCATGGTATACGGCAGGAACCTGGGATAACACTTCTCGACAACAAAACCCCGCACCGTCAGACCTTCGCTCAATGAAAGTTCGGTCAGGGGCAGATAATGGTCCCAAAAATCCCAATACCGTCCGTGTGTGAATTTTATGTTGGGTCCCATGGCGATGAGGCGTCCGCCGGGGCGTAGTGCGCGAAAGGCTTGAGCCAACGTTTCGCCGAGAGCGCTTTTATCGGGCAGGTGTTCGAAAAAATTGCTCGTGAAGACGACATCAAGCTCACCCGCGCCGACTGACCAGGGTTTGGAGCAATCTTGTCGCAGAAACTTCACTCCGGGCCTCAGGAGCTCCTGGGTGCGCGGATTTAGATCCATCCCGAACTTCTGCCGCGCTTTGACGGTGTTGATAAACTCGCCATAGCCGCAGCCGAGGTCCAGGACCGTCGAGTTTTCGGGCACCAAAGCCTGGAAGAAGCGCTCGATCAAAACGCGCCAGACGCGCAGGCGATAGTCCTGCCGCGCATCGAACCGGCTGGCGTACACGCGCTTTAACTCTTCTGGTTGTGCTTCAGGCATTGGGTTTTCGGTAATCTCCCCGGCTGAAGTACTTCTCCAGCCAGACATAGAGGCATATAAAAAGGTAACGGCTGCCCATCTCGCGAATGGCAAACTTCGCCTGGCCCACGCGCCGATTTCGCCAGGTGATCGGGATCATCGTCCAGGAAAAGCCCCGCACGATGGCTTTGAGCGGCAGTTCCACCGTCAGATTAAAATGCGGAGAGATCAACGGTTTGCAGCCTTCAATGGCCTCCCGGCGGTACGCCTTGAACGCGTTGGTGGTATCGTTGAGCTTGACGTGAAAGAGGGTCTTCAAGAAGAAGTTTGCGATCCTGTTCAGAGCGAGTTTTAGCTTCGGATAATCAATCACGCCACCGCCCTTCAGGAAACGACTCCCGAAAACGCAATCCCATCCGTCGTTCAATTCCTTCCAGTAGCGCACCACGTCGCGGCAATCGTCAGATTCGTCGGCCATCATGATGACCACCGCATCGCCTTTATAGCGATCCAGGCCACACGAGACGGCCCGGCCGAACCCGTGCATCCCTTGATTGGCAATCGGGACCAGTTCGGGGATCTTCACTTGCATGCCCAACAAAAGCTCCCAGGTGTTATCGGTGCTGCCATCATCGACTACCAGGATCTCGTGCGGGACCTTTTGCAGTTCGAGCTCCAGGTGCAGGTGCTGCACGGTGGAGAGAATACAGCCTGCCTCGTTTCGTGCGGGAATGACTATCGAGAGCAGTGACAAGGGCCGCTTCGTTGTTGGGGGCGATGGGTTCATCCCCCGGCGGTCAGTTCCAACCAGCCTGGGTTGAGCCGGGCGTGCTCGGCAATTTCCTCGAGAATCGTTTCGAGCGAAAGCGACGGTTGCCATCCCCACACCGCTTTCGCCTTTGAAGAGTCCAGCACCAGCCAGGGAACATCGAACGGCCGGGAGCCCGGGTCCGCACTTACCGTATGCTTCCCAAAGCGTTTCGAGCACCACCGGCTTAGTTGCGCCAGCGACATGCTATTGCTGATCCCGCCGCTCACATTGACGACTTGGCCCGCCCGATCTGGATGCCGCAACTGCATTGCGACTAATGAAGCCAAATCCGCAGGATGCAGGCAATCTCGGACCTGGTGTCCTGTCCCGCCAAAACCAATATACTTTAACGGGCGCCGCGCCTGGTACGAGTGAATCCAAAAACTAAAGATACCCTGGTCCGCTTTCCCGAACTGGCCGGCGGCGGCCAGCACACCGCAACGGTTGATGAAGACCGGCAGACCAAACGCGCTCCCGTATTCAAGACTGACCAACTCCGAGGCCAGCTTGGCGCTCCCATACAGCGACACGGGCGGGTCGGTCGAAAAAGTTTCGCTGATGCCCTCTTGAGATAACCCCGGTTCGTTCGCTGCCTTAACGTCCGGCTCCAAAGCTTCACCTCGCTCCAGCACCGGCAGCGCGCAAAGACGGGTCAGGGAATAAACGCGGCTGGTGCTCAGCAGGACCAACCCGCTGTCGTGGCGCTTACACAACTCGAGTAAATTGAGAGTCCCGAGAAGGTTGTGCTCCATTAGCTGCCGGCTGCTGGTCTGCGCGTCTACCCCGGCCAGTACGCTCGGATTCGCCGCCGCATCGATTACCCAATCGACCTTGGAA
>DASRFK010000184.1:0-37095 GCA_035651635.1 Verrucomicrobiia bacterium | reverse complement strand
GTTCGTAACCGAAATCAATTCAGTCCGAACGCCGGCCACTTCATTTGTGGAGCCCACGAGCTTAATCGAAAGATTCGGACGTGCAGGGCCAGGGAGCAATGCGAAAGTAGCAAAGCAAGCTACGATGATTAAGGTGATGAGAATGGCAATTTTGGCTTTGCGCATATATCGCTTAACAAGTGAGTAGATAGATCTTATGATCCTGCCATTTGGCAGGATCATAGAACGTCCCCGGGGAAAAAATTTCCCGTTTCACTAATGTTAGCCTAATCCTGCAAACCATTTTGTAAAGCCTGTCCAGCTTCGGTCTTGCGGGATCTTCGCCGGCCGCCATTGGTCCAAGCGCAACATCGAGCGCGGCAACAGGTTGGGCCTCTGCGCCAGCGCAACCCCATGCAGTCAGCCAGAGCCTCAGTAACCGAGCTTTTGGGTAAAGCCATGTATCACCAAGTATAGCCAGGTATCGCCTACTAAAGTCTATTAACAGTTAGAAAAAAATCTCTGTAACGCCTTGTACCGTTCAACCCCGTCATCTCCACGACCGTTGCGTCAGGTTCCCGCCCCGCACGCATCCCACGCTAATGAAGGCGAAGCCACACGCCGACTCTCCCGGGTCACGCGAGGCAGGGCTCTGGAGTTTCGGCCGACTCGGCTCGCGCTTCCACCAGAGCCGCTTCGATCATGTTTGCGGCTCCAGGAAGTCGAGAGCGTAAAGTCTCAAGCTGGTCGTTTATGCGGCTGACGATGCTTTGGGCCCGCAGGGCCAGACACCGCTGATACCACGTTATGAAGGCGCGGCTGATCTCACCCACTTCGGCCTCATACACATCGAACTCAGTTGTCACCTGCTCGCCCATCAATGCGCAGATAACCAGCGCCGCCGCGGCTCGAGGCTGGTGCTCTTTTTGCCACAGGGTTTGCCAAAGTTCGCGAGCCGGTTTCACTTGCAGGCTTAGGAGCAGCGCCTCGGCCCGTTGCGCGAGGATCTCGACGTCTTCGGGCATTTGCTTTACCGCTTCAGCCGTCCAGTCGCAGGCGAACTCAAGAAAATCAGCGCGGCTTAAAGCAATCTGGCCGCCGAGACGCCAAGCGACGGCCGACTGTGGATGGCCGGTGACAAACTCGTGCAGACAATGCACTGCCTCAACCGCTCGATTTTGCTCCACGAGGAACTTCGCATAGTCCAGGTGTATTTCTTCTTCGCGTCCTTTGTCTTTGCGGCCGGCTTGAAAGGCGCTTTCCGCGCCGGCGATATCGCCAGATTTGGCTAATGCCAGCGCCAGGCAATGATAGGGTGCGGCAGTGCGAATATCTGTGTTAATGGGCGTCAGCGCCGGTTGATTGCGTTTGGCCAGGCATTGGCGCATTTGCTCGACGGCCTGCTCGTAGCGGGCGGTTGCAAAGAAGGCGAGACCCAGCGCGAAATGCAACGAGGCGGTCAGTCCAGCCTGGCGCGCCAACGGTGAACTCAAGACCTCGATGACCTGGTCGTGAGCCGCGGCCTTATAAAGTTGTGAGGTGAATTGGGTCAGCAGCGCTTCGCGCAACTCTGGCGATGTTTCCTGCGGCGTTCGCCCTGACATGAGCTCGAAGGCGCGGCGATACTGCACCAGGCCGGTCGCCAGGTCACCGGAGCGGACGGACTCCAGCCCGAGGTTCATCGCCAGGTTCGGATCGTCGGGCGATTCGTTGACGGCCTGGCGCAGAAGCCGGAGGTTACGCTCGGTTTTATTGCGCTCGGCGAGATTCTCCTTGGAATAGCCATGGTGCAGGATTTGGGCGGCGCCCAAAGCCGTGCCCAGGCCCCAGACTTTGCCCAACCCAACCAGGCTCGGGAAAACCTGTTCGTGTATCCGGCCGGTAAAATAAACACCGGGAGCATTGCGAAAGAGCCGTGGAACGAAACTGCAACCTTCGGTTTCCTGTCCTCGATTCACCAAGGGCAAGCGCAGTGCGATATTTTTGCGATTCCGCAGATCTGCCTTCAGCGCCGCGTGTTGGTCGGCCGGCAGTTCTTCGTCCGCGTCCAGAATCAAAACCCAATCGCCCCGCGCATGTTCGAGAGCTGCATTGCGGGCGGCACTGAAATCGTCAGACCACGTGGTTTTGTAAACCTCGGCGCCCAGGGATTTAGCAATCTCGACCGTCCGATCGGTCGAACCGGTATCCACCAGGACGATCTGGCTCGCCAGGTCCTTCACCGATTCCAGGCATTGCGCGAGAAATCTTTCCTCGTTCTTCGCAATAACACAAACCGTGATGCGCGGCGCATTCCGGCCGTCGCGGGCCGTTTCTGGAGTTAGCGCTTCCGGCAGCACGAGCCAGTCCGGGCGCGCTTTCCCTTTGATAGACTTTTGGAGGAAATGCCGGACCGCTTTCCAGTCCGGAGCCACAACCCGGGCGTGCTGGGCGCATTGCCTGGCGGCTTGAGAATCTCCCGCGGCGGCGGCAATTTCGGCCAAAAGAAGAAAGGCCTCGGGATGGAAAGGCCGCGCGGCACTCGCCTCAAGCGTTGCCTTCCAAGCGGCGGGCAGGTTTCGCTGCTGCAACAACTCGCGCGCGCTCATCAGATTGCCCAATGACGCAACCCCCGGCAGACATTGGGGAGTGAATGATTGGGGCGCTTTCTGGATCCAGCAGCTCTCACCCTGGTGCTCATGAGTGCCTTCCAAGGACCGAACCTCGACTTTCAGGTGGGCGCCTTCGGGAAGCCGGTTTGGCACTGGATAGCCACTCTCGAGAGTGGTTTCGGGAGGCAGATGCCACTTATTACGGAAGATCTCCCAGTTCCGCAGCATGGCCTGCCGGTAATTGATACGTGCGCCCTTGAAAGTCTGGCTGCCCGAATGATGAATGAAAACCTCTCGGGCAATTCGAATCCGAAATCCGGCGATCCGGGCGCGGATACACAAATCGTCATCTTCGAAATTCCCCGAGCCGAAGGATTCATCCAGGCCGCCGATCTTTTCAAAAACGGATCGACCCATGAGCAGGCAAAACCCAACCGCGCGCGGCGTTTCGATGGATTGGCCGTAATGCGACTCCGACCAGGCCTTGGCGAAAGCGGGGAGTTCGCGGAGATCGCGGTACGCTACCTCTCCGGCGTATTGTGGGCCGGAAACATTATTCGACATCGGACCGACGATGCCGGCGCCAGGATCTTGTTCCAACACACGAAGCAAACCCTCAAGCCATAGGTCGGTGACGACGGTATCGTTGTTGAGCAGAATGAGGTGCTCGCCCGTCGCCACGGATAACCCCTGGTTATTGGCAGCAGCATAACCGCGGTTGATCGAGTTGCGAATCAGTTTGCAGTTGGCGTGGCCCTTTTGCCACGCCTTCAGGAAGGCAAACGTTTCCTCGTTGGAGCCGTTATCCACGATAATGACCTCATGAGGAACCGTAGTATGCGCCACAATGCTTTCGAGACATTGCCGCGTGTCGCCGAGTTGGTTCAACACCGGGATAATGATCGAGGCAACGGCTTTGCCGTGAGTAAGGGGGGCTGCGGGACCGCGGTATTCCCGCAACCGGTTGGCTTCGGTTTTGGTCATTTGACCGTCAGTACCAACCACAAAATCAGGCGTGGCGCGCCCCAGCCATTTCTGGTGCAACCGCGCGATATTCTGGGGGACTTTGCGAAACCGCTCCGGACCGCTCTGCGATTCATGGTGCAGCACCACGCTGGCAGGCTGATAAATTGCGAGGCGTCCCGCCTCGGCCAGCCGGAAGCAAAGATCGACATCTTCGTAGCCATTCCAAAACTGTTCATCAAAGCCCCCGACGCCGGTAAAAAGCTCGCGGGGAACCAACAGGCAAGCCGCGGTCAAAGCCTGATAGCACATCGGGCGGTTAGCCTCGGCCAAATCGCGTGGCGCGCGATGATAGGCATGTTTGGCCAACAGAGGATCGCCCAATCGCCGGTCATCAAGGATAATGACGCCGGCGTGTTGAATGGTCGAGTCGGGGAAGAGCAATTTGCTGCCGACCGCGCCGACCTGGGGATCGCTCTCGGCCGTGCTGACCAGCGCCGGCAACCACCCTGGTTGAACCTCGGTGTCGTTATTCAGAAAGACTATGTGCGCGCCCCGAGCAGCAGCCGCGCCCTGATTGCACGCGCGGGCAAAGCCCACGTTTTGAGAGTTGCAGATCGCGCGCAAGCGGCCCGCAGCCTGCTCGGTCTCAAGGAAATCGGCCGTGCCGTCCGTTGAGCCGTTGTCCACGACGACCACTTCATATTGGTCAGCCGGCGTGTTTTGACGCACCGCCTGCAAGCATTGGCGGGTGAGCTCGACGCGGTTGAAAGTCGGAATGACAATACTCACCGCCGCCGGCTTGGGCAAAGTGCCGGATTTTTCAGGCAACTTGATGGCGACTGGCACATGGGTTCTCGGGGAACCGCCGGTTATCTCTAGCAATCGTTCTTTCATGAGCCTGCCAACGTGCTCAGCGCTGTGATTCTTTCTGATGTCAAGGGCGGCTTTCTGCCCTTTGGCGCGAGCGACTTCCCGCTCCGTGCTCACCAAGCGCATCAACTCTGCGGCATGCTCCACGTTCGGCTCAGCCCAGGTTGACCCTTTCTGGTATGGCCCGAAATCCCGCTCCAATTCCACCAGGCGGTATCGCACGAGAAAACTGTTTTCGGCGGTCATGAAATCGATGTTGCCGGAGTAATTGGTGGCAATCGTGGGTTTGGAAAGGAACATCGCCTCAGCCAATCCCTGGCCAAATCCCTCGGCCCGATGAAGGGACACATAGCAATCACAAGCCGCCACCAGCGACAGCACTTCCGGCCGGGTGAGATGCTCGTCAATAAAGCGGACGTTCAATCCTTCGGCTGCCTGCCTGAGTTCCGCCCGCTTCGCTGGATTACAGTGGCCGTTGATGGATTTTATCACCAGGGTGGCATCCTTCCCGGCACTGGCGGCCCGAAAAGCCTTGAGCAACGCCAGGGGGTTCTTCCGCTCGATAAAGCTCATGTAATCGAACGTGAAAAGAAACGCGAAGGTGTCTGGCTCAATTCCGAAACGGGCCCGATCCGGTTTGAGACAACTTTCATCCACGTGCACCACGTGGGGTATCATTTTAACCGGAATAGGCGAGCGTCGGGCAATGCTCTTTTGACAGAACGAGCTCTGCGTCCAGATTTCATCGTAAAACTCAAACTGCGGGCGCCAGCGCTCGGGAAATTGCTCGAGTTCCCACCACCACAGACCAATGTTGTGCCGGTCCTTGAAATACCGTTGCCCGACTACATTACGGAATACGTGGGTCGTATCCGCGTTAACGTGAATGAGGTTGACCGAGTACGGATTATCGGCCGAGAACGCCGCCAGGCTCCGATCCTGGTGTCGATGCAAGCTGTACCGGATGCCGTTAAGGGCGCAGGGTACGTCCGCACTTTGGAGTGCACGGACGTTCGCCCGGGCCGTCTCGCCATTCCCAAATTCACCGCTTAAGAATCCGGACACATTGACACCAAACGGTAACCGCGCACGGCCGCCCGCCGCAGAAACTGCATTCGGTTTTGAATCGGCTGGTGCGTTGTGGGAAGTCCCGACGCGAGGGATGAACGCCGCGTCCAATTTAAAGGTCTTGACACCTTCTCGCAGGAGCCAATCTCTGAATCCTTTGGAGTCTTCTCCGGCGGGCGACTTGAAAGCGCGGTGCAAGTCCGGCCGCAGCAAGTAAATCCATACCAATAGATTTGTGATCGGCACCGTCTCGCGCTTGCCCTCGGTGTTGGCGTCCAGGTTAAGCCAGCGAAAGAAGCTGCCGAAGGGTTCGCTTTCGAACGGATCACCAAAGAACATGGCCTGGCCGGCCATATCCCGATAGATCTTGCGGGCGATGGTCGGAATACGAACGCCGTTGTCAAAGAAGTCGAAGGCATAGGGCCATTGAGAGGCTTCGCGGTGTCCGTTTTGGAGGAGCAACTCCCGGTACCGCTCAAAGAGAGGACGCAACTGGGGCAAATCGCCAAGCTGGAATCGGTTTTGGTGTTTCGACACTTGCTCGAGTTTGTTGTTGTCGAAACCGCTGAAGTGAAAGAAAACCGCCGGGCTATTGCCGTAGCTAAGCGAGTCGTTTTGGAAACGCAAGTGGCGCGCTCGATAATGCAGGTTCCAATAAGCGATGTTGTAGCCCGGGTCGCGCAAGATATGGACTCCCTCGTACAGGGTGGGAGCAAAGTTCACCCAGCGTTGATCCGTGAACAGACCGCGCGCCACTTCCGAAGCGCAGAAATCATAAAGCCGGCTTTGCCACCAAGCAAGAAACTCGCCCGCCGCTCCGCGATTGGCCAACGCGATGAAACCCAGGTTAAAAATGCCGGACAGATTGATGTCGATCTCGTTAGGATGAAACGCGTCTTCGTACGGCTGAGTGATATGGGGCGTTAGCACCATCATATGCTGGTCCAGCAATGCGAAAAGCCGGCTTAAGGAACCCGTCACCAGGATATCGGGATCGAAATACACCACTTTCTGAAAGCCGCGTTTCTCAAATAAGTGACTGATGAAATAGGGCTTTACGGCGGTGTTCAGTTCCATCACATCGTATTTGAAGTAAAGATGCGACGGATTGGGAATGTTGGTGAGTTCTTCCACCGCGATGGTTTCAAAGGGCTCCTGCGCGCGATCGAAACGACCTTCGATGCGATCCACGAGCAGGACGAAGATCTTCACGCGCGGATGGTGGCGTTGAACGGAGCGGGCCAGAACGCGCGCGTAGGCCAGGTAGTTCTTGGAAACAATC
The DNA here is from genome assembly GCA_035651635.1 of Verrucomicrobiia bacterium. Lineage (GTDB taxonomy): Bacteria > Verrucomicrobiota > Verrucomicrobiia > Limisphaerales > UBA8199 > JANXQE01. Next base: position 30,339 of record DASRFK010000184.1, on the reverse strand, counting down.
GTGCAAACGGCGATGTCCTGCTCGCCCGGTAAACCGGGGGGCGTCTGGTTAATGGCCTGCGATGGGGTTGGATTAGGTTGTGCGTTCATGAGGTTTACTTCCGGGTGGCGAAATACGTGTAACTCTCGGCGTCTTTGCCAGCTTCAGAGTCTGCTCGAATGTCGAGGATGGTTGCTCCTTGTTGCTCTAGCAGAGTTATCACCTCGGCGCGGGCCAACCCATGCATCTCGATGAGCCGTTCGGGTTCGGCAACGAATATTGCATCTGCCGAACCCAGTTCTGGATGGCTGCGCGGGCCGGTGAGGTAGCGATTCTGGTCGCCGGGGATCTGGAAGATCAAGACGCCGTCAAGCGCAAGGACTCTCACAAATTCCCGGATGTACTGCCGGCTGAACTCGGGACGGATATGCTGCAGCACAATCAGCGAATAAATGAAGTCGAAATGGTGATCGGGGAATAATCGCAAGTCCGTCGCTGAGTTCAGGTGGTACTGGCAGCGGGTTCCATGGCGGTTATAGCTCTTCGCCTGCTCGATCATCGAAGGGGCTATGTCTACTCCGTGAGCTTCCTGGAAATGCTGGCAAAGGGCTTGCGTCAACCGACCCACGCCACAGCCAAAATCCAGCGCGCGGCCCAAACGCAAAGCCGGTTGTAAACGCCGCGCTTCCTGGACAGCGCTGGCGATCGTCCCCTCACCCGACAGGAAGAATTCGTCCGTTTTCCAGCCATTATTCTTTTTTTTAGGGTCCGAAAGAATGGCCCACAAAGGATCGACTTTCCCCAGCAAGTCCCAGCCGCGCTGCAATTGATCCATCCCCTCGGGAAGCTCGGTTCGGGGAATGGCCGAAACCGACCCGTTACACGTGCCACGCCGAAACCATTGTCGTTTTTCCCGGAAGCCGGACGAAACAAAATGGCTCCAACCCGATTTACAACGCCCTTGTTTCACTGCCTGAGCTACATCCCGATGCAGGGACAGATAGGCCTTCTCGTCGAATTCATCCTCTAAAGGCATCGTTGCTTCTGTGGCAATTGGAGCCAAATGCCGGTCTGGCTCGTGGCGATCGGGTTGGTCGATTATCTCACTGAGCGCACTGCCCACGAGTCGCTGCAACTGCGCTGAAAGTCGCGCCGGCGGCGCCTGCCGGGCTACAATCGACTTAATTGTCCGAAAGACCTCGCCGCCATAAGCATCGGGACTGAATTTGGCAGTAGCATGAGCGCGGGCTTCGGCTCCGAGACGGGTACGTTCCCCCGGTTGATCGATCAGCAGAGCGATGCGGTTTGCTAGCGCGGCATAGTCGCCGCAAGGATATGACAGCCCAGTCCGTCCATCGACCATGTACTCCAGGAAACCGCCCGCCGCCGCGTAAATCACCGGCTTGCCCAGCAACATTCCTTCCACGGCGGTTCGTCCAAAACCCTCGCTACGCGTGCAAACCATCAAAATATCGGCTTCGTTCATCAACGGAAACGGATCCGCAAGAAACCCGGTCAAATGCACACGTTCCTGGATTCCCAACTCGCGGATCATGGCTTCGATCGAAGCGCGGTACTCCGGATCAGCCGCGCCAACCAAAACCAGTTCAACATTGCGTCCAGCCGCCATCAGTAGACCCATTGCTCGCACCGCGTCTTCCTGGCCTTTGTTCTCGGTCAAGGTCCCGAAAACGCCTAAACGAATCGCTCCCGCACAGACGTAAGTCCCCGAGGCGGTCTGGCCGGACGTACTGGAAGGAATCGGAATATGCCGATACAAGGCTCGACATCGTTCGTCGGTTAACTGTGGAAAAAGCGTGCGGCGGATTCCTTCGGTGGCGGTAAAGACGAATTCGCTGCTGGCGGCCACTTCCTTGATCACAGTTTCGAACGGCAAAAAGAAGCGAAAATCCCGTTCGCCATATTCGCAGATGGACCAGACATGCGGTCGCCCCAACAAGGAAGCCGCGACGGCTCCCCAAGGCACAACCAGCGAGTGGGTGACAAAAACGTCCGCGTTAATGTGTTTTAAGGCGGGCAAGACGGAACGAAGCATGGTCACCAATCCTGATTTCAATCGATCGGTGCCATTGGCAGCATTACCGCCAGGCGACTCGCACCACCAAGGATAGGAGGCCTGGATGGTCGTCGCGCCAACTCTCTTGAGGGCTTGGTCCAACGGTCCCGCACCGGGCAGAACAACCGAGCATTGGACGCCGTGACCGGAAACCAGTTCCCGCACCAGCTCCAAAAGACTGCGTTCCGCGCCTGCGAGCTGGGCGCTATGTGCGAAGAAACAGACACTGAGCGGCTTGTCCTTTGACTTGGAACCGTGATTTGTTGAGGCAGGCAGCGCGGAAGGCGGGCTGACGAGCTTCGAGACCGACTGCCGACGAGCTACGTAAACGGCCTTGGGCACCTTCTGCGGTTCACGGATCACTTCCGCGAGCTGCAGGCCTTTTGACAAAAATATCTCCCGCATTTGCTGCTCGGAAAGCCGGGTTTTGTATTCCGAAGGACGCCGCTCCGCGACAGGTTTCTCCCAGTCCTGAGTGTGATACTGGTTGTTTGGTAAGGCATTGAACTCGGCATCGATCATGTCCACGATAAAAACGCCGTTCTCCGCCAGGTGAGGCACGTAAAGCTCGAGCAATTCAGGCAGCAAGAAGTCTTTGAGCAAATGGATCCAGACCAGCGCTTCAATGACCGAAAACTTCTCGCTCGGCAATTGTTGCGGGTGCAGCGCATCGTCCACCCAAAGATTCATGGGCAGATTGGCACGTTGAGCGATTTCCTTACCGGCGGCGATGGCGCGCGCGTCGATATCCAGGCCATGCAGATTGGTAAAGCCGTGTTGCGCGAGCCAGACCAGGTTATAACCGACGCCGGTGCCCAACGACAAAACCGCAGCATCTTTAGGAAAATTGTGGGCAACCCAAACGCAAGGCCGCCAGCAATCCCAGCGCCCAACTCGATCGCGGAAGGCGTGTTTGAACCAGGGTTGCACTTCATACCGCTCGAGCGCGGCCTCCACCATTTCGGCGGGCAAAGCCAACCCGGGGGCCTCCGAAGCCGGCTTCGTGTCCTGAAGGCGCTCGACGATGACATTATCCTCGGCGGCCTTGATTCGAAATCTTGAATCCCGCGCCAGCCACTCATCGACTGCTTTGCGTGCGCCGGAAAATGATTTGTAATCGTCCAAAACAATGACGCCCCCGGGCGACATCCAATTGGCGATGCGCTCGAGGCAGCAACGCACCGACTCGTACCAATCACAATCGATATGCGCGAAAGCAACCGCTTCGGTTAAGTGCAGCGTAGTGTGGAAATCGCCTTTGAAGAAATCGATCTGGTCGCGCGAGAAATCCAGGCCATGGACGCGGAGGTTCTCTTTGACGGTATCCAATAAGCCAGTTCTGACTGCCTGGAGATAAGTGCGATCGATCAACTCCGCGCGTTCGCCAGAGATGAATTCGCGATAGACGGTATGAGCGCGAGGCTCGTCTTCCTGGCCCGGCGCCGGTAACATCTCATACAGGTCGTAAAGCCGGAGAGGACGGTTGTCGGGCTTGGCGGAAGCAATGACGACGGCCGAGCCGCCCAGGGCGACGCCAGCTTCCAGGAAGATTCCCGGAATGCCCTGGCGGGCGACTGCTTTGACTGCTTCGACGATATGCTCCAGCTTGCGCCCTGCCCCGCAGTAACTGATGCCTTTTTCAAGGACGCTTTTACATGCCTGTTCGGGGGAGAGTCTCGCCGTGGAAATCGGCTGGGAGGTCACATATGCGGGCGAGTCCGGCCGTGGTCTCCGCTCGAGGTGGCTCGCTGCGGGACTGTATTTTTGATAGAATTCGGCCAACGTGCACGATTCGATTCCCAGTTTTGCTGCCAGGGCAAACACCCGTTCCAGCGCGTCCAAGTACCGCTGCACGTCCGCTTCGGTCTGGGGATAGGGTGATGCTCCGGCAACCAATTCCACATTATGGAACATCATCACTAACGGTCGGTGCATCCCGTTTTCGGGCGGTTGCGAGGCAACATGGCGCAACACGTTGCACAGCGTTGCCGCGTCAGAGTACCATGGCCGAAACCAGATTGGGTCTCGCGGATTGTTGGCCGGAACGGTTCCCGGCGCCAAAATTGTGATTGGAACCTCAAGAAAATTCGAGTTCCCGGCGGACCAGATATCGCCATCGGGACTAATAGTGTAGGGTCTCTCCGGAGAAGCCCGAAAGTCGGGTTTGGGCTCTCCTTTTGGACTGGTCCAGCACAGGTGCGGAGTAACGGAGGAATCGACAAGATACCCCAGTTCACGCAACCAGCGGCCGGAGTTTGGACCGACCCCAAAACGGCCGGCGCGAAAACTCTTTGGAGAATAGTCGAACTGTTGCACGAACATTTCCGTCAGGGCGGCCAACTTGGCCCGTTCAATGGCGGGCGGGTACTCCCATTGCATGTCGCTGGTGATCTCTTCGGCGAAATCCCAGGTCTTGATTTTCGGCAGGATGTAGTCGCCGTGCAGATGCGTCGCCAACTCGCAATTGTGCAGTGACCGCAACACCGCGGCACTTTCGCGATCGGCCATCACCTCCGGACTGAGAAAATATGTGGGGCGAATTCCCGCACGCGCAAAAAGCGGCTGCAAACGCCCGGGAATGGCGCGAGTTACCGACGTAAACGACAACGGCTTGGCGGTGTGCCAGTTGGCGGTTTTATCACACTCGGTGTCAATGGTGACGATGAGCGAAGGCTTACGCGAATTCATGGGACAGTGCTTGGGCAGAGACCGCATTGGCGCCGATTAGGTTGTTACGCTCGAGGACGCTTCCCATGGCGGAGGAGAGCGCTCGCCAATTGGCAAGGAAGGAAGTCATATCCGGCACCGGCTCGCGCAATTGTTGAACGAGGGTCTCGTCGCGGTACTGCCGCATGTCATGGAACGGCAAGCCCATCATGGAGCAGAACTCCGAAGTGCGGGTGTCGGTCGCGATGAAAATGGCGTGTTTGCCGTAGCTCAATGCCAGCATGCCAAAGTGAAGTCTGAACCCAACCGTGCGCGAAGCCCGCTGCACAGCCCTAAGCATCATCTCGTGACCGTAGGAGTCATCGTGTTTGAAATTGACGCCGTACTTTTGCCGCAGAGACCGCGCTATCTCGAGGTCGTACGGACTCTGGAGAATCAGGGTAGGGTTGAACTCGCGGCACAAGCATTCCAACGTATTAAACGCCTTGGAGTTCCAATTGCCTTCCAAATGCAACAATCTCGCGCGGACGGAAACGATCAATCGTGCTGTATCGCTTGGCAAAAATGCTGGCTGATGTAGCCCGTGGAACAGCACCGGACAGCCGGTCAGCTCAACATTGCGGATACCAAGGCTGCGCACAAACCTGAGCGAAGCAGGGTCGCGCACGCTCGCGACGGCGCAGCGTTCGTGTATCATGCGAACCGCACAAATTCCTTCCTCATCCATGATGGGCAATTGCCCGATTGGAGCGCTGGATCCCAGCCCCAAAGGAATAAGGGGCACTTTCAGGCGGTCGATGATTTGTGGACTCAGCGAGCAACTAAAACGGTCCTGGTAGAGGTTTGTTCCACAAATAATCGCCAGGTCGCATTCATTAACCTGCTCGATTTGCTCGTCGGTGAGAGTTTGCAGCAAGGGAAAGATCCGGGTGGATTGCCCCCCCAACAGACGCTGGATGGCGTCGACGATTAACGAATCGCCCGAATTGTCTCCATTCACCGCTGCGCTGAACAAGGCGACGGTCCGGCCGGCTGACTCGGGTTCCCGCCGGTCGACAGCGAACGTCGCGTGGGCAATCGTTTTTCGAAAGCGAACGGCATAAAGAAACTCGGAGCGCCCCAAGTCGATTTTCTCCACAATTTCGCCTTTGGACGCGGTCAACCGGGATTCGAGCTCGTGGAAGGTAAGGCGGCTCTTCCAATGCTGTTTCGCGCAGCGGGCGGGATCCGAACAATCATTGTAAGAAAACAACAGCCAATCGGCGTGCTCGGAGGCCCAAGCCAGCTTAGCCCCTGGATCATCCATATACTCGAGCAAGCCCAACATAACGGCGGCCTGGTAATGGCCCTCGGGACAACGCTGGTTGAGATCCATAACGACGACGTCTGGGGTGCGCGCCAGGCGATCGATCGGAACATAATGAAGGTCGCGAGAAAGGAGCGCGCGCAATGTCTGGTGTCCGCAGCCGAGATCGATCACGGTGCTCCCGGTGGGAAGCCCGAGCGATTGGATAACCCGGGCACAAGCCTGGGCGCGTTCGGGCCAAGTCAGCAAATGGTCGCCCAGATTGCGATGCCACATGGCGCGAGCCTCGGAATCGGCACCCGTTGGTGGTCCAGCGGGTTGTGGCGTTTCCGACGCGGGCTTTGGCGAATCGTTAAAAGTGGACACGGCCTTTCCATTGGCACGGCTGGGAGCCAGATTCTGCAGTGATTCGCGCAGGACAGCGCGCCACAATCCGCTCACGCGATCCCAGGTGCGGGTCTGGAGCATCGCTTGGGCGTTGAGCACTCCCATTTCACGAACATATTCCAGATTTTGTTTGCACCATTGGAACGCGGCCTGGAATGCGGCCACGTTCCGATTGATGATCAACCCGTTTTGGCGGTGCTGCACCAACTCCGGAACAATGCCCACATCGACGGCGACGGGGAAACAACCGCAAGCCATGCTTTCAATGAGCGTGAGAGGTTCGCCTTCCGCAGTCGAAGCGATGCAGAGCACATCGATCGAATTATAAAACTCGGCCATCTGCGCCCGGGAAAGTTCACCTCCGGCCACGTGCAGCTCCAGGTCATTTCCCGACGCGGGCAGCAAAATGTCCTTAAGACCTTTGCACGGCTCGTTGGCGTTGCCCGCCCATCCTACGCGTAACGCGCCAGAGCGAGATCCGCGATTTGAGAAGAGGTTTTCCTCAAAACCATTCGGAGTCCACAGCACTCGCCGGAAGGGAGAGAACATCGATTGGAGCCGCTTGGAGGTGGCGGTAAGAGTCGCGGCATCCGGCAGATATCTCGCCGCCATCTCCTGCGCCGAGAGATAGCCGTAGGCCTGTTCATTCGCCCAACGGTGGCTGCTGATCTCCTTAACCACACGCCGCGGGTCCGTGATGACCTGCCGGTGGTAGGTCTCGCCCCAAAAGAAAACATAGGCCAGGTCGAAGGCCCAGGCCCTTAAATCGGGACGTTGCAACGAGTATTCAACACGAATATCAAACTCATCCGCCAAGCGCCGCGAGATGGCTTGAGCAGCCGTGTCGTAAGCCCACCCGGGCTGGTCGGCCAGAAAGAGCACTTTGGGACGGTTACGGCGGACGGGACGGTTCCGGGCGCGCTCAGAAAGCGAGGCAAGCACGGAGGCGGCTTCCTCATCCCCCTGGTCCATCGCCAGAGCGCGTTGCGCACATTCGCGAGCCTCCGCAGTGGCTCCGCGTCGCAGATGGCATTGGGCCAGACCTGATTGCGCTGCGGCGCAACGCGGATCCAGGCGCAACACTGCCGTAAAATCCTGGCTGGCATCGTGATATTCTTTGAGGAATAGCGACAAACGCGCGCGGTGAAGCAGAATCTGGGGGTCGCTGGGAGCGAGCCGATGCGCGCGGCAAAGAGCCTCACGGGCAGCACAGAAATCACTTTGATCCAGCCTTTGAGTGCAAAAATCCAGAGTATGTCGCAAGAAATCCGCTATCGGGTCCGCACCGCCGCGCATGACGGCACAAGCCGAGGCCAGGCACGCCAGGGCCTGTCGTGCAATTTCGTTCGCGGGATCCAACGCCAGAACGCGGTCGTAACACCAGCGCGCCGAGATGGAATCCCCCAATTCATACAAGCATTTCCCGAGTTGCAACAGCAAATCAGTCTCCTGGATGCCCGGCTTTAACAACGCGCAGAATTGTTCCGCGGCACTGGCAAAGCGACCGGACATAAAGTCGTCATTGGCGCCCAATCGCAGCACCATCGGATTTCGTACGTCCAGATCGCGGGCACGGGCCAACGCGCCGTTGAACACCTCCCGGTTGCCGCAACGCGTGGCAGCGTTCGCCAGCCGGACCAGCAAATCCACATTTCCGGCGTCTTCATTCACGGCCCGCTGGAAAGCGATCAAAGCCTCGGAGTATGCCTCGAGTTGGTACTGGATGTTCCCAAGGGCAGTCCAAAGCACGATTGATTTTGGCGTCAGTTCGAGCGCGCTCTTTAAAAAATCGCGTGCCGCCCTCAAGTCTCCCCTTGCAAAAGCCTGATCCGCCAGGGCAAGTCGCTCTTCTGCCACTGCGGAAACGCCGCCCGCGGCGGCAGCTTCAGTGGGGCTCTCTTTGGATTTCACAGCCTGGCGAGGTTCGCTTTCCATGGGCGCAAAAAGTGGGTTTTGGAACAATGTCAGCGGCCTGGATCAATCCCGCCGATTGAAATTTCGGGCGGGCCGGGTAAAACCCGGTCCGCCCGTGGAAGGAGCCAGCGGTCTCGCCGTGTTGCAACAGGCGACCGACGAAATTCGCTGGACAGTTTTAAGATAACAGACGCGGCACACTTTGTGAACTGGCGTTGGCCTGCGCAACCAAGGCGGCACGAGCTTGCGCCTGAATGAGAGCGCGGGCGTGTTCAGTTGCCTGAATGGCTTGCTGCTGCTCGAGAATCGGCGGCAACGTCACGGTGGCGTTCCGGGTAGTAGCTTCTGCGACCGGTGCCGGGCCGGCGGTTCCGGAGCCCGTCACCGAAGATTCGTTTTCGATTGGAGCGGCCTGGGCGTGGCGCTTTCGATCAGCAACGGTTACTGAAGCCGCGCGGGAATGCGGCGTTTGGCTCTGGACGGAGAACAAATGGTTGGCGGTGTCGATCACAAGTATTAACCCTAAGATTTCTGGGCTGCCGGGCTGACGGATTTTCCAATAATCTTCTGTGGAACGGCCACGGCAAACTTGGGCAGGCTGACGCGATGCCGAGTAATTGCCTGCTGATTGCTGCGTTGGATTTCCTCGTAGACCTCCTGCCGGTGAACGGGGACCTCGACGGGAGCTTCGATGCCGACTTTAACCGCCTCACCCTCGATCCGAATGATCGTCAGCTTGATGCGCCCATCAATAACGATGCTTTCGCCGGATTTACGGGACAGGATAAGCATGGTGATGGCAAAGGATTCAGGCGTTGGCTTCGGCAAGCGGCAGCGGGTGCTGCACGGCGTATTCTGAAGCGTTGGCCAACACGACTTGTTTGCCGATGTTTGTATGGCGATTGACGATGATCGGGCCCTTCAGATTGACCGTGGCCCGGCCGCCATGATGGAGCGTGACGATGTTAAACAGCAAAGCGTCGTCCGGTTGTTCAATCCCCAAAAATTCGACATCTGCCTGAGGCAGATCGGGTTGATAATCCGGCGCGATCAGAAAGGGATTGACGACCACAAACGCCAGCGGGCCGTTGTCCTTGACCTGCAGCCAAAGGAAAGGCTCTTCGCCGGGATTGGCAACGAGCAAATAGTCCTTCAGATGCTCGAAGCCGAGCAGGCCCATCGGCAGACGCACCTCGCTGGCGGCGGCCATCTCGGGCGTATCCGTTTCTGTGAGGGTCAAACATTTCATGCCGAGGACTGCTAAGCAACGGGTATGCCAGACCGGCAAACGCTTCCAAGCGCCCCAAAAACGCCCATAAACAGGCGAATTTAGCCGATTGCGGTAGAACGAAAATGCCGAATCGCCTTTCCGGTGCCCTGGACGGGCAGTTTTGGGTAGCCGTCACCGGTGAAATTTGCCGCTTGGCTCCAAGAACATGCCGACTCCGCCGGCGTAGGAAAACCAGGACTAACGGGCCGGCCGACTACAAGTACTGCATCACCGACTCCTGCAGTTGGAGCAGGACGGAACTGCTGGCCAGGGCGGCCTGGTAGGTGGTTTTTTGCTGGCTGAGATCCGTGATGGCTTGCGTGACGTCAACTCCGGCGACTTTGGTAAGAGCCTGTTGCAGAGAAGTTTGGCGATTGCCGGCGGCGATGGCAGCAGAGTCGAGCCGGCTCTGGACAATGCCATTGTTGGAGATGTGATAGATCAGGTTGTCCTCGTCCTTGGTCAGGGCGGGCTGATCGTTTTGGGCGACGGCAGCAGTATCGCCGGAGGCCAAATCCTTCTGGAGCTGAATCAAATGATTGAAGAAATCGGCGCCGTAACGGTCATCGGCCAGAAGCCCGCGCGGGCCGGAGCCCGAAGTATTGGCGCCCGGGACATCGACAGTGATGGTGCTGTTCTCGTCGATCTCGCGCTGGCCTACATCGGTGTTGCCTTGGTAGCTGACGGCGGTCACGTTCCCGTTTGCATCCACGGTGCTGCTAAAGGGAGCCGTATCGCTTTTGGTTCCGGAGAAGAGGTAGTGCTCGCCATCCTTACTGTTTGCAACCTGCACGGCGTGCTGGATCATTTGATTCACTTCATCGGCATAGGCCCGCAACTGAGTGGGACTCGCGGTCCCATCGGCCGAGGTGGCAATTTCGCCGGCCCGATCGGAAATCGTCTTGAGCTGCTGCAACGCATCGCCGGCCGAAGTGGCGGTAGTCTGGAGCGTGGCCACGTTTTGGGCGTACTGCTGGGCGTTGGCAGCCTGAGTTTGCAAGTTTAAGGCCGTGGCCAGGCCGGCCGGGTCGTCTTCGGGTTTTTGGATCCGCTGCCCCGTCGAGATCTGGGTTTGCAATTGGAATTGCTGTGAGCTTAGGAAATTCAACTGGTTTACCAGCGAATCGTTATAAGAAGTGCCCGCAATACGCATAAGACATTATCTGGATCCAAGGGTTAGCCGGACTTCATGGCAATCAGCGACTGAAGCATCAGGTTGACCGTGCTGATGATTTGCGCCGAGGCCTGATATGCTTTCTGAAAGGTCATCAGATTGGTCATCTCTTCTTCCAGAGAAACGCCGCTGACCGAATCGCGCTGCTGGGCCAGCATCGAGGTCACCGCCTGGTGATTGGCCACCTGGTCGTTGGCATTGGAAAGTGCGTTGCCAAGGTCGGTGACCACCTGGCTGTAGGCGTCGCCGAACGTTTCATTGTTCAAGGACGCGTTACTCTGCTTGGCTAATCGCGCCACGGACAGGGCCACCGCCCCATTGCCGGCCGCGCCGACGACCCCGGCCGCCTGAACTTGCGCCGGGTCGTCTGCCAAACCGGAAGTGACTCCAATACTAGCGGCATTAGTTCCCGTAAAAAAATCAGCCCCGGTATTGCCCTTGAGATCGTAGCCGGCGCTGTAAGCCGAATTGACCTGAGTGATCAGTTGCGACGCCAGGGAATCCAAACCGGTCCGCAGACCGGCCAGCGCGCCGTCGCGGGTATCGATAGCCCCGCCGATCGAGCCCCCCGTGACATTCAACGCCGTGCCCGCGGTCGCGGCCCGGATCAGCAGTTGACCGCTGCCGGGATCATAGGCCTGGAGTGTGTCATTCAGCTTCGCGCCGGACACCATGGCCACGCCGCCGATAGAAAGGGTGAGCGTGCCATCGGCAGCCGTGCTAGTTTGCACGTTGGTGAGCAGAGCCAGGCTTTCGAGCTTTTGCTGGCGCAGGTCGCGCAAATCATTGGCCGTGCTGCCGGTCGCCGCTTCGGTCCGGGCGATCTCATTATTCAAATTGGAAATATCGGAGAGCAGCTTGTTGGCGGAATCAACGTCTGTGCGGATCGAGCTATTGAGATTGCCGTTCACGGCGCTCAACCGGGAGGCGACCTGGTTGAACGAACCGGCCAGACTCTGCGCCTGGCTCACCAGGGCCTGGCGCGCGGGCAGCGAAGTCGGATCCGTGGCGACGGATTGGAAAGCGGCGAAAAGCCCGTCGATTTGCGCGGCCATTCCCTGCGCCCCGGTGCCGCTGCTGGAACTGGAGGTACCGTCGGTGCCTGCGGCGGCCTGGTTGAGGAATTGGCCTAATTCGGTTTCAGCGTTTTGCAGCGAGCTTTGCGAAGCGGTCCAAAATCCCCCAACGCTAGCCTCGTCAGTTATCTGGTTATCCAACAGGCTATCGCGAATTTGCTGGATGCTGGCCAGTTGCACTCCGGTGCCCTGAATGCCACCGACCAACGGGACCGGATCGCTCGTCTGAAAATTGACTCGCTGGCGGGCATACGCTGGGTTGTTCGCATTTGCCAGATTTTGTCCGGTAACGGTGACGGCGGCCTGCTGAGCCTGCATCGCCCGTGTAGCTAAAGATAAAGTGTCAAATAGTCCGGGCATAAACTTTAGCCGCAAGCATCGTATAAAGGCTGGGCCGACGTCGAGGGAGCGAGCATGAGTCCGCCCGGGCTATAGGTGGTCGGACCGGCGCCGGGCACGAGCGAGCCGATTAGCTTTTGCATGAGCTCAACCATGCGGCTCAGGAGCAGGTGATTCTGCCGCGCGCGCTGCTGCACGCGGAAAAGCAATTCTTTATTCTCCTGGACCAGGGCCTGCAGCAAAGGTTGGTACGGAGCGGGCAAGCGGCTAATCAGGTCCTTGAAGCTGCTCTCCAGCGGGATTTGCAACAGGCCGGCCAGATGGCGCCGACGCTGCTCGCGCTCCTGGCGGACAGCCTGAAGGGTATCGGCCTGCGCGTTAATTGCCGAGACACAAGGCGCGATTCCGAGTGTCTGGCGGTGCATAACCAATTCCTGCTCTTGATCCAGCAATGCCAGCATTTCGCCGTACTGCTTGAGTTCCTCGCGCAACGCTTCGATGAGATTGTTCAACGGTTCATTCATGCGTGTGGATGGAAAGGTATTTGCCCGGGACCGCCGACGTCACGCCGGCCTGTTGAGTTGGGTGGGCCGCGGAAGCTTGCCGGCCGGACGCGACCTGTGCCCGGGGCTGCTCGGGTCGTGTCAGTTGCTTTTCGAAAGTCTGCGCCAATCCGAAACCTCCGGACTTGGACATCGTGTCAGCCAGTTGATTGGTGATCATGTCCCGGTAGATCTCCGAGGAAGTCGAATTATCGGCAAATTTCGACGGTATGACGGTTTTTTGGGAGGCGGCCAGGATCTGGCGCAACAAAATAGCTTCGAACTGCCGGCTGGCTTCGGCGATTTTCTGCCGTTCGCTCAAGGCCGGGTTATTGGCCAGGCGTTCGGGGGCGATATCCGCCGCGACGACATGTTTTGGCAGACCAGTGACTTCCATATCAACGGAGAATGAGTTCGGCCTGGAGAGCCCCGGCCTGTTTCATGGCCTGGAAAATAGCCATCATATCGCGCGGAGTGACCCCGAGGTTGTTCAAGGCGGAGGCGACTTTCTCGATCGTGGGCAACTCAGGAAGCGGCACTAGCGCGGATTTGCTCTCGGAAACCTGCGTCGAGGTTCGAGGAGTCACGACCGTCTGGCCGCCGCTGCTCAGGGGGCCGGGCTGGGAGACATCCAGAGTGGAAGCGATATTAATCGTGATGTTCCCGTGAGCTACCGCGCAACTGGAGATCTGGATCCGGGCGGTGGCGACAATCGTCCCGGTTCGCTCGTTAATAATGATCCGAGCGGGAGAATCGGGCGTCAGCTCAATCCCTTCGAGATGCGCGATAAAATCGACCGGCATCCCTTGGGCTCCCTCGGGAATACGGACTTGAACCGTGGTCGAATCCACCGCATGCGCGCAGTTGGTGAACACGTCGTTAACGGCTGCCTCCAAACGAGAAGCGGTCGTGAAGTCCGGATCTTTCAAGAGGAGCTCCACCACCTGGTCGGTCACGATGCTGGTGGGAATCTCCCGTTCAACCAGGGCACCGCCGACGATCTGCGCGGTCGTGGGATGGTTCTTGGTAACACTGGCGCCACCACCTCCACCCGTGCCGGCTGTGAAACCACCAATCGAGACCGGCCCCTGGGCTACCGCATAGACTTTGTTGTCGGCACCCAAGAGAGGAGTCTGCAACAACACGCCGCCCTGCAGAGTCTGGGCATCACCCATGGAAGCAACCTGCACGTCCAGGCGTTCGCCCGGTTTCATGAAGGCGGGGATATCCGCGGTCACCATTACCACCGCTACGTTCTTGGCTGAGAGAGTCGTGGGCGGCACATTGATTCCGTAACGCCGCAGGAGATTGGCAATGGTTTGTTGGGTATAGACGGGATCTTTGTCCCCCTGGCCCGCCAGGCCCGCGACCAGGCCGTACCCAACAAGTTGGTTATCGCGAGCACCGGCAACCATCGCGACATCTCGGATGCGCACGCCGCCAGCGGGAAGACTCAAAGGGATCAGCAGGGCGAAAATCAGGCAACAAAATACCCAGAAATAAGATCGGTTGAACTGAGTGCTGGCTGTCCCGCCAGTCTGGGGTTCCTTTTCGGCCTTCGGATTTCGGCCTTCGGATTTCCTTCGGCCTTCGGCCTTCGGCCTTCGGATTTCCCGCGACATGCCGTCCAAACCGCCGAGCGCCTTCGTCCGGGGGGCGCAACCGGCTGAAGCCGGGACTGCGAACATGGCCGGTCGGAAGAATTTAGGACCGATATAACGCGGCACTAACGGCATAATCAGAAAGGGCTGATCTTGTCCCAAATCTTGGTGAACCAGCCTTTGCGCTGGGCGTCGGTGATGGCGCCTCGGCCGATGATCTGGATCTTGGCATCGGCCACGTTGTAGCTGAAGACGGTATTGTTTGCGGCTACGTCGTCTGGACGGACGATTCCACGAAGGATAATGTTTTGTTTTTCCCCGCTGAACGAAGTTTCGCGCGTCCCCTCAATCAACATGTTGCCATTGGGCAGAACATCCACGACCCGCACGGTCACTTGTGCCACGATTTGCTCCGAGTTCTTAATCGTGCCGCCGCCATCAAAGCTGTTGGCTGAATTGTATTTAAGGGCCGGGAGCGTGCCGCCCTTGGTCAACAGCCCGCTTGCGGCAGGGCTGTACAGAAACGCCGTGATCGCCGCGTCCATGGACGCCTTTTTGCTGGTCGAAGTCGCGTTGTCTTTACTGGCGGTGGTGTTCTCCTGAACGACAATGGTGATCAGGTCGCCAACTCGGGAAGCGCGTTTGTCGGCGAACATTGCCTGGGAGGCCCCCTCGCGCCACAAAGACTGGGCACCGGCCAGCGGGGCGCAACCGATCAACGCGCAGATGACGAGAACACTTTTCTGGGATTTCATATTAGAGAGATACCTGAACGTTTGCTTCATCGACGACTTTCGCATGAAGATCGCGCCGCGAGAGAGGATTGCGGACCCGAATCAATTGTCCGGCGCTGCCGTCTTCCAGGGCCTCGACTTTGAGAGTGATCATTAAAGCGCCGTCGCGAACAATGGCCGCCAGGCTTTGGCCGCGGTGCACAATCGAACGCGGCTTAACCAACCGGGCCAAGAGCGGCGCGCCAGGCTGAAGGGATTCGACAAATTCGAGGGAGGAATCGTCAGAGGACAATTCCGCGAACGGTTCATGAAAAAGCAACATATCCCGTCGTTCACGAACCAGGTCCGCGCCATGCACCGACTCACTCCGTTTGACGGCGGAACGGGCCACCCAAACCTCGCGCCACACCTTGGCCTGGAGCGGCAATTGCCAGGAACCGAGTTGCTCGCGCCAAGCGGTTTGAAGATCGAACCTGACAATAAAAGCCGAGCTGACTCCGCTGGTGGGCAAATCGCTGATTTGAATCGTAAACGGTTCGTCGGGCACGCTCACGGGTGACCACGGCCGGGCCGCGTGCAATTCGAGTTGACCCAAATCCTTGACATAATGCTGCTGAAGCGATGCGGTGATCAGCTCCAAGAGTTCCTTTTCGGCCAGAGCTCGAACACGGCGTGAAATGCGGATCATGTCCGGCCCGGTCCAGTTCGTAAGAGCCGAATCAAAGCCTGCCGAGGAGGAGAGCGTGATGATATCGGGGCGCTTAAGTGTGATTAACTTCCCGAAAGCCGGCGAGTCGCACAACCGCAGGTGCGGCGCGTCGGAACCTGGTTCGAGAATTTGACTCAAGAAAATTCCTTCGCCGTCCACCTGAAGATTGGCGCGCAGCTTAAATGAGGCAACCGCATTGGTGGCCGCAGGGGCGGGCTTGGTGATGGCGCTGCCGGAAGTGGTCGAGCGGGAGAGCGCGTCCACAGCGGACACCGGGCCTTCGTCCCCGCCGTAGGAGTTCGCGGTCAGGACGAGCGAGCCCACCCAAGCTGCCGCGGCCAAAACCGAGGTGAAAGTTTTGCGAGCGTTCATCAACGGCGCAGGTTGTTGCTTTGCTGCATCATCTCATCGGCGGCCTGGACAGCCTTTGAATTCACTTCGTAGGCCCGCTGGGCCAGGATCAAGTTGACCATTTCCTCGACCACTTTGACGTTGGACATTTCGAGGTAGCCCTGGTTGAGGGTGCCAAAACCGTTGGTCCCGGGAGCCCCCAATTCCGGGGTGCCGGATGCGAGTGTTTCCTTATAGAGATTGCTGCCCATGCTCAGCAAGCCGGCGGGATTGTTGAAGCGAACGAGCTGCACTTGCGAGTTGGTTGTGCCATTGGCCCCGGTGTACGTGACCAGGCCGTTGGCGGAAATAGTGATATTAGTCGTGCCGGCCGGTACCGGCTGAAACCCTCCCTGGAGCGGCAGTCCGTCGCTGGTAACGATGCGGCCGGAGGAATCCGTCTTGAAAGCGCCATCGCGAGTATAAGCCAGCGTGCCGTCGGGCATCTGCACCTCGAAGAAACCGTCGCCCTGGACCGCCACATCGAGTTGCGCCCCGGTCTGAGTCAGGTCACCGGTGGTGAAAATTCTGGAGGTGGCGACCGGCCTGGAGCCCTGCCCCACTTGGATGCCGGTTGGCAATTGATTGCCGGCGGCTTGCTCAGAGCCCGGCGCGCGGGTGGTTTGATACAGCAATTCCTGAAACTCGATCTTGCTCTTTTTGTAGCCGGTGGTGTTGACGTTAGCCAGGTTGTTGGAGATGACGTCCAGGTTCATCTGCTGGCTCTGCATGCCGGCAGCGGCGGAGTAAAGGGCTCGAAGCATAGCGAATTTACGGTTTGATTATGGATGCCGAGGGTCCCCTCCTGAGGGAGCGTGCTCTCAAAGTGCGGCTAAAATTCAGGTCTCGCTTCATCACGCGCTCGGGTTACCCAGGTCGTTGATGACGCGGCCCATGCGGTCGTCCTGCATCTGCATCACCTTTTGATTGGCTTCAAACATCCGCATCGCGGTCATCAGGCTGGCCATTTCAGCGGTTGGCGAAGTATTGGCGCTTTCGAGGAAACCCTGGCGAATCTGCGACGCTTGAGCCGAGGTGGGAATCAGGCCGGGATTGGTGGCAATGAAACAACCACCGCCAATGGACTGAAGCTGGTTGGGTTGATTGAATTCAACTAATCGCAGACGACCTTTTACAGCCCCACCCTGGCTGAGTTCACCATCCGCCGAAACTGAAATCGGAGAAGAATTAGCAGGGTCCAATTGCAACGGGCCGCCGTCGCTCATGACGAGATAGCCCTGCTTGGTCACCAATTGCCCCTGGGCATTGAGTTGCAATTCGCCATCACGGGTAAAGGCGTGGCTTCCATTCGGCAACTGGACTTCGAAAAAACCGGGGCCTTCGACGGCCAAATCCGAGGGCAGACCAGTCGCCCGGAGGGTGCCTTGGAGAAAACTCACCGAAGTAGTGGCGCTGGGCATGACAAAGGTGTGGCCGTTGAGGCCGGTAGCGCCAGGAGCAAGCCCAGCGGCAACGGACGAGAAGGAGACCTCCTGCTTGCGTGAGCCAGGAACCGTGGCGCCAACCATATTGTCAGCGATTGCTTGCTGCCAACGTGAATTGGCGTTCATGGCAGCGGCTGCCTGGTAAAGGCTGACATTCATGCAAAGACCTGCTGAGCACGGGATATGCCATGACGTTCCCTGCCGGGTCGGCGTCGGAACATGGCAAAAGGTTCCGGGTTGGGTGCAGAAATTGCCCAGGCAAATGCATATTGTCATTGTGTTCTGTTGCGGAATCGCGCACTAAAGAGGGATGCCTAAGACTACTAAGAAAAGCAAAAGGACACCGAACGCAGCTTTTATGAAACCGGTCAATCCGGACGAAAAGCTGGCGCAGGTAGTCGGTGACAAACCGCTGCCGCGAACTGAGCTGACGAAGAAACTCTGGGTTTACATTCGCAAACACGGGCTCCAGGACGCCAAGAAGAGAACCCAGATCAATGCTGATGACGCTTTGAAAGCCGTGTTCAATGGCAAGAAGCAAGTCAGCATGTTCGAAATGACCAAACTGGTCTCCGGCCATCTGAAAAAGTAAAGGTTGTCGAGCAGGCAGGACGCTGGAATGGATCCTGACGCCGGCGCGTCGGGCGCGTGTGCTGCTTGAGACACGGAGCGCGGCGCGGTAGAGTAGCTCATGTCTTTGGGCAACCCGTCACCGCCACCCCCGCCGCCGCTCCCGTCAGTACCACCGCCATCTTCCCCTGCTCCGCGCGGGCGAGGGGGGCGGTTTTTTTTGTTCGGGTGCGGGACGATTATTGCACTGGCTTTAATCGTCGTCGCGACCGCCGCCTTTACTATCTGGTGGATACAACGGCCTATCAAGCCAGTGGTCCTTTCTCCTCGCGAAAAAACCGTCGTCGACCAGAAGTTGCAGAGACTGGAAGCGGGGAGCTCTCCCAACCCCTCAGCACCGCCCGGCCAACAGGCCTTTCGGCCAGGACAATCGGCTGAAGCTCCGGCGATTAGGCCCGGCTCCGGCCCGGAGATCGACGATCGGAACTTGCGAATTTATGTTCCCGGTTCAAAAACCCTGAAGCTGACTGAACGCGAAATCAACGGGCTGCTCAATGCCAACACGGATCTCGGCAAATCGGTCCGCCTCGAGTTCGCACAGGACGCGATTAATGCGTACCTGGCGGTCCGCATCCCGGACGATTTCCCCATCGGCGGCGGCAAAATGTTCAGGGCGCGCGGGCGATTCCGCGTCTCGATTGGGAACGGAGGCGAGCCTTACGCCATCCTCGAGGATGTGACGGTGTTCGGCCTGAGCCTGCCCAAAGCGTGGCTCGGCGGGATAAAAGGAGAGAACCTGCTGGGCCAGGCGATAGGCGATAACAAGCAGTGGAAAGGCATCAAAGGCATCAAGAGCCTGCGCGTTGAACCGGGAGCCCTGGTGCTCGAAGTGGAAGATTGAGCCGAGGTTCTTGCAGCCAAAAGCGCGGTAATCCAGCGAACTGTCAGCAGTTGAAAAACATCAAACCCTTCACCCCCATGAATTTTGCGGCCGAACCCGCCCGGGTTCACAGAAAGTAACCGGGGCGTCGAGTCCGCGAGACCCCGGTAGGATGTCCCAATTCAGTTTTTGGCCAAGGTGCAGACGACGGTGACGTTGGCCGCGCTCGCGCTTTTTTGGCCCACGTTGTGCTAAGCATTGCCTATCCGATGCATCCCATGACGCTGCCATTGAGCTGCGCCGCCGAAGTTCCACGCGAGCGGAGCTGGGCGCAGCGTCATCGGAATCTGGTCACCGGGTTGGCGCTGGTTTTGGTTGGTTGGTCGCTGTACCTGCCTTCCATCTGGCACGGGTTCGTGTACTACGACGACGTCCGTTTGCTGCGGGATCATCCGGAGCTGTATGGACAGCCAACGCTGGGGCAGGACTTCAAGGCGATTTTCCTAACCTCTTTTCCGCGTGAAGAACCGTTGCTATTGCGGGACGTGGCGTGGGCGATGGTCAGCCGCCTCTTTGGCTTTGGCAACCCTCTCGGTTATCATCTGCTGAACGTATTGCTCCACGGAACGGTGGTCGGCCTGGTGTTTCTGTTTGTGCTTCAAACGACCCAAAGGTACCGACTGGCGTTAGCGACTACGTTTGCGTGGCTGCTTTTGGCGGTACATACCGAGCCGGTCAGTTGGATCATGGGAAGCAAAGATCTCCTTTCGGCCCTTTTCATGTTGCTGGCTCTTTGTGCTCAGACCCGGCGGCTGGACTCCACCAGGGGGTGGTGGTACCTCGCTACGATTGGTCTGGTCGCCTGCGGCCTTCTGTCGAAAATGAGCGTGCTTACCTTTCCGTTCGTCCTTTTGTTGCACGCTATGCTTCTGCCGTACGTGCGTGGTGAGTGCCCGTCGCGAGCCCCGCTTCCTTCCCTGCGCACCCTGGCTCGCGAAAGCGCATTGGCTCTTCCGGCGTTCATCGGGAGCGGCGCAACCTACCTCTGGTATAGCCGGACCTTAACCCAAATGGGACTCCTTGATCGCGACCACCACGCCCGCGGGTTGGCGCATTTGTGGAATTTGCTTGTACTCGAGCCGCTGGCGCTGTGCGTGTACTTGAAGCAATTGCTTTTCCCCTGGTCCTTGAGCGTTCTCTACACCTGGCCGGCCGGTCGAAGCGTCTATCCGGCCTGGCAAATTACGATCGCTCTCACGACCACAGCGCTGATGGCCGTCCTGGGAGTCTGGCTGTTCCTGCGCAGAAGAGATCTATTCCTGTACTTTGCCGCCTTTTTTGTGCTGATGGTCCCCTACATGAACCTTACTTACTTGGGGTTCCTGGTAACCGATCGATACATCTATTTTGCCTCGCTCTTTGCCGTTCTCCTGGGAGTGTCGGTCGCAGCCGAGTGGCTGCGACAGCCACCCCCGGCGCTGCGGGCCGCGGTTCTCATTCTTGCGGCACTCATTGCCGGAAATAATTTGTTTCAGAAGCTCTCGTACCAGCCGGCGTGGCACAACGCCGAAACTTTGTGGCAGTATCACACCACTCTGCCACACCCCTCTCCCGAATCGTTTGCCAATTTGGCGGCGTATTATTATTCCCAGGCCATCGCTGCTCAAAACCCCGCGGAAGCTGACTTGGCCATGCGCCACATGACGGTTGTGCTCGAAAGCGGGTTGACTCAACTGTGGCCCGACCGGAGCGCGCAGCCCGCGGCAGAGATTTGGAACCTGGTCTTCCTTCAGTCCATTGTTCACGAGGTAACCGGCGCGCCGCAAAAAGCTTTGGCGAGCCTGTTGCTGGCCGATCAACTCCGACCTGGCTTCGATTCAATCAACCTGAACCTGGCTCGATTGTACTTCCGCCTGGCCCAAGGCGAAGCGAATCGACCCCAAAAAGAAACGTTCATCCGGAACGCACGGGACCGGTTTCTCGCTTACATTCAGCTCGAGTTCCGCGGGCGCACTCCCCCGCCGGAAGTCCTTGCCGAAAAGGCGGGAATCGAAGAAGCCTATCGCTCAACAACCGTGGAACCGACCGACACTCTGTCAAAGCCGTCTGGCGATACGGCGCGGTAAGCATCCAGGCGCGTCGGCGCATCCAGGAATGCTGTCCGGCGTGCTCTTGGCACTCATCCTTGAGTCCAATCGATAGGGCCCCTTGCGGTCGGTCCGCCCGTATCCGGCCTGTTTCGCAAGCGTACACTTTTTTGAAATATCCGCATCGCTTTTCACGTTATGTGAGGTATCAACTGCGAAACGGGTATGTGGAAAGCCTGGCAACAGCGACGGAGTCCAATGTTTGAGGGCCGATTTTGTGGGCACAGCCAGAGGCCCTTTGCCGGGATTGTGGTCGTGCTGTTTATTTGTGTTACCTGGAGCATGGTCGCGCATTCCACCCCGCCTTCCCTGCAACTGGTCTCGATCAACCCTCAACACGCCATTCAATTGCGGCTCCAGGGGCAGGATACCATCGAGTATCTGATCGAATCTTCGACGAACCTTCTTTCCTGGCAACCCTTGTTCTCCCTCACCACGACCAACGGCATCGCCGAATTCACCAACAACAGCGCGGCCACGGACCATGTTTTATTTTTCCGCGCAACCCAACAAATCGCAGCCACTAACATTGCTTTAGAACTGCAGACCGCCCCATTCTATACCGCCCAGTCCGTGATCACATCCGACGGCGGCGCTGCAGAACTGATTACCCCCGATTTCCGGCACATCACACTGACCATCCCGGCGGGCTGCGTAGTCGAGCCCCAAATGTTTACCATGACCTTGGTGACCAACATCGTCGGCTTGCCCTTTTCCAAGGGCTCGTTCGGTGCCGTCGTGTTGGAGCCCGAAGACCTCACCCTTTCCGGAGCTGCTTCGCTGGCGATTGACTTACCCCAGGGAATCGACACACGCCAGGTCGCCAGCTTCGGGGTGAACAACGACGGCTCGGCCTTTCGCCTGGTGTTGGATCGACTAACCACCACTCAAATTGTCCTTCCCATCACCCGGTTCGCTACTTACGGGTCGGGCCTGGCGACACAGACCGAGCTCGGGAAAATCCTCCACCCCGCCCTCGTTAAGCGCGGAACCGGAGGTGACTGCGAGGCGCCGGACGATAATCCGCTCGATGTATCCAAATTCCCTCCAAGTTGTCAGGAATGCTTTCCCCAACTGGTCGAACGCGCGGTCTCCGTTCGCACCGAGTTGCGACAATTCGAATATTGCACGCTTCAGAAGGGTTTGATCGACCAAATTACCACGGCTCGCCAGCAACAACTTTTGGGCCAGGCCGACAATACGAATCTGCTGGAAGACGCTATGACGAATATCTGCCCGCTCTACGAGCAAAAAATCGAGCCGCTCTGGACGGAAGCCGCACAGAATTGCGCGCTGGGAGAGGTGCTTTTGGAATTCACGCTCGGCCTTGAACGCCAAATTGAGATCCTCGGCGTGACCAACCTATCCTGTTCGTTAACCGTGAGTAACAATCTGGCAAATATCTGCGCCAGCGCTCATGAATGCCTCAAGGAAACTCTTCAATGCTGCCGCGAGGGCCACAAAGGCCCGGAAAAATTGTCGGAAGTCCAGGGCATTTTGCGGGAATTTCAACTGCTGGGAGAGGATTCGTGTTTTCCGCAATTCCTGGACGACCCGGACGTTCAGGCAGTCTTTAACGAGTGTCTCACCAATGCCTGGCTTGGGTTTATGACCGTCTCCCAAATCGGCGAGTATGAAGATAACACTTTGGTGGACGGCGTCACAACCGACGACCATCAAACGGTAAATTCGCAGTACAAGGGACAAACCTGGTACTCGGTCGAATTCCCCGACGGTTTGCTTTACCTCCAATGTATGGGCGAGGGGACGATTCAGTTTCATGAAACCCTGACCAGTGCTACGACCGGGCATTGCTTAGACGGAACTACTGTCCACAATACCTTCATCGAGCAGGTCGACAGCTTTGGGGTAACTAACTACATGGGCCATCTGATAACCAATGACGTTGCCTCCTCCTACGGGACGTATGATTTTAATTTTATCATAAACCCGAACCACACCTACCAACTGCTGGCCCTGAATTGTAATGCATTGCTGAATACAGTCGTGAGAGATTTCCAAGATTCGCGCGTTGAAACCTGTGACGGCGCAATAAGCGCCCCAGACATCACGACCAACCTGCAAAGTGAGACGCTGCTCTTCCCGGTGTTCACCTCAACCGCAACGGTCTTCCAGATGCCCGATAGCAACAGCATTACCGGGTCATTTGACGAAACCCTTACCAACAATTTTGGGGACGCGGCGCGTTACGCGCCTATTGCGTCAAAAATCCACTTCGAGTGGGCGTTCCGGCGCAAGACCCAATAGTCGCCGGTTGCGCGCTTAGTGGTCATGAACATAAATACAAATGTCATTGTACTTATGTGCATGACCACTTAGGAGCGTGATTTAGAATTCGGTTTGGAGTCCCGCCTTCAGGCGGTTTTGGCGTCGGGCCGCCTAAAGGCGGAAACCCCATACGCCCACGCCCAAGGCGGTATTTCAATACAGCTCTAAACCTACTCGGGCTTGAGCACGACGTAAGTTGGAAGGCCCATTACTCCAAAGCGGTCGAGCGCTTCTTTGGCCGGAGATTCGTTTGGCTTTTCGGCGCTGTACCGGACGACCACGAACTGGCTGAGTTGCTGTTTCACTTCAGGAGCGGGGAACACGGTGGAATCCATAGCCAGGCAGTTTTTGCACCAACTGGCGGCAAAGTCGATCAGCAGCGGCTTGTTCTGTGCTTTGGCCTGCTGCAGTGCGGCAATGAGCGCGGTATTCGCAGCCGCCACCTCGGAAGATTGACCGCCCGGAGCATTTTTTGCCGCGCGCACCTCTGCATCCGACTGAAAGACCTTATAAGCGGTATGGCCGTAAAAGCCCGCGAACAGCAGAATTAATATCCCAAACGAATACTTCACCCATTTCATCCAAACCCCGGGTTTGGGCAGGAAACTCAGGCCCGCGCCCGCAAAGGGCCAGGGTAGAGCCATTCCCAACCCCAGCAGGAAAGGCAGCATCAGGCCGGCAATCGAGCCTTTGGCGTAAAGGTGCGCGGCCAGGAGCAGGACCGAGATCACTACCGGCGCCACGCATGCCCCCGCGAGCAGAGCCGCCATGGCCCCCATGCTCAGCGCGACCACGTATTTGCTGCCTTGTGAAGGACCAGCCCCCCCCATCCTTCCCTGAAAACGCGAGAAATCCACATTGACCAGGTCAAACATGGCCAGTGACATCACTAGAAATACTGCGGCAATGCCCACATTAAACCACGCCGAGGAGTTCAACGTTCCGAATTTGGCGCCGGTCAGGACGACGATTAAGCCGAGCCCTCCATACACCAAGGCCATCCCCAACCCGTACGTTCCGCCTAAAACAAACCCGCGCCGGCGTGAACTGGCTCTTGCCCCGGCTCCAATGATCGCCAGATTAATCGGAATCAGTGGAAGCACGCACGGGGTCAGGTTTAGACCCGCCCCGCCCAGGACGATCAGCAGCAAAGATAGCAGTGGCCCGGTCCGATTGAATTTGTCGAGAACATCTGTGCTTTTTGCCTGGCCCGATTTGGCTTCTTCCAGGAAGGCCAGGAAAGCCTTCTTGGGAACATAACCGGTTTGCCGCCCGGTCACGCGAAAACCGTTGGTGTTGATTTCCGAAACCAATGGGGCAGCAGCGTCAACGCTTTCGCTTTCTTTTTCGACCTGGGCCACGACACCTGTCGAGGTGACCGTAAAGAGATGCTTCTCGGGAAAGTAACACGCTGAATTGCTGCAACCCTGGAACTTCACCATCAAGGGCTGGGGCAGCGGTGAATCAATTTTTAGAGTGGCGGAAAAAGGCTTGTCGTAGACCAGTTTTTTCTGCCCGCTCACAGCGTCGAGGTGCATTTCCGGCGCGGCGATCGTCGCTGGTTTTAGAGCCTGGTCATTCCCGTCAAAGAAACTCAGTCGATCGGCATAAAGCACGTGTTCGGGAGGCACGCGGAAATCAAAGGTGACCCACGCGATCTGGTTGCTCAAAGTCATGGTCGCGTTGAGCGCGAACGGGCTGGGAGGAGCGGCCCAGCCGCTGCCGGCCAGCAATAGCATCACTCCAATAGAACGACCTCTGGCTAAGAGACCACACCCCTTTGAGCAATCGGTACCATCGGGCCTGTAGGCCTTATTTGAGCGCGTCTTCATTAATTGCAACCGCACCCCCCGCCGCCCACGCCCCGGCCCCCGGAAGCTCCTTCCCGAGAGAAAAACACATGTTCATCGATGGCGATGCCAAGTGGGTCGCGGTCGGCCCGCATGGTGACGTCCGCCAGCGTTCCCCGTTGCCAGGGCTTAACATTTTGGCACCCTGCGCACGCCGCCAGGGCCAAAGCCAATAGCAAGTATTGAATAGATTTCGTCCTCATCGTAATCGTCCGGAGCCTGCGGAGAAAATTAATGTGTTCATCTGCGGTCGCCCCGAATCTGCGCCAGACATTCATTGTTGGTCTGCGGCGGTTTCATGCGTGCTACTTCAGCAAAGACTCGATTTCCTCTTCGTACTTCTTTTTAGTTTCGGCCCCGCGAAAACCGGTGTGCGCAAAGCGGACCTTGCCGTCGCGATCGAGCAGGAACGAGCTGGGCATCGTCGCAATACCGGTCTTTTCAACCAGCTTCTGTCCCGCATCGCGCATGACGGTGAAAGACGCGGCGTTTTTCTTCAAAAAAGCCTCCATGTCAGCGCGATTTTCGTCGACATTCACCGCAACAATTACCAAGCCGCGCTCGGCGTAGCGTTTGTGCAGTTCTTCCATCACCGGGAACGACTGCTTGCACGGCTCGCACCAGGAAGCCCAGAAATCCACCAGCACGACTTTTCCTTTCGTGGAATCGGGCAGTTTGCCTTCAAGTTTGAAGCCGGCCAGGTCGGGAAACGCATCGCCCGTTTTGACATTTCCCGCCAAAGCGCTTCCGGCCACACTGAAGGCTACAAACAGCGCGAGCCACACAGCCGGAACGAAGCGCAAGCTTTCCTGCCTGCTGTACCGCAGGTCTTCTGACCTGCCGGGCGACTGTGATTGTGCCGGATCTAAACTCGAAAGCACTTCCGTTCTCCACGGCTTGCCAACTGAAAGTCGGCGGAACAGCAGACTGAAAGTCTGCGCTACTGGGTTACGAAGTGGTGTAGGCATAAAATCCTTTGGTTTGGAATCGATTGGTTTCGGTGGTGATACAACCTTCGGCGCCGGGGCAAAGGCTGATTAAGTCCATTCCCTGCTGTGGACCCAAAACGAATACGGAAGTGGAAAGAATCCCGGCCACCGTGCAGTGCGGGGCAATCACGCTTACTGAGAGAATCCCGTTATTGACGGGATATCCCGTGCGGGGATCCAGGATGTGGCCGTAACGCCGGCCCTGGTGCATAAAGTGTCGAAGGTAATCGCCGGAAGTGGCTACCGCGTGATTGGTCACGGCAACGCCAGTCCAGACCTGGCCCGGGTTCTTTGGATCTTCCAGGCCGATATGCCAGGCGCCCTTTTCCGGCGGCTCGCCCTGAACGCGAACGTCCGCGCCGAAATCCACCAGAACGCTTTGGATACCCCTCTGCACAACCAGTGTGAGGACGCGATCGACGGCATATTCCTTGCCGATACCACCCAGATCCAGGCACATGCCGGCCTTGGGAAGAAAAATCGCGCCGCGCCGGCGTTGGATTCTGCGCCAGCCCACCAACTCTTGGGCCGCCTGAATCGCGGCCGCATCCGGCACGACGGGCGGATTGGCTTTCCAATTCCATAGTCGGATCAACGGGAGCGAAGTCGGATCAAACACTCCCCGGGTAAAAAAAATCATCTCCTGACACAGATTAAACAAGGCGTCAGTTTCCGGATCAACGTCAACCCAGTGCTCGCCCGCGGCGGCGTTGATTTGGCCGATGAGGCTGTCGGGAATGAACCGGGAATAGCGCGCCTCGAACCAGGCGACCCACTCCAGCACCTCGGCCTGAACTTCCCGCGCCAGCCTGGCGTTAGTACTGCGAAAGTGCACGCGACAAATAGTATTCATCGCGTGGAACGACAGCTTGTAAAAATCGCCCGTCAGCGTGGTCTGGGCCGAGCGCTTTACGCGTTCGTAAACGACCGCATTTGAATCTGGCATGGTTAGAACCATACACGGGCTCCGACCGTGACGATATTGGCTTTTGGATACGCGCTCTGCGAGGTGACCCCATCGAGACCACGCATGTCGTAACGTTTATAAGCGAGGTCGAGCGTCAGCCAGTCAGTGACTCGCGCGCTGGCCTCAACCCCGTAGGTGAAGGTCTCCATCCTGGAAAGGCGATAGTCGGCGGAATAATAAGTGGGAACGGGATTTGGATCGCCTGGATTCGACGGATCCCCGGCGAACTGCGGGGCGTAAAAATCGGCCGCCGTCTGCCGGTAATAGCGGAACACGGGCGAGATCAAAAACATCTTCCCGATCTTCTGGTGCCAACTCACGGCGATGGTATGGGCGCGGACACCAAAGCTGTCATCGTAAAAACGGTAGGAGCCTTCCAACCCGCCGTTCAATGGTGCGATGTACTGGAGCAGCGAAGCGTATGGAATATAGCTCTGCCGAAAATCCGGCCGATGTTCTCCGAAGAGGCCCGGGTTATTCAAGTCCGCCTGGGGATAATCGCTGAAGAAGACGCCGCGATACGGATCATCCTCATAACCGTGGCTGTTGCGGAAAGTGAAATTGACGGTCAATACGGTCTTGGGGCTGAGGAGTTGGTTGACGCCCACCAGGAGGTTGTCCGTGTTTTTGTCCTGCTTCTTTGAAATGTAGGTGAATGGTGTCGCCAGAATGGTGTCAAAGTCATGCGACCACCCCAGGTTCAACGTGGTGTTTTTTCCGTTGAGATCCAGCGAATAGTTCAGCGCGGCCCCGTAGGAGATGTAATCGCTTTCTTCACTGTAAGCGAACTGGGGTGTGATGTGATGCGGCCCAAAACTCATGATCGCCTCAATGTTACCGGCATAGCGGTTATCCTCCATATGGGTCAACGGCACCGTTGAGTTATAAGGGCCGGGCGGAGGAAAAGGGACTTTGATGTCGGTTGCCGGCGGAGCGCCGGTGGGGGTTGCGCCCGAGATGGCATCCCAAACCGCCTCGCCTTGGATTGACAACCAAGGCAAGGCTTTCACCTCAAAGAGCCAGGAATGCGTATCGACCCCGATCCGTCCCCCATCCTCGCGATAATTCTCATACCGATAATCAACATGATCTTCGGCCAGGGCACGGTTGAGCTGCAATACATACAAGGCCAACGCCAGACCCACACCCGCAACTTTCCGACGAAGGTCCCGATTAAGGTCGAGCACCGGCTGTTGTGCTGAGGCCACCCGCGTTTCCATTCTTGGTTCCCTATTTCTATTTCCCTTTTATTTGCCTGGTTAAGAACAATCCCGCCGGCCAAGGCAGGCACGCCGCTATGGGCTTAGGGTCGCGCGGTAGAATTCGACTGAGCCGGTCACCTTACCGGCACTGAAATGGGCCGTGCCTGTGCCGGAGGAGTTTGTGCTCACCGCGGTCCAGTGTGAAAGGTCCGTGGAACTCCAGATCACGATATTGGTTTGGCTTGGGCCTGTGATGTCGAAGGAGACTGACCCGGCGGCGATCTGCCAGTTACCGATCTGGAACGGGCCTGTCTGCGCAGCTTGGACGGTCAGATGACCGGGCGCGCTGGTGATAGCGGCAACGGCATTGCTAACCACGACTGTGTAATCGCCCTGGTTGGCCACCTGAGCGTTGGTGATTGAAAGGCTGGTGGTGGTTGCGCTGGCGATATTGGTGCCGTTGAATTTCCATTGATACGTGAGAGGCGGAGAACCGGAGGCCGCCACCGTGAAGGTGGCCGTATTCCCACTGCTGACGGTCGTGTTCTGCGGTGGCGTCAGGATCGACGGCGGCAGCAGGACGGTCAAAGTCGCCACATCGCTGGTAATC
This sequence comes from Verrucomicrobiia bacterium, assembly GCA_035651635.1. Lineage (GTDB taxonomy): Bacteria > Verrucomicrobiota > Verrucomicrobiia > Limisphaerales > UBA8199 > JANXQE01. Next base: position 1,225 of record DASRFK010000184.1, on the reverse strand, counting down.
GACCCGGCCGAGTTGGTGATCACCACCGTGTAAGCGCCCGCGTCATTTGTGGTCACACTGGCAAGGTGGTAGGCGGAAGTAGTCGCCCCGGCAAGGCCGTTGCCATCTTTTCTCCACAAATACCCCAGCGGGGCACTTCCCCCGGCGGTCACTGAGAAGTCCGCAGAAGCCCCATTGCTGACAGTCAGGCTGAGCGGTTGCTGCGAAATAGTGGGCGCTGTAGCGGCGGCATTAACCGTCAACGTAGCCGAGGCGTTGGTGGACCCGGCCGAGTTGGTGATCGTTACGGAATACGTGCCCGAGTTCGTAGTTTGAACGTTCATCAACTGCAAGCTCGAAGTGGTGGCACCGGCGATGGCTGTGCTGTTGAACTTCCAGAGGTAGCTGAGCGGCGCGGTGCCGGTGGCAGTTACGCTGAAAGAAACGTTCGCCCCGGCCGTGACGGTCTGATTTGCCGGCGGGGTAGTTATACCGGGCCGGGTCGTACCACCTCCGGAGATTGTCATCGAGAAAGCCTTCGTAACCGTTTGTGGCCAATTAAGGTTTCCTGCCACGAGATTAACCGTCCAAGTCCCCGCTTGTGTGGGAGTCCCGGTGATGAATTCGTTCCCTATTCCGTCAGTGCCACCCACATTGGTGGTCATTGTCAAGCCGGGCGGCAGGACATCGTAGTTGTAGTAGTCAAGCTGCGTATTTTGAGTGCCGGGATTGGAGAGGATAACTTTGTAAAGCAGCGGCTGTCCAACTGTGCCGGTGGCGGTGGCGGGGGGGCATACCGGCCCGGCCGCGACGCCGTTGGTAATCTTGGTCCATGCGGCTACGCCCGAAATGGCTGCCGACGCTCCGGAAACGGCGTGGTAACTTCCCAGCAAGGCTACCGCGCCGGCGCACCATCGCATTATAATGGCGAAACCGGTCGGAGCCACCGCCTGGTTGACGCAAGCCACCCGGCACATGGGTAAGATCTGAATCGCCGTTGCTAGTACTAATGCTGGAAGTTTTTTGAGATTCATCGTGTGGTGGTTACAAGATTGGTTTGCATCGCAGACGTAGCTTAGGGCACTCGTCGTAACCGAAAGTACTGTGGCCCTTCAAATAGGAAGACATCAACGCTGTTGGTCCCATCGGACGAATTTATTGGATCCCCGTCCGGTTGCCACGCATAGGGTTGGGTCCAATCGGTCGTCGTTTCGAGAGAGGTCGGAACGGCATCCGCCGGCCAGGA
>DASRFK010000183.1:0-11657 GCA_035651635.1 Verrucomicrobiia bacterium | reverse complement strand
TTGGCAAAACTGAAGTTCCGGCTCGGGCGGACCGGGATTTGGGCGACGCCTGGCAGCTCGTATTCGACGGGGTCCTCAATTGTCAGGATCTTTTTTTCGGGGGTGTAGATCCCCTGCAGAATCGAGTACAGCGTTGTGGTTTTTCCGCTCCCGGTCGGACCCGTGGTCAGGAACAGGCCGTGCGGCTTTTCCACCAGCCGCCACATTAATTCCGCTCGCTCGGTTTCCAACCCAAGCTCGAACGGAGTCAGAACCTTGGTGTTTTTCTCCAGCAGCCGCAGGACCATCCCTTCGCCATAAATCGTCGGCAACGTGCCAACCCGGATGTCGACCCGCTTGCCGCGATGGTTGATTTGGATGTGGCCGTCCTGGGGCATGTACCGTTCGGCGATGTTCATGTCGGCCATGATCTTGATGCGCGAGACCAGGCCAGCGTGCAATGCTTTGGGCGGGGGCGGCTTTTCCTGCAGCAATCCGTCAATTCGGTATCGCAGTTGAATACTTTCTTCGAACGGCACGATATGGATGTCGCTGGCCCGCTCGCGGATTGCCTCGGAAATAATCAGGTTGACCAGGTTGATGACCGTGGGCTCATTGGCCATCACCTCGATGTCGTGAAGATTTTTGCCCTCGACCGTGGCGGCGCCCTCCGGGTTGAGGTTTTCGATCATCTTCTCAACCGTGATTTGATAGCACTCGGCCATCTTCTCGAGGATGTCCGTGGCCGGGATGATCGTCTCGCGCACCTCCAACCCCGTCAGCAGCCGGATGTCGTCGATGACGCGTTCGTCGCCGGGTTTAGCGGTGGCGATGTGCAGGATCCCGTTTTGCACCCTGAGCGGCAGCACCTGGTGCCGTTTCACGAATTCAGCCGGCAAACAGCGAACGGCCTCGGCCGGCACTTCCAATTTTGAAAGCGCCCCATGGCCGTTGCCCGACGCGTTATTGCCGCCCGCAACCGGTCGACTTAAGTTCTCCACTTGATCCATCGGCTATTGCCCTCGCTCGTGCTCACGCTCCGTTATCAGGCATCACCCGCCCGCACCAAAGAAACTGTGGTCCAAAAGGTTATACGCCTCCCGGGCGCAAAACTTCGGGAAAAACTTGTTACCGAAGTAATTTGACAACTCAAACGGCAAAAAGTTGCAAATTAATTTGGAAAAATAATCAGAGGAGGCCGGGTTTGGTTAAAGCGATGACAGCGAGCCCATGTGGCTGAAAAGCACGAAAGAGCGTTAAGTGCTGGAAGGTGATAGCCACAGGGTTATTATGCCAGGTGTTTGAGGGCGTTCTGAGATCCCTGCCGATACGACGAATTGGCCTGAATGAACGCGAGCCACGCGCTGGGCGATTTGATATCCAGTAAACCCGGCCTCTAAGGAGCACCAATGCCATTTTCTCTCTCTGTGAAAATCGATTCTGACTCCGGGGGAACCATCCACGAGTTGATCGGTTACGTTAACTCTGGCGACGACCTCGTCTCTGCAGTAAAGAACCTCGTGAAGAATTCCAAAGAAAGCTTTCTCGATGAGACGTCGATCACCGATCAAGGTGTTACCAGCGCTGGGCGTTGAGGTCATTTCCAGTTTGAAGCTCTCATTTCCTGGCACCTCAAGAGAGGCAAGCTTCTCGAACGCAGCCTTCAGGACATCCTCCACAGAGAACAAGGAATTTTCCGGCTGACTCTCCAAAGCAAGAACCTGGAGAATATCAATTGTTAGCTGATTCACCCGTCGCGCACGCGAAATTAATTCTGCTGCATCTTTTTTGAGCGTTTCCATTTCGTCCGAACCTTCCGGATATTGCTCCGCGAAGCAAAATCCCATAATAGCCTCGCGAACTCCCCGGGCCAAGACATGCCAAGCGTGATAGCCCAACCAGCCGTCCATTTCAGGACCAAGTGCGGCAATCAAAGGTCGGATCACGCCAGCATAGCTTGAAAGCTGCGCCACCGCCTTTTCAGCACTTGGTTTCAGTTGAATTGGGTCCGTGCGCCTCAGCCACAGGTCGTTCATTTCCGAAAGCATTTCAGAGTAGTGGCGCAACCACTGCAGGACTGGGCTAAAATCTGCCGGAGGCAAGGCTTTAGGCTCTGCAATACTCAAGAAGACACCTTCCCCTTTCCCTCGCCAGGGAGTAATTACTACTTCCGCCAGGCGGTTTTCATCTAGTTTGCAGCTGAAAATCACATAAGCATGCTGCTGCAAGCTCTCCGCGACGACCCGTTGCAGGAGGGCAGGAAGTTGGCGAAAACTCGGGAGACCGCCAAAATGTACCCACGCGGCAACATTCGCCAAAATGATTTCTTTCTCTGAGTCGATATGCATTCCCAGAGCAGATACGACGACATCTTTGAACCGGGGATCGGTCCTCAACGCCTGCAATAGTGTGTTTGGGCCAAAGTATTCGAAGATTTTACGAAAAATCTTTGAGAACCGCCGGATGCCCTCGGCATCACATTTTAGATACGAACGAGTCAGGGAAACATCAACAGTCCCCAACAGGTCCAGCGGGAGAGGGGCAACCGTGCCGCTCTCAACTCCATCGTAAGCCGCCGCCCATTTCTCAAGGCGGTCCCAAAGGGGCTCAGGTTGCCAATTCCCTGACAATTCGTGGTCCAGGCGAAGCTCCTCCGCTTTGAGCTCGCGCCAAGAGCGCCCCATTCGGTTGAATTCCTCCTCAGGCAGGCCTTTGACCCGTAAGAGCTCCGATAGTGACCACTGGGTAGGTTCATTGCGTTCTGCCATGGTATTTAATTGTTTGGTTTGGTTCCTTGTGAGCAGAGAAGAAGAAGAAAGGATGCAGGTGGTTATGCCCCGGTGCCGAGGGGCACGGGAATTTTCACCAGGAGTGATCCATAACCCCTTCCAATGCGCTGATATAATTCTCCCGTGCGAAGAAGAAGGGGCCGCCTCCCAATTCGACTGCAGTTGATTGCCATCGATACTCATCAAGGAAGCTGTGCCAGACAAAGCAATCGTCCACGATTTCAAAAACGGCGGTCAGCGCCAGGCATGGGCAATTGTAGCAACCATATAAACGACACCTCCGTTGAGTTATTGGTGGGTTAGCTCGCAGCAACAGTTCCTGCATGGCATCCCACTGGTTTTCGTTTGAACCTTTGCAAAACCGGCTTGGCTCATACTTGAGCCTTGCTTGGAGCGTGATCTCGCTGCAGCGAGGCGTTGGTTCACCCTTCTTTACAGGAAGGTGCCCATAGAGTTCGTGTGACTCTTTTGTCATTCTCTCGAGGTTCGTGGAGGGCTCTTTAGCGACCATTTCATCGTATTTGCTGTACGACAACTTCCGTCTGAGCGGGACTCCGTCGATGCAGAAATCGAGGAAGTCAATGTGCCCGTATTGGCAGAAATGCTCAGTTCGTGTTGGTTTTAACTCGATAATATTCACAAGCCCTTCCGCCCTAATTCTTGTTTCAGTCGGAAGATTCTTGGGAAACCGTTAGCATTTCCTCGAATCCCACCTTCCCGTCGAACCCGAAAAGCTTCCAGGGTTCTTCGAGGCCATATTCCTGGTGGAGGTAGTTCGCGCAATTGGCCACGATGAAATTGATGTTGTTAGGCGCGGTAGCGACAGCCTTCTGAACCCGTCTCGCCTGCTCAGTAGTTAAACGCGCAATGCGTTTCCTTCTCGCAAGCACACAGGCGGCACACAAAAGAGACCGTTGGTTATTCAAATGAGTCTCTAACGGGCTAGACGGTGGCAGCTGCCCCTCGATGCCGCAGGCTCTTAACACTTTATGGTAAAGGTCGTGCGTGGTAGCCCGCATTTCTTCCTTCCGGACTTCAAACTCTCCTCCGTCTCCGAGCTGGGCGGATTCTTTTTGGAAAGCCGATTGGAAATCCGCCGCCCACCCTCGGTTCAGTTCCAAAAGCTGAACCAGAAGTTTACTGACCTCCTGATTTTGTTCCTTCGTGAGTTTCATTTATCGCCTTGGCTTGCAGCCACTGGGCCGTGATTGCTCGTCAGTTTAATAACACTGTCCAGTAGCTCCTTTGGAAGTATCGGTTGAAGCAAAACCAAATCCGCGGGAACGTGATCCATTGCTCCGGCTGTTGCGTAATCCTTCACGCGCCCATGCTCCGCGGTAATTAGACTCCAGCCGGTTAAAATTACAGGCAATCCCCGGTAAAGCAGTTTGATATGCTTTGTCAACTCTGCGCCGTTCATTCCCGATAAATGAATGCTGGTGATAACGGCATCAAATCCTGTCGAGTTTTTTAAGCGTTTAAGAGCCTCCGTTGCAGAGCTTACTGTGACGACATCATGCTTGCCCTGCTCAGTTAGAATGGTTTTGAAGACGAATTGCCCGGGAGAACCTTTCTCCACTAAGAGGAGACGTTTGGCGTTGTTGAACGCCCGATATTCGTCTTCGACCATACCCAAATGCTGCCACGGATTTTCAACGTGGCTCATTTTGGCCAGCATGAACCCAAGGGCAACGGGAAGCCTTTTGATATTCATTACGGCAGAGCAGAAGTAGCCGTAAGAAGTTTCCAAAATAGCTCGATCACATTTATGGATTGCGAGTTCCAGTGCTCCAGAAAGTATGGAGCAATGATTGCGGGTGGCTATGTAAACCTCATGAGCTCCGTTCGCCATCTCCTTCCTTTGCTCGATTGTGAGGCGAAGATCCTGCTTCTGCAATGCGGCGATCATTGCCTTGGTTTGGTCGTCTTCATCCCATTTGTTAACGGCGGCCAAAAACCGCGTGCGACGGTACATAGGAAGGTGATACTGCGGCCCGTCCACGTGAAGAAGCTCGTTCAACGTTGCGCCAAAATGTCCAACAGCGGCTTCAATCGTGGTAACCAGTGCGTTTGCCTCTTCCATGTTGGTCAGACTACCGGGGGATTTTGATTCCCGCGCCGCAAGCGCTCCCAGTTTCTGGAGCGCCTCCTCGATACTCCGTCGCTTCCGACCAAGCTCAGAAAGCAGCAGCGTGCCTTGTTCACATGTCAGAGGGGACTCGTTTGGTTGCATATGCGTTCAGTGATTCTTGCGCGCTTGGACACTCAGATGCTCCGGCATTGGGTTTTTTCTATATCGCTAAGCTTGAAGGCCTCCTGGACCAGCCACCGCTCAAGTAGTTTTTCGATCCTGGCAGCAGAGTCGTCTGCAAGACCCCGATCGCCGGCTGGTTTTTCCTTTTGCATTCGCTTTGATCCTTAGCAATACACAACCGTCCTGCCCGAGCTGAAGTCGTGGGAACGGACCAACTCGAGAATAGCGGCAGCGATCTTCTGTCCACCCGGAACCCCTGGTTCGATCGGATTTGCATAATCGGTGCCTTCCGAGCAGATCAGGCGGAGGTCCAGGACCGGCAATCCTCGCGTAATACCCTCCCGAAGAATACAGTCGTTGAAGATGTTCAGGGCTGTCTTGGTCACAAGCTGGGTCCACGAGTCCGGAAAACACGGATCATAAACGGTGCAGATGGCAAAGGGCTTACCCTTCGATTGCAGGGCTTGGAGCATCTTCTGATAATTTCGCTGGAATTCTGCCCTGAGAGCCGCCAATTGTTCGATGGCCGCACCGACAGAAGCAACCGGCATCTGCAAGATCCCCGCCCTGGACAGACCATCATTTCCACCCGCGCTGACAATTAGGTGCGTGGCACAGACAGGGAGGCGGTCAATCTGAGTGATAACGCCGCTGGTGACGCTCCCATCCATGGCAACCAGCGTCGCCTGCCAGCCCTCGGGCAGCATGGATCGCAGTTGGGCGATGAGCGGCGGTCCGCCTGGAACATAAGCGGCGTTGTCGAAAATGGAGTCACCAAGCAGAACAATATGATTCATTGAAAAGGGCCCTTAATTTTAAGCCAAGAGAGCGTACTGAACTCTCAGTGCGTGTGCCTTTTGGATGTAAGCTGCGTTCACTAAAGTCTTTTGCCGGCAATTAGTCATGAAAGAACCAGTCGGGCGAAATGCCTGTACCCTCTATGGCGCCTTGAAGGTGTAGTCTGGAATAACCGCAACCAACCAGAATCGTGCAGATTCCGGGTATCATTGTTTGGGCGTGGCTGATCAATTTCAGCCCATTGATGAATCCCCCGTTGAGATAGTAGTCGGTGATCAACAGGTCGGGCTTGATCCCTGGTTGGCTTAGATTCGCCCATGCGCATGTTTCGTCGGAAAATGAGTCATAATCGCAACTGCGCTTAAACCGCATCGCCGCCATCTCCTCGGCGTATGTCCTCAGCATTCGCCAGCAATTCGAATGGCCCACCAGATAAACCAATGGCTTGCGGTTGGGTTTTATCCGACGCTTTGCCGCGGGTTTTCGGGATCGCCTCCTTTCTGTCAATGCAAGCGCTTCCATGGGATCACGTCGCCAGCAAGGTTGAACGACTTCGCTTCTTTCGATTAGCCCCAAATCCTGAATAGCGCGGCGCAATTCCTCGAGGATGTTGGACCCAACACCCTTTTGCAGCGTGTAATCGAGACGTACCTGCCAATCGGCTGCTGCTCCTTGGACATGCGCCGATGGGAAACCGCTGATGACAATGGCCGGAATCGCAGGAGCGATTGTGCGAAGCTCATGGACGATTCGCAGCCCACTGACAGTGCCCCCGTTAAAATAAAACGCAGTTACTAAAATATCCGGAAGTTCCTGCCGGCATTCCAACGCTTCCAGTACTCCTGTGGGCGAAAACGACGTCAGTGACGAGTTTGACTCGTGGTGAAGAAACGCGCTCAGAAGTTCCAGCCAATCCAGCCTTTCGACCAGCCATAGAGTTGGTTGCTTCTGACGAGATCGCGTCCCTGGTTGATTACGCATCTGTTGATTAGGTGTCCTTCGTAAGATTGACGTGTGAATTAGCATCTTCGAGGCCAGCGGTCAATTCGGACGCAGTGCCAGAAACCCCGATAAGCAATCTATATCCAATCCCTCTTTATTCTGAGAAGCGCTTCGGTCTGACCAATGGAGGCATCTTTCCGTAGAAGTGATTACCGGGCTTACACCGTGGCGAAAAAGGCCGCGAGCGCTAACAACCACGTCCATCTTTGCGACACCCTTAGGACACTGTGAGTCCTAATTTTATACACCGTCACAGCTGCTCTGGCGAAACTTTCGACACGTCCGACTTGAGTTGTCGACGGCATCGTCGTCGGCACGCCCCATGCGAAATGGCGCTCGCATGAGCAACGTGATGCCGCGTGAAGAGTTCCGGGTAAACGGTGAAGCCCTTGAGCAAAAGCCGCTGGTGCTGGTGGTTGATGACGATCCGGATATGCAGTCCCTAATTATTGGGGCATTGAGTCGGGCGGGGACGACATGCGTCGGCGCAAGCTCGGTGGAGGAAGCTCTCACTGCAATGCAGACGCAAAAAATCAGTCTGACTGTGTTGGACTGGGGGCTGGACAGGAGCGGAGTTGAAGTCCTCACGGTAGCCAGGGAGCTTTACCCTTCGATGCCAGTCGTCGTGATTAGCGGAATGCCTTTGGAAGTTCGGACAGATGCGGTCGTGAACAAGGCCGACGCGTTCCTGAGCAAACCTTTCAGTGCGACTGTTTTAGCGGGCCAGGTGATGCAGTTGATCGAGAGAACTCGTCAGGCGCCTGCCATCTTATTGCCGCAGAGGCCCGAGGACGTCCTCTCTCTGCAAGAGGTTCAATCGATTTACATTCGCCATGTGGTTCAGTTGCTGGAAGGCAACAAATCGCGGGCGGCGGAGGCCCTTGGAATTCACCGTCACACTATTTCGACATCCTTCAAGGGATAGTGACGGTGCTCACAAAGAGATTGGTGCGAGCTGCACGAATCTTTCCTCCCATAAACCTCGCACCTTTATGAACCAAACGGAAAAGCCAAAATCTGAGGAAAAGCCAAAATCAATTGCCGAGCAGGTCAACGAAGCGGCTAAGAAGGGTCAGTGGAAAGATCTCCCCCAAGGATGGGTAACCACTGAAACCCTACGTTTTCGGGATGCGAAGGGTTTGTGCGCTCTCGATCGGATCGCGATTCACGGGTCTTGGTCGGATCTGCCATCAAAGCAAATGACCTTGGAGAATCTCAACCACGGCAATCCTGAAGGTAGAACTCCGCTCCATATCGCCGCTATGGTGGGCGAGTTGGCAAAAGTCCCTAACCAATTCCTGATTTTTGAGAATCTCCTAGTGCCTGATAATCGGGGTATGTCCGCCTTCCACTATGCTGCTTTCGGTGGGAACCTGGCGCAGATCCCGGAACACCTGCTTACCAAAGAAACCTTAACCCTGAGATCTCAACGAGGAACTCCTTTGGAAATCGTCACTTTGAACAGCAGTTATGATTACGTTCCGCCCATCGCGTTGAGCCGTTGCCTGGATGTCGAAGTGGAAGGCAAAGCATTGGTCGAATGCCTTTCGGACAAAGCATTTGGCGCTACGAAATGGAGCATGGTCTCCGGAAATCCGGGCTGGCTTAAATCTCGGCTTAAACCTGATGCGCTAAAAATGCATTACGAAAAGGGCCAGACAATTTTGCATTGGGCCGCATTTGCGGGACAGCTGGCCATGATTCCTCAACGCCTGTTGACGGTTCGCCTTCTATCGGAGAAGGATGACGCAGGAAAGACCGTCTTCCATGCCGCCGCCCAAAGTGGCTCGCTCAATCAACTTCCAAGCAGAGTTTTGACGCAAAAACATTTGGAAATTCTCGACTCACAGGGTTTAACCTCCTTTCATTACGCCGCCAGAAGCGATTCGCTCAGGCAGATTCCGGCCAAACTCCTCATTCGGACAAATATGGAACTGCAAGATGAGCACGGAGACACGCCGCTGCACTGGTCTGCAGGGAATCTCTCCCAGGTGCCTAACCAAGTTTTCACCTGCAGAAATCTTACCAAGCCCGGAAGATGGGGGTGGACGCCGTTGAAATTCGCTGCGTCCAGGATAATGGGTTGCGGAAACGATAATCACTGCTTTCTCATCCCGGACGGCTTTCGTGATATTCCGCCTGCTGCATTGTGGGTGTGCCGTAGCGTGGTTCTGGACGGAAAGACGGTGCTTGAACACTTATCGCCAACTAAAAGGGCGGAGGTCGAGCATTATGCGGCTTGTCATTATCGTCGCGAACAAGCCTAAGCGAGCCAACTGGCCCGCGGGTGGCAAGGGAGCCAGTGGCGGCAACCCAAAGGGACGCTTCGGTTCAGTCGGTCAGCACGTCTTCATAATCCGGCATCGGGTCGACCTCGGTGCAGGCTGGAGGGCGGTTTACCCTTTCCGTAGGGCCCGCAGCAAGCCATTGAGAACCTTCGAGGTCTCCACTGCTAATGGCAACGGCTAATCCCACCTGGTATTCAACTTCCCGGACCGAAGCATAAGCAGTATCGAGGAAGCGGATGACGGAGCGCAGGCGGCCGTAACGGGGTTGGTACTTGTCGGGATAGGCTTCCTTCCGCCGGATTCCGGCGATAGAAGACTTTCCTCTTTCATTCCGGGCTTGGTTGACTCAATCTCGATTTCGTCATGAAAACCCCGGTTCAGCTCGCTTTTTGTCTCCCCTTACTCCTGATCGTGAGTCACTCCAGCTTTCAGGCCGTGGCCCAGACCGCCTCACCGGGCCCAGAGACCAATCGCGTTGTCGATCTGAACACGCCACGCACTTTCCCAACGATTTCCTCTGCCAAACAATGGGAAGACCGGGCCAAGGAAATTCGCCAGCAGGTGCTGGTTAGTTGCGGTTTGTGGCCGATGCCGGAGAAAACACGCATTAAAGCGCAGATTTTCGGAAAAATCGAACGTGACGGGTATAGCATCGAGAAGGTCTATTTTGAGACCTGGCCAGGCCTTTATCTGGGCGGCAACCTATATCGCCCGCTCGGCCGGGGTAACGGACCTTTTCCAGCCATTCTCAATCCGCACGGTCATTGGGCCAACGGCCGCATGGCCGATAACAAGGACGGGAGCATTGCCGGGCGCTGCATCAACTTCGCCCGCCAGGGGATGATCGCGTTCTCCTACGACATGATCGGTTACAACGACACCCATTTCGCCGATGTTTCGCCCACGCAATCCTATTCCGATATTCATCACCAGATTGCCACCAATAAAACCGACTTGCTCTGGAACATCAGCCTGATGGGACTGCAGACCTGGAACAGTATTCGGGCTTTGGACTTCCTGGAATCATTGCCCGACGCCGATCCGAAACGCCTTGCGGTGACGGGCGAATCCGGGGGCGGCACGCAAACTTTCATGCTGGGCGCGATTGAGAATCGGTTGGCGGCGCAGGCCCCGGTGGTAATGGTCTCTCACACCATGCAAGGCGGGTGCCTGTGCGAGAATGCGCCCGGCCTGCGCGTCGAGTTTTCTAATATGGAAATCGCGGCCGCTGCCGCTCCGCGCCCGCAGATCCTGGTCGCCGCTACCGGCGATTGGACTAAAGACACACCAACGGTTGAAGGCCCTTCGATTGCGCACATCTACCAACTCCTGCGCCATCCCGAGCGGTTCAGTTACGTGCGTTTTAATTTCGACCATAATTATAACCAAACCAGCCGCGAGGCGGTGTATGGCTGGTTTGGCAAATGGCTGCTGGGCGCCAAAGATCCGTCGGCGCTGAAAGAAAAACCGTTTCAAAAGGAGCCCGACGCCGAGCTTCGGGTGTTCGCCAAAAATGAGCTGCCGCAGGGAGCGATGACCATGCCCCAATTCCTGCAATCGCTACGCGAGATGCACCGGCGGGAATGGAAATCGCTGGTTCCGCAGGACGTGGCCGGTTTAAGAAAATATCAAACGGTAATGCTGCCGTCCTGGCGGCATACGTTGCAGGTCGACTGGCCCAATCTCGGGGCGCAGGCCCGCGTCGAAAAGATGATCACCTGCAATCAATTCAACGCCATGCCGGTTAGCGTCACACGTCCCGGTCAGGAAAGCGCCGTGCGCTGCACTTATTGGGCGCCGCTCGATATTCTTCAACAACCCAATCCGCGGCTGATCGTGCTCGCTTCCGCGAATACGGCTGCCCCATCACAAAGCACGCCGACAGCACCCTTAGCTTCCGTCCTGGCGTTCCTGCGCCATGGCGTCGCCGTGCTGAGCATCGAATCTTACAGCTCCGGGCAAACGCCCGACGTGTTCAAAGATTTCTACGCTACCTACAATCGAACCGAGCTGCAGCAACACGTGTGCGATCTGCTGAGCGTCTGTTCGGTCGCCCGCTCGATCGAGAGACGCAAGCCGCTGCCCTTCCATGTCACCCTCGTCGGCAGCGGGCGCGCCGGGCTGTACGCTCTGCTCGCCGCGCCGGGCGCCGATGCCGTCGTCGCCGATTGCGACGGCCTCGATCTGTCGGATGAGTCGACACTGCTTGCGCCCGACCTGTTCTGTCCCGGGATTCTGGCCATGGGCGGATTCGAAGGTGCCGCCATCCTGGGCGCGCCACGACCTCTCCTGCTGCATAACGCAGGGGCAAGATTTCCCACTGATTCCCTCCAGGCCGCGTATGACGCCGCGGGCAGCCACCGAAATCTGCGAATTGAATCAGGGCGTCAAACGGATGCTGAAATCGCCCAAAGAGCGGCACAATTTTAATGCATTTTAGCGCTCCTGACTTATCTTGCGCGCCTGAATGAAAGGCATCATCCTTGCCGGCGGCGCCGGTTCGAGGCTGTACCCACTGACGTTGGTGGCCAGCAAACAGCTCCAGCC
>DASRFK010000182.1:0-29123 GCA_035651635.1 Verrucomicrobiia bacterium | reverse complement strand
ATACTTCATACGTGGACGCAGTAATGGTGTCCTTTGGACACCGGTTATTGTTTAGTACGCGGGGGGTGCTCGTAACACTCCCCGCCCGATTTCGCCCAATGCTAACAAAAAAGCCAAAAGGGCTTAAATGGGAGTATCATCCGGGTGGAGATGGCGCGTTGCGCCACTCGTAGCCAAGGCGTTCTCGCCTGATTCCAGCAGGATTTCGTAGACGACGACCTCGACGGGCGAACGTGCGAGACGACGAGGCGTGCCGGGGTAACGAGTGGCCATTAGAGGGCGCTGGCTGGTTTTCGGCTGACCTGTCGTCGCTCGCCACTCGCCACTGGTCACTCGTCACTCGGCATGGCCGAGGGGGGTGTAGGGGGGTTAGACCCGTGACACCCGTGACAAGCCGCATTTTACCGAGGAATTTATAAAGGCGACCCGTACCAAAACCCGTGACAAAACAGGGCAAACCGTGACAGTGCGGCGAGTGACGAGTGACGAGGATCGGATTTTGAGAGGTGCTTGCCGCCCCAGCTCAAGAGATGCTGACACACGAACTGGAACGGCAGAATCGGACAATCTGCCGTACCACCGGCTTGTCACGGGATTAGGCTTTCGCTAAGGCGCAGTCGGAGCAGCGTAACGTGCTGCGGGCCTGTCCGGATACCACGTTGCTGGATCTCCATCTGGCCCTCTCCTTGGGTCGGCGCGTCAACGCGGACCACTAGATCGATTTCCTCGGTCGCAGCTGGCCCATCGGCGCGACTGCCAGGCACACCGTGACCATCATTCATTACCCCCAAAGTCAGTTCTGGATTGTGCGCCAGGCTCCTCAGTACCGTTGGCCTGATATCCTCGGCCGGTTCTCCCTCTAAAACCCCCACTCTCATTTTGATCCCACAACAAGTCTCATTTTGAACTCCCGCCGACACAATCGCAACAAGGCTTGACAAGACAAGTTTTGGACGACTCACTTGGGTATCACCGAATCTGTGGGCGAAATTTGAGCCGTGAATGATTATGAGTGAAAAACACCTGACTGAACTGCCGTGGAAGGTTCTGGCCGTAAAGAACAAGGATAAGGTGAAAGACCCGGCGCTGCAAAAAGCACTGGCCACCTACGGTAAACTTGATTCCAAGAAAATGCCGACTGCCACGCTGGAATGCCTGGACACGATCATCGAACAGGCGACCAAACTCAAGAAACCCTGCGCGGGAGTCGAAGAACTGGCCGAGTACTTGGCGGAAATCCTTAAAGAAGCGAACAAGCAAAAACAAGCGCTGGCTCCCTTCGTGAACGCCCCAAGCGCGAAAGAGGAGGATGGTGCCAAAACGAAGGTCGAGGATGCCCAGGGGGATGCCGAGGAGGAGAGCAAGGACTTCAAGGTGCGGCTGCTGAATTCGCTCACGAAAATCAAGACGGCTCAGGGCGAACAATCGCTGCCGTTTGTGTCCTGCGTGGCCAAACCTTTTTATGGTGTTCTATTCGCCAAGAGTTCTTCGGAAACCATCGGCCCCAAGCACAAGGAATTTCTCACGGAACAGACCAAAGGCACCAAGTTCACCGTCGGCACCTGCTTGTGGGAGGCCGAGGCCTACACGTTCGTGGTGGACCCGGTGCCGGGCGGACTCGGGCGCAAGTTGACCGAGGCGCTCAAGGAATTCACCGGCGTCAAACACCGCGTGCGCGTGCGCGATTCCGAAGGCAAAGTCGTTGTCGACGGGGATACCGAACCGGAGGTGGAGGAGAAGGAGGAAGGGACGGATCCCGGGAAAAACAAACTGGAAACGGAGTTGCGCCAGCGCCTGGACGGATTGCGCAAGCAACCCGTGGATGGCCCCTATGAACAGTTGAAAACGCAGGTCCTGGGCAAAGCGGACGATCTCGTCAAGCAGGGCCGGTATCCGGAGGCCACGGCGCTACTCGATCAATATGTCAAAAAGGTCGCGGTGCCCATCACTCCCAAGCCGCCGGTCACGGCGACACCCGAGACCGCGAAGGGTCCTTCATCCGCACCAAAACTTTCCACTTATATGAATGCCATCAAACAGTGGAAGGACGCAAAAACGGCCGGAGCCAACGGCATCTTCAAGCTTAAGACCGCCATTCTCAACGAATGCGACCCTGAGTTGAAGCAGGCCGTCGAGGCCAAAATCAATGAAATCAACGGCATCCTGGCGGTGTTGGATGACGCGATCATTGCGAAAATCCAGGCGGCCGGCAGCGAAGCCGATGAAGAACGACAGGTCCGGCGCAACCAGGAGGTCGCCAAGTTCGCGAATACTGTGCTCGGCGCGCTGCGCAAGCACCCGCTGGCCGACGTTATGGACAATAATCCCTTTGGCGCCTTTGCCATCCGCAGTCCCATGGAAAGCATGTTGACGAAACTGGTGTCTGATTTCGGCGGCTGATTCATTGCAACCTGAAACTGCCTTATGCCCTACACGCTCGCACAATTGGATTTCATCGGCGCCCATTTGGGCGTCGCCATTCCGCCGGACTTCCTGGCCAGCAAAAAGCAGGCGGAACTTTACCGACAGCGCAGCGCCCAGCTGGCAGAGCGCTCGGGCGAGATCAAAGGCCGGACTGACGCGGCGGAAATTGAAGCCTTGATCAACCAGGCGAGCACTGCCGCTGGGGGCAAAAAATTTACCGATGCGCTCCAGTTGCTCGACCAGGCCGAAGAACGGCTCAAGCAACCGGACATTCCGCCACAGGTTGTGGCCGCGCTCGAGGAGTTGGGCAAGCGCAAGTCCGCTTTGGAATCGAGCATTGCGCGATTGAAATTGTTGGGAAGCCCCATTGGCGGCGAGCTCACCTCCGGCTTGGAGGCCGTGGCCCAGGCCATCCAGGCTCGCAAGGTGGACGATGCGGGCAAGCGGTTGGGCGAGTTGGAGAAAATGGTCACCGCCTTCGAGCAGAAGAAAGCCGCAGGCGAGGAAGCGGCGAACAAGGCCCAGGCCATGGAGTTGGCGAAGCTGAAGGAGCGGGTGGACAAACTTCGGAACCGGTGCGTGGCGGAACTGCAGGAGCTTCGCAAAGTCGTGGCCAAAATCGAAGAGACGACTCTGGCCCAGCCTTCCGTCGAAGGTCTGAAAAAGCTCGAGGAAGGCCTGGCCGCCGTGGACAAACTGGGGCCCGCCGAACAGGAGACCGCCCTCACCGAGCTGGCGAAGGAGATTACTTCGTTGAAGGCCGCGGCGGACAAAGCCGCGCTCGATTCCGCAGCCGTGCTGGTCGTACGCGCGCGGGTGACACAGCTCGCAAAAAGCGTGGACGCGGAATTGGCCGAGGCCGATCTGGCGGTCAAAGCCATCGGCGAGCCGTCGCTGCGCGAGCCGCACCTCAAGACGTGGGAGGCGCTGTCCAAGCGCCACCAGGAAGCCAAAGCCGCATCCGATCCCTCGAAGGGCGCCACGGTGATGTACCTGACCGAGCGGGAGCAGGAATTTTCTGCGTTGCTGCCGGACCTGGCCAAACTCAAACAGGAATCGGCGGCGACCAAGGCCATCGCGGACAAGCGGGCGAAGCTCGAAGAACTGGCCAACGGAGTTCGCAATGAGGCCCTGATGAAAAACGCGCCCAAGGATGCCAATCCCCAGGAAATCCAGGACGCCGGCCTGGCGGCGGCTCGGCAAAAAGTCCTCGACGCGTTGTCCACTCCCGAAGCACGCGAGCAAAAAGACATCGATGCCGCTCGCAAGCTGCTCCCGGAAGTGAAGGCGGCCTTTGACCAGGCGGAGGAAGCGGCGGCAAAACGTCTTGAGGAAGAGAATTACAACAAAGCTTACCTCACGATTGATCCGCAGGTAACCGCCGCGCGAAACGCCGCCAATGGTACTCCCGGGGCGCCGCAAGCGGAGACGGAGGCATTTAATAAAGCGGTTCAAGCGCTCGAAGCCCTCGTGACCGACAGGAAGTGGAAACTGGCCACCGCGGAGTTGAAAAAAGTCCAGGACGCCGCCGCGGCGGTGAGCCAGAAAATGCTGGATGGGGACGCCTATTATAAGGAATTCGAGAAGATCAAGGTGCTCTTTAACGCGGCCTTGAATGTCGTCAATAATCAAAAGGACGCTCTAACCGACGCGACACTGCAGACCTTCGACGACGCCAGAAACGAGATGTACGACGCGATGGATGCCTACGACTGGCCTCGAGCCCTGGGGTCGCTGTCGGCGTTGCAGCCGGCCTCGCAGGCCGTCAAGGACGTCGGAGACGCCTATGCCGCCTATTTGAAAGCTTGGGCCGATATTGACGCGCGCTTCAAGGAGGCACAGAAGTTGGTGGCTGGAGCAGGCGTTCCCTCCGATTGGGCCGACGATTTCCAGAAGGCTGACCAGGCCGTGGACAAAGCCATCGAAGCCAGGAATTGGGTGAAGGTCGTTCAGAAGATCGCCGCGCTCGAAACGGAAATCGTCGAAATCGAAAAGATCGCCAAGGAGGGCGCGGCGTACTACGACGAATTCAAGAAGATCCAGCCGGACTTTGATACCGCCACCGACGAGTTTAACAAGAATCGGAATTTCCTGCCCGACACCGTGGTGCAGCAATGGGAGCAGGCGACGGCGGATTTGCACGCCGAACTGGACCAGGATTGGGACGATGCGATTAAAGTTCTTCCGGCAGTGAAAGCCGCCGCCGATGAGGTCCAGCGCGCCATGAAGGAGTGTTACGCGTTTTTCAGTGAATTCACGCCCATGGCTGGCGACTTGGACACCATGGAAGCGGCGCGTGTCGCCGGTTTGCCTCCAGCCACCCTCGCCGCCTTCGAGAAGGCGGACAACGAAGTGGATCAGGCCAAAGCGGACCGAGACTGGGTAACGGCCAAGGCTAAGCTGGTGGACCTCAAGCGCGAGGTCGCCGCCGTCAAAGCGGTTCTCAACGATGGCGCCGCCTACTATAGCGAATTCGCCAAAATCCAGGCGGAAGTCATCGCGGCGGGCGAAGTTGCCGGTAAGCGTCCGGAAGTGCTGACCGAAAAGCTGGTCGAGAATTTCGAGAAGGCCTACGAGGCGCTCCAGGCGAAAGTGCAGGCCGCCAAGTGGTCCCAGGCCATTACCCTCCTGCCCGCGGTGAAGAAGGCGGCGGTGGCCATGACCACGGCCGATGCTGAACATACCTCTTATCGCGAGGAGCGGGCGAAATTCGCGGACGATTTCAACGTGGCCCAGTTGGCATACTACAACGCTGGCGTGTCCAAGCCGGAAGGCAAAAAGTTCAACGAAGCCAAATCCGCGGTGGACAAAGAGGCGAAGTCCAAGAACTGGGCGGAGGCCGAAGCCAAGCTGGCGGCTCTCAAAGCCGCCTGCGAGGCGGTCGCTAAAATCGTCGAGGCGGGCAAGTTGTATTACGAGGCGTTCGCGCCGATCGAGCAACTTTGCGATGATGCGGATGCTGCCGTGCGCCTATACGCCGACCGGCTCGATGTGCTCGCCACTCGCTACCGCGCCGCCCTCAAAACCGCCAGAGAGTTCGCTGAAAAGAAGAAATGGAGCGACGCGAAGAAGTCCATCCCAGCGGTGGAGAAGTCGGCCAAGGCGTTGGTGGACCTGGCGCAGAAGTTCAAACAGGAGCGCGAAGACTTCATGGCGAAGTTCAAGAAGATTACCAACCTGCCTAAGGCCCGGAAGATCGCAGCTGCGCCGCCGAAAAAGCTCATCCCCGCCGAGGTGAAGGCCTTCCAGGCCAAGTATCTCCCGTTCAATGACGCCAAAAACGCCGGCCGATTCGTCACGGCAGAAAAAGCCATCGCTCCGCTGCAACTGGCGATCAACGCGTTGGTGAGCGCCAAGGAAACCTACGACGCGCAGAAAGACGAGTACGAGAAGGAATTGGCCGCGGTCGCCGATCTCGCCGCTGCCAAAACCCTCGCCGAAGCTGGACTGACTGAGCCATTAATCGTCGCCAAGGTTAAGCCGTTCAACCAGGCGAACGCGACGGTCGAGGAGGCGGCCAAACGCGAGGATTGGCTCGCCGCCAAGGCTGGGGTACCCGGGCTCAAGGATGCCGCAGCCAAATTGCTTGAAGCCAAGGGCGGGGCCAACGGCGCCAAGACGATCGAGGACCAAGGCGAACTCAAGAAGAAAATTGCCAATCTGAAACCGCGCACCGACGCGGCCTCGGACAACGGCGTTCCGCCTTTCATTGACACGCTGCAAAAGACGGTTCGCGACCGCCTGAAGGCCGTCAACGATCTGGTTGGGACCGGGGATTACGCAGGAGCAGAGATTGGCTTGAAAGCGCTGCTCGCCGAACTGGCCGCCATGGAAAAGGCGAAGGCCGATTATGCAAAGTATACGAAGGCGCGCGAAGAAGCCGAAAAGGAAATCGAAAAACTTACCAAAAAGCCGCTCGAACCACCGGCGCTCGCCCAGCAGTCCGCCAAGTCCCTGAAGGTCACCGGGGATCGCGCCACCAAACAGGCCAATGCCGGCAAGCTCGACAAGGCCACCGCCACGCTCGCCGCCTGGGTTACCGAGGCCAAGGCTTGGAAAGAGGCCAAGGCCGCCTATGACAACCTGACCACTGACCCCAATCCCGACGAGGCGAAGCTCAAAAACCTCGTCAAACTGCCGGGCGGCGGCAAGGTGCTCGACGCCTTGATGTCGCAGATGCCGGAGGATAAGCCGCAGAAATTCGTGATGGCCGCGATGACCGCCCGCTTCGGTTTCAGCGTCGAGCAGTTCAAGGAAAAGAATCCCGACAAGCTTGAAGACCTCGACCCGACAAAAGTGATCAGTCCCGACTTGCCGGACAAATCACTCAAGGCGATGTACGAGATTCTCAGGAAAGTTCCAGTCCGCAATGTCAAAGGCAAAGTCAATAAACTCATCCGCTTCGACGAAGACGCCGGCGGCGCAGCGTACTCCGGCGGCAAGAAGAAGATCGTCTGGATGTACTGCGGCCGAGCCAACGATCCGAACGGCAGCCAGCAAAAATTCAATCAGCCCGGGTCAATCATGCCCGAGGGCGAGGACGTCGATCCGGATTGCGAGGCGGTGAACGACGATCCAATTCCGTACTTCGACTTTGCCACGCTGCATGAAATCGGTCATGCCGTGGACGACAAGAAGGGCTTGATGAAGCCGGGAACCGTTTGGAACGCCGGGCCGGACTGGCTGACGCACACGTCCGACGAGGTGGCCACGATCGCCGCCAACCATTTCAAGTACGACGTTGATTTCGTCAAAACGACCTTGAAGGACAAGAATAGCAAGCCACCGCCTGACGTTACCACCGTCCCCAGCACCTCCAACGACAAGGACTGGAAAAACGCGCGCAATTCGGTGGTGGCCTGGTGCCAATCCGTGCGCGAGGGCAATGCTCTCTGGAACAAGGCCAGCCGATCCAAGCAGTTAGTCATCGGCGATCGCGTGTATCAGGAGGCTTACGCCAACGACTGGGTCAGCTACAAGTTTCAAGCCCGCTCCAAGGGCATCAGCGGCTACCAGTTCCGCTCCTCCGCCGAGTGGTTCGCCGAGCTGTACGCCGCTTATTTCAGCAAGAAGCTCAAGCCGAGCCATCCGTTGGCGGCGGAATTCGCCAAACTCAAGAAACCCGAAAAACCTTAACCGAAAACTCCTGTGTCCATTTTTCGCAAAACCTCTCTCGCCTGCCCCGCTTGCAAAGCCGCGGTCGAATTCGACGAAGTCCACAGCGTCAACGCCGACCGGCGCCCCGATTTACGGCTCGCCATCCTGGATGATACCTTTCAGCAACAGGTCTGCCCCAATTGCGGCCGGCAGTTCCGCCTGGATCCGGCGTTCAATCTCATGGACACCCGTTATGGCCAGTGGATCGACGCCGCTCCCCTCTCAGAGCTCAAGAATTGGAAAGCGCGGGAAGAGCACTCCCGCTCGCTCTTCAATCGCGCCTACGGAGCCGAAGCTTCGGAACTCGCCCAGGAGATCGGCGCGGGGCTAACACCGCGGCTCACCTTCGGCTGGCCCGCCCTGCGCGAGAAGTTGCTTGCCGCTGAGAACCAGCTTGACGACACCGCTCTCGAACTGTGCAAAGCGGTGGTCATGCGTAACGCGGATTCGCCGGTCTCGGCCAGGAGCGAGCTGCGCCTGATCGACGTCACCGAGGACGAACTTACCTTCGCCTGGATGTTGTCCGCGGACGAATCGCCAGGGCCTACCCTCCGGCTCGGCCGCGCTTTGTACGAGGAGGTGGCGGCCGACGGCGATGGAGATTGGGACGAACTCAAGGACGATTTCGCGAACGCTCTCTTTGTGGATTTGAATCGCCTGATGATTTCCGGCGAAGCACCGCAAACGCCGGCCGAGCCACCCAGTGGATTCACCGCGCCGGAAGCCCCGGCGGCTGCGGGTGCAAGCGCGCCTGAAACTGCCCCCGGCCAAACCGGAGCAGGTGCGGGGATCAAAGATACCGGCGTAGCAGGCGCAGCCGAAGAAGCGGCGGCGGATGAGGAAGAGGACTCCGAAACGACGGCGTCCGAGCCGAAGTCAAAGAAGTCCGCTGGCGAGGCCAAAAAGGCCAAAACCAAAGGATCCGCCAAGAAGAAAGGTGATGGAAAGAAGAAGAAATGAGTGAGGCCGCGGGGCATCGGGGATTTGAACAATGACATAAACGCCGTTCAACCCGCGCAAGGATTCCTTGGTATCGCTCCGTTCAATTCCGGCATTGGCGGACAAACTTGCCAGCAATAGGAACAAAATTAAGTGTATCGATGCTTCCACAGTTTTTTCTTTGAGTTCGTCAGCTAGGCCCCGGCTCCTGTACGTCGAGTTATTGAAAGCTTTTCAACTTCCAACGGCCGATGGGCTTCGCGGATTAGAATGAGAATGGAATGGGGTCAGTTGCGCAGATTTCGATATTCAATGTCGAGCGTCTGAGGCAGTCGGAAAGGTACCCTGGCGAGCCCATGCTCAGATGATTGGCGATCCGCAATCCATTTAAAATGCTGATGTAGAGGGCGCCTAACAAAATGTGTCCAACTGACCCCCTTCCCCGGGGAGGAGAGATGAGATGCCGGCCAGTTAAGCCGGGATCCGCAAGCAATTATGTTGTTGTTATGAAGACAATAAAGACAATCGCACTATTCCTCGCCGCGAGCGCGGCTTGGGCGACGGCGGCCGACACTGCCAACAAGGCGCCCGGCATCAGGTATACGGACAAGAAATTCTATTTTGCGGCCTGGGGAGTGCCGCGAGGTTCCGGGGAGGCCCAACTCGCGGGCATGAAGCGGCTGGCGGATGCGGGCATCACCGACATTCTGCCTGAAAACAAGACCGCTGCGCAATTGATGGTGCTGGTTGATTTAGGGAACCAGGCCGGCATCCGAATTCATGCCTGGCATTGGATGATGAATGTGGGCAACGCCGCGGAGTGCCGCCAACACCCGGACTGGTATTCCGTCAACCGGCTGGGGCAGAGTTGCTTCGATTTTCACCCTTACGTCAGTTATTACAGTTTCCTCAGTCCCTTTTCTCCGGGCGCTCGGGATTATATCAAGAATGGGGTGAAAGAGGTCGCGTAAGTCAAAGGGCTGGCCTCCGTGCATTTCGACTATATCCGCTTTGTGGATGTCGTCCTCGGGGCGCAGTTGCAGACGCATTACCGGGATACAAACGGGCTTCGGTTGGTGCAAGACCGGCTGCTGCCTGAGTATGACTTTGATTACCACCCGCTCGCCCGCCAGGAATTCAAGGAGAAGTTCGGCGTGGACCCGATGGATATGCCCGACAAGGTAGAGAATGCCGCCTGGAAACAGTTCCGAATGGACGCCATCTCATCGCTGGTCAATGAATGCGTGCAGATCTGCCATGAAAATGGAACGCTGGCATCGGCCGCTGTCTTTCCCTTCCCTGAATTGGCTCGGGAATACGTCAAACAAGACTGGCCGCACTGGGACCTCGACCTCGTTTTCCCAATGGACTACAAGAACGATCATAATGGGAACTTGTATTGGGTGGGTTTCGCCACCAAACAGGCCGCCCGCGATCTAAAGCCCGGGCAACATCTTTTCACCGGATTATCGGTGGGCAATTACGGAGACAACATGGCTGATTTCGAGGAAGCTATCCACCAGGCGCACGATAATGGCGCCGTTGGAGTTTCCTTCTTCAACCTTAACTCGCTCCGGGACGCACAGTTGGCCGTCATTAAGAAGTGCAACGCAGCCTATAACAAATAGTATAGTTGCCAAGTGCTTGCGAATTCCCGATAAACGCAATGGCCGGTTCGGGTCCGCTCCAGACCGGGTATTGCCTGTGTCTCATGGAGTCCCGTTCCTGCCCGTCGCGCTGGAGAAAATCTCCTCCACCCATCGCCCAACCAGTGTTTCCGTGGACGGCGCAACCTCTCTTCGAGGTTGATGAAGGGGGGCTTGGGACCCAAGGTAGCCGCGGGGCGGCAACCTTGGGCTGAAGGACGAAATCCCTTTGGGATTTTTCAGTGCGGACACGTAAAGACGCGGCTGCGACGATATTAAGGGAGAGGAGCGCCGGGTCGTGCAAGCGTTTCGCAGACTGAAAGTCTGCGGTACGGCAGACTGGAAAGTCTGCGCTACGCCGGCGGGGGCAGCGGCCGGTTTTGCTTGCCAATCACTTCGCGCTGGCGGCTAGTTCTTCTTCGAAATCGACGATTTCTTTGATCTGGGTCAGGAACCAGCGGTCGATCCTGGTCAACCCGAAGATCTCTTCGATGGTCAAGCCGGCGCGCAAGGCATGGCGCAGGAAGAAGATCCGTTCGGAGTTGGGAACGCTTAGTTTTTGGACGATGACTTCGCGTGGAAAAATGTCGCGATCCTGGAAAACCCGTTCACCCAGGCGCCACGGTTTGCCATCGCCTCCGAGGCCGTACCGCCCGATTTCGAGCGAGCGCAGCGCTTTTTGGAGCGATTCCTTAAAAGTCCGTCCGATCGCCATGGCTTCACCGACGCTTTTCATTTGGGTATTGAGGGTCGGATCGGCTTGGGGGAATTTTTCGAACGCAAAACGCGGCACCTTGGTTACGACATAGTCGATGGTCGGTTCGAAACTGGCTGGAGTTTCGCGGGTGATATCGTTGCGGATTTCGTCCAGGAGGTAGCCGACGGCGAGTTTGGCGGCGATTTTAGCGATGGGAAATCCGGTCGCCTTGGAAGCCAGCGCGGAGGAACGGGACACCCGCGGGTTCATCTCAATGATCACCATCCGGCCATTGTCCGGGTTGACGGCGAATTGGATATTCGACCCGCCGGTTTCGACGCCGACGGCCCGGATCACGGCGAAAGAGGCGTCGCGCATGATCTGATACTCCTTGTCAGTCAGCGTTTGAATCGGCGCAACGGTAATGCTGTCGCCGGTGTGGATGCCCATGGGATCGAAATTCTCAATCGAGCAGACGATCACGCAGTTGTCGCGCCGATCCCGCATGACCTCCATCTCAAATTCTTTCCAGCCGAGCAAGGATTCCTCGATCAGCACTTCGGAGACGGGCGACAGTTCGAGACCGCGCTTGGCGATCTCTTCGAATTCATCTCGATTATAGCCAATGCCACCCCCGGTGCCGCCAAGGGTAAAAGCAGGCCGGATAATCAGAGGAAGGCGGCCAATCCGGTCGGCAATTTGGCGTGCCTCATCGAGGGTATGAGCCGTCCCGCTGATCGGCACATCCAAGCCGATTGAAATCATGAGCTCTTTGAACACCTGGCGGTCTTCGCCGCGCTCGATGGCCTGAGCGTTGGCGCCGATCATTTCCACTCCGTATTTGTCCAGTGTTCCGCGCCGGAACAGAGCCATGGCCGTGTTGAGGGCGGTTTGGCCGCCCAGCGTGGGCAACAGCACGAGTTTGCCCTGCGCGCCGAGGCGTTTGAGTTCGTCCATCTCGCGCGCGATGATCTTCTCGACGCACTCCGGGGTGATCGGCTCGATATACGTTCGGTCAGCGAATTCCGGGTCCGTCATGATAGTGGCCGGATTGGAATTGACCAGGACGACGCGGTAACCTTCCTCGCGCAAAGCCTTGCAGGCCTGGGTGCCCGAATAATCGAATTCACAGGCCTGGCCGATGATGATCGGCCCGGCGCCGATGATCAGGACCGAATGGATGTCAGTGCGCTTGGGCATAGCTCAAAAGCGGGATGGATGAAACACAGACCAAGCCGCGAATGAAAGGCAAATCTAAGGAGACATCACGCGTCGTAGCACAAAAGGGACGGATTAGCACGAATTGCGGGTACGATTCGAAGTGTCGGTCTTGGCTGGAAGCCGAAAAAAGCGGCAGAGAATTCCCCGAAGAATTCGCGCATTGAACCCCTGAACCTCGAAAACGTGCAAGTGCTTAGTAATCAACGAACCAATTTTAAGGTTCATGGGGAGGGCTGCCGCAGTCCAAAACGCAAGCGCGACACGGGCGCGGGCCTCGAGAACCGAAGGTTTTGGAGTGCGGCAGCCCTCTGCCGCTTTTCTGCCGCTCAACCAGAATGACCGACAGATTTAATCACACCCACGAATTGGCAGGTAATAGATTTCAAGCTAGACTACGGAACGGGTATTGATGCCCTTTTCGCACCTCTCCGCCTGAAGGCGGGACTGCAAACGACGCCATTAGCCCTTGTCCGTCGGGAGACGTACCTCGAAAGTGCTTCCGACACCGAGTTGACTGGATACTTGGATGGTCCCGCTATGAGCCTCGACGATGGCCTTGCAGATCGCCAACCCCAAACCCGTCTTACCCTGAATGCGCGAGCGCGCCTTGTCGACGCGATAGAAGCGTTCGAAAATGTGGGGCAGGTCTTCGGGTGGAATGCCCGTGCCGGTGTCAGTCACGCTGAGAATAGCGGTGCCATTGTCAGAACGAGCCGTCACCCGCACCTCACCGCGGTCGCGGTTGAAATGGATCGCGTTGGAAAGCAGGTTGGTGACGACTTGGCCAAGGCGCTCGGGATCACCCGTGCATTGGACCTGTGGAAGGTCGCAACGCAGCTCGAGGCTTCGTTCCGCCGCCAGCGGCCTGACCAGTTCCACGCAATCTCGAACCACGCGCGCCAGATCGAAACATTCTTGTTTCATGGGCTCCTGGCCGGCATCCAGGCGGGCCAATGCCAAGAGAGATTCGATTAGCTTGCGCATCCGTTGGGCGGCGCGTTGACAGGCTTCCAGAGTTTCCCGGTATTCAGCCGCGCCGCGTTCGCGGGAGAGCGCGGTTTGGGTTTGCGAAAGGATTACCGAAACGGGAGTACGCAACTCATGCGAGGCGTCGGCGGTAAACCGGACCTGGTTGGCGAACGCGGCTTCGAGGCGCGCAAAGGTCGAATTGAGAACGCCGGCCAAACGGCCCAGCTCGCTCTCGGTATCGGATGCGTTAATCCGTTGGGAAAGGTCTCCCCCGGCAATTTTGACGGCGGTCGCGCTAATGTCTTCAATGGGCCTGATTGCGCGAGTGGCTACCCACCAGCCGCCGGCCATGCCCAAGGACAGAACAGCGGCGCCGGCCGCAAAAAGCCACAAAGCAAGGCGATGCATGGCGGCCAGGTCCGGAGCCATGGACCGGCCGACTACCGCCTTGTCGCCGAACGGCAGGCACACCCCTAACTCGCGTAACTCACCTCGGGTTCGGGCCGCCGTTCCTGGTCGCTCGGCCGATTCCCGGTTGGCGCTGGGTTCTTCCGGCAAAGGCACGTTCTGCGGCGCCCCCGGTGAACTCGCCAGCACGGTGCCGTTGGCTTGCCAAAGGATATAGTAAAAAGAATTGGTCTGGCCGGCTTCCAGGGCCACGGCATTGGCAATGACCTCTTGCATATGCGCCCGCCAAGCCGCGGGATCGTGCTCGCGTCCGTGTTCCTTTGGAAAACGATCCGGCGGAGGACGATCGTGGTGCGATTCCTCCGGGGGCGGTCCTTTGGCCATACCCGGTCCTGGCGGCGGGCCGAAGCGAAAGGCGGCCATGAGTCTTTGCTGGAGTTCCTGGTCCACGCGGCGCAACTGGTTTCCACGCGCCACCCGGTAAGCCGTGAGCCCGAAGCCCGCCAGCACCAGCACGAGAATGAGACTGTGCCAAGCCTGCAGACGCCAGCGGATTGAGTTGATAATCATAGGACTCAGTCGATTGAATAACCGTGGCCGCGGCGGGTCGTGATGAATTCGTGCCCCAGTTTCTTGCGAAGATTCGACACGTGCACGTCCAGGAGATTGGACAGGGTATTGTCATTTTCGTCGAACAAGTGCTCGTACAGAGTGGTGCGCGTGACCAGTTTGCCGCGGTGCAGAGCCAGGTACTCGAGCAAGGCGTATTCGCGCGCCGTTAGAGGCACGGGCTCACCGGAACGCGTAACGGTGCGCGCCGACAGATCGATGGCCACCTGGCCAATGTCCAGCCGAGGCTGAGCTTCGCTGGCGGACCGTCGAATTAAGGCCCGCAAACGCGCCAGCACCTCGTCAATGTCGAACGGTTTGACTACGTAATCATCCGCCCCGGTGTCCAGGCCTTTTACGCGGTCACGAACGGCGTCGCGCGCCGTGAGCATCAACACCGGCGTTTTCCTGGTTTTACGCAACCGCCGGAGCAGTTCCCACCCGTCGATTCCGGGCAACATGATGTCCAGCAGGATGGCATCATAATCATAGCTCTCGGCTTTGTACAAGCCTTCCTCGCCATCCGCAGCGCCGTCAGCGGCGTAGCCATCCTCCCGCACGGCCTGCAACAGGCTGCCCAATAGGTCCGGCTCATCTTCGACGACTAATACTCTCATCGGCGTTCAATAAATAAGCGGGTTTGCCTTAAGAGAACATTAAGCAGCCCGCGCGTAAATGCGTTTTCGTTTGGGCAAAAGCACTGCCAGACCATCGGATCGGACCTGGTTCTCGCAGAGGCTTAATCTCTGCTTAAGGTTGAAGAGCTTATTTTTCGCTTTCGTGCAACACTCACAGGCAACTTGGACGCGGAGCCCGGTTCCGGCCGGCGCGATCAGGCCAGGCCGGTTCAGTCACCCGGCGGCGGGTGTGCGGGGGCTTCACATGACAAGTCCCCCGAGCGCATTGGTGTTACCATGGGTCCGCACTGGGACTGCCGACGCCGTTCGGGCATTAACGCAGCAACGCTGGGGATGTCTTTCGCGTTCTCAGTCCAAATCCCTGAGATTTGAATTTGGAACTTCGGTCCTGCGTCAGAGTGCGGATGAACCACTGGCTTCCTCGGGCGAGGCGATTCGCCTGGTCCAGCGGCGGTCGGCCCTGGCGCTGTGCTGTCTGGTAGTGGTGTGGGTCGTCGTTTGCGCGTTTGTGCTGACGGCGTTGTGGTTGCGTTGGGCACTGTGAGAGGCGCCAGCGAGGGTGCCCCAGGCCCGGTTGGCCGAGCGGTACTTAACGTTGTCTTAAGGTCAGCTAAGGCACAATGCACGCGTTGGAAATGAAACGCACCGGTCCGCCAAAAAAGCAGGCCACGGTGACAAGTTAACAAACTCAAAATTGAAAGTTCGCATCATCAGCATGAAAAACTGGAAATATCCGACGGCCTGCGTGGCCGTCACTATCGCGGCCGCGTGGTCGGCGACGGCCGTGGAAGTTGATCTGAGCAAACTTCCGCCGGCGGCCGCCAAGCAAGGCGTCACCTTCGAGGGTGATATCAAACCACTATTTGAGGCGTCTTGTGTGCGTTGCCACGGGAATGAACGTCCCAAGGCCGGTTTGCGGCTCGATAGCCTCGAGAGCGTTCTCAAGGGCAGCAAAGACGGCAAAGTAATCCTGCCAGGCGACAGCAAGGAAAGTCTGCTGGTTCTGGCGATTTCGCAATTGGACGAGAAAAAGGCAATGCCCCCCAAGTTTAAACCTGGGGGCCGCCGCGGTCCCGGTGGTCCTGGAGGTCCCGGGGGGCCTGGGGGTCCCGGACCGGAGGGCTCGGACAGACCGGGCGGGCCGCCCCCCGGTGGACCTGGAAATGACGGACAGCCTGGCGGTCCGCCGCCAAATGGCGCAGGTGGACCTCAAGGAGGTCGGCGCGGCGGCTTTGGTCCGCCACCCAAACCCCTGACGCCTGAACAGGTGGGGTTGGTTCGCGCGTGGATTGATCAGGGCGCAAAGTAAGCCTCACTTAAATCGCCCTACAGATTCAGGGCGACCACAGACGCGCGCCGGCGTCCCGCTGCGAGACGCCGGCGTTCAGAGCTTCGAGCCCGGCTCAACTGCTCGTTGCCAACAGAGCTCACCATGAACCGCACGGACTCCGAAGGTTTTGGAGTGCGCCGCTTTGCGGCGCTTTTTGGAGCGAAGCAGGGTCGAATGATTGAGATCTTTCGCGGGTCACCGTCGTTGGTTCCAAAAGCGGCGCAAAGCGCCGCACTCCAAGACGCTGGCGCGCTGCCGCTCCTTACGGCAGGGCTGGCACCACTCCTGCTGACTTTAGGAGCGCGTGGTCGGACGGCGGGCAGCCTGCGTGCAGGCTCGTAAATGAGTGGGGTCCAACGAGCACTTGACAAGCTCATGGTTAAGCCCGAAAAGTTTACGCAGGCCCCGAATAGTATGCTGCTGGCTGGTTGTTCACTGAAGATTTAACTCAAGCTACAGAATGAGGTTGAAGGTAATTATCACGACGGTGGTCCTGGGCGCCGCAGTCTCTTTGGAGGTGGAGGCGATGGACCGGTGGGCGGCCTTGTCTCAAATTGAAACACGGGATAACGACAGGGCAGTAGGAGCGGCGGGCGAAATCTCACGTTTTCAAATAAAACCCAAGCTCTGGAGCCAGTACGCTCGCTCGGACGCCGATTGGCGGAACCCTGCCGAGGCTTTGGCAGCGGCGCGGCAACTGATGAAGGAGCGTTGCACTGCTTTTGAACGACTTTACAACCGTCAACCGACTGACTTCGAATTTTACGTGCTTTGGAATGCCCCGGCTCAAGTGGACCGACCTCGCAAAGCGGTACGGGAACGGGCGGAACGTTTCTGCCGTTTGGTGGCCCGGGATGAACGCCAGGCCAGGTCCGAGTAGAACTGACTCAGCTTGGTTAAGGTAAAAGGCCTCGACTGTTCGGAGTCCCGGCTTCAGCCGGTGTGACCCCCGAATGGGCTTCGGCGTTGAATCGTCATGCTTCCAATTCTCCGTCCCATCGCCTGAAGGCGGGACTTCGAACATAGCGGGTTCGCAGTCCCGGCTTGAGCGCGCCCACCCCGAGCTCCCTGGAATTCTTTTGACCGCTGCCCAGTCTAAGTACAATCCTTGATTGCTGACTTACGGCGTCAGCGTTGAATGAGAATTAACTTGTTTGTTGTTTATCCCGGCGTTTTTTTAGGCCTCCTCTCTTATGTGCAAACCGCGCCCGGTGCCGAAGCCCTGGCTGAACCCGCGGCAAAATTGGTTGCTCCCAGCATCCCTCGTTTTGCGACCAACTACATGGATACTTCGATTTCACCCGGCGCCGATTTCTACAAGTACGCCGACGGGAGCTGGGTGAAAAACAACCCGGTCCCCCCTGACAAATCACGCTGGGGTGGGTTTATGGAATTGCAGGAACGGAACTGGTTCTTGATCCACGAAATTCTGGACGACGCTCTCGCGACCGCACAGCCAGCCGGCTCGCCTGCGCGGCTGGTGGCCGACTTTTTTCGGTCGGCTATGGATACCAACCGGCTGGAACAATTGGGGTTCAAGCCAATCGAGGCTGACTTGAAGCGGATCAATGAGCTTTCCGGGGCCAAGGAGGTGTTACGGCTGCTGGCGGACTTTCACGGGCACGGGATCGGCGCTTGCTTCGGGCGGTCGCCAACGCCGGATGCCAAAAACAGCTCGGTCTATACATTTTACCTGAGCCAGGACGGCTTGGGCCTGCCCGATCGAGACTATTACCTGAGCGACCGGTTCGCCAAACAACGAGACGCCTATCAGGTCCACATCGCCAACATGTTTAAGCTTTTGGGTGAAGACCGATCGGCCGCCCAGAATCACGCCCAAACAGTCCTGGAGCTGGAAACGGCCCTGGCCAAGGCGGGCAAATCACGAACCGAGTTGCGCGACCCCATCGCCAATTACCATAAAGCTGCCGTTGCCGACATGGATCGCGATTTCCCCAATGCCCCGATTTCCATCTACTTGTCCGCTTGCGGTCTGGGCAATCTCTCGGAAGTGGTGGTGCGGCAGCCGGAGTTCTTTAAAGCCTTGTACGCGCTGGCCCAACAACGGGACCTGGACGACTGGAAGGTGTATTTGCGCTGGCACTTGCTCCGTGCCGCCGCGCCCTTCCTTCACGCGGCCGTCGAAGAGGAGTCATTTGCTTTCTATGGAAAAGTCCTGCGCGAGCAACAGGTCCAGGAACCGCGCTGGCAGCGCGCGGCTCGGGTGGTCGACGGTGAAATCGGGGAAGCACTGGGCCAGTTGTTTGTCGAAAAACATTTTCCGCCCGCCGCCCGGGTGCGCATGAACGAACTGGTCGCCAATTTGAAAGACGTCTTTCGCGACCGCCTCCAAAAAGTGCCTTGGATGAGTGAGGCGACCCGGGTCAAAGCGCTAGCCAAGTTCGAGCGGTTTACCCAAAAAATTGGTCACCCGGACAAATTCCGCGATTATTCGAGCGTGACGATCCGTCCGGACGATTACCTCGGCAATGTCGAGCGAGCCGATGCATTTGAATCGCGGCGCACACTGAGCCGCGTGGGCAAACCGGTCGACCGGACCGAGTGGCATATGACGCCGGAAACGGTAAATGCCTATTTCAACCCCTCCCAGAATGAAATCGTCTTTCCCGCCGGAATCCTGCAACCGCCTTTTTTTGACCTGCAAATGGATGATGCGGTTAACTACGGGGCCATTGGGGTCGTGATTGGACACGAAATGACTCATGGTTATGACGATCAGGGTAGGAAGTATGATGCGGACGGAAACCTGGCCGACTGGTGGACCGAAGCTGACGCCAAGGCTTTCGATCAACGGGCGCAAAAAGTGGTCGACCAATTCAATGCCTACGAGCCGCTGCCCGGGTTGCATGTAAACGGCCAACTGACCCTGGGCGAGAACATCGCCGATCTGGGCGGAGCCAGTATCGCTTTGGAAGCTTTGGAGCGGGTCCTTGCGAAGGAACCCGCGAAGCGCAAAAAAATCGACGGCTTCACGCCCGAACAGCGTTTTTTCCTTTCTTTGTCCCAAATCTGGCGGACCAACTGCCGCGATGCCGAGATGCGCCGCCTGATCACCGTCGACCCGCATGCGCCGGGAATGTTCCGCGCCATCGGTCCGCACGTAAACATGGAGCAGTTCTACGAGGCCTTCGATATCGGTCCAGACGCTCCCATGTGGCGAGGACCGGGCCTGAGGGCAAAGATTTGGTAGGGGACCGTACCTAGGTTGAGGAAATCGGAAACACGGTGCAGCACTTTGTATGCACTGGCGCCATTTCATGGGCCCGAGGCGTTCATCCAGTTGTTCATCGGCCTGCTGCGCACGCGCGGCAGCAGCTGGCCGCCGCCGCGCAACACGCCTGCGGCCGGCCGGACACCGCCAAACACCCAGGCTGGTGGGGTACGGATAAGTGTGGCTACGCTGCAAAAAGAAAATATTGGTAGTTATCAGTGGTGTTGTTGAATTCAAGACAGTCGGCGCACCAGGTGTTCGGGTAAAAGGGTGACCCCCCGGAGCGTGCGTCTGCTCCCCGCCTTTTCAAGGGATAAGGTTTGGGAGAGGGCCAGGTCCCTTGCAAATTGGCGTTTTTGGCACCTAACGAATTAACGAATTTTTTTCGTGCAGAAATCAGATGTCAGCGGTCTAATCGCAAGTGATACCGCCTACGCGGTATTGGAAGGGGCAGTCAGACTCGGTTTAAGAGTGAGATTAACATATTCATAGAAGGACGTATGAAATCAAACACAAGACGGATACTTGCCTTGGCAGTGGTCTGCGAAGGGTGTTTGGTCGGGGCTCTCAGCACTCAAGCGGCAAGCCAGGAATCGCAAGAGGCTACGGCCATGATGAGCAACTCCGCAGCAGAGCAGCAGGCGGCGGCCGTGGCCCAAGGCAAAGACGCAGCATGGAAGCCCTCCTGCAAGGAGGTGAGCGTCATACAAGTCGCCGACCCACGAGACCCAACCGCGTTAAGAAATTTCTGCCTCGACCACGATGGCAACCTGCTGGTCTGCTTCGGGGCAACGGGCGAAACTTCGGACCCAAAGAAAGCATCCGGCCTCAGGGTTTACTCTCCGAAAGGCGAATTGCTAAAGAGCATGCCGCTGCCGATCAAGCCTGACGCCGTGTGCGTTGCGAGTGACGGATCTATTTTTGCTGCGGGTGAGGGCCGGCTGCTGAAACTGGATGCGACGGGGAAAGTGCTGGCATCGGCCGACTCGCCGGTGGCCCATCTTAAAGTGATGATCAACAAGGAAACAGAGGAGATGGTCAAAGAAATGGCCAGGCAAACCAGGCGCCCATTCGAGGAGGAATTGGCGAACATGAAGACAAATCTGGAAAGCCGGCGCTCCAATGTGACCGGTTTGGCGGCGACCGATCAGGACGTTTTCATGGCAGTCCCGGCACCAGACGACTTCTCTTACCGCGTGTATCGTTTTAACCACGCGTTGGCGGAGCCGAAACTGGTGGTGGAAAAATTGCATGGCTGTTGCGGGCAAATGGATATCCAGTCGCATGACGGAAAGTTATGGATTCCGCATAATGCTCGGCATGTCGTCGAATCGCGGGATCGGGACGGCAAAGAACTTTCCAAATTCGGCAAAGCCGGCCGGGTCAAGGCAAGCGATTTTGGCGGCTGCTGCGAGCCGAAAAATCTTCGGATGCTCCAAGACGGTGATATCCTGGCCGCTGAGTCCGGGCCACCCACGTGCATCAAACGATTTTCGGCGGATGGCAAGTTCAAGGAAGTGATTGCCGTCGTTAACGATTCCAAAGGTGATTGTGTGCGCGTAACCGTGGAGCGGAGCCCGGATGGTCGTCGGTATTATATGCTCGATACGACCAGGGGTGCCATTCACGTCTTCGCGACCAGGACTTAAGAAGTGATTGAAGAACCCAATCACACGGACTCTGGCGGCCGTCCATCGTAGTTTCCGCCTGCTTGCCGTCGGGCTGAGTGCATACGTGCTGAGCGCGGGGGGGCTTTTGGGAAAATCCGGAAGCGTTTCCGAACCGATAACGCTGGTAGTGATGGATCCTTTGGCCAAGGAATTGGCCTGCGCTTGTGTAAAAGGGTACGGACAGCGGGATTATCGCAAACTCGCTGCGCAATTGGAGAAGGGGATCAAGAAGCAAGTGAAGGTCGAGTTTTCAGATGACCTTGCTGAGTCACTGTCAGGAGGCAGCCCGGTGCGGGAAGTCATCGTGGTTGGGGACCAGTCATTGGTAGCGAGCGGGGCGAAAAAGGCGGGACTGAAATATCACGCGGTCTGCACGCTGACTGACCTGGAGGGCAATGCCGCTATGACGGCCCTGTTTGTCGCGCGTTCCGATGATCCCGTAAAGGGATTAAAGGAGATTGGCGGCCGGAAGGTACTGTTCGGCATGCCGGAGGTGGACGCGAAATATGCAGCCAGCCTCGGGGCACTGCGCGACGCCGCGATTGCGCCGACTATCACGCCGGAGCAGCGAGGGTCGTACAGCGAAGCGGTGTTGGACATGTTGGATAGCCGGTCTTCACCTCCGCCACTGGCCGTGATTCCAGGTTATGCGCTCCGAATGCTTGAGGGCTGTGGCAGCATCAAGCCGGGCACTTTGAAAGTAATCGGAAAGACCGAGGCTGTTCCGTTCATCACGGTGTTCCTATCCGATAGCATCCCAGCCCAGACGGCGAAAGAAGCCCTCAACGTGCTGATGGCCGTGAAGCGGGATGCGAAAATGCTGAACGCACTGGAGAGCCGCGATGGTTTCAATCCCATCGCGGAGCGCAACTCCCACCGGTTCGGCCTTGGGAACGGCGACGCCGGGGGATGGCCGGATTGGCGGGGACCAAATCGCGACGGGCACGTCCCCCGGCTTCCGACGCAACTGCCCTCCGCGCCGAAGTTTATTTGGAAGAAGGGCGCGATGGAGAATTGTCTTGCCGGTTTAAGCGTAAGCGATGATCGGCTGCTGCTGGCTGAGCGCGACTTCGCGGAAGAGCACGACCTCTATCGCTGCCTGAGCGCAACCAATGGGGAACTGCTCTGGGTGGCGCAGTTTCCGGCGCATGGCAAGCTGGATTACGGCCAATCACCGCGTGCCACGCCGGTGATTCGCGCGGGGAAGGCCTATTTGCTAGGCGCCTTTGGCGACCTACGCTGCGTGAACGTGTGCAACGGAGAGCTGGTTTGGCAACGAAACCTGCCGAGTGAATTCAACGCGCACTTGCCGACCTGGGGGATGTGTTCAACACCGCTGCTAATCGAGGATGAACTGATAGTGAATCCCGGAGCCACGAACGCATCCTTGGTCGCATTGGATTGCACGACCGGACACACTCGCTGGAGCGCCCCCGGCTCGCCGGCTGCGTACTCCTCGTTTATTTGTACCGATTTTGGAGGTCATCGCCAAATCGTAGGGTATGATCGAGATTCGCTGGGCGGCTGGGATGTCAAAAACGGCACTCGCCTTTGGCGACTGGTCCCGCCGCTGGCAGGAGATTTCAATGTGCCGACGCCCATTGCCTTGGATAATGGCGTAATTGTCGCTACGGAAAACAATGGCACTCGGTTTTATCATTTTGATGCAACGGGCCGGATTGTCTCCAGGCCGGCGGCTGAGTTTCGGGATTTATCGCCCACGACTGCAACTCCGGTCGTCACCTGCGGGCGCGTATTCGGCATTCATTTGGGGTTGCACTGTCTTGACGTGCAAAATGGATTGAAGGCGGTCTGGCATGATGAAACCTCGCTCGATGAGCATGGGACCTTGCTCGCGGATGATCAACGCGTGCTTCTGATCACGTTCGGGGGCGAGCTCATTTTGTTGGATGCCCGAACTCCCAATTGCACCATTGTCTCACGAATGCGATTGTTCGACGACGAGATAGAGCTCTATTCCCATCCAGCGCTGGTAGGCAGCCGGCTCTATGCGCGGGCCGGTTCGAGCGTCGTTTGCGTCGACCTGAATGCAAACTGAACGTCGTCGCATGAAACCCGTAATCGCGATCGGCCTCATCGGGCTTTGCTGTGCGGGATGCTCAAGCCCCCGCCAAACTCGGTCCAACACCAACCTGCTTCCTGGTCTTCGGCCTTATGTGGAGGAAGTCGCCGGCGAAGTGGAGACGATTGCCTCGGAAAGAAGGATGGTGCTAAACGCGATAGCCGCCGACATCACTGCGAGACTCCAGGCGGACAAGGCCGCTGATCTGACCTTCATTTGCACCCACAATTCGAGGCGCAGTCACATGTCGCAAATTTGGGCGCAGACGGCAGCTTACTATTATGGCCTGAACACAGTTCATGCGTTTTCAGGAGGCACACAAGCGACCGCCTGTAACTGCCGCACCGTGGCGGCGATGCGCCGCGTGGGCTTTGACATCGAGGATGCGACAACCGGTGACAATCCCATTTATTTGGTCCGATACGCCACGGACCGTCCGGTCATCCGCGCCTATTCCAAACTTTACAACGCCGACGGCAACCCGAGACGGGACTTTATTGCTTTGATGACCTGCAGCGTGGCCGACAAGACCTGCCCGGTTGTCGAAGGAGCATCAGCCAGGTATGCCATCCATTATGCCGACCCGCGCCTTTGTGACGATACCCCGGCCGAAACCTCGGCCTACAACGAGCGTTGCCGTGAAATCGCCCGTGAGATGTTTTACATCATGTCGGAGGTTCGCAAACGCTTGGATTCCGTCAAATTCGATTCGCGGCTTGCGCCATAGTCAACGGCGCAGCACGGCGTGAACCTTGGCTCGGGGTGCCCCGCGCGCCGGCTTAGGAAGAGGCCGCAGCTGTTCGGCTCAGGTCTCTTTCTTGAAAAACAGGTGAGTGGCTCGCTCCCCCGCTGCGGTGCGCGCGCAATTCCATACCCGAGGGAATGCAGGTCCAGGCCGAGCCAAAGGTGTTCTCCGGTTCCCATCAACACGGGTCGCAGGGCGAGGTGCATTTCATCGATCAAGCCTTCCTGCAGATATTGTCGGAGGTACAAACGCCGCCGCCTATGCGCAAACGTGAGCGTGAATCGAAGAGACAACCGCCAGGCAGACCAATCGGAAGTCCAAACCTAGCTGGCCTTTGGCTGAAAGGCGTGATAATTTCGCTTCATCAGCACCCAGCCCCAGACGAGTCTCGTCTTGCTCCAAAACGGGAGCGGTTGCGGCCTTCCGCCACGCGAGCCGCCGCCGGCCTTTACGCTAATCGAGTTGCTGGTGGTGATTGCGATCATCGCCATTTTGGCAGCGATGCTTTTGCCGGCTCTGGCCGGGGCCAAATCTCAGGCCAAACGGGTTCAGTGCCTGAATAACCAGAAGCAACTCCTGTTAACCTGGACCCTCTACACGGTGGATAACCGCGATTACCTCGTGCCAAACGGCGGTGGCCTACCACGGCCAACGGGAGCCTATTTATGGGTGCAAGGCGATAACCATATGTTCCAGCCCGCGTTTATCGACCCGCAATACCTGGTCGGGCCGCAGTTCGCTCTGTTCGCGCCCTATCTTAAAACGGCCCTGCCCTACAAGTGCCCCGCCGACGTGTCTACGCTGCGGGTATCAGGTACTAATTTCCCGAAGGTGCGCAGCTACGCCCTGAATTGCTACGTGGGCGTGCCCGCGGGAGCCCTGGAAGAGCCCTTCCGGATGTCCCCCGACGTGAAGGTGTTTTTGAAATCGTCCGACCTGGCCGCGAGCACCCCCGGCGAACGTTTTGTTTTTATGGATGTAAACCCGTCCAACATTTGCACGCCTGCCTTCGGCGTGAATATGGACCAGGACGTGTTCTTCCATTATCCATCGTGCTTGCATGGCGGGGGTGGAGTGGTGGCGTTCGCGGACAACCACGTGGAATTTCATCGCTGGGTCGATCCGCGCACGCACAAGACGGTGCCAGCGGGCCAGATTATCGCCCATTCGGATAGCTCGCCCAATAATCCCGACCTGAAATGGATCCGCGCCCGGACTACGACAATGAAGTAGGCCGGGTCACGTGATCAAATCGTCGCGTTGTCAGGTGCAGCAATAACCGGGCGGTGCCTGCGAGCTTCAGGGTTTTCGGGTGGACCGTTCCATGACCCAGTACACGTCAGGGTTGTTCGGGGAAGGAACGTTCAGCGCGGTGAGTTTGCCGATGGGTGGAGTGGTGCGGGGATCGCGCCACCTGTGCAGTTCGGAGTGGCCATCGACGAATGAGAGGCTGCCGGCCCCGCCGTGGTAACTGCCTGGGAAGTCGATCAGGATGGATTGCGCAGGCTTGTCGGGCCAGGCATTCATCGAGGTGCACCACTCGCCATCGTTTATGCTATCGCACCGTTCATCCAGGAAAACGATGGTCATTGCCGGACCGGGGTTGAGCACCTGGGTCATCTTTTTGTACTTCGTGAATCCGCTGCACCCGGTGAAAGCGTCGGCATCGCTGCTGTTAAACCAGCTCAGCATGGAAATGCTTCGCTGGCGGGGCACGGATTGGCCTTTAAAAGGGCCATATTTGGCTGTGCACGGATATAAGTTGTCGGCCGGGCAACGCCAAATGCCGGTGCTATTGCCACAGTAGGGCCACAAACGGCTCTGTTTTATTACCAAATCGACATCCCAATTGTTGGCGTTCTGGCTGTCTCCGTTCGGGTTGCCCGTCCAGGACATTTCCAGATCGTACGGGATCCAGTCACTGTCGGTGTAACCCCAGGCGGTGGGCACTCGGTCGGCGTTGTCTTCGCAATAGAGACGCCAGGCAATCATCATTTGTTTGCCATTATTGAGGCATTGGATTCCTTGCGCCTTGAGTTTGGCGCGTTGTAACGCCGGCAACAGCATGGCGGCCAGGATGGCGATGATCGCGATCACTACCAGCAGTTCGATCAGGGTAAAGGCCTGTCGGTTAAAACCAACGGGAGTGGTTTTCATAATTTCGCTGTTTTCGGCGAGGCGGCCGTCGCTCGAGGGAAGCCCCCTGAAAAGAGAAAATTGCCGTCGGAGAGGAAATCCGTCTCCGACCCTGGAGAACGCGGACGCCGCAAAGATCATAAGTCTTGTGTCCGGCAGAGGCATTTCTGCTCAAAAGGGCTGATGACCCATCCTCCCACCACAGGACAGAAAGTCAAGCCGGCCAGTCAGCCGCAAGCAGCCGCACTGGTCAGCTGGATCAACCAGGTTGGGTGAACGAAGGATGGCGGTTGGCTTCGAACGTGGCGCCGGTGAATTCCAGAGAGCCGCGCTCGACGGGGATCTCCGGCAACGTCACGTCGCCTACTGGGCCTACTGGAACCGCGGACGTTTTTTGTTTGGTAGTTGGGCCAGGTTGACTTAAGGTTGCCCCACGGATTGGGTAACAAAGACTACTGGAAGGATTATGAGCTTGAGGTTTGATCTTCCCGGGATTGCGGCGCTAGGAATTTTGACAGCCTGGTCATGGGTTCCGGCCGCGGAGGCGCAAAAAGTTCCGGTGGTGGAGAAGGAACTATCCAATGGCATGCGGCTGCTGATGGTGGAACGGCACGACGAACCTTCGATTGCGGGCGGCTGGGTCGCGCACGTAGGCAGTTCCAATGAACGGCCGGGCATGACCGGAATCGCGCACCTTTTCGAACATATGATGTTCAAAGGCACGCCGACGATAGGCACCAAGGATTATTCGAAGGACCTCGAGATCATTGCGGAGCAGGAAAAAATCCGGGACCAAATGCGCGCCGAAGAGAGAAAAATGCGGGCGATGTACCGCCACGGCGAAATCGACGACATCCTGAAGCCGGAAAATAAAACGCAGCGCTACCAAGAGCTGGAGAAGCAATTCAACGAGTTGATTGCCCAGCAGCGGCAGCTCTTGGTGAAAAATGAGTTCGACCGCATTTACACGGGTGCGGGCGGCTCCGGCATGAACGCCTTCACTACCGAGGATATGACCGGGTACTTTATCAATGTCCCGGCTAACAAGCTGGAATTGTGGATGTGGATGGAGTCGGAACGCATCTGGCACCCGGTGTTCCGGGAATTCTACGCCGAACGCGACGTGGTCTTTGAGGAAAGGCGCATGCGAACGGACTCGACGCCGTTGGGGAAATTCTCGGAGGAATTCAATGCCATGTTCTGGGAATCCTCACCGTACAGTTGGCCGGTGGTTGGCTGGCCGTCGGACATCCCGGCCATCACCAAGGCGCAGGCGGATGATTTTTACGCCACCTATTACGCGCCGCAAAACATTACCCTGATTTTGGTCGGGGATTTTAAAGCTGACCAGGCGCAAGCGCTGGCGGAAAAGTATTTCGAACGGATCCCCCGCGGACCCAGGGATGCCCCGGATGTGACGACGCTGGAAGTCAAACAGATGGCCGAGAAACGGATGGATGCCGAAGCGGACACCAACCCCCAGGTGGACATTCTCTGGCACACGGTGGCGTTCGAACACAAAGATTCCTACGCCCTCGAAATCCTCGGGCAAGTGCTGTCGACGCGGACGGGGCGGCTGTACAAAGGGCTGGTGCTCGGCAGCGGCGTCGCCACCAGCGTGTATGCGGACCAAGGCTCGCAGAAATGGGCCGGCTATTTCAACGCCGGAGGCGAAGCCAAGGAGGGCCATACGCCGCAGGAGATCGAGCAGGGAATCTACGACAGCATCGAACAGCTCAAAAAGGAAGAGGTTCCGCCCGAGGAATTGCAGAAAGTGAAAAATAACTTTGCCGCGGGCGAATACCGGCGGCTGACGGCCAATTTTCCTATCCTGATGCAACTCATCCACAATGACGGCGAAGGTGATTGGCGGGAAATCAACGAGCAGGGCCCGAAAATCCAGGCGGTGACCGCAGCGGACGTGAAACGGGTGGCCAACACGTACTTCACGAAAGAAAATCGCACTGTAGCCATTTATACACGCAAGCCGGGCGCGGCGCGTCCCGCCAAGCCGCAGGAGGTGAAACCGTGAAATTTGCGATTGACGATTTGCGATTGACGATTGGGGTGGTGCGCGCACTGGGCCTGGTGGTGCTGGTCGGCGCAGTTTTGGGTTTTGAGCCAGCCTCGACGCAGGCGGCCGATCGAGAAGGCATACCCGATCGGCCGGAAAAACTGAGCTTTCCGCCACTGCAATATGAGCCCCCGGCGCCTGAGAAGTACCGGGTTGAACTCAAGAGCGGGCCGGTGGCGTATGTGGTTCCTGATCGCGAATTGCCGCTGGTCAATGTGGCGGTTTACGTCCGCACCGGCCAGTATGTCGAGCCGGACGGGAAAGAAGGATTAGCCGAGTTGACGGGCTACCTGCTGGCTCGCGGCGGGACGCAGTCCAAAACGGCGGAACAATTGGAAGAACGGCTGGCGTTCCTGGCGGCGCGCCTGGACTCGAGCGTGGGGGAAACCGAAGGCACCGTCAGCTTGAATTTGCTGTCCAAAGATCTCGAGGAAGGATTGGGTATCCTGCGAGAAGTGATCACCGCGCCCCGTTTCCAGGACGATAAAATCCTGCTGCGCAAACAACAGATGTTCCAGGCCATGAAAGAGCGCAACGACGACACCCGCTCGATCGAGGCAAGGGAAGCGAACTTTTTGGCGTTCGGCGAGGGTTTTTGGGCCAATCGCTATTCCACGCAGGCTTCGGTTGAGTCGCTGACGCGAGCCGATCTGGAGGCGTTTCATAAAAAATGGTTTCATCCGCGCAATTTCGTGCTGGCGGTCAGTGGAGATTTCGATCGAGACCAGATGGTCGAAAAGTTGGAAAAACTATTCGGCAACTGGCCATTCGAGGGCGCCACGCCACCGCCCATCCCGACCAACACGGTGTTTGCGGCCCCGGCCGTTTATCTCGTGGACAAGGACGTCAACCAGGGGCGAGTCGCGATGATGCTGCCCGGGATTATGCGCGACGATCCCGACTATTTTCCGGTGCTCGTCATGAATGACATCCTGGGTGGCGGCGGTTTCACCTCGCGAATCATGAATCGTGTCCGCTCGGACGAGGGCCTGGCCTACTCGGCCTTCTCGCGGTTTCCGGGCGGAGTTTATTATCCGTTGCCGTTTTCGGCGGGATTCCAATCCAAGTCGCGGACGGTTCCTTATGCCGCATCGATCGTGTTGCAGGAAATGGAGAGTATGACCAAGGGTGCGGTTACCGATCAG
>DASRFK010000181.1:0-128674 GCA_035651635.1 Verrucomicrobiia bacterium | reverse complement strand
CCTCCGGCAGCTCTCCACCTCGTGTCGCCACGACGCAGTAGCCTTCGGTTACAGGCGGGTGAACGTTCCGCCTGACGGGGACTTGCACCCCGCAGTGTGCACGCCTTCACAGGCGCACGCGCGCGGGCATTCTGCCCGCAGAAACGTCAGACAGTTACCCGAGGCTTAACCCAGTCTCGGCGCGACGCAGCGTTCGTTCGTTGCTGCGGACTGGGAAGTCCGCGCGCCGGCATTCTGCCCGCAGAAACGTCAGACAGTTACCCGACACCTAACCCAGTCTCGGCGCGAGCAGCATTCGTTCGTCGCTGCGGACTGGGAAGTCCGGCGCGCGGGCATTCTGCCCGCAGAAACGTCAGACAGTTACCCGACGCCCGATCTCGACTTCACGCGAGGCAGCGTTCGTTCGTTGCTGCGGACTGGGAAGTCCGCGCGCCGGCGGGATCAGACCAAAGCCAGGTGGTCGCGGGCGTAGGCAAGGCAGCGGCGAACGTTGTTTAACTCGAGTGCAAGTTGGTCTTCCACAGATAATTTGGAAGGTTCGACAAACGGTTTGGGGGCGCTGCGGGCCTTCACCGTGGCCAGCGCGCTCGCCAGCTTGTCCGCCGGCGTACCCGGCATGCTGACCCAAAATTCCTTTTTCAGGCAGGGCACATTCAGCGGGTCGCGGGTAATCAGTTCAAGATTCAGGTGAATATCCGGTTTGGCGCTTCGCAAGGTCTGGATAAGGGCAGGTAGATCCAGAAAGCCTTCGCCGAGCGGCACATCGGCGAACCAAAATCCGTCCTGATTCTCACGCACGGCCTGGTCTTTAAAATGCACCGTGAAGGCATACGGCGCGTAGGCGCGAGCCACCTCCAGCGGATCCTCCATCAGGGTGAAGCTGTTGCCGACATCGACGCAGATTCCCACAAATTCACTGCCCAGCCGCTTGAGGGTATCGAGTTTCTCGCCGATGCGTTGGTCTTTGTGGTTCTCAATTGCCAACCGGAATCGGTTCCGCGCCAAGACTGGTTCGGCCCATTGTAACGACTGCAGGCCGTGTTGTTCGGCTTCGCGAAATTGCTGCAGTGATTTGAACTCCTCGTAACGGCGGCCGGGCAAAATCACCGTTCGGGCCAAAACGGCGCCCGCAGACTGAGCCGCCAGAACGCCCTTTTCAAAACGGTCGACGTCGTCCGAGGATTTGGGCGGGCTGATGCTCGCTTCGATGTACATTCCATACGCCTCGGCCCGGCGCCGCAGCTCGGCCGCTTGCTCAACATCGGCGGCGGTGAAATCGGTCTGGATGCCGGCACTATTGAGATCGTGAGCTTCTTCGAGCAGCGCCAGAGCCGGGCTAAGCCCCGAGTGGCGCCCGGCCCAATGGTTCTTTTGGTGAATTCCGAAAGCGTAAGTTACGATGCCAAGTTTGGTGGCGCGGCCTTTGTTTGGGGCGGCGCTGGAATTGGCCGTTCCGAGCAATAACGCCGAACCGGCGGCTGAAAGGGTGGCCAACGCTTCGCGACGGTTAAGCTGTTTCATAAAAAGTCCGGTTAGGGTCGGTCGGTCATTGGAAGAGCCAGCGAATCCGAAGATTTTCGAGTGGGCCTCTGTGCGGCGCTGTACGGGGCGAAGCAGGTTCGAACGACTAAGACCTTGCTCGCGCGGCTGAGGGTGCGGCTCCCAGAGCGGCGCAAAGCGACGCACTCCAAAAGCTTCGCCGGAACGTGCATGCGTCAGAGCTTCGGCAGCAGTTTTAGAACGGCGTCGCTGGGGCGAGCGATGACATGAGCGGCGATGAGTTTGCCCAGGCCATCCACTGTTTCTTTGCCGGATTGGACCGCGGCTTCCACGGCGGCAAGTTGACCTTGGATGACCACGGTGACGTAGCCGCCGCCGAGTTTCTCTTTGGCAACAACTTCGACGTTCGCGGCTTTGCAGGCTGTATCGATCGCTTCGAAAACGGCAGTGAAGCCTTGAGTTTCGATAAAGCCCAAGGCCATTTGTGTTTCCTGGTTCATAGGGATAGTGATGGAGTGGACTGATTGATTACCCGGGTGAACGTTGTCGCCCGGTTCAAAGACAACCGATTGCTGAATGAGCGGACTGAAATCGGCTGCCGAACGAAAGGCTGGAAAAGCGCTAGCTGAAATACTGGTTAGCACGGTGCTCACAGGAGAGCCTTGCATTTGGCCAGCGATGTCCTGGCCGACGCGGATCGCGGTTTGAACGTCGGCCGTGGCGCCGGCAATTTTAACACAGACCCCCGAGAGATCGTTCAGTTCGACCTGAAAAACCTGGACGGCGGCGGCCTTGAGCATGGCATCCAAGGCGACCATGGCGGGGGTAAGCCCGGTCGTCTCCAGCACGCCAAATGTTCCGGTCATACCAGGCCTTTTTTGCGCAACTCGCTCACTACTTCGTCGGCAATCTTTTTCACGCGAATGGGTTCAAGTTCGCCGCCGCGCGGTGGGCACCCCTCCGGCGGGGCATCGAC
The DNA here is from genome assembly GCA_035651635.1 of Verrucomicrobiia bacterium. GTDB lineage: Bacteria > Verrucomicrobiota > Verrucomicrobiia > Limisphaerales > UBA8199 > JANXQE01. The sequence goes on along the minus strand of DASRFK010000181.1, from coordinate 126,198 downwards.
ATAGCCAAAATCAGCCAGGATACAGCGGAGCAAAGCCTGGAGCTTTTCACGGTTAATTTGTTGGCTGGGACTAAGAGGTTGGCGGCTTTGGCCCATGTTGAAGCCGCGCAGCTCTACGGCCGCACGAAAACCTTCCGGGAAGTCCGCCGAGTAGAGCATCGCGTCGAATAGCTCGAGCAAACGGTACTGCAGTGCCATCGCGGGTTCGAATTGGCGCGAACGGGCCAGGTCAAACATCTGCCGGGTCAACTCGGGAACCACACCGCTGGTGGCATGCGTGCCGCCATCGGCTCCGACCATGATCATCGGAACTAAGACCGCTTCCCAACCGGTAAGGAAAGAAAACTCGGGCCGATAGGGACGAATCGCCGAAATCATCCGCATCATGAACGCGAGATCTCCGGAAGAATCTTTGATGCCGACCACTCGTTCCAATTCGGCCAGCCGCCGAATCGTGGGCACATCGATCGGGCTGGCAAACATCGGGATATTGTAGAGCGTGACGTCGATTGGGCTGTTGAGGGCAATTTCGCGGAAATACGCGTACACCGATTCAGGGCTGAGCCGGTAATAAAAAGGCGAAACGATCGCCACGGCCCGGGCGCCAAAGCCACAATAAGCCTCGCAAGCGTCCAAGGTCTCTCGCGCGTTGGCTTCCGCCGCCCCGGCCAGCACCGGCACCCGACCGCGCGCCTGATCGCACACAATCTTCACGATATCCCGCCGCTCTTCCGGGGTGAACCGGACGAATTCGCCAGTGGATCCATTCGGGTAGAGGCCGTGCACGCCTTTCTGGATCAGCCAATCGACGTAGCGCCGCAACTCCGGCTCGTCGATGCGGCCCTGGGCGTCCAGAGGCACCATGTGCGGCGTGAGAATGCCGGTGATTTTAAGGCCCATGGCGTTAGATCCCAAAGTGAGGAAGCGGGTAGCAACCGAAATCCGAAGGCCGAAGGTCGAAACCCGAAAGAAGGCCGAAATCCGAATGCCAAATCTGCCAACCTGGGTTGGTCTCGTGCAAAAAACAATTAACCGTAGTTACACGCATCAAGTCACTCCTAGCGCTTTAAGTTCAGAATCCCAGGGCTTACGGTAGGGGCGGACCAGCAACTCATTCGCTGCCGCGTCATTTACAATATCTTCCTTTTGCGCGTCCCAAATAAGCTTCCGGCCGGTTTTGAGCGACAGATTGGCCAGGTGACAGGTGGTGACGACGCGATGGCCGCTCTCGACATCGGTGAGCGGCTGTTGACGGGATTTCACACAGTCCAGGAAATTGCGCTGGTGGCGGCCGTAATCGCCGGGAGCATCACCGGTATCGTCTTTGACGCTTTCGGTCCACTGCTCGCCTTTGGGCGGGTCGAGTTCCGGCTTGAGCTGAGGTCCACCCACCGGATGTCCGCCAGGCAAAACTCGCGCGACCAGGTTGTTGGGATCGGACTTGGGATCTCCAAAGATTTCAAAACCCGTACGTGAAATCGCCAGCATTCCGCGGGTGCCGTGAAAGATCAGGCCTCCCATCCCCTGGCCGCCGCGGCCGGCCGAACATTCGCGATATTGGCACATCGCCGTGAACCCGGGATACTCGATGACGGCATCCTGGCGGTCGGGCACTTCGCAGTTGTCTTTGAGGAAAAATCGGCCGCCGGTACTATAAACGGATTTCGGGGCCTGAACATCGAGGAACCAATGCACCAAGTCGAGCGAGTGCTGGCCTAAGTTCGTCATTTGTCCGCCGGAGTAATCCCAGAACCAGCGGAAGTGATAGATCCCGCGATTCGGGTTATAGCGCCGGGCAGGAGCTGGACCGAGCATCATGTCCCAATCGAGATCGTGCGGAGGGTCCTGGTCGGGCGGGTTGCCGAAACCGGGCATGGCATTGCGAAAATAGTTGCTTTGGATGGAAACGATTTCGCCCAGCTTGCCGTCCCGGATGAACTGACGCGCCCGGGCAAACTGCGGGCCGGACCGATTCTGCGTTCCTACCTGCACAACTCGTTTGTACCGGTGCGCTACGTCGACCATCCAACGCCCTTCCTTCACAAATAAGGTCATCGGTTTTTCGACATACACGTCCTTGCCGGCGGCGCAGGCCATCATTGTCATGAGGGCGTGCCAATGATCCGGCGTGGTGACCCAGACCGCGTCGATACTTTTATCGTCGAGCAATTGGCGAAAATCACGGTGGGCTTTGGCTCGTCCGCCGGCCAACTCAACCGCGGCGTCCAGCCGCGGCTGGTAGGTATCTGAAAAAGCGACCACGTCGACATCGGACTGTGACAGAAGTTCGCGCGTGTGAATTCGGCCGATTAAGCCGAACCCGATCAATCCCACGCGAATTCGCTCATTCGCTCCGAGCACTCGCTTAGCCGAGAGCGCAGTGAGGCCGGCGAAAGTCGCGGTCGTTTTTACGAAGGTCCTCCGGTTGACGCCGATGGGGGAAGCCAGATTAGCACGCGGGGCATTCATGGTCCGCTTATTAGGACAACTCCAGCGTTAAAGGTCAAAAGGAATTGCGGAGGGAGCAGCGCGGCATTCCTTCCCAATGCCATTGGATGCCAGTTAGCTGGTAGCGAACGGTTTCAAGGTGTTGCCCCTTCAGGGCAATCATCATGTTTGTCACGCCCTAACCCAGGCCATCGGCCCACTGGCCTCAGGCCTGGGCTATGTTCGGTCGACCCGTTGGGCCGAGACCACCACCGGCTTCAGAAAGGCGACTCATATGAATTCGAAAGATGTGGGTAATGACAAGCGCTTAAGCGTTGGGCTATTCTCGAAAATCCCTCCGGTATAAGCCTGCACTACGAATTCAATCCCGCTTCTCCCAAACTCAAAACTAAAAACTAAGAACTAAAAACTCCTTCACCGGTATGCCCCCAAAAGCTCCTGCTTGACGTTGAGCAAACCGGCGCGCTGGTCCAAAGCCTCTCGCAACAAGTCCCGCAGCCGCCGACGCAAGCGGAAAACGGTCACCCTCAGATTCCCCTCGGTGGTGTGAAGCACGGCGGCCGCTTTCGCGTAAGGGCAACCGCTTTCGCCAGTGATTAGAGCGGCCAGGCGCTTGAAAGCAACACCCTTTCCGCTGGCCATCCATTCTTTCTCCAAGCGCATCAGGGCATCTTGAACGAGAGACTCGACGGCGCGACGTTCACAAAGGATTTCGGGATCCACTTTATCAGCCGGCTCGATACGGCGGCGGAACTCGGTGTCTCCCTCGTCCAGCGAGATGATCCTGGCGCGTCCGCCACGCTTTTGGCATTGGTTTCGATCACGCTTATCCGCGAGGAACCGTTTCAGCAGAGTCACAACAAACGAGCGGAACTTGCCCTTTTCGATTGAAGCAGTCTGAAAAGAATTTCGATCGAGAACCCTCGCAAAGAATTCCTGCGTCAGGTCCTCAGCATCGTGCCACGAGACACCGGACAGCAGAACGCGACGGAAGACCGGTTTCCAGTACAGCTCGCACAGGCGCGAGCGCGCAGCATCGGACTGAGGCTCACAAAGGCGGCCCGCTTGCCGCACGACGAACCAATCGGTGTTGCCAAAAGACGACCCCGGAGCATCACTCAAACCTGGAGCTAAGGGGCCGCCCTGCATTGGTTCAGTTTTACACCTGCGCGGGACCTGGCTCAAGTGATATCGGAATGCCGGAATCAGCGCGAGAGATGGATGAGTGAAACCGTTGACGCGCTAAATCGGAATGGGCTCGCGTCAGCGAATTCAAAGGCAGTGCGCACCGTGAGACGGCTTTCATGAATTTTGTGTAACGCCTTCGGGCTTTTCCCGAATTGTTATGTGAGAGAAAGATGCAGAGCATGAGACCATCAGAAGGAAATTGAAGGAGAAGAGTTGAACAAGAAGAAGTATGCACATCCCCAAAAACACTAAGTATGGCTCACTATTGGCACTGTTGATAATCAGCGGCTTGGGCGGCGCGGACAATGAATTACTTGCGGATACTGCGGTTGCGGTGAACTCGGGCGCCGCAATCTGGGCACTCGCTCTCCAGCCTGACCGAAAGATTATAGTAGGAGGGTACAACCTGACCTCGCTTGCAGGCCAATCCTGCGAGAATTTGGGACGGCTGAATTCTGACGGCAGCTTTGATGTAACCTTCCACCCAAAAGGCGCTCATGACGTGACCGCCCTCGCGGTTCAGCCAGACGGGAAGATTTTGGTGGGTGGGTACGTGACGAATCTGTCCGGGCAGGTCTGCACAAATCTCGCAAGGCTTAACCCGGACGGCTCTGCGGACAACTCCTTTAGGTCGCCGAACCCGAACAGCGTGGTTTGGGCGTTCTGCATTCAACCGGATGGCAAAATACTCATCGCTGGGGGTTTCACAACCCTTGGGGCGTCGACAAACCAGTTCATTGCGCGGTTGAACATGGACGGCTCACTTGATACTTCGTTCCACGCTGTTGTTGATGGACCGCCATTCGCTGTTAGCCTGCAACCCGACGGCAAGGTTTTGTTAGGCGGTGGCTTCAGCTCGCTCAACGGTGAGAATCGCAAATGGCTAGCGAGGGTACAGTCCAATGGCGCCGTCGACACTTCATTCGCTGCCAATCTGCCCCGGACACCCCTTTCCATGGCACTGGATGGCAGCGGCCGGCTCTTGGTCAGCTTCGACGCACCAGAGCCACTTTCCAAAACGTTTTCCGTTCGGCTTGATTCCACCGGAGCGCTTGACACGAGTTTCAGCGATGGGTTGCACGCACCCGTAAATTCGTTTGGATTACAGGCTGACGGAGCGATCCTTGCTCTCCATGGAAATGGTCTTGCTCGCCTGAGGATCGACGGAAGTATCGACCCTTCTTTCGCAGCGATCACCAACGGCTGGGGCAGCTGCCTGGCGCTGCAAGCTGATGGCGGACTGGTGTTCAATCTGGCCGATACGATACAGTTACGGAACAGCAACGGCGCCGCCCTGCCCGCCCTGCACTACCAAAACGGCACGCTTACCTGGTCCCTTTTAGCCACCAGCTCGGATGTTGCTACGGCAAGCTTCGGCTACACCACAAATGGAGTGGATTGGGTCAGTTTGGGCAGTGGAACACGCACTTCGGACGGATGGCAGCTTTCCGGCGTGGCCGCGCCGCCGTCCAGCACTCTCAGGGTTCGTGGCGGTGTGAGCGGAGGCTATTTCAACGGGTCATTCTGGTTCGAAGGGTCCTTCTTCGGTCCGCCGGTCATCCCGCAACAGCCGGTGAGCTTCACGAACTTTGTAAGTGCTTTTAACGAGCTTGCTGTGTACGCCGGTGGTTCTGAACCGCTTGCCTATCAGTGGTTCAAAGAGGGAGCGGCCATTGCGGGGGCGACCAACAGCGTTCTGAACTTTGCGGCTCTCTCGACTGCGGACGCGGGCACGTACGAGTTGGCCGTCAGCAACCAGTTTGGAATTGTCCGAAGCACTCAAGCATCGGTAACAGCATTGCCATTGCCTCGAATCTCCTTCGACACGGGCATAACGGGGCTCACCAACGGCCAGGTCGCATTCAACATTTCCGGTCACCCTGGCGCAACCGTGGTGGTGGAGTGGTCCGGAAATCTTGTGAATTGGGTGCCGCTCAAGACAAATGTGCTTAGTGAAGTTCCACTCGTTTTCAATGAGGTGCCCCCGATAAAGAACCGGCGATTTTATCGAGTTCGGGTTCCGCTATACTAGCCGCCGCTCATCTTCGGTTGCTCATTCCGTTCTATTCAATAGAGCTCCCCTCGCCAGAATGTAACCGAAAATTTGATTCACGCGGCTTGACGTGTAAAAAGGGACCGGTAGTCTAGTAAAGTCTGCACATGACGACTGTTATAGTAACTTATGTCCTTGGTAACACCCTCCCTCGCAGTACGTTCCATCGCAACGAAGGTTTGTTCAAGCATCGCATTGCTCCTGGCGCTGAGCTGTCCCGCGGCGACCGCGGTTTTTAATTTCAATTCGGATCCGACCGCATCCGGAGCGTTAACTCTTTACGGCAACGCGAACTGGCAGCCCACGGACGGAGCCGGCGCCGCGACCAACGCCAGCGATGGTTTCCTGGAGATCACTCCGTCGGCGGGTAACGCGCGCGGGGCGGTCGTCTTTTCCGATTTCGACGGCGGCAAGATTATCGAGGCGTTCACGTTCGACGCGGACGTGCGCATCGGCAATGGCACCACGCCACCGGCCGACGGGTTCAGCATCAGCTACGTTCGGGCCAACGACCCGGTTTTGAGCGACGTAGCCGGCGGCGGCGATCCTGCCGTTGACGGCGGGATCTGGGCCACCGGTCCCAACTGCGAAGCCAACCTGCCGGAAGAGGGCACCCAAACCGGGATTTCTGTCGGGTTCGACGCCTGGCAAAGCAACGGCGGGCCGCCTTACTGCAACGAGGCCGACCAATCGGTAGGCGCGGATATTATCGGTGTGGACGTGCGGGTCGACGGAAACCTGGTGCTGCAATTTCCCACGCCTACGCTTAACGGAAGCTGCACCGATCCGACGTCGCTGCAGACCGGTCCGACCGACGGCACCGGGACGCCGGACGGGTTGTGCTGGGCCCACGTCAAAGTGGTGCTGGATACCAATGCCATGTTGAGTGTGTATTGGAAAAACACGCTTATCTTATCCAACTATCAAACGTCCTACGTCCCCTCACCGGGTCGCCTGGTCGTAGTTGGCCGGACCGGGGGGGCTTGGGAATATCACCATGTGGACAACATTACGGTCTCGACAATCGCTGTGCCAGTAGCGCCGGTCGCCGTCACCAATTCCCCTGCCAAAGGCGTCGGGACGACCTCGGCGACACTCGGCGGAACAATCCTTGGAAACGGCGGCACCCTGGCGGGAGTAACAGTTTTCTACGGGCCAAGTGATGGCGGCAATAACGCTGCAGCCTGGGCAAACAGCGTATATCTGGGCAGCCAGAATGGGGCATTCAGCGCCGCCGTGAATGGCCTGGCTTTCAACACGCAGTATTACTTTACCTCGCAAGCGACCAACAGCGGCGGCATCAGTTGGGCCAGTCCTTCCTTTGGGTTTAAGACGCTGGTTCCGGCGCTCGCCACAATCACTAACCAATCTCCGGGAAGCGTCAGCACCACGACTGCGGTTCTGAATGGCCAAATCGTGAATACCGGAGGCGATACGCCCAATGTTACTTTGTTCTATGGTCCTGCGGATGGGGGGACGACGCCTTCGGCCTGGTCCAACAACGTTGCCCTTGGCGCCCAGACTGGATTTTTCTCCCAACAAGTTTCCGGGCTGACGCCAAATCGCAGCTATTATTTCACCTCCCGGGCGGTCAACGCCGCCGGGACTGCCTGGGCCAGCCCCTCCTCCTCCTTCTCCACCCCGCTATCCAATGCCCCCGTTGCGGCCGGGGTCGCGGTTCTGACCTATCACAATGACGACGCGCGCAGCGGCGCCAATACCAACGAAACCATTCTCACCCTGGCCAACGTGAAAACCAACTCGTTTGGCAAAGTCTTCTCACACTCGGTGGATGGCTATGTGTATGCCCAACCCCTGGTGATGACCAATGTGAGCGTGCCCAACAAAGGGGTGCACAACCTGGTATATGTCGTCAGCGAACATGACAGCGCCTACGCTTTTGATGCCGACAATGGCGACGGCGTAAACTCGGCCCCAATTTGGCAGGTGAGTTTTCTTAACCCGGCCAATGGAGTAACCACCATTCCAAATGCCGAGGTTAACACGGGAGACATCCAGCCGGAAATCGGCATCACGAGCACTCCGGTCATCGATCCTGCCACCGGCACGATTTACGTCGTGGTCAAGACCAAGGAAGTCGTCGCGGCCAAGAGCCACGCGGTGCAGCGCTTGCACGCGCTGGATCTCGCCACCGGCGCCGAAAAATTCGGCGGCCCGATTACCATCGCGGACACGATTTATACAGGGGGCTACACTTATGTATCCGGACCATCCGTGCCGGGCACTGGCGACGGCAGCGTCGGCGGGGTTCTCTCGTTCAACGCTCTTCGAGAAGCAAACCGGCCGGCCCTGGCGCTGGTTAACGGCACCGTGTACGTTTCTTATGCGTCGCACGGCGACAACGACCCGTACCACGGCTGGGTTCTGGCGTACGACCCCCATACCCTCGCCTCGACTGGGGTTTACTGCGCCAATCCAAACGGCTCGCGGGACGGGATCTGGCAAAGCGGCCAGGCGCCGGCGTTCGATTCGGCCGGCAATATGTACTTCGAGACCGGCAACGGCACTTTCAACACCAACTATGCCAATCCTAATACTTATAGCCTGGGCGAGAGTTTCGTGAAGCTGACCACTAGCGGTGGTCTGAATATGACCGACTACTTCACACCTTTTAACCAGGGCCCGCTGACAAGCGCCGACGAAGACCTGGCTTCCGGTGGCGCGATGGTGCTACCGGACTCGGTCGGCAATGCCACGCATCGCCATCTGCTGGTCGGCTGCGGGAAGGAAGGCAAAATCTATTTGGTCGACCGTGATAACATGGGCCATTTCAATCCGAACAACGATAACCAGGTGGTCCAGAACATTCCGGGCGCGGTCGGGGGGACCTGGAGTTCGCCTGCGTTTTTCAACAACCACATTTACTATCACGGATCGGGAGACGTCCTGAAATCCTTCGCCATCGCGAACGCGTTGATAAACACCGCTCCAGCGAGCGCCGGCGCGAACTTTGGATTTCCGGGCGCCACCCCGAGCATCTCGGCCAACGGGCTTTCCAATGCGATTGTGTGGGATCTGCAAACGGATGGTTACGGCAGCAGCACGCCCGCGGTGCTGCATGCCTACAATGCGACCAACATCGCCCAGGAGCTTTATAATAGCAGCCAGATTCTCGCCCGCGACAATCCCGGTGCGGCGGTGAAATTCACGCTCCCCACCATCGCCAATGGAAAGGTGTACGTCGGAGCGCAATACACGCTCTCGGTTTTCGGAACGGGCACATTCGTGCAGACGCCGCTCATCTCCCCGAATGGCGGGACCTTTACCAATTCAGTCGTGGTCAGCATCACCGATTCGACGCCCGGTACGACGATTTATTACACGCTCGACGGAACGAGTCCGACGACTAATTCAATCCTCTATACTGGTCCATTCACCCTGACCAGCAACGCCGGAGTGCAGGCGATTGCCGTTAAACCAGGCTTCGTCAACAGCGGTGTTGCCAGCGCGGGTTTCATCAATAGCACCTCCCTTGGCACGGGCACCGGTTTAATGGCGGAGTATTGGTCCAATGTCGGCACCGGTGCTTCACCGGGCACCCCGTTCCCTGGAGCCGCCACACTCGTGCGCACCGACGCCGTCGTGAATTTTAATTGGGGTGATGGCAACAATGGCTCGCCGGGTTCGCCGGATCCGAGCATCAGCCTGGATCATTTTACCGCGCGCTGGACGGGTTCAGTTCAACCGCAATACAACGAGACTTACACCTTCTACACGACGTCGGACGACGGCGCGCGGTTGTTCCTCTGGGCCAATGGCCAAAAAGTGACGGTGATCGACACCTGGGTGGACCAAGGGCCGACGGAACATTCCGGAACGATCACCCTCGTTTCGGGTCAAAGATACAACATCGAAATGGATTATTACGAGGATGGCGGCGGCGCGGTGGCGATGCTTTCCTGGAGCAGCCCGTCAACGCCCAAAGCCATTATCCCGACCTCGCAGCTTTATCCTGTCACCAACCCGCCTCCCGGAGCCGTGCTCACCGGACCGGTCAACAACTCGACGTACGTGGCTGGCGGCAGCATTACGGTTTCCGCCAACGCGGCAGCACAATACAACGCACTCAGGGAAGTTGACTTTTACGCCAACAGCACACTGCTCGGTTCGGTGTCTAATGTTCCGTTCACGCTCACCGCGGCCGGCCTGGCGCAAGGCAATTACAAGCTGACCGCCGTGGCGGTGGACCAAACCGGGTTGAGTGGAACCTCGGCGCCGGTGAATATCAGTCTAACGGCGGCCACCGGTCCCTACGGCATCGCGGCCCGTCTTCCGGTTTCACCGTTTTTAAACATGCCCGCTACCATCAACGGCACGTTGCCGCCGGTGCTATCCCAAACGGGCGTCTTCACCAACACACCGGCCATGGGAGCCCTGAACGCGCTAATCCCCTATGATGTGAACGTGCCGCTATGGTCGGATGGAGCGGTCAAAACGCGCTGGATGTCGGTGCCCAATGGCGGTGCTCCTTTCACCCCGGACGAGGAGGTCGGATTCGCGCCGACCGGTGAATGGACCTTCCCGACGGGAACGATTTTCGTGAAACACTTTGATTTGGTCACCGACTATAGCAATCCGAATGGTCCCAAACGGAGGCTGGAGACCCGACTGCTGGTGCGCGATCCCAATGGATCGGTTTACGGCGTTACCTACAAGTGGCGGCCGGACAACAGCGACGCCGACCTGCTGGCCGGCAGCCTTAGCGAACCAATCACGATTACTAACGCGGACCACAGCACTTGGACACAAACCTGGTACTATCCGAGCCCGCAGGACTGTCTGACCTGCCACACACCGGCGGCGAACTATGTGCTCGGCGTAAAGACTCGCCAGCTCAACAAGAGCTTCACGTATGGATCAGGCGTCACCGACAACGAGCTGCGCACGCTCAACCACATCGGGTTGTTCAACCCGTCGTTTAGCGAAACGAGCATTGCGGGATATGACCACCTTTCCGCGCTGACCAACACCGCCGCTTCGCTGGAGGAACGCGCTCGATCGTATCTCGACGCAAATTGTGCGCAATGTCACCGGCCCGGCGGCACGGGCGTCACGATCGACGCGCGGTACGACACGCCGCTGACGAACCAGAATATCATTAACGCGCTGCTGTTGAAAGGCAACCTGGGCATCGATAACGCCCGGGTGGTGGTGCCGAAAGACATTTGGCGCTCCATTCTGTACGCCCGGATGAACACCGTTGATCCGGCCATCAAAATGCCGCCGCTGGCGCGCAATCTCATCGACACGAACGCAGTACAAGTGATGGGCGACTGGATCAATAGCCTGCCGGGCACGCCCGCCCTGGCACCGCCGACGCTCAGCCCCGCCGGCGGAACTTTTGCCGGGTCGGTCCTGGTCAGCCTGCAACAAACCAACGTCGGGGCGGCGCTCTATTACACTCTGGACGGCAGCGTGCCGGATACGAACTCGTTCCTGTACAGCTCGCCATTCCTGGTGACAAATTCGGCCGTGGTCAGCGCCAACGCCTTTGCCCCCGGATTTAACACCAGCGCCGCCGTGAGCGGTAATTTCACGATTTTGTCGGGCACCTTGCCCGGCCCTACGTTCACGGGTCAGCCTAGCCTGAATAACGGAGTCTTCACCGCTCAAGTTCTTGGTGAAACCAATAAAACCTATGTTCTCCAAGGCTCGACGGACTTCCGCAATTGGATTTCGATCAGTACGAACACGCCCGCGTCGGCGCCCTTCCAATTGGTCGATCCGAACGCCGGCAGTTTCCCGTACCGGTTCTATCGCGCGGTCCAAACTCCGTAAGGCAGCATGTCGATACGTATTGTCATGCTGTTAGTTGTCGCGGCCCTTTCGAGTTCGGCGGAGCCTGGGGCGGTCCAGACAAATAGAAACGCGGCGCCGCCGGTCTCTGGCGCGCAGGAGGCCAGTGATGCGTTCAAATCGGCTCAACGCGCCGAACAGGTGCGCACACGATGCATCGAAGGACGGCGCTATGTCGCCGGACGGGTCTTGCAGGTGCTGCCCGAAGGGCTCATTGTGGATAGCGGCTATAGCCAGTTGCTCTCGCCGCCCCTGAACCGATCCTGGCTCGTCAATAGCACAGTGTCGGTTACTCGGGACGCCAGTGCCGTGGAAGAGAACAAGCCCGATGCCGTTTGTGTCGGCCTAGTGTTGCTCAGCAACTATCCCAAGCGCCCCGCTGTCAAGGCATATGATTATGTGGTGATGCACGCCTACCCGGCGGGAGCCTTTGCCTACTCGCCCGTGCAAGGTGTCCATAAGAACATTCGCCGGTTTTCAGCTAGCCTGGATCGGGCGGTCGAGTTTAGCATGGAACGTGAGTCTAAGTAGTCGGTTTTCCTTTAGTTCAAAAATGCGGATGAGCGGGACGGGAGGTTTGGCGCTTTGCTGCAGCTTCGCCCTTCTGCTGCTGGCCGGGCGCTCGGCGGCCCGGAATAACACAAATCCGCAGTACGGCCTGCAATCGCGTCCCTCTGCTTCGCCTTTTCTGGGCATGCCACGCAACGATGCCGGTCCATTCCCGGCCCGACTTTCTCAGACCGGCGCCTTCAAAAATGCGCGGGAATTGCTTCCCGCTGATGCTTTGATTCCTTATGACATCAACGTCTCTTTCTATTCCGACGGCGCGGCCAAGCAACGCTGGGTTTCTGTCCCCCGGCAGGATTCGGCGACGGCTTCGAAAGTGCGGTTTACCGCCACGGGCGACTGGCAATTCCCCGACGGGACGGTTTTTGTGAAGCATTTTGAGATCGCTACGGATGAGACGCACCCCGAAATCCGGCGGCGGCTGGAAACGAGGCTGCTGGTTCGCCAGGCCAATGGCGGCGTTTATGGGGTGACTTACAAGTGGAGACCGGATAACAGCGACGCGGACTTGTTGGCAACGAACCTGACCGAGAGAATCGAGGTGCACACCGCGACCGGCGTCAGAACTCAAACCTGGTACTACCCCAGCCGATCTGACTGTCGGACGTGCCATTCGTCGAACGCGGGCGGAGTTCTAGGGCTCAAGACACGCCAAATGAACCGTGCAGTGGCCTATCCCGGCGGTGTGGTCGACAACCAACTGCGGACCTGGAATCACATCGGATTGTTTGAAACAGCGCTCAAGGAATCGGATATCCCGTTGTTCTCCAGGCTCGCGCCCGCTAACGACGTGTCTCGCTCCGTGGAAGATCGAGCCCGCTCCTATCTGGATGTCAACTGCGCGTATTGCCATCGGCCGGGAGGGACGGTGGCGTACTTTGATGCGCGCTACGATACGCCCTTGGAGAAACAGGGCCTGATCAATGGGCAAGTGCTGATTGACGAAGGATTGGATAAAGCCCGAGTCATTGCCCCGAACGACCCGTGGCGCTCAGTGGCGCTGCTGCGGGTTAGCACGCTGGAAGGGTTGAGAATGCCGCCGCTGGCACACGAAACTCTCGACCAGCACGGAGTGGAGTTGCTCAGAAATTGGATTGCCAGCCTGCCTGGGCCCAAAGTTTTGCCTCCTCCAACATTCTCCTCGAAAGGGGCGACTGAAAAGCGTCCATTCGAGCTTCGGTTAGCGCACCCCGATTCCCAGGCCGCAATTCATTACACGCTGGATGGAACGGCTCCCACGATGGAAGATCTGCTTTATAACGGCCCAATCAATATCTCGGAATCGACCACCGTCCGGGCCAGGGCATTCCGGGCCGGCTATACCAAGAGCATCACCGTTCAGGAAACGTTCGTGTTTCCGACTGCCGCGACGAAGCATTAGGCAAAGCCGCCCCAATCATCAACCTCGAAGAGGTTACGCCAGTCTCAGCTCTCCTAAAAATAGCGAGTTGCGGGGTAAGGCCCTCCGAGCGCAATTGTGCTGGGGTCAAAGGCGCCATCGTTTGCTGTTTCCAGGAAAGGTCGGATTTCGCAAAAACGGCAATTCAACCACGGATGAACTCAACCACCGATGAGCACGGATCCTCTCGAGCGCCAAAGACGCTCTTTCCGGCTCGTCACTCGCCACCCGCCCCTCGCCACCGCAAAACCTGTCACGTCCCCAGTAGCCTTGGCGTCTTCGCGTCTTTGCGTGATCCACCCCCGTCCGAGAATCTCACGCCAAGCCGCCAAGCCGCCAAGCCGCAAAGAAAAATTAACTCGGGCGGGTAGGGCTTTCCATTATCGGTTCGTTCGGCCGCAAAAATCCTTGGTTCATGCACTAAGCTGGCCATCGTCGAGTTTTGGGACGATCGCAACGTAATAATAAACATATATTGACATTGAGTTGTGGATACATTAGAAACACTTTTACTATGTTATGAAAATGGCTGCTGATTGGAGGGCGGGATCCGGTTCCATTCTACTTTGGTTGTCCTGGTTGCTTCTGGTTGGTTGTAACCAAGAGGACAAACTTAACTCAGATCGCGAACAAGCCCGTGGGGGTCGCCCGGCCGGGAAACTGCAGGATGAGTTAGATGCTTTGCGCAACATTCCTTACGAGCAGGACTCGGCCAAGCGCCCGTTAGTGCTGAGCCGGCCGGCGTCTGATCGGAAGACCTGGGCGATACAAGTGCTGGAAGACGGATACGCGCAAAGCGGCCATGCCAGAGTGAATTGGGATGCGGCCGTTCACACTGCATTTCAAGAATACGTGGAGTACTCACGTGTCGGAGCTTTTGGCAGGTACTCCAACCTGACTCACGTGATTTCTACCGCGATGTCAACCGGTTGCGATGATCCCATGATCCGGTACATGCAGGTCCGTTACAATGTGGCTGACCAAGGCGTTGCAGCGGAAGACCTGGGGGTTGAGCATGTTAGGGCGTTTCAGAACTTAAGCCGCAGTCAATATCACCCCGCCCTGAAATTCATTGCCGGTTACCGCGCTGCTCTGGCGGCCCGCTCGGCACAGACAAATTGCAATCGTTCCGTCCTGCTGGCCGTTGTGACTGCCGATCTTTATACCCTTGCGTGCGATACTAATGCGCCTGCGCCGGAGGTCCTGGAGCCTGCAGCCTGGTGGGTGGAATATGCGCACTCGAAATCGTGGCTGCCGAGGATGTTCTCTGAAATTCAACCGATCCTCGAGCAGAACTGGAAACAAGAGCCTGCTTACTATGAGGTGTGCGGCGCTGCCGAGATAGGCATGGCCTGGGTCGACCGTGGCGGCGGTTTTGCCAATACCGTCAAAGATAAAGGTTGGGAAGGTTTCAGACGTCACCTGGACCAAGCGGAGCCTCTGTTGAATACCGCGTGGAAAATGAATCCCACCAACGCGGAGACCGCATACCGGATGATGCAGCTTGAACTGGGGCAAGGCAGGGGGCGCGAGCGCATGCAGGAGTGGTTTAGTCGCGCCATGGCGTTGGCGACAAATTATTACGACGCGGCTAACCTGATGAGCTTTTATTTGGAGCCGCGCTGGTATGGCTCAGAGGCCACGGCGCTGGAGTTTGCCCGAAGTTGTGTGGCCTCCACCAATTGGGGAGGCACAGTGCCGCTGGTGCTCAGGAGCCTCCATTATAGCCTGGCCCGTTACTACAACCAGACTGAATCGCCTTCCTATTGGCACCGGCCGCAAGTTTGGGCCGACGTGAAGGCCGCCTTTGAAAAGTTCTATCAACTGAATCCGGAAGACGTCGGGTACCGACACGACTACGCGCACGACGCTTTCCTCTGCGGACAGTACGCTGAGTTTTTATCTCAAACGAAGCTGTTCACCACGGGCACTAACTACAGCTATTTCGGTGGCGAAGCTCAATTCAAAAGCATGCTTGCTCTGGCCGCGTCCAAAGCCAAGTGACTGATGTGATCGCGAGGTCGACGGAGCAATTTGCCTAGATCCCAGCGTTCCAACGGCGTGCGCTTGACGCTGGTTCGGCAATTCGGTCTCATCGCGGGAGAACGGAAGGACGCGGATCGTCCGGCCGCCCGATATACTTATCTTCACCTCACACACGTGGCCACCTTCCCCTCTTTGAACGCCTATTACGGGGCCGATGTTTCCAGCTTTGTTGGCGCCGACCCGAGGGCGGTTCTTGGAGAAATCGCGACGAACAGTGACTTTCCAATCGACCCCCGACCAGCGCGACGCCGGGGTGCTCCAGCTTGAGTCCAGTATCCGCTCCGTCCCAGCCAAGAACCCGGAGGGTAGGAACCTCGCCCGCGTTCTGGCCAAAATGGCAAATGCGATCTCCCTCTGTTCGGTAGCTTCGTCACCATAGGCAGAGACAAAAAGAAGATCGTTCATCCCCCACCGAGGGCGATCGGGGCTGTTGGCGCTCTTCCGGCTCTTTACCACCAAACTGCCCAGAATACGCCGTAGTACCACTACCGGTAGGCGCTTCTTCTCGAAACTCACCCAAAAGATGCCCCACGGCTGCCCGGAGTGGAGCGGACGGATTTGCTTTATCTGGTTGATTTTGGCCGCGTGTTGGGCATCCAGGCCCAGTTCCTCTGGTTCGTAGCTGAACGAAATATCCTCGATATCATCGGACTCCGATGGGCCAATCGAGCTCGTCACGAAGGTAGGCAACCAGCTGGTCGAGTCGTTTGATGGAGCGGAGGTGCTCGGCGTTAGGTTCGGTGGGCCTACTGATTATTTGGGGAGGGTGTGAAAACCGATTTCGCGTTTTGATTTTCGAGGCGGGGCCATCAACTGCCGGATCGCGTCAAAGAGCGAGCGAATGGCCGCGTCATGCCCCTCGATACGCCGCTCCAGGTCGGCAAATTTGCGTGCCAGCTCCGCATGGCCGGACAACACCTGCCGCAGTTGGACGAACGCGCGCATGATGGCGATGTTGACCTGGACAGCTCGCTCGCTATGCAACACGCTCGAAAGCATGGCGACCCCTTGTTCGGTAAACGCATACGGCCGAGCTCGTCGGATCCCGCCCCAACTTGAAGTCACAATCTGTGACTTCAACTTGTCAAACTCCGCCTGGCTGAGTTGAAACATAAAATCCTCGGGAAAACGGGAGAGGTTCCGCTTCACAGCCTGGTTCAGCGCTTTGACCGGCACCCCGTAAAGACCCGCGAGGTGCTGTCCGAGCATAACCCTCTGGCCCCTCAAAAGCAGGATTTCCCTCTGGATGTGTTCGAGTCGGATGACAGCCTGCTTGCTCATTGCGTTGAACGGGTTCACCCGCTGCTCAGTTCAATTCCATCCAATTCAGCACCTCCAGTCGCAGCTTCAGCCTCCGGCGTCCTGGTCGCCATCTCCTCCAGCGGAGTCAGGACGCCCTGGTAATTGTGCGTGAAATCGCGCAGAGCCTCATAATCGTCCTCCGGCCTCAGCAGCTTCTTCCCTTCGATCCCGAACACCTTCGAAATACGCAGCGTCTTGTTTGATACCTTACCGTACAACCGCAGTAAGTCATCCAGGTCCTCAGGGGGAAGGAAGTTCCAGTAGATCACTTTTCCGAGCAATAATGCCTGGTCCGGATGGTCTGCGGCGATTTTCGCCTCAATCTCCGGGCTTAGTTGTCGATCCACACGCCCAATCCGCTGCATCAGTCTGACCGGGTTCCAGTGCAGATCATAGTTGATTACCCGCGTCGCGTCCTGAAGGTTCAATCCTTCCGACAGCATGTCAACAGATTTGTGTTACTTCATCGATATACAGAACGTCGCAATAATGAGTCTTAGCGAGAACCAGACACAAAATACTCCCGATGAAATCAGCGAAGGTCGGGCATGGGGATCCCGGTGCTGGCGACGTAGTTTATTTAGTTAACCGTTCGCGTGTTGGCGCAACCTCTTCGAGGTTGATGATTGGGGGCCTGGCACCCAAGGTAGCCGCGGGGCGGCAACCTTGGGCTGGAGGGCGAAATTCCTTCGGGATTTTCGGGGGTGGATCACGCAAAGATGCGAAGACGCCAAGGCTACTGGGGAAAGTGACGAGTGACGTATGCCGAGTGACGGGTCCAATTCGCTGTTCTTTGCGGCTTGGCGGCTTGGCGTGAGATTCTCGGTTGCTAGTTTGCGCGGCCGCGCTTTCAGCTTGCGCGGGTGAATTGCGCCATTAATTTGTGCCATAATGAAATTCGTGCGCTGGGCGGCTGCTCGCCAGGTTATCGTAGTTGTTTCGCTACTCTCAGCCTTCGCGGCGCGAGGCGCGGGAAATGGGGATTATGAGATTTGCGTTTCGAACGAAAAATCCGGCGACATCACTGTGTTGGAGGGCGGCAGTTGGAAAGTGCTGGCGACGATCCCGGTCGGCAAGCGGCCCCGCGGAATCGTGGCCAGTCCCGACGGCAAAACGGTGTACGTGGCCCTCAGCGGAACACCGATCTCGGGCCCACCAGCACTGGACGCCAAAGGCAATCCCATTCTGCATAAGGGGGGAGATGACGACGATGACGACGATAAAAAGGCCGACAAATCCGCCGACGGCATTGCAGTCGTCGATCTACGCCTCAAGAAACTCCTGCGGAAAATCAAAGCCGGTTCCGACCCGGAGCAATTCGCTTTAAGTAAAGATGGAACGCGTTTGTACATCTCGAATGAGGATGTGGGCACGGCCAGCATCCTTAATGTGGCGACGGGGAAGGTGGAACAAATCGTGCCGGTCCACCGCGAACCCGAGGGCGTCGGTTTAACTCCCGACGGAAAGTTCTTCTATGTGACTTGCGAAAATGATGGAGAAATTTTTGTCGTCAATGCCCAAAGCTACGAAGTCCGCGCGCATTTCAACGTCGGCGGCCGGCCCCGCTCGGTGGATTTTCTGCCAGATGGCAGCCGTGCTTTCATCCCCTCCGAGTCCGCCGGTGAGGTGCATCTCATCGACACGACGAAGTACGAGGTGAGCAAGACGGTTCATCTGCCCAAAGGTTGCCGCCCGATGTGTTTGAAGGTGTCGCTCGACGGGAAGAAAATCTACGTCAGCACCGGACGCGCCGGCTCGGTGTGCGTGCTGGATCCGGCAACCCTCGATTTGCTGGACACAATCAAGGTGGGGCAACGGCCTTGGGGTATCGCATTTTCCCCGGACGGCAAATACCTCTTCGCGGCAAATGGCCCGTCCGATGATGTCTCGATCGTCGATCTTGCGGCTCAGAAAGAGGTCAACCGGGTCAAAGCAGGCCAAAGCCCCTGGGGCGTGGCGGTGGTGCTGAAATAAAGACTCCGTCAGGCCGCGGCGACATGCTGCTGCGATAATAAAATCCACATTCGAAACCCGAAGGCCGAAATCCGAGTCAGAAAGCCGCAAGAGGCGCAAAACTAGAATGGCCTACTGCAGGTTCGATTGAATTCTTGCGGGCATGAGCCCTACGCGCCTGAACTCGCTCTTCAAATTTCTAATCCAATAAC
The DNA here is from genome assembly GCA_035651635.1 of Verrucomicrobiia bacterium. Taxonomy (GTDB): domain Bacteria; phylum Verrucomicrobiota; class Verrucomicrobiia; order Limisphaerales; family UBA8199; genus JANXQE01. The sequence continues at coordinate 107,213 of DASRFK010000181.1, read as the reverse complement.
GAGAAAAGGGAGATAATCTTTAATTCCCTCAGGCGAAACATGGGCTTTCCCGGTTTTTCGGAAGTGTAGAACTCTTGAACACCCTGGCGGATGGCTGCGCAAAGTTGGAGAGCGTCCGGGCCGGCCAGGCCGTAATGAGCAGCGAGAGTTTCGGCTTCCAAGCCCAGTTCCCGGCTAAGGGGCTCGCAAGCCACGCACTCGGCGAAATGGGCCTCGTAAAAGGCTATCTCTTTGAGACGCTTCTCAAACCGCGCTTTAGGCAACAACTCCAACCGAACCATCTGTGCGGTGACAAACTCGCGCGTGGCTTGTTCCAGAATTTTAAGGGCGGCACTGGAAAGCGTTTCTCCACGCCAGGCGTGCAATAAGACACCGCTGTCCAGAAAGGTCTTCACAAACTCCTTCCGCGACGTTCGCTCAGTTCCCGCTCGACCTGTGCATCGGAGAGCAGAGGCATGCGTTCGGCGCGGCCCTTATCGAGGAGAGCCGCCAGTCTGCGGCCGCGTTCAGTCTTCGGCGTCCATCGCACCGGCTTGCGTCGAGAGATTTTTTCCTCGATTGCCTGGATGATGAACCCGCTGCGCCCATTGCCCGCCGCCGGAATCTGCTCTAAGAGCCGGGTCGGGACTTTTACGCTGACGACTTCGGTCTTGGTCATACCATATGGTATTACCACAAAATTGAAGGGCAGTCAATCTATGGCATTCATCCGTTTTGGAGGATCCGGATGCGCCTTGGACGCAAAAACGGATTTGGTCCGGAGCCGATGTAAAGGCCGACCACGCGGTGAAATAGATGGAGCAGAATTAATTGCGCGGCGCCAACTCGATCAGTTGGGCCGTCTGAGGGTCCAGTTTAACTTCTGATGTGGGCTCAATCGTTCGGTCTGAAATCAGCTCGCGCAGTTGGTTGGGCGCCTTGGCACCCAACGTCGCTTCGTCCACTTGGAAGTGGCCGCGTTGATTTGAAGTCGTGTCATTGAACAGCGTGAAATAGGTCTTTCCGGCGTTATCGGGACCAAACCTTTCGACGAAAATGTTCGGGTTATCCGAAGACGCCAACGTGACCGGCTGCCAACCGGCTTCGGCCACGCGTTTGATCAGCGGCAGGTAGCGTTTGAACAGCGGCCGATCGCGGTTGTACCATTTGGGATTTTGCCAGTAGGGATTCTCGGCGGCATTATGGCTGAACATGCCGGGGAACATGCCGTAGAAAAGGCTGCGCTGGAAATACCGCTCGACCATTTCCGAAGTAAACACGTCATAATCGGTGTTCATCAGCAACAAGTAAGGCTTGGCGCCGGACATGGTTCGCCAAAGACTCATCTGCTCGTCCGACGCGGGTGAGTACTTGCCGCCGCGCACCCAATCGGTCTCGGTCCCGAGCACGTCGAGCCAGGGACAAAGGAAGGTAAAGCGGTACGGAACTCCATTGGCAAAAGTCAGCTTGCCCAGGCCATGAACCTGATCACAGAACCACTTGGTGAACTCGAATACCGCCAGCCCTTTGAACAAAGCGGGCTGGCCGTTTTCACTCGAAAAGGTCAGGGGCACGGTCGTGTACCGAAAATGCTCGCGGCGGAAATTCAGATCGGCGGTCACATAGCCTTCGAGAGAATCAAGGTACTCCCCATCCAGGTTGCCTCGGGCGCCAGGGCCGTACAATTCCTCGCGGACTTTTGGGTTCCAATGAATAGTGGCGGCGTTGAGACCCGCGGGCGTGGATTGAGGTTCCCTGGAACCCAGGGTGAGGTTTGCCGGAAGATTGGGATTGGGGTTCAGACTCCACACCGCGCCATTGCACCAGGGCTCGTTGCGGAAGAGCAGGCTGGGTTGGCCCGACTCGTCCCACATCGCCGCCAGTTGGCTGACCTGGGCCAATTGTCTTTCGGACGTTGCTTTGCCAGCGACCAATTGGTTCCGCAGCCGAATGGCTTCCGGAATGGTTCGCGGCAATTCCTTCGGCATACGCATCCACCAGGTCATCGGTTCGGTATAACGAAAGCTCAACACGCCATGCTGATCGTCCCAGGGAACAGCATTATTTCCTTCATGGTACTTAAATCCAAAATCTTCCCAGCTTTGTACGGTGGCGATGTCAGTAAAGGGCATCCACAGGCCCTGGTCGCGTGACCGCACCCGGAAGTACTCCGGAAAAATCTCGATTAACTTCTGAAACGCGGCGCGGAAACCCCAACGCGGATCGAAGCGGTAAAGGATAAAGCGAAACTCGGCGCTGCTGGGAAACCGCTCCGTTTCCGGCGCCAACCCGAAATCATAGGCGATGAAGAGCTGTTTTGTGCCGGGATGATATCCTAAACGGTACTGCGCCGGTTTGGCCATATCCAGCGCCAAGGCCAGCCCCTCGTGTTGATTCCAAATCGCCGCGACCGGATAGAGCGACATCGTGCCGGTGGCGCCGCATTTGATGCTGACCAATTTGGTGAACTCTGCCTGGCCCTGGATGACGCGGTTGTGCCGGATGTCATCGCCCCAACTCCAGCCAGAAGCATTCACCGGCAAAGCGAACACCAGCGTTACGGCGCGATCAGAGCCGCGAAGATCGGAGATTTGCCCCTCGACAACGAGGTGGTTTGGATGAGCCGTCAGATGGGTCTCGATCTTCAAGCCCAGTTCGGGACAGGCGCCGTCTTTAAATCCGTAGAAATCGGAGTTGGTGGCCATGTCGCGCACCAGGAAGCCAGAAGGGCCGCTGGTCGCCAACTCTGTCGCTCCGAGTTTCACCGAGCTGACCTGAGTTCCGCGCAACTCGAGACTCAGTCCGTCTTGAGTGGTTAATTCTCGGGCCAACTCCCGTGCCAATGAGGTGGTCGTGGCGGAGCTCTTACCTGTGCTAACTGCCACGCCTTGAAAGAACACCGCATCGCCTTCTGTTCGCAGTTCAGCGACACTTACATCATCGAACCATACCTGGCCGGGATGCTTCCGAAAGAGACAATGAATCGTCAGAGACTTTACTGGCTTCTCCGGCAAGATTACAAATTCGCGCCGCTGCCAGTCGTGTGTGCCTATCGCGAAGTTGGCGGTTTGCCCCCATAACGGCGTGCCATCGGCATAAAGCAGATCAACATAAACCGAGTAATCGGTGTCAGAGCCGCCGCCCACGTTTAAGGCCTTGCTCCAACCACGAACGACCAGCCGCAGAATGTTGGTGCGGTTGAGGGTGATTGTTTGGCTGGCACCGTACCAGCCGGTGTTTTGAGGGTTGTTGCAATGCAAACATTGCGATCCATTACGCCCCTGCCCCGTTGCCAGAAAGTACCCTTGGGGCGCGGGCGTCCAGTTTGCGAGCCGGCTCTGCGCGGCTTGTTCGAACCCACCGTTGTTTAACAGCTCCGTACCCGCCGCCGTATTCCTCACGATCGGCATGGCAAGTCCGGCCAAAACCTGGGCCGGTTTGAAAGCGAGCGCCAAAGCCAGCCAATGAACCGCGGCAAAATTACCAAACACGCCTCTTACTTTAACCGCAGCTTTCGGAACTCACAGCTCAATCCGCTACCGGGACGGATGGACACGAATGGACGCGAATGAAGCTGAAAAAAGAGAAGCAGATGCAGGCGCGGCGTCCTATTGCGCGTCCAAGTTAAACTCGATTCGGGTCCGGGTGCCCGTTTGGCGATTGCGAATTTCCATTTCCTCCAACTGCCAAACCCCGTTCACCTTCTCGACCTTTTTAGGATCGAATTCCTTCAACAGTTTGCCCTGCGGATCGAACGCCTCGGCGTGAACGATGACAATGTCGTCGGTTCGGTTAATGGCAATCCAGCTGAGCACTTTTGAGTAACCTTCTTTAAGGGGGCGTGAGTTAATGCTCTGCAGCACATCACAGGAGAGACCTTTGCGCATCTGCTTGCGCAGTATCCGCTGTTCGGGCCAATGCAGGAACTCCAGCCCCAGGTCAGCCACCCAAAAATCCGAACCGGCGAACGGAAGCATCAATTCGTCCGGCCCCAGTTTTCTTTGGCCGGGGTGATCGCCGCCTGAGGCGGTAGGCTCGCTCAACAGATATTCGTTTGGTTCACCACCTTTGTGCACAATCGTCAGCACCGTGGGAGCCGAGTGGGCACGCCCGGCGGCTTCGTAGATACTCAGCCAGTGATCGCCTTGCGGCACGATGTCAAAGCGCGCGCTGACTTCGCGCTGGTTGCCGTCCTTATCCCGCATTTTCAGCACGCCGGTGTTGGTACTGGGCTGCTCCGGGCGTTGTTCCAACAGGCGGCCCACCAGAGCTCGGGCTTGTCGCTCGCCTTCGGCGGGATCGAGCGGCGGAGGCTGGGCGAGTTCCGATTTGGGCTGGGCCTGACAGGGCAACGCGGCCATCACCGCTACCAGCGCAAGCAATCGTCGAAATCCCACGAAGGAAATACTCACTTGGTGTGCAACGCCAGCGGCAACAGCTCGGAGATATGGTGCACGAAATGCACCTTAAGCTTCTGCCGCACCTCTTCCGGCACTTCGCTCCAGTCGGGAGCATTTTGATCCGGCAAGAGCACCTGTTTAATCCCGAAGCGGGCCGCCGCGAGGACCTTTTCCTTAATCCCACCAACGCGCATGACCCGGCCGCGGAGGCTGATCTCACCGGTCATCGCGACATCGGAACGGACACGCCGGCGGGTGAGCAACGAGGCCAGGGCCACCACCAGAGCCACTCCAGCGCTCGGCCCATCCTTCGGGGTGGCACCGGCCGGCACATGAATGTGAATGTCGAATTGGCCGTAATCGGACAAATCGAGCTTGAGTGCGCGCGCCTGGCTGCGCAGGTAACTCATGGCAGTTTGCGCGCTTTCTTTCATGACCTCGCCCAGCGATCCGGTGAGCAACAAATTACCTTTACCGGGCATCCGCGTGGCTTCGATAAACAGCACCTCACCGCCAACCGGCGTCCAGCCCATCCCCGTGGCGATGCCGTACTCCCGAATGGTTTCAGCTGTCTCGTTGACGAACCTGGCGGCGCCTAAATATTCATTAAGCACGTCGGGCTTGAGCACCAAAGGCTTGGACAACTGTCCGTTGCCGACGATGCGACGTGTGGCTTTTCGGGTCAGCGCGGCAATCTCGCGTTCGAGTTGGCGAACACCGGCCTCACGGGTGTAATCGTGAATCAAGCGCCGCAAGGTGGTATCGGGAATTCGCACCTCGCGCTTAGCCAGCCCATGCTCTTCGAGTTGGCGCGGAACCAGGTACCGTTTGGCGATTTCGAGCTTTTCGGTTTCGGTATAGCTGGGTAATTCGATCACTTCGAGCCGATCCCGCAGCGCGGGATGGATTGGATCGAGCCAATTGGCGGTAGTGATAAACAGGACTCGGGACAAATCGAAGGGCAAATCAAGGTAATGATCCGTGAATGTGTTGTTCTGCGCAGGATCGAGCACCTCGAGTAGCGCCGACGCGGGATCGCCACGGAAATCAGCGCCAACCTTGTCCAGTTCGTCCAGGAGAATAACCGGATTGCGACTCTCGACGCGACGCAAGGTCTGGATAATGCGCCCGGGCAAGGCCCCAACGTAGGTGCGGCGATGGCCGCGAATCTCGGCTTCGTCCCGCATGCCGCCCAGAGCGATGCGGGCAAATTTGCGTCCCAACGCGTCAGCCACGCTGCGCCCGAGAGAAGTTTTGCCCACCCCAGGCGGACCGACCAGGCAAAGGATCGGGCCCTTAATTTGTTTGCGGCGCTTGATGACTGCGAGAAACTCCAGCAGCCGGTCTTTTACCTTGGTCAGGCCGAAGTGCTGCTCGTTGAGAATGCGTTCGGCCTCGGTCAGATCGAGTTTATCCTCGGTTTCTTTAGTCCAGGGCAGACCGATGATCCAATCGAGATAATGGCGAGTGACAGCGTACTCGGCGGCAGCCGGAGGCATCTGTTGCAAGCGGTCCAGTTCCTGGTTGGCGACCTGCTTGGCCTCGACCGGCATGGGCGTTTGCTCGACTTTTTCGCGCAAGGTGCGTACCTCGCTCGCATTCGGATCGGACTCGCCGAGCTCGCGCTGAATCGCGCGCATTTGTTCGCGCAGAAAAAAGTCGCGCTGCGTTTTGGAGATTGAGGTGGCGACCTCGGTTTGAATTTTAGAGCTGAGGGTTAGCACCTCGTGCTCGCGATTGAGCATGGGCAGGAGCCGGGTTAACCGCTCCTTGACCGACGCGGTTTCCAAGAGTTTTTGCCGCTCCGCCAGGTCGAGGTTGAGGTTAACCGCCACCAAATCGGCGAAGTGCCCCGGGTCTTCGGTATTCAGGGCCGCGATTTTGATCTGCTCGGAAAGCGCGGGAGAAAGTTTGATGATCTCCTGGAACTGGCTTTGCGCGTTGCGCATCATGGCCGTTAGTTCGACCGAGTCTTCGGTAACGTCCTTGATCAGCTCGAACTTGGCGATCAGGTACGGCTCGGTGGCCTTGTAGGATTGGACACGAATGCGCCAAAGGCCCTCGACCAGCACGCGGACCGTGTTGTCCGGGAATTTGAGCATCTTGAGCACGCGGGCGGCACACCCGACCTCATACATTTCGTGCGGCAGCGGATTCTCCGCCTCGGCATTGCGCTGCAAGACCACGCCTAACAGCCGGTCGCCGCCAACGACGTCGTCAATGAGTTTGGTGCTTTGCGCCGTTTCGACCAGCAACGGGGCGACCATGCCTGGAAAGATGACAATATCCGACAGGCCCAGCATGGGCAGGGCTTCTGGGAGGGAACTGGAGGAGACGCGCGGCGGGGCTTCCGGACTTCCCGCCGCCCCGAGGATGCTAATAAATTCCGTATCGGGCGAGCTCATGTCGCGACATTCTGAAACTTAGATGCCGGCCGCCCGAAAAAGTTCAGAGGAGAGAAGAATTCCCTTCGGCGATGGGCACCTTGGCGCTTTTGGACGACCGCACAGCCAGCGGCACGTCAATTCGTAAAAACCCGTTCAAATAAGACGCTTTGGCCTGGCTGAGGTCATACGCAGCCGGCACGTCCAAAACGCTTTCGAAGGGACCGTAGTTTATCTCCATGACCAGAAAATTGCACTTGGCCGCCCGGCAGCCATCGGGCCGATTGCCGCTAATGCGCAGACGGTTCGCTTCGACCGTGATCTCGAGATGTTCGCTCCGCATGCCGGCCAGCTCCACTTTGACTACCAGCCCGTTGTCGGTGGTGTATACGTCAGTATTGGGCACCCAATGGGGTCGCGTCGAGCCTTCCCGAGTTGTCCCAACGGAGCGAGTTACAAAGTGGACGGATGAACTGACTTTGCACATGGCCATTTCAGCGACAGAACTTTATCTCAGCCCAACCCCACGCGCAAGCGACGTCATCTCATTTTCACGAACACTTCGGGCCTGTGCCCCTTGCGTGCGCGAAAGGTGATCGAGGATTGCGGAGCGGATAGCGGGACGGCAGCGCAGCCGCAATGCGTATCTCGTTGAAAACTGAACCGATGGCGGCGGAGCCTGGGGCCCAGCAGCAATATTGCCGCCGAGGCTACTATGAACAACGAGACCAACTGCTGCCAATCCATGCTTGGGAAGATAACCCCAAAAACGGACGGTGCAACCAGGGATTTAAAGAAGTACTGACGTTTTTTTTGCCTGCGCAAGAACAAGATTTGTGCGTTCTTGCGCCACACACACTCATCACCGCTGAAACCGCGCCGCAATCTCGTCCAACATTTTCTGATACGAACGCCGGTGTACTCGACCAAGCGGGCTTTGTTCTTCGGTGGATCCTCCTTTGTCTTTGACCAGAAAGACAGAGCACTCAAAGCGATAAGTCATCTCACCCGCGGGCAGGACGGCCGCCTTGATACGGATCCACAGCGGATCGTCGCCGAGCCAACTTCCGTAGGTAAAGTTGGTCATGTGTCCGCCGGGCTTCTCAAAAACCAAGTGGCCCGGACTGGGATCGACTGTTTTATATCCATTGGCAGTAAACACCTCGACCGCGGCATCGCGGATCTGGCCAGGGGTATTGCCGGAAATGCGCACCGATGCGATCGCATGATCGCCCGGCTCACTCGTTGAACGGCAGCCTTGGACCAAGAGCAGGCATATTGCCAGCAGACAACAACTCGCACCCTGCCAGCGGCGAGAGCGCGTCCAGATAAAGAGGTTCTTCGACGTTTTGGCGTCGCGCATGCAGCGGAATCATAGGGCGCATGCGCGCGCTGACAAGCTCGCCCTGATCTGCATCAGATCACCGAGGTCTGGCTGGCGACGCGGGCATCCTTGCCAGGAAAAGTCGGAAACCGTGCTGACGCCAAACCCTGCCCTTCGCCAATCCGATTCGGAGTCTCTGCGGACTGCAAGTCCACGCGCCGGCGCCGCAGGTGTCCTATTCTACCTCGGCCGGCTGAGGACGCTTGGCAAAGCCAATGCCCAATCGAACGCAAAGGGTAAAGGCGCGGTGGCAATCCTGTTCATTCTTGATCCACAATTCGACATCTTTGCATGCCTGGCGTTTGCCGGCACTGGCGCGAATTTCACTGGGAATACCCGCATGCGTGAACTCTTGATTGACCTGATCGACCTCCGACTTGTCGGCTGAAAAAAACAACATCTTCATAGGCTGAACTGGATGACCTTCGATCACCTCCTGGCGCCCGGCAATCCTGGGAAAAGCTGAAAAAGTTCCAGGGAATTCCCCGGGGCGCCGCGCAGGGCACCGCCAGGCGGCAGTATATTACAAGTTGCAGGTTCGGAAGGTCTGTTGCCACCTGCACAACAGATCTCCACACCTGGGGAAGCTATCGGCAATAACGAGGCAAGACTCGGCCAGGAGTCCTGGCTTCAGCCTGGCTTCAACCGTACGATCTTCGACATCGATTCGCGTCGAACTCGCAGGTCACTGGGTAGAACCGTGAAGTTGGCCAGGGTTTGGAGGCCGCCTTCAGGCGGTTTTGGAGCCAGGCCGCCTAAAGGCGGGACTCCAAACCGAATTTTGAAAATCGAGAATTGAAGATCGGTGATTGTTTAGCTTGGTTCGGGTTGGACCCGGGGCGCGGGATTGGATTATCGTTGCCGCCATGAACCTTGCCACGGTTTCCAGGATTGTCGCCGCCTGGGTCTGCCTGGGTTGGCTGTCGGCCTGTCCAAGCTCGGCCGCCCAAATGACACGACTGGTGGCGGTCAAAGGAAAGATCCGAATCGAGGGCACGTCGAACATCGACAGCTGGCAGGTGGAATCAAAGTCCGTTAGCGGCTTTTTGCAAGCTGGACCGGAGTTGACGGCAAACGGAGCTCAGAAGCTCGCGCCTGGACCCGTCGAAGCCCGCGGCGAAGTTTTGGTCGAGACGAGCAGCCTTAAAAGCGTCGAGAAGGATGGCAAACCGTTCAGCAACAAAATGGATGAGATCATGTACGGCGCATTGCGGGCGCGCGAGAATCCGAAAATCATTTTCCGGCTGAACCGGCTGATCTTGAGAGTGCCTGCCAGGGTTGGCCGCAGTCCGAGTGAGTACGAGGCCCAGGGACAACTCGTGGTGGCCGGGGTGGCAAATGATACGACCTTGCGAGTCAGTCTGGAGGAGCTCGCTGGCAACCAAGTCCGAATCTGGGGCACGACGACACTCAAAATGACTGACTTCCGGGTTGAGCCGCCGTCGCCCACGATCGCTTTGGGCTTAATCAAGACTGGCGACGAAGTGAGGCTGTCGTATGAGTGGGTCCTGGCGCGGCAACGTTAGCGAGGCCAACCGCGGGCGAGCAATCTCGAAAGATTGCCGCGAAAAGAACACAAAGATCGCAAAGGCAGGAGCACCCTGGATCCTCATTAATTGTGGGTACTCTGAGGGCTAAGGGCGCGCCTTAATGAGAGGCCACTCGGGAACGCATGAATATTAGGTTAGTGACGGGAGGCAAAGACTTCATCAACATGCCGCAAGCGGCGGGAGAGATCTCGCGCGATATTCAAAAGCAGGATGCTATACTGGCTCGGCATGACCTCATACAAGTGCAGAAACGTCAGTGAGCTCAAGCTGTAGAGGACGGCGTCGGTGACAGCCAGGACTGATGCGCAGCGAGGTAGGGTCTCCAGAATGCACATTTCTCCGAAGAAGTCTGTGGGTCCAAAGTGGGCGAGCTCGACTTCGTGGGCTTCGCCGAGATGTTTGCAGACTTTGACTGAGCCACTGCCAACCAGGTAAAGGCGGTTGCCGACCTCGCCTTCTCGAACGACGAGTTTGCCGGCATCGACTCGTAACTCGAGGGCGCGTTCCCAGAGCAGGTCCAGTGCGGGCGCATCCAGGCCGGCGAAGATCGGCACGTTTTGGAGCATCGCGCGCATGCCTCTGGATACCAGTACGGCCGCGGTTGCACGAGCGGTTTCTCGCCTCGTCAGGCGGGCGGATTTTTGGCAAATTCCGCCCCAATGGCCGGCTTGGAAGCGACACAGCAAAGCGGTGCGGTGGGGAGTTATTCCCTGGCGGTCTGGCTGTTTCTGCGCTTACTGGGCTTGATCTATCTGGCCGCCTTCCTATCGCTGGGGATTCAGATCCGCGGTCTGCTTGGGCGAGGCGGTCTCCTGCCGGCCAGAGAACTCTTGGCTGGGCGCGCCCATTGGGGTTGGGCGCGTTTTCAGCGGTGGCCGACCTTGTGTTGGTTGCGGTGCACGGATGGAGCGCTTTTGTTTCTGACTTGGGGCGGCACGGGACTGTCTCTGCTGCTCGTGGCCGGGGTGGCGCCATTGCCGGTTTTGGTTTTGCTGTGGGCGTTTTATTTATCGCTTTTCACGGTGGGTCGTTTGTTCCTTTGTTACCAATGGGACATTCTGTTGCTGGAGGCGGGCTGGCTGGCGGTGCTGATCGCCCCCATCGAGTTCTGGCCACATTGGCCCACAAAGGCACCGGCACCCATCGCTCTTTTGCTCCTATGGTGGTTGCTGTTCCGACTGATGTTCTGGTCGGGCATGGTCAAATTGCGCAGCGGTGACATTTCCTGGCGCAAACTCACCGCCCTGCAGTACCACTATGAAACCCAACCTCTGCCGGCTGCTGGCGGGTGGTACGTGCATCAGCTTCCGCCACTGTTCCACAAACTTTGTGCGGCCATCGTGCTGGTCATTGAGCTGATTACCCCCTTTTTGATTTTCCTGCCGGCACCCTGGAAATATGCCGCTGCGTGGGCGTTCATCGTTTTAATGATCTCAATCCAGCTCACCGGGAATTACGCTTTCTTTAACCTGCTCGGCATCGCCTTAAGTGTTCTGTTGTTCGACGACCATGCGTTGCGGCCATTGTTTGGCGTGTTCACGCAGAACACGCCGCCTGGCCCCGTTTTCGCTGCGTCGGCTGGACCGAGGCTGATCGCTGCTGCCGCTGGACTGCTGGTGCTGCTATTGTCCTTGGAATCAGCGGCGGCGCTTTTTCGGCTCGACGTAAAGTGGCCGGCCTGGCTGGCACGGTGGTTTGATCGGCTCGAACCATTCCACTTCCTAAACAGCTACGGACTATTTGCCGTTATGACGACCTGGCGTCCGGAGATCATCCTGGAGGGCAGCTACGACCGACGATCCTGGGAACCCTATGAATTCAAGTGGAAACCAGGCGATGTGCGGATTGCGCCCCGGTGGATAGCCCCGCACCAACCTCGGCTCGATTGGCAAATGTGGTTCCTGGCCCTGGGCGCGGGAATCAACTCGTCCTGGTTCGAACGATTGCGGGAACGGTTGATTGAGGGTTCTCCCGAGGTCCTCAAGCTGCTCAAAACTAATCCGTTCCCTGACGGGCCGCCCCGTTATGTGCGAGGTGTTTATTACGATTACCGATTTACCAGTTGGTCCGAGCGCAAAGCCACCGGCGCCTGGTGGCGCCGAGAACGCCGTGGCTTGTTTGAAGGATGAACCCTAGCTCTCGATTAACGGCGTGATAACGGCGTTATCCGTTTGGTTTTCGAAACCTGAGATGGTTAACTTATTTGTGAGATGAGCCGGTTTGAACGAGAACTTCGAGAACGCGGCCTGGCCCTCAAACGGGGTCCGTTGCAAACATTGCAGATCAACGTAGGCCGCAAGTGCAACCAGGCTTGCCGCCATTGCCACGTCGATGCCGGCCCCTGGCGCACCGAAATACTTACCCGGCCTGTGGCCGAACGGATCGCCGGCTGGATCGCCCGCTTTCGCCCGCCAGTGGTCGACATCACCGGCGGCGCGCCGGAGCTAAGCGAGTTCTTTCAGTATTTGGTGGAAGGCGCTCGCGCGGCGGGCTGCCGCGTGTTGGATCGATGCAATCTGACCATCATCCACGAGCCTGGATACGAAGATCTGCCCTTCTATCTTTCGAAGCACCAGGTCGAGATCGTTGGCTCGTTGCCGTGCTACTCGGCGGAGAACGTGGCCAAACAACGCGGCCAGGGTGTCTTCGAACGAAGCATTGCTGCGCTGCAGCGCCTCAACGCCGTGGGTTACGGAACCCGTTTGCCGCTGCACCTGGTTTACAATCCGGTCGGGCCAAAGTTGCCGGGACCTCAACCGGAATTGGAGGCCGATTACAAGGCGGAACTGCTCCGCAACCATGGCATTGTGTTCAACCAACTCTATACCATAACCAACCAGCCCATCGCGCGCTTCGCCGAGGATCTCCATCGGATGGGCAAATGGGACGAGTACATGGAGTTGCTGGTCCAGAGTTTTAATCCGGCCACCATCGAGGGGCTGATGTGCCGAACCACGCTGAGCGTCGGATGGTCCGGCGAAGTTTACGATTGCGATTTCAATCAGATGCTCCTGATGCAGCTGCGCAACGGCAAGCCGCTGTTCCTTTGGGATCTGACGCCGGACTTGCTCGAGCAACAATCTATCCAAACCGGTGAGCACTGCTTTGCCTGCACCGCCGGGTGCGGCAGCAGTTGCACCGGCGCACTGACATGAGCCTGGCCTCGCCCCGGGTTCAGGCTCCGATGGAGAATGGCGTCGGGGCTAACAAAGGAGATGGCGCCCGGGAAAGACTCATTTTGTTTACTCGGTTTCCGATGGCTGGCCGATCCAAGACCCGGCTTATCCCAGCGCTCGGCGGCGAAGGAGCTGCGCGGCTGCAGCGGCGTTTGACTCACCACGCGCTGCGTGAGGCTGAAGCGTGTTCGATCGCGGGCGCAGTTGACCTCGAGATTCAGTTCGACGGAGCCGCTGAGCCGGCCATGCGCCATTGGCTCGGAGACCGGTTCAGCTTTTGTTCTCAAGCCGGCGCCAACCTCGGCCAGCGAATGTGCGCGGCTTTTGCAAAAGCCTTCAAGGAAGGATGCCAATCCGTTGTGCTCATGGGGGCAGACTGTCCGGAGCTAACCGCTCGCGTCCTCAACCATGCATTGGCCGCGTTGCGCGAGTATCCCGTCGTGCTCGGACCGGCCACCGATGGAGGATACTACCTGGTCGGTCTACGACAGCCGTTTCCGGAACTCTTTTCCGGGCCAGTATGGGGGAGCGACTCGGTGCTTGCCGATTCGTTGCAGATTATTAAAAGGGCGGGGCTGGCGTTTTCGTTGCTCCAACCTTTGAGCGATATCGACCGACCGGAAGATCTTTTTTTATGGCGGCGGTTCACCGAACGCCAGGAGACCGAGCTTGGCAAAACCTCGGTGATCATCGCAGCCTTGAATGAAGAAGAAAGAATTGGAGGTACAGTAAAGGCAGCGCTCCAGGGTGGCCCCCATGAAATCATCGTCGTGGACGGTGGCAGCGACGATCAGACGGTCGCAAGAGCCAAGCTAGCCGGCGCCACTGTTCTCAAATCGCGAGCCGGGCGTGCTCGCCAGCTCAATGCCGGAGCTTCGCGCGCCAGCGGCGGCACGCTTTTGTTTCTGCACGGCGATACCTTGCTGCCCGGGGGCTACGTGTCAGCCGTGCAAGGCGCCTTGGCTCGCAAGGGCGTATCGGCTGGGGCATTTTCTTTTGCCCTTCGAGAATCCTTTCGTGGCCGGTGGTTGGTCGAGCACTCGACCAATCTTCGCTCGCGCGTCTGGCAAATGCCTTACGGAGATCAGGGAGTGTTCGTGCGCCGGTCGCTGTTTGAAGAATTGGGCGGTTATGCGGATATGGCCATGCTCGAGGATTATGAATTAGTCCGTCGTCTGCGCAGGTGCGGGCGGATCGTTACCTTGAGCCAACCTGCATTGACTTCGGCGCGCCGCTGGCAACGGCTGGGATTCCTTCGGACCACTTTACTCAACAAATGGATAATCCTGGGCTATCGCTTTGGCTGGCCCATCGAGAAACTCGCGGCGAGCTACCGAAAGCCATTTCGTGAAAATCAGTGAAATTCGTGTCCCCTGCCCGGCCCAGATTCGGGAACTTTGTGTCTATTGTGTGACCGCCCACCTAACGGGGCTCCAGAGCCATGAGAAGGTGGCAGCAGCGGGAAATGGGTCCGGTTAGGGGAGACTGGTCTGGCCCATGAGGTAGCGATCGCACTCGCGAGCGGCGCCACGGCCCTCGTTGAAAGCCCAGACGACCAGGCTCTGGCCGCGGCGGCAATCGCCGGCGGCAAATACGCCTTTGATGCTGGTATGGTACTTTTCGAACTCGGCCTTCACGTTTGTGCGTGCGTCCCGTTCAACACCGAGAGACTCCAGTAGAGGTTGTTCCGGCCCAAGAAAACCCATGGCCAGCAGGACCAGCTGGACGGGCCGGACTCTTTCAGTTCCCGGGACTTCTTTGGGCACGAACTGTCCCTTTTCGTTCCGTTCCCATTGAATTTGAACGGTGAGCACTTCTTTGACCGCGCCGTGGTCGTCACCAATGAAGCGTTTCGCGGTGGTCAGGTACACGCGGGGGTCACCACCGAATTTTGCCGCCGCCTCTTCCTGGCCATAATCGAGGCGATACACCTTCGGCCACTCGGGCCAGGGATTATCCGCGGCGCGTTCCTGAGGGGGTTGGGGCAGGATCTCGAGCTGCACCAAACTGCGGCAGCCGTGACGGAGCGATGTCCCAACACAATCCGTGCCCGTATCTCCGCCTCCGATAACCATCACGTCCTTGCCCTCAGCGGAAATGAAGGAGCCGTTACGGTGACGTTCCAGGAGGCTGCGCGTGTTGCTGGTGAGGAAATCCATGGCAAAATGGATCCCTTTGAGAGGACGTCCTTCGACGACCAGATCGCGCGCTTTAGTGGCGCCGGTGCAAATGACCAGGGCATCAAATTCCTTCAGGAGTTTCTGGGCCGGATAAGCGCCACCCACGTCTGTGTTGCAAACAAACTTTATGCCCTCGGCTTCCATTTGGCTAAGCCGGCGCAAGACGACCTTTTCCTTATCCAGCTTCATGTTGGGGATGCCGTACATGAGCAAGCCGCCGGGGCGATCCGCGCGTTCAAAAACGGTTACCCAATGCCCCGCTCGGTTAAGCTGCGCGGCGGCGCAAAGGCCTGCTGGACCCGACCCGATCACCGCCACTTTTTTGCCGGTCCGCACGTCGGGGGGTTCAGGCATAACCCAACCTTCGTCCCAGCCTTTTTCGCTGATGGCGTATTCCAGGTTCTTAATAGTGACTGGCGGCGCGTTTATTCCCAAGACACAGGACCCTTCGCACGGCGCCGGACAGACCCGGCCGGTAAAATCGGGGAAATTGTTGGTTTTATGGAGCCGCTCGAGGGCTTCCTTCCAGAGCCCGCGGTAGACCAGATCGTTCCACTCTGGAATCAGGTTGTGGATTGGGCATCCGGAGGCCATCCCACTGAGCAGGGCGCCAGTGTGACAGAAGGGAATGCCACAATCCATGCACCGCGCGCCTTGCTGCCGGAGTTTTTCTTCCGGCATATGCAAATGGAATTCGTTCCAGTCTTTGATCCGCTCGATGGCATTGCGGTCGAGCGGCAGTTCACGCAAGTATTCGATGAAGCCGGTGGGTTTACCCATAGGTGGTCGCTAACTCTGAGATGCTAAGAATGGCCAAGATGATAACAGTCGCTTTGGTAACTCTAGTTGTTTAGTCAGGGAAACCTGGAGCCCATATGAGATTGATTTTTGAACCGTCGAGCCGCCGAGGTTCGGCTCGAATAATCAGGTATTGGTTAATTGCTTTAGCCGCCGCCGACACGCGCGACGTCGCGCGCATTTACCTCAAACGCGGCCATAATCGCCTGCTCTCCGCTCAAGCCGGACTGCTCGACCTCTTTGATCGATTGCAGCACGCGTTTGTAGTCTTTCGGCATCACCTTCACGAATTTGGCGACGATGGTTGGCCAGTTCGCCAGGATGGCCGCCGCGCGCGAGCTGCGGGTGTAGGTCTGATGCCGCTGAATCATCTTCCAAACGGCTTCGGTCTCGTCCGGGTCCTCCAGCTTCTCCAGGCTGACCATTTGCTGGTTGCAGCGGCGAGGGAACTCGCCGGTTTCGTCGAGGACATAGGCTACGCCGCCCGACATGCCAGCCGCAAAATTGCGCCCGGTGGGCCCCAGGACGACCACGCGGCCGCCCGTCATATATTCGCAGCCGTGGTCCCCCACCGACTCGACCACCGCGCTGACCCCGCTGTTACGGACGCCGAACCGTTCGCCGGCCATCCCGCGGATATAGGCTTCGCCACTGGTGGCGCCATATAACGCCACGTTGCCGATGATGATGTTCTCCTCTGGAACGAACGTGGACTGCTCGGGAGGGTAGACAATGATTTTGCCCCCGGACAAACCTTTGCCGACGTAATCGTTGGAATCGCCTTCGAGGAAAAAGGTCATTCCTTTGGGCATGAACGCACCAAAGCTCTGGCCAGCGCTGCCGGTGAAATGGATTTCGATGGTGTCTTCGGGCAATCCTTCGGCACCCCATTTGCGGGTGACCTCGCTGCCGACAATGGTGCCGACAACCCGGTTGACATTGCGGATGGGCAGGACGGCCATGACTTTCTCTTTGTTCTCGATCGCCGGAGCGCACAAGCGCAACAGGACGGTGTTATCAAGAGCCTTCTCCAAGCCATGTTCCTGTGGGATCTGGCAGAAACGTCCCACTCTGGCTGGCACCTCCGGCTGGTAAAGGATGTTGGAATAATCCAAACCTCTTGCCTTCCAATGCTCGATGGCCTTTTTGACCTCCAAACGGTCGACGCGGCCAATGAGCTTGTTCATTTGTTTGATCCCAAGCTGGGCCATGAGTTCGCGAACTTCCTCGGCAATCATGCGCATGAAATTGACGACGTGTTCGGGTTGGCCGGCAAATCGTTTGCGCAACTCGGGGCTCTGTGTGGCCACTCCGACCGGGCAGGTGTTCAGGTGACACACCCGCATCATGATGCAACCCATGGCCACCAAGGGCGCAGTCGCGAAACCGAATTCCTCGGCTCCCAGCAAAGCGGCAACAATCACGTCGCGCCCGGTTTTGAGCTGGCCGTCGGTTTCAACGATGATCCTGGAGCGGAGGTCGTTAAGCACCAGAGTCTGGTGGGTTTCGGCGAGACCAAGTTCCCAGGGGATGCCGGCGTGTTTAATGCCTGTTTGAGGCGAGGCTCCGGTGCCGCCGTCGTAACCGCTGATAAGAACCACGTCCGCATGGGCTTTGGCCACGCCGGCCGCGATGGTGCCGACGCCGACTTCCGACACCAGCTTGACGCTGATGCGCGCGTGGTGATTGGCGTTTTTCAAATCATGAATCAACTCGGCAAGATCTTCGATCGAGTAGATGTCGTGATGGGGCGGAGGCGAGATGAGTCCCACACCCGGCGTTGAATAGCGGACCTTGGCAATCCAAGGGTAAACT
Source organism: Verrucomicrobiia bacterium (assembly GCA_035651635.1). Taxonomy (GTDB): domain Bacteria; phylum Verrucomicrobiota; class Verrucomicrobiia; order Limisphaerales; family UBA8199; genus JANXQE01. Next base: position 89,547 of record DASRFK010000181.1, on the reverse strand, counting down.
TTTTGGCCAGGCAGTTGTCCGCCTTCGCCGGGCTTGGCGCCCTGGGCCATTTTGATCTGCAGTTCCTTGGCCTCGACGAGATATTGGCTGGTAACGCCGAAGCGTCCGGAAGCAACCTGCTTGATGGCGCTATTCTTGGAATCGCCGTTGGGCATCGGGACGTAGCGCTCGGGGTCCTCCCCCCCTTCGCCGGTGTTGCTTTTGCCTCCGATCCGATTCATGGCGATGGCCAAGGTCTCGTGGGCTTCCTTGCTGATGGAACCGTAGCTCATGGCGCCGGATTTAAAGCGCTTCATGATCGCCTCAACGGATTCAACTTCTTCGATCGGAATCGGCTTTGCGGCTTTGAACTCAAGCAGACCGCGTAAAGTGCACCAATGCCGGCTCTGCTCGTTGACCAGTCCGGAATATTCCTTAAAGAGTTTGTAACTGTTGGTTCGGACGGCGGCCTGCAGCTTGTGAATCGTCTGCGGATTGAACAGGTGGTACTCGCCGTTGTCGCGCCATTGATATTGGCCGCCCGGCTCCAGGACGTGGCCATTGACCGAACGATCCGGGAAGGCGCGTCGATGCCGCGCCAGGGCTTCCTGGGCGACAACCTGGATGTCCGCCCCTTCAATTCGGGAAGGAGTCCAGGTAAAGAATTTGTCGACGAATTCCTTCGTCAGGCCGATCGCTTCGAAGATCTGGGCGCCCCAATAGCTTTGAATGGTCGAGATGCCCATTTTGCTAATGACCTTTACAACGCCCTTAACGGCCCCTTTGAGGTAATTCTTGCAAGCGGTCTTGTGATCGATCCCGGTCAACAGCCCCTGCCGGATCATGTCATCGAGTGTTTCGAACGCCAGGTACGGATTTATCGCGCCGCAGCCATAGCCGATCAGCAGAGAGAAATGGTGCACTTCGCGTGGCTCGCCGGACTCGAGGACCAGACCAACCTGGGTGCGCGTGCCCTCCCGGATCAAGTGATGATGCACGCCGGCCACCGCCAGGAGCGAAGGAATCGGGGCCCACTCGGCGCTCACGCCACGGTCGGACAACACGACCACGTTGGAACCATCCTTAATTGCCTGGTCAATCCGGCCGAAAAGCTCAGTCATCCCCTTCTCCAGCCCGGCTGGACCGTCGGCCACCTTGAATAAAATCGGCAAGGTGATGGATTTGAAGCCCGGCAAATCCAAGTGCTTGAGTTTGGCAAATTCCTCGTTTGTGAGGATGGGCGATTTCAACTCGATCAGCCGCGCGTGCTCGGGACCTGGTTTCAAAAGGTTGCGCTCCGAACCAATCGCGGTCTCGGTCGACATGATGAGCTCTTCGCGGATGCAATCAATAGGGGGGTTGGTGACCTGTGCGAAGAGTTGCTTGAAATAATTGAACAACAACTGGGGCTGATTGGACAGAACGGCCAGCGGTGTGTCGGTGCCCATGGATCCCACCGCTTCATTGGCGTCCCGGGCCATCGGCAACATGAGAATGCGCAGATCCTCATAGGTATACCCGAAGGCGAGCTGGCGCTGCGTTATGGTGTCGTGGTCGGGCGGGGGAACAACTCCAGGATCCGGCACGTCGGCCAGCCGGATCAGGTTCTCATCCAACCACGCCCGGTATGGCTGCTCGCGCGCAATCTTTTGCTTCAATTCTTCATCGGAAACAATTCGGCCTTCTTCGGTATCGATAAGGAACATGCGGCCCGGCTGGAGCCGGCCCTTTTGCAACACGCGCTCGGCGGGCACGTCCAGCACGCCGACCTCGCTGGCCATAATCACCAGGTCATCTTTGGTCACATAGAAGCGCGAGGGCCGCAGCCCATTTCGATCCAGCACCGCGCCAATCCGTTTGCCATCCGTAAAGGCAATCGAGGCCGGACCGTCCCACGGCTCCATCAGGCAGGAGTGGTATTCGTAGAAAGCCTTCTTTTCCGGGCTCATGCTCTCGTGCTTGGTCCACGGCTCCGGGATCATCATCATCATGGCGTGTGGCAAGGAACGGCCGGCCAGCACGAGCAACTCCAGGCAGTTGTCAAACATCGCCGAGTCACTCCCATCGGTGCAGACGATCGGCAAAATCTTTTTGATGTCCTCGCCGAGAAGGTCGGACTCAAACAGGGCTTCGCGGGCATGCATCCAATTGATATTGCCGCGCAGGGTATTGATTTCACCGTTATGCGCCATGTACCGGTAAGGATGGGCCCGATTCCAACTCGGAAAAGTGTTGGTGCTGAAGCGGGAATGAACCAGAGCCAAGGCGGAGTCCATCGCCGGATGGTTTAAGTCCGGATAGTACTCGTTCAACTGGGTGGTCAACAACATCCCCTTGTAGACTACTGTCTTGAGCGAGAGGCTCGAAATATAGAAGAACTCGCCGCCCTGGACCTTGCCCGAATAACGAATGGCATTTTCGGCGCGTTTACGGATAACGTACAGCTTACGCTCGAACGCCATGTCGTCGGCCAGTTTCGGGTTGCGCGAAATAAACACCTGCCGCATGAAGGGTTCGGCGGCGCGCGCGGTTTTGCCCAGCGTGCCGTTATTTGTGGGAATGGTCCGCCAGCCCAGAACGCCCTGCCCTTCTTCCTGAACAATCTCGCGGAAAATCTTTTCGCATTCGGATCGCTGGCCGGCTTTCGGCGGCAGAAAGATCATGCCGACGGCGTACTCGCCCGGGTTGGGCAAGGTGATGCGCGTTTCCTTGGCGACCAGTTTCAGAAAATCGTGCGGTGGCTGGATCAAAATACCGGCGCCGTCACCGGTGTTGGCTTCGCAGCCGCACGCACCGCGATGATCGAGGTTGAGCAAGACCTGCAACGCCTGTTGAATAATCGCGTGCGACTTGCGCCCTTTAATATTGACGACGAATCCTACGCCGCAGGCTTCATGCTCGAACTGTGGATCGTACAGGCCTTGCTTTGGCGGCGGGCCAGTGCGGTTTGCCTGTCGGTGCGTTCGCGTTTCTGTTTTTCTGGTCATGCTGAAGAGACGTTGTCTCCGGTCCGAATCAACTAAATTTTAATAGTTTTTACCTAAACACCAACAGGATGCAATAATTGATTTTAGAATTTTGTGCCGGCGTTGCGGGCATTCCTGCCCGCAGCAACTCCCGACCGGCGTGCGGCGCCCAACACTCAGGCCGAAGCCCAACACTCACCTTCGTCCGATTTGGTTCGGACATCTCTGCGGACCGCAGGTCCGCGCGCCGATGGCGCCGCCTTGCCCGCGGTGATGATCTGGAGCATGATTTGCAAAATACCATGAGCACCTTGACAAAAGTTGGTCGAGTAGCCTCACTTCACCTGCATCCCGACACACCTGGAGCTCCCTTGATCAGTACAGAAATAGTCCAGTTGGTGGAGGGAAAAGGGATCGATGGCGATACGAGATATTTTGCCCGGATGAGCCGGGATACCGGGAAAGCGACGCGGCGCCAGGTAACCCTGATGGAACGCGAACAGATCGCCGAACATGCGGCGGCACTCGGGTTGGCCGAAATCGAGCCGGGACGCGTGCGCTCGAACATCGAGACCACCGGGATCGATCTGGTGTCGTTAATTGGTCAGGAAGTGGCGATCGGTGAGGCCATTTTGTTTTTTAACGCGCCGAGGGACCCGTGCGCCAAGATGGACGCGATTTGCCAAGGGCTTCGGGAGCGCATGCTTCAGAACCGCCAAGGGGTCCTGGCGGAAGTGCGCAAATCGGGAACTGTTCGCGCGGGTGATGAAATACGGGCCCCCTTTGGCTAAATCAGGTCCAACGGACGTGGTGGGTAAGAAGTAAGCGTACAGTTGAGAACCACGGATGCGCACGGATCGACACGGATAGCGAGGGAACACCCAGACGCCAGCGCTCCCAGGATGGGCGCTGCCGCTGCCGGTTTCCTGGCTGGCGCTCACTTGCGTTTCAAAATACCCGCCAACAGGCGCCAACTACCGCCAATAGGTGCAATTCGGAGGGGCCGTGGCTTACTTTTTTTGGTTTGATTTGCTTTGCTTTGATTTCCGGACCGCTAATCAGTTGGGTTTCAGGAAATACGCAATTTGGCGCAAATGGGATCGACTGGCCGGGGAGGCTGTCCTCGGCTTTCCCGGCTGCGACGGGCAAGTTGATCGCCTTGCATCATGGGAGACTTTAGCGCCGTCCAGACGGAAAAGCTTATTAGCGAAACACTGTCGCTGCCCAATCTGGCAAGCCTCGGCGAGAGTTTTGAGGAAAGCATGCCGGTCCACATCGTCCAAAAAAGATGTTCTTCCGGCGGTCACCTCGGCTCATTAGGCTCGTCCCTCCGAAGCCTCAACCGCTGGGCGAAGGTGGATGGTACATCGCCCCAGGTACCGAATACGAATCTTCCTCGACACGGAATCGACTCTGGCACAAAGCGGCAACGTCGATACAAAAGGACCACACAAAAGAACCAGAAAGGAACCATGTTATGGGTTGACCCCTTTTATGTTCCCACCACCCCGATTGATCGACCCGACTGGTCCCCAACTCGGTTTCTGTGGAAAAACTTTGTTCTGACCCCGATTCGATTCGATTCATGTCGCGATGGTCCCCGCTGCGCTTGGAGCCTGACTGGTTTATTGTACCAACCGGTAAAATCGCTGGATCCCGGAGACCGTGTTAGTAACCGTGTTCTGCCCGTTGCTGAGGACCGGTGCTGGTGAAACTGTGGTCCAGTTGGTCGAGGCCAAATCGGTCGACGTCTGCAGGGTGAAGGAGCCGGCATTCGTTGGCCAGGCCAACACGACCTCTTCTCCGAAACGATTGATCGTTAGTCGCGCCGGAATGAAGAAACTGAAGACTGTGCCCGCGTGTGAAGCGCCGCCTTCCCTGGTTGTTCCATACAGCGTATTACCGGAGAGAAGCAGGTTGGGGTTTGGGCCAGATTCGCTTGTGCTGAAGGTGTGCAGCTTGACATATCCGGTGCCATTGGTCTCGATGGCGAATAGCGCGGCTCGAGTCGCTCCATAGAGCGTGCTCCCCGAGAGGATCAATCCGCCCGTCGGGTGGATTCCCTCTATCGTATCGTTAAAATTGTGAAGCGTGGCAAAACCAGAGCCATCCGTTTTAATCTTGAAGATGGTCCCTCCGGCGCCGCTCCCGCCATTTTCGGCTGTCCCATAGAGCGTTTCACCAGCTACCAGCAGCTCGGCGTGCGGGTTGCCTCCGCCCGCGTTGGGCCAGTCATTGAACTGGTCGGGACCGCCGGGGGCGAAGTTGTAAAGGACCCTGAAATCTGAGCCCTCCGTGTTCACGGCGAAAATCGTTCCGTTGCCTCCACTGCCACCGTAGTAGGTCGTTCCATAGAGTACGTTGCCGGAAAGCGCCACTCCGGAGAAAGGGATGGCGCCGTCAGTGTTTGTGCAGCCGTCACCAAAGCTAAAGGTGTACAGCGTCGCAAAACCTCCGCCGCCGATTCCTACTCTAAAGACCGTACCGGCCGCGGAAAGCCCGCCACCGGAGGCTGTCCCGTAAAGAAGGTTTTGCGACAGGATTAAACCAGCGCGCGGGAAAATTCCGTCAGTGTTCGTGTTTGCGCCGAAGTCGTTTAGCACCGGCGCCGTAAAGCTGTGGAGGTTCGTAGCGCCGCCGCCGCCGGTGTCCAAACTAAATGCTGCGCCGTACCCATAATCACCACCCCCCTGAGATGTTCCATAGAGAGTCTTGTCAGACAGGACTAACCATCCGCTGGGCGAAATCCCGCTGAAATCGTGGAAGTTTGTAAAACCGAACCCATCAATACCCACCTTGAATGCCGCTCCATAGTTGAGGGCTCCACCCGCTGATGTGGTTCCATACAAAATGTTGCTCAATAGAATTAGCGACGAGGCTGGGTATTCCCCATCGCTCCCCGTGAAGGTATGCAGAATCCTAATCGGCTGCGCTGCCAGTTGACACGCAAAGCGCACGAAAACGACTGATACCACAATCCCAGGCAGCAAATATCTGCTTGGCCCGGCTTTCTTCTTGGTCGTCGCTGTGGAATCCCAAAGGCTTGAACCAAAAATCCAAAACGGTTTCTTCATACCTTTGAGGCCCCTAAACGGCGGATGATTCAGTATCCGACCTTGCCCATGTAGATTTCCATCTCATTGTTGCCCTGCAGAAAGTCCTGGTTATCCGCTGTCGTGTTGGAGTTGTCTGCCCACGCTGAATAGAAATAACCCCCGTAGTAGGCCAGCCCAGTGTAGTCCAAGTAGTCCTGGGCCCACTGCAGAGCATGCGTAGTAAGGTTTGCATCCGATTGCCCGCTCTCCAGCAAGACGTTAGGCGAGAAGGTTAGAGCGCCGTCGCTGCTGACGGCAGCATAGAACTTCGTCTTCTTGTTCGCCGTATCGTCCCTGCAATCATACCAGCTTACAGCGACGTTTCCACTGGTTTGATCGACAGCGATCCGAGGCAAAAATTGGCTCGCCGATGTCGAGTCGTTGTTGACCTTCAGTCGAGGACTCCAAGTGATCCCTTGGTCTGTAGAGTAAATCACGTAAATGTCGGTATTAGCGGAAGTAGTGTCGGGCCGATCTGTATAAACCATATAAAGACGACCGTTATATTGGCCGCCGGTTCGGTCCCAAGCAAGGCCGGGTTCGGCGTTGACTCCCCGGTATGGGAGTGCGGGAAGGTATGTAACCCACCCCATCTGATCACTTTGTATAATCGTTGTAGAGGAAACGAACCCATTCTGATTCAGGCCGTAAGGGTTTACAGAGAGCTGAATCGCGTTCGGCCCGTAGATGGAAAGCCGGTCGCTTTGTTGGTAAGCGGCCGCGACCTGCCCTCCCGGCCCGACAGCAAGCGCCACGTAGTTGTAGTTACGGCTGTTTGGAAGCCTCGCCAGGGAGGTCCAACTCCCGACCGCACCCAAGCCGGTTACGGGGACACCCGTCACGTCTAAGTAGGAACTGTCCTTGAAGGCGACCCAAACGGCCGATTGAGTTTGGGAAATGCCGGGCCCAACAGTAACCCTTGGCCAATCGAATTGGTTACCAGAGTCTGTGATGGTTCTGAGAGTTGAGAATGTAAGCCCATTGTCGGTACTCAGCAGCACGGCGACAGCAGTTGTCATAAGATTGTCGCCCGGGTATGGGATGTAGCAGACGAAAAGGTTGCCGAACCGATCGAAGGCAGCCGAGGGGTCGGAATATGAATTGCTCATAAAGTCAGTCGTGACGGTGGTCCACGTCCCACCGCCATCACTCGATCGCGCTCCGAAGATAGTGCTGTGGGTGCCGCCGGCGTAGTGATTTGCGACCACGAAAAGATTTTCCGGATTGGCTGGGTTTACAGCGATAGAGGGTTCTCCTTCGCACCCGAGCAGCTTCGAGGCGTTTTTCAGTAGAGACTGAGTGGGTGTTCCGCAATTAGCAGTAATGCTGCCGACGACGACGGTGTCACCGTCCGACAAATCAAGAAGTGGTGTCGAAGCGTTGCAGCTCGTGTCTTGGGACAGGTAAAAAGTGTCACCCCCGACGTTCAAACGGACACCGGTATTGCAGTTCTGAAACGAGCTTGAGCTGAGAAAATGCTGATTGACAGACTGAGCGTCATATTGCGCACCGACCTGCGCCCAACGAAATGACGCGTTTTGAACGGTGGTCGACACGGTCTGATAGTACACCCACAGTTCCTGCGCCGCGGCATAGCCGGGTTCGCTCGAGCTGCCGTCGACCACTTGACCGCACGAATTATCGTCTTTCGAGGTAAAGATGACCGGCGTGCCCGAACTGGGAAAGCTGGGCGGGCCGTACGTGAGGAGCCTGGCATTGAGTCCGAATTTAATGCAGGTGTTGGCCTGGAATGTGGCCGCGCTCAGGTAAAAGCTGCTCGGAATATAGTAGGTGTTCCCAGCGGTAAAAGTATAACTGCCTCCGTTCCCGCCGGTAAGCAGGATGACCGGGTCCAGAGCAAGACCCCTCACTGTGTACGCGCTTGAAGCGACTTCCATCGCAGGTGGAACGACAGTGTCAGCTTGAGGATGCAGCAGCAGGTCTCCCCGGCGGGCGAACTCGACGGGTTTGGTTTGTCTTGAAGATAGAGATACCTGGGGCAGGGTCTTCAGGATTGGGGTGAGGTCCGAAAGGTTAATCTCTTCAATCAGTACCTTCTGGCCGGCAATGGTGACCAGTGTCTTGGCCAGACAGAGCGATTGAGGATTGGACGGGTCGGTTAAGCGGATCTCGGCGGCTCTGCCAGGTGATGGCACAAGCGCCTCGCCAAACAAGAAAGCTCCTCCCACTGGCAGCCAGCAGGAATCGAAAATGATAATGTGGTCAGTCAGGCCGGACCGCAGAATCACCGGCCGTTGCTCCTTGGGCGCGGGGGAGTTGAAAGAGCTCCAGTACTGGAGGCGGGCCGCAGACGTGAGCCCAAAGGATTCGGGGGGCGGTGGGGATTGCTTGATCACGAGATTTTCCTCGCAGCCCCCTTTGGTCCATATCACCATCAGGTCCGCCAACCCTGGTATCACATCCTCGTAAACGAGCACATTCGGTGGGTGCAAGACGGCACGGCCAGATTGCACCAAGCCGATGCTAGCGACCTTGTCCAGGCTCGGATCATAATAGAAGAGCCCGAGAGGGCGCGACTGAATCAGCCCGACCGGAGATAAGGTTGTCGCCGGTATGGCGAGGCTGATCGCATCCAAAGCGGTGATATCGGCGTTGAAATGGGCGGGCATAGGCCCCTCTACGGCTTGAGCTCCGGTGGCGGAGACCTCCACGACATCTTGCGAGTCGGCCCACGAGCCGTCGCTTCGTTGGTAGCAGATTCCGTTGGCAAGCTCTTGGTACGCCTGGACCTGATGCGTAGTGCCGCCGGTTGCGGAACTCGTGACAGGCACGGTCCTTTGCCAAACGCGGTAATCGCACCCACGCTCGACGACTGTGTATCCCTGGTTCGCGGCCGCTGTCTGCGCTTCTGCGTAGATCGCGGTAAGCATAACACATGTTGCAATGAAACCGTAGAAGGTATAGTTATGATTATGGGTGCGGAAGCTTCCTTGTGTGATTACGTTGTTCATGATTACTCTTCGTTGAGATCGATCTCACCTTTCTGAGCGGCTGCATGTTTAGCGGGAGCTTCTCCGGCGTTCCAACCGGAAATTGGCTTTTTCTTAGCCTCCTTTGCAGCCTCTGGCCAGCAACGCTCCCTGCCAACCCTTGCGTCTCTTGAGGGCTGTTGCTGCGGGCGCTGCTCGCCCTGCCCAGCCAGTTTGTAACCGACGCCGTGCACCGTCAGCAAGTGCCGCGGTTCGGCGGCGGTATCGCCAGGCTTCTTCCGCAGTTGAACGATAACCTGGTCCAGTGTGCGAGTGGCTCCGTAATAGTTTAGCCCCACACCTCGCTCAAAAGGCGGTCACGCGAGAGCACTTCACCCGGGGAAAGGGAAAGGGTCAGAAAGGGGTCACGCCTTGGGTCAAGCCTCTGCCTTGCATACATTGTTTTAGACTTCAAAGCGGCCTTGGGTCAGGTTGGGCGGGGAGTTGTTGTTCAACGCCAGCAGACAGAGGTTCGCACTGACTGGTGTGCCCAGATGGAAGCGAGCGGCGATCTCTTTGACCGACACCGTGGTTTCTTGGCGCACGCGCAGAACTTTCTGCAGTTTCCCAGGGTCGCGCAGCCGCTGCCGCTCGGTTCGCTGCTCAAAGAGCTGTCGGGCCGTCGGAGGAGACCGGGCCTACAGCGATGACGTATGCAGAAACAGCAAAAGGAGAAAGAGGCCGGCGGGACGCGGGCGCTTCGGGGCTTCCAGGAGACGAATTGCATTTTATGCTCGAATTTCGATGGCAAATATGCCGTCATAACATTATGAAGAAATCTGACCTTAACTCGGGTATAAGTCGTCGTCATTTTCTCGCCGCCACCGGTATCGCCCTGGCCGCTCCCAGCATCGTTCCGTCCTCGGTGTTCGGCGCCTCGGAGCGGGTGACTTTAGGCGTGGTGGGATGGGGCATGCAAGGCCCGGGCAATACCGACGCGTTTCTGGGAATCAAAGAGTGCCAGGTTGTGGCGGCGTGCGATTTGGACAAAAATCATCTCCAGGCGGCCGTCAACAAAATCAACGAGCGGAACGGAAACCAGGATTGCAAAGAGTACCACGATTACCGGGAACTGATGGCCCGCAAGGATATCGATGCGGTCATGCTGGCCGTGCCGGACAATTGGCATGCGCTGGTCGCGACCGAGGCAGCCCGCACCAAGAAGGACATTTATGGGGAGAAACCTCTCGCCCGCACGATTGCCGAGCAACAGGCGATCGTGAAGGCGGTGCAAGATAACAATCGGATCTGGCAGACGGGCTCCTGGCAGCGTTCTCAGGCGCCCTTTCGCAAGGCGGCCGAGATCGTGCGCAACGGCCTGATTGGAAAGGTAACCCGCGTCGAAGTTGGCCTGCCCGCCGGCCACACGGATTTTGCCGGCACGCGACAGTTCATGACTGTGACCGACCCACCCCCGGAACTGGATTACAACTTCTGGATCGGCCCGGCTACGATGGAGCCATACATTAAAGGCCGGGTTCATATGAACTGGCGCTGGAATTACAACATTGGCGGCGGTCAACTCCTGGACTGGATCGGTCACCATTGCGACATCGCGCACTGGGGATTGGATATGGACCAGAGCGGAGGCCCACGGAAGATTGAAGGCGTGGGCGAGTTCCCGCCCAAAGACGCGGTCTGGAACACCGCCACGAAATACCGGATTACCTGCGCCTACCCCGACGATATCACGATGGTCATTGCCGGCGGCTACCCGGACATCCGCAGCGGCACTAAATGGATCGGCACGGAGGGCTGGGTCTGGGTCGACCGGGGCGGATTTGACGCCTCCAATGTCGATTGGTTCCGCGAGATCCCCGCGGATAAATACAAGGTCAAGCTGTATCGCTCAGACAATCACCAGAAAAACTTCATCGACTGCGTTAAGTCACGACAACCGACGATCACCCCGGTTGAAACGGCGCATCACTCGGCCATTCCCGGACACTTGGGGCTCATTGCAATGCTGGTTGGGCATAAGATCAAGTGGGATTCCGAGAAACAGGTCATCGTGGGCGATGATGAAGCAACCAAGCTGATGCACCGCGGGTACCGAGCGCCCTGGCAATTGGCCTAGGCCTGCTTAGGTAGCGCAGACTTTTAGTCAGCTCAGGCGCCTCCGTGATCCGCGCGTTTGCCGACTAAAAGTCGGCGATACAGGGGAAAGGCTGCGCTACTTTTACGTCTTTCCGCAGCACTGCTTGTACTTCTTGCCGCTCTTGCAGGGACAGGGATCGTTGCGGCCAACTTTTGGCCCCGAACGAACCGGCCGTGCTTTCTCGACGGCAGCGGCGGCTTCGCTAACGATATCGCTGGCTTTCGGGTTTCCTTTGGAGCTGGTTGCGCTAGCCGCGTCGGCACCCGTGGTTGAGCCGCCAAAGGCGCTGGTGGACTGATGGGTGGTGCGTTGGGGGACGTTGCGGAGAAAGTTCTCAAAGGCCATCAAGCTGGACGCGCTGCGGAAGATGTTATGGCAGATCTCTGTCTTGATATTGACCATGAGATCTTCGAACAAGCGAAATGCCTCCGCCTTGTACTCGATGAGGGGATCCCGCTGGCCGTAGCCGCGCAGGCCGATGCTGTAGCGCAAGCTATCCATTTCGTATAGATGCTCCTGCCAGAGCCGATCGATGGCGCTGAGGATCGTGTAGCGCTCGACTTCTTTCAGAGCATCGGGATTTTCGAAACTGACCTTCAGCTCGTAAGCTTTGCGGACGTTATCGGAAATGAAATTGCAGGCGGCGAATTGCGCGGGGCTCAGGCCGTCGTAAATCGAACCTGCAACCGGGGCCTCGTGCCCTGCTTCCGCGGCCTTGGTAATTTCGCTTTCGGGCATGCCCAAGGGGAAATTGAGGTTTACCCAATCGGACAGCTGCCGAAGTTTCCAATCGTGGAAATCGCTCTCAGCAGTCGTGAATTCCTCGACCTTCTGGATGACGACTTCCTCCATGATATCCATGAGGCGGTCGCGAACATCGGTGGCGTGAATGATTTCGTTGCGGAAGCCGTAAATGACTTCACGCTGCTTGTTCATCACGTCGTCGTACTCGAGGGTGCGCTTGCGGATTTGGAAGTTATGTTGCTCGACGCGTTTTTGGGCCTGCTCGATCGAACGGTTCAGCAGCCGCGCCTCCAACTCCTGGCCCTCTTCGAGACCCATCCGTTCCATGTACTTGACGATGCGATCGGAGCCGAACAAACGCATCAAATCGTCTTCGAGCGAAATGAAAAAATGGGATGAACCGGGGTCCCCTTGCCGGGCGCAGCGGCCGCGCAACTGGCGGTCGATCCGGCGCGCCTCGTGGCGTTCGGTGCCGATGACGTGCAACCCTCCGGCCTCGGGCACGCCGGGGCCGAGCTTAATATCGGTTCCACGGCCGGCCATGTTGGTGGCAATAGTGACTGCGCCGCGCTGGCCCGCGCGCGAGACAATTTCGGCTTCCTGCTGATGGTACTTCGCGTTCAGGACCGAGTGAATGATGCCTTCGCGCTTGAGCATGCGGGAGAGCAGTTCGCTTACTTCCACTGAAATGGTGCCGACCAGGATTGGCCGGCCTTGTGCGTGGATGTCTTTAATCTCTTTCAGCACCGCGTTGTACTTTTCGCGCCTTGTCTTGTACACCGAATCGTTCGCATCCGCCCGGCGGACGGGCTTGTTGGTCGGGATGACCAGGACACCGAGTTTGTAAATATCAAAAAACTCGGACGCTTCGGTTTCGGCAGTACCGGTCATGCCCGCCAGCTTTAGGTAGAGGCGGAAATAGTTTTGAATGGTGATCGTAGCGAGGGTCTGAGTCTCGCGTTCGATGGCGACGCCTTCTTTGGCCTCGACCGCCTGGTGCAGGCCGTCGCTCCACCGCCGACCGGTCATCAAGCGGCCGGTGTTTTCGTCGACGATGATAACTTTGTTGTCCTGGACAACGTACTGCACGTCTTTTTGGTACAGGCAGTAGGCTTTGAGCAACTGGGAGATGGCATGAATACGCTGCGCTTTGGTCTCGAACTCCTGCTGCAACTTGGTTTTGGCCTCGAGACGCTTGCGCGGGTCCGGCTCGGGACCATTGTCGATCTCGTGCAGAGCCGTGGATAAATCCGGCAGCATGAATGCGTCGGGATCTTTCGGGCTGAGATGATTGCGGCCTTTCTCGGTGAGGTCGGCTTCGTGGCTCTTCTCGTCCATGGCGAAGAAGAGCTGCTCTTTCTCGGCGTAGAGCTCGACTTTCTTTTGATCGGCATGCAACTGGAGTTCGGCCTGGTTCATCAGGCGCTGGTTCTCCGGGTTTTCCAATATCCTGAGCAAGCCTTCCGATCTGGGCTGGCCGAGTTTAACCCGGTACAGCAACAAACCAATCTCGCGCTCCAACCCGGCGGCATCCTGCACATTGGAGCCATCTTCCGGGTGCAATTTTTTGATCGCGGCCTCGGCCTCAGAGAGAAAGCGGTTGCAAAGCCGTTCCTGAACCTGGAAAAGGCCTTCAACCTGCGGCTTGAAATTGCCGTATTGCTCGTCGTAAGTGACCACCGCCGGGCCGCTGATGATCAGCGGGGTCCGCGCTTCATCAATCAGGATCGAGTCGACTTCGTCGACAATAGCGTAGTAGTGGCCACGCTGGACCTGTTCCTCTTTGCGGGAGGCCATACCGTTGTCGCGCAGGTAATCGAACCCGAACTCCGCATTGGTGCCGTAGGTGATATCGCAGTTATACTGCTCGCGCCTTACATTCGGCGGCTGGTCATGCAGAATGCAACCAACTGTCAGGCCGAGAAACTTGTAAACCGCGCCCATCCATTCGCTGTCACGAGCCGCCAGGTAATCGTTGACGGTGACCACATGCACCCCTCGGCCGGTCAGCGCGTTCAGGTATACGGGCAGCGTTGCCACCAGGGTTTTTCCTTCGCCGGTGGCCATTTCGGCAATCCGGCCGGAATGCAGCGCATATCCACCGATCAGCTGGACATCGAAGGGAATCATTTCCCACTTCAGCGGATGTTCCCGAACCGTGATCTCACTGCCACATAGTCGGCGGCAGGCATTTTTCACCACCGCAAAGGCTTCCGGCAGGATTTCGACAAGTCTGCCGGCCAACTCGTCTTTGTCTTCGATTTTTGAGAGCTGTTCTTTCCAGGCGGCGGTTTTTTGGCGGAGCACATCGGCCGGCTGGTTTTGCAGCTCGGCTTCAAAAGCATTAATCTTCTCCACTAATGGCCGCAGGCGCTTTACCTCGCGGTCGTTCTTGGAACCGATGAATTTCTTAACGATGAACCCAATCATGGCGACACAGAAAACTCAGACGCTACGAGAAACAGTGGTAGGACGTCAAAGACATTAGAATAATACGTTAACCGGCCCGGAATTCAAGACGATGGAATGCTCGGTGCAAGAACCGGGCCATGGCTGTGAAAGATGCCAACCATTCAGACACAGACCGGGAGACAATCTCACATAAGACTGCCGAGCAATCGCTTACACGTCGCGACGCAGAGTTGGAACCTCGACAAGTCATCTCGGCACCAGTGCGACAATTTGGCACAGCAGGACTCACTGAGGTGTGACAAAGTGTGGGCGCATTGAAACGTTACCAGGCTGACGCATTAAAACGAACTTCGAGAGGGCCTCGCTTTAACGATTTTTAACGTTTCACCTTTAACGACGCTCCGACGGCATTCCGAGAATTGGCGATGACCGCTCAGGTCACGGCCGGTTGCGGCGTGCCCGCTTTGGCGTCTTTGGCTCCCTTAACCGGAGCTTTAGCGACTCGGAAACTCCGCCATACGCTCAACGGCAATAATCCCAGGACGATAATGGCGAGCTGGCTGCCGACAAAGATCAGCAGCCATTTGGAGGCGCCTTCCATGAAGCCGTAGGAGTGCAAACCGATTTGCAGCATGTTAACTCCGAACCAGGAGAAGCTGGTAATGATATTGCCGAAAACCGCCAGGTTCATGATGCCCCGCTCACGAACCAAGCCTCCCCACCGGGCGTGCAGGATCAGCGCGTTCCAGAGCACGATTAGCAAAGCCCCGTTTTCTTTCGGATCCCAGCCCCAAAAGCGGCCCCAGGATTGATCGGCCCAAATGCCACCCAGGACCGTACCAACAAAGCTGAACAAAGTGGCAAAGCAAACGATCCCGTAAACCATCTTGGAAAGGGCCTTGCCTAAAGTCAGTTCGCCAGGGTTTTTCTTATCAGGCACCACGGCCCGGGCGGCGGCGGCCGCGCCGAACCCACCACCCGCGACCTTCCCGGCCATCACCAGTGCCGCCTTGCCGCGCGCACCGAGCTTCTGGGCCAACAGTGGCGTGGCAAGCCCGAGGAAAATGTACAGGATCGCAAGCAACCCGGCGAAGAAAGTGGAAGCATACCCGAGTGTGATTACCACCACATGGGTAGCCAGCCAGAAGTTAGTGTCGAGCACCGCTCGCAACATCTCCATCGTATCACCGCCGATCGCCAGATTTTGCGCGATGAGCAGAGTGATAAATCCCGCGAGAGACCCAACCAGGGCACCAATGCCAACCCGGTAAATGCGTTCAATAATCAGGCCCAGTACCATGGTGCCCCAACCGATGAAGATGGCGGACGAGTATAAATTCGTTACGGGAGGCCGTCCCTCCAAAACCATTCGGAAGACCAAACCGAACGTGTGAACGATGCCGGCCAGAATCACCAGGTAAAAAGCCGACCGACGTAATTGCTCGGCGAGAACCGGGGTGGCGGCCAAACAGAGCACCGAGGCGAGCGCCAGAATAAACGCGAAAATATAGATGATGATGGCGTGGAGGAATGGTTTGGTATCATTGTAAAAGAACTCCGCCCGGCCTTTGCGCAATTCCTTCTGAAACTGCGGTTGCAACCAGTTGCTGTATTGGTCCACGGCTTGATTGAAGTCCGCAGGTTGCTCCTGACGATACGCGGTCATCATCTTCGCGAAACTCCCAACCGCCGGATGCACCGTGCCGTGGCGGGCCGATTCCAGCAGAGAGGTACCGGCATTTTCCCAGTCCTCCTTTTTTGCGGCCGGATCCACAGGTGGCACGACCAGCGGATAACCAAATTTTGCCATCATTTGGAAATCCTGGAGCGGTTGGGCCATGCGTTCCAGCGCCTCTCGATCGAATTGCTTGCCGCCTTCGCTTGCTTGGGCAGCAGCCTGCGCTGGACCGAGGTCGCGCAGGAAATCGTCAATCTCTTTGGCAAAATCATCGGCCCCTTCGGGTTGCAGGGTGACCTTGAGCCGCTGATACAACATGACCGCGTTGGCCAGCTTAACGACTTGCTTCTGAAAAGGGGTTTGTTCCTCGGCCTTAACCTCGCCGGCTCGCTGGCTCTGGTCCGAGATCGTTTTGAGAACCGGCTTGAGCTGCTCGAACGTGTAATATCGCAGACCCGATTTGTCTACGCCTTTATCATCCAGCTTGAGTTCGCCGAGCAGTTCGGGCGAATGAATCAGGAAGACCGGGCGAGTATCGGCCACCTCCGGCCGGGCCATTACTTCGAGGAGCCACTCGGTCGATTTTAGTTTTTTAGGATGATGCCAAAATTGCCAGGAAGGAACCTCTTCCAACGGCACATCACCCGTGCTGCGAATCTGGAGCAAGGAATTGCGGGCGACTGAATCGAACGGTTGAATACGACCGTTGAGCAGCACCGGCAGCCGGCCGAAGGCGCGCCAGTGGAATTCGCCATCTCTCTTGGGCATCAGGACCGCGATGATTTCAGTCGCAAACAGCGCGACGAAACACCATGGCAGAAACCGGACCAATTTTTTCATGCGGCCCTCCGCTTAAGGCTGAAGCCAAGTAAATGCTGCATAAATTGCACGACCAGGCCAAGCCCGACCAGGATACAGGACAAATAAGGAGTCAGCCAGCTGGGATTGTGAACCACTTGCAGAATGGTTCCATGGTCGTCGCGGTCAAAGCTGGCTTGATAGAATGTCTGCCCGCCGTACCGCAATGGATTGTTCATGTAGATCTTGACCTCGCGATTTTCGCCTGTGGCGGGCGCCTGCAACTGCACGCGGCTGGAGAAGTTCTTGGGAATGTCGGTGCCGGCGTAGATATCATGCTGAAATTCCAGCAGCCGAATAGTAAATGGATTGTAATAACGCCGCGGACGCATCTCGAGTTTGTAGGTGCGGTTGTTGTAGGTAAACTGCTGGGGACGTTCGATGAATTCGGACACCAGCCAGGTGCCCAGCGATTTGTCAGGCCCTTGAATCTCAATGATGGCGCTGGGGACATCACGCAGATCCATTTGGGTCACCCGCGCGGCCTCTTTGACGAGTGCACGAGGACCCACTCCCTCGGTGGCCGGGGGCGGCTCAGTGGAGTCGGCGGGGCGATCTTGAACTGTCGAATTGACGAAGAATTTCTTCACTCGGATCGTGAAGGGGAGATCGCTTTGGCGAATCTCCCGTTTGTGCATGAGCAAATGTTGGCCAATCGCCACCACTTTGTCCGTGTCTGGGTCCGTCGTGTCTATGACGGCCAACTCCGCCTGCCGGTCGGATTCGGAGTAGTTCTTGGCTTCACCTTCGCGCAAATGCAGGGTGCTTTCGCGGGAGAGCAGGTCCGTGCCCAACTGCCCCAGCAGCAATAAAATCAGACCAAAGTGAGTCAGCCAAATTCCGATTTTAGATTTCGAGAGCTTGAAACGGGTAACATGCGAGGCAATCAGGTTGATGAGCAGCACTCCGCCCACCAAATAGCCGCCCGGCAGCACCGGAATTCTCCAGCTGGCACCTTTCGGCCCCCAATACACCAGGAAGCTGCGGAAAAACTCGTTTTGCGCTTTGTACAATCCCAAGTCGACTTGCGCGAGTGTCCCCAGGAAAACCAGGAGGATCGCCAAACCCAGACAGACGACCGTCAGGCGAAGCGACGTGAAAAACTTGATGAGCCAATCGAAAACCATTTTAGTATTTGGCGGTTTGGACAAATCTCGTAAAGGCGTCCTTTTGTTTCTCTACAGCCTGGGCATTGCCCATTAATTTGTAAAACCACGTCCGGCCGCCCTGCGGTACTATAGCACCAATCAACCGCGTATCCTGGCCCGAACGAACATCCTTCCCACTGAAGTCAACCAACGAAGCCTGACCCGCGGCAGTGTCGACCGCTGTCACCGCCTGGTTTAGGTCGGCGCCCTGCAGTTGGCTTAACCCAAGCTGCCCGCGCCAGCGGTTCACATTGGCGCCGAGTCCGCCACCGTCCCCGCCCGACATGCTCACGTTAACTGCTGCCTGGGAGCTATCCGGCCCGGGAACAAGGAACTTTGCAACGAGGAATTGACCGGCGGCGGTTTCCTGCCACCCAGGCGGCACTTGCCACTGGGGTTTGCCTTCACTGGAAGCCGCAGCGGATGGACCCCCGGCGCCCGACATGAGCGGCATGGCACCGTCGCCGATTGGCGGATGCGAAGGAGGCAAACCGGCCTGGTCGGCAGGCGCGCCAAAACTCACAGACTTGAGGAACTCGATGAAAGCCGGTTTTTGCTGGGCGACGAGCTCGTCGTCTCCGGACATTTTGAAAAACCAGGCGACATCGTGCTGTCGCGACACTGCCGCAAGGATGCGGGTCTTTTCGCCGGACCCAGGATTCTCTCCAGCCTGCTCATACAATTGCCCGGGTTGGCCGGCCACTTGGACGGGCTGCGCCAGTTTCGACAAATCCTCTTCTCGTACCGGTCCCAAGCCAACAGTCGAGCGCCAACGATTGACATTTTCCAAATCGCGTCCCATCAAGCCCGGCAATGGCACCACCCCCACTTCCGCTTGCTTTCCGTCTTTCCCCGTGACACGAAAGGAGGCCACTCGCATTTGGCCGGGAGGCGCCTCCTGCCAGCTCGCCGGGAGCGTATACTTTATCCCGGGCGTCGCACCCTCGCCGGTCTCAGGATGGCCGGCGGGCAGCATTCCACCCTGCGCTTGAGCGGCTGATTTAGGCTCATCTTTGGAAACGCGATACACCTGGACGTCGTTGCGGTCGCAACCCACCAGGAACATCGCCAGGAGCGTCAGCGCCCCGGTGCCAAAAGGTGAGAGCCCGTAAGTAAAGACCCTAGAATTCACAATTGTTTTTTACCTTTTTTGCTACTGAAACGCAAGTAATGTCCAGGGGATGGTTAATCTTCGCCAAAAAAAGTTAAGGGGAATATAGGAACTCTAGGTCGCATAGGTCCGCTAATCAGGCAAAGCCTCTTTACAGCCTGGGTCCCAAATAGCACAGTAACCGCGATGAAACGCACGCCTCTGTTCGAGATTCACCAGCAATTAGGCGCAAAACTCATTGAATTCGGCGGATGGGAAATGCCTGTGCAATACACCAGCATCGTCGACGAGCATCTTACCGTCCGGAAAGCCGCTGGTTTGTTCGATATCTCGCACATGGGCGAATTCTTCGTCAGCGGCTCCGGGGCGGAATCCTTTCTGAACCACGCACTGACAAATGACGTGCGCAAGCTCACTCCTGGATTGGGCCAGTACACGCTTTGTTGCAACGAGCGCGGCGGGGTCATTGACGACTTGTACGTTTATCGCCTTACCCACGGTGAATATCTGCTCATTGTTAACGCTTCGCGAATCGACACCGATTTTGAGTGGCTACAACGGCTGCTCAAATCCTCGGCGCAGCGCGGTCAGGTGAACCTCCACAACGCCTCGGACGCGACCGGCGCGGTGGCTGTTCAAGGACCGCGCGTCATCGAATTTATCGATGCCTGCTTCCAGGGCCCCGCCAGCGGCGGCGCCGCAGTCGAGAAGCCTTCGACCTTGCAGAAGAACCAAATCGCAGCGTTTAACTTCCACGGCGCGCGGGTCTGGGTATCTCGAACCGGCTACACTGGCGAGGACGGGTTTGAAGTCGTATCACCCGCGGAACTGATTTCGGCGGTTTGGAAAACGATCCAGGAAAAGGGCCAGCCCTGCGGTCTCAAGCCGGCTGGGCTGGGAGCGCGCGATACTTTGCGGACTGAAGTTTGCTACCCATTGTATGGGCACGAACTGGACGAGCAGACCACCCCGATCGAGGCCGGCGTCGGCTTTTTTGTAGCCCTCGATAAAGGCGAGTTCATGGGCCGGCCAACCTTGCTCGATCAAAAGACCAAAGGCGTTTCAAAGAAGCTGGTTGCCTTTAAGATGACTGACAAATCGGCGCCGCCTCGTCCACACTATCCCATCCGGGCCAAGGGCAGCGCAGTCGGCGAGGTGGTCAGCGGCACCCAAAGTCCAAGCCTTGGATTGGGGATTGGCCTGGGTTACGTTCCACCCGAACTGGCCAGGCCGCAAACCCCGTTGGAGATAGAGATTCGCGGCAAATGCGCCGGGGCGGTAATCGTGCCCAAACCCTTTTATCGAAAAGCTGTTTGACTTCAATCCACCGCCTGACTCAATTGATTTATGGCAAACGTACCTGCGGACCTTAAATACGCAAAATCACACGAATGGGCTCGCATCCAGGGCACCGAAGCGACCATCGGCATTACCGACCACGCACAGCATGAGCTGACAGATGTGGTGTTTGTTGAACTGCCGGAGGTGGGCAAGAAGGTCAAGTCCGGCGACGCGTGCGCCGTAGTGGAATCGGTAAAGACGGCCAGTGATGTTTACGCGCCCTTGAGCGGGGAGGTGACTGCGGTTAACAAAGCAGTGGTGGATAATCCGGCGCTGGTCAATAGCGAGCCGTACACTGGGGGCTGGTTCTACAAACTCAACCTTTCGAATCCGGCCGAGGCGAATGCGTTGATGACTGCCGACCAGTACCAGGCGCAGATAGGCGGTTGAAAAAGCAGCGAACTCTGGAACAGTATAATTGTGAAACCTAAGAAGATTCGGCTTTTTATCAAACCCTATTGCGGGTGGTGCCACAAAGCCATGCGCTGGTTGGATGAACATGAGGTCGACTACGAGCGCATCGATGTCATCACCGATGAAGCCGCGTTCGACGAAATGATCCGTCTTTCCGGACAGGACCTCGCCCCGGTGATTGACGTTGAGGGCGAGATCCTGGCTGATTTCGGGCCGGATCAATTGGCAGATTTCTGGTCTAGATTGGAACGAAAGAATGCCCGCACTGAAGCCCGCTGAAGGTTCCACCCGCCCTCGCTTGCCCGACTGGTTGCGCATCCGCCTGCCGACGGCGGACGGTTTTACTCATACTCGGGCTCTCCTGGACGAATTAAAACTCCACACGGTATGTCAAAGCGCCAAGTGCCCGAATCACTGGGAGTGCTGGAGCAAGGGCACCGCCACGTTCATGATTGCGGGCGACCGCTGCACGCGGGCATGCGGATTCTGCGCCGTAAGCACCGCCAGGCCGTTCGCCCTCGAAGCTGATGAGCCTGGGCGAGTCGCCGAAGCAACGCGGCGCATGGGACTGAAACATGTGGTGGTGACCGCAGTCGCCCGCGATGATCTCAAGGACGGCGGGGCCGCCCATTTTGCACAAACGATTTCAGCCATTAAATCGCTGAACCCGCAGACAATCATCGAGGTGCTAACACCGGACTTCAACGATCGCGATAGCTCCATCGAGACGGTGGTGGCGGCTGGACCGCATATCTTCAACCACAACCTGGAAACGGTACGCCGCCTCACCCCACAGGTCCGATCTCGCGCTACTTACGATCGATCCCTGAGCGTCCTGCGCAAAGTTAAAGCCAGCCGCGGCTCGGGCATTTACACCAAATCAGGCCTGATGCTCGGGTTGGGCGAAGACGAAGATGAGTTGATGTCCGCCTTAGTCGACTTGCGTCGAAGTGGATGCGACATTCTCACACTGGGCCAGTACCTGCAACCGACATTGCGCCACTTGCCGGTCGTGGAATTTGTCGCCCCCGAACAATTCGACGAGTACGGGAGGAGAGCCCGGGAAATGGGATTTGTCCACGTAGCTAGCGGTCCGATGGTGCGCAGTTCCTATCACGCGGACGAATTTGCGCCCGGTCTCCCGTTTTAACGATTCAACGTTTTATCCGGTCCAATCCTGCTCAGCGGTGCAGCAGGCCCGGGTTGTGGCGGATCAACAGGAACGCGCCGGCCATGACCAGGCACAATACCGCCAACGCGAGAAGCGTGGCAATGAGCTTGAGGATCCTGGCTTGTTGAAATGCCCGTTCGGTCCGTTCCCGCTCCGATTGCATGAATAGCGCGAACTCCTTGTCCGCGGACAGAACCTCTTCGATATCTTCTTTGAGCTTGAGCGTTAACCACTGGCCCTTGAGTGGGTGCCAGGCCACCGGGATTTTCTCGAGGGATTCCGGGTCGGCTTTGGCCAGCCCGCAATGGCTCCAAAAAGGAGCCTGTTCCTGAGTCCAGAGGCGGACCAGGCCATTATTGGTCGCGACGGACCGCAGCCGTTCCCAGAGTTGGGGCCGCAAAGCGTCGGCCAAGGCAAAATCGGTAAATCCTTCGCTATGCAAGCGGCCCTGGCGCTCCAGCAGTTGCAACCCGACGGCGCCCAAGATGCGGCCCTCCGCGTTCTCGGCCACTTGAAAATCGGTGATTCGTTTGGCCAGCTCGTCGATTGGAAAATGCATCGTCTGCCACAGACTGGTGAGCTGCGCGATATCATCAAGCGTAGCGCGCCGCACCCGATAGTTGGCCGAGGTCATTGAGGCCACAATAAGAATTGCGGCAAAGAAAGACCATTAAAAATGAGACGGACCAGGAGAAGCAGCCGCGAAAAAACGCAAGGAACGCAAAGATGTTATTCTTGGCGGGCAGCCAATAATTCTTTCTTTGGCGTTCCTTGCGTTCTTTTGCGGCTAACGGCTTCGCTTCCTTCGGGCCTTATCAGGAAAACCCCTCCGTGACCTCCCGGTTTTCCAGCTGGGTACTGAACACGTACTTTTTAATCCGAAATCTGTAAGAGCCAAAATTGATTAATAGTCCGTGCTCGATTCGCGAGGACTTGAGGTAGCCCAGCAATTGGGCGACATGTTCGTCCGCCAAATCACGAGCTGCTTTGAGTTCCACGAGCAAACGGCCATCCACGAACAGGTCAGCCTGGTACTCGCCGAGCAGAGTTCCGTCCTCGTCAAGCACCCGTAATTGGTGCTGTTGGTTTACCTCGATTCCGAGGTTCCGCAATCGATGGGCGAGAGCATTTTCGTAAACCTTCTCCAAATGACCGTGCCCATGGTAAATATGAATCGCGTATGCCGTTTCCCTCACAATATCGCATAGTTCATTTATTGTTCGCATAGGGTCAGTGGACGGCCGCCTTTAAAAGCGTTTTTTAAAAGTACCGGCTTGGGCGTGGGCGTATGGGGTGCGGAGTCCCGCCTTCAGGCGGCTCGGCGCCAAAACCGCCTAAAGGCGGGACTCCAAACCGAATTCTAAAACACGCTCTAAGCGCGGGGCCCGCACGTTCCGGTTTATCTTTGCGTTCTTTCGCGGCTGATCGTTTTGCCTTTCTCTTAAATGGCCACAGAAGTAGCCCCTTGCGCTAACAATGCACGCAAAAACAACTGCTCTAATGCCTCCGGACCGGTCGTTTAGCCGCGAAGGAACGCAAAGAACGCAGAGATGTCCGCCCGGCCGGAGCAAATAGTACTTTCTACTTTCTTTGCGTTCCCTGCGTTCTTTCGCGGCTAATCTTCAGGGTTGAACGCCGAAATTGCTTTCCGATGCTTGTCGCCAGCCGGCCGCGGTTCTGCAATATTGGCCGCTATGAGACCGCCGGTCATGCACTCGGGAATAATGATTTGTCTACTAGCCATGGGCATCTGCTTGCCCGTTCGGGTTCGCGCGGAACCAGCAGGTTCGGCGGAAGGGACGTCTTCTCAAGCGCACCAGGCCGCGAGCACCTCGGCCGACCCTTACTTGTGGCTGGAGGACGTCACGGGGTCCAATGCGCTGAATTGGGTTCGCCAGCAGAACGCGATTGCCACCAATGAACTGGAGTCCCTGCCGATCTTCGAGCCCACCCGACGCCGCCTGCTTTCGATAATGGATTCCAAGGAACGCATCCCGTATGTGGCCAAGCATGGCCGTTGGTACTACAACTTCTGGCGGGACCAAACCAATCCGCGCGGTGTTTGGCGAAGAACCACTCTGGACGAATACAAGAAACCACAGCCGGCGTGGGAAACCGTGCTCGACCTGGACCAACTCTCCACGGCAGAAAAAGAAAACTGGGTCTGGAAAGGATACGACGTGCTCTATCCCACCTACGATCGGTGCCTGATGTTTCTCTCGCGCGGCGGGGCAGATGCCGTAGTCGTGCGCGAATTTGACCTAACCACGAAAAGCTTTGTCACCGACGGCTTCTACCTGCCGGAAGCCAAGACGCAAGTCGCCTGGCGGAACCGGGACTCTTTGTACGTCGGCACGGATTTCGGGCCAGGCACCCTCACCGACTCTGGCTACCCTCGGATCATTAAAGAGTGGGCACGGCACACGCCACTGGGTCAGGCGAAGACCTGGATGGAAGGCAAAACAGAAGATGTCAGTGTCGACGTTTCGGTGGTGCACGATCACGGTCATACCTACGAGTTCATTACGCGCGGCACGACCTTTTTCACCAGTGAAGATTATGTTCGCCAGGGAGATGAATGGGTGAAAATCGAGAAGCAAGCAGATGCCATGGTCAGTACGTTTGAAGATCAAATGTTGCTGCGCCTGCGCTCCGATTGGAAGGTCGGGGCGAAGACCTATCCCGCGGGGTCGTTGTTGGCGGCCGAGTTCGACAGCGCTCTGAAGGGCGAACACAACTTCGAGAGCCTCTTCACACCCACAGACCGCACGAGCCTGGAAGCAATGAGCGAGACCAAGAATTATCTTCTGTTGAAGGTTCTGGATAATGTTCGCAGCAAGCTCTACGCGCTGGGCCACTCCGATGGCAAATGGAGCCGCCTGGACCTCGAAGTTCCGGAACTCGGCTCTGCGTCAATCAACGGAATCGATGCCGATGAGTCTGATGATTACTTCCTGACGCTCACCGACTTTTTGACGCCTTCCAGCCTTTACTACGGCACGGTTGGTCTTAACAATCGGGAAGCTCTGAAGAGCCTGCCTGCTTTCTTCAACGCCAAGGGCCTTGAAATAACTCAGCACGAAACTGTCTCGCGCGACGGGACCAAAGTTCCCTATTTCCAGGTCAGCCGGCGCGGCATGTCGCTGGACGGAAAGAATCCGACTTTATTGTATGGTTACGGCGGGTTTGAAATCCCGATGTTGCCAGCGTACAACGCCGGTGTGGGCGCCGCGTGGCTCGAAGGGGGCGGCACTTATATCCTGGCCAATATTCGCGGCGGGGGTGAATTCGGTCCAAAATGGCACGAAGCCGCACGCAAACAAAACCGTCAACGCGCTTACGACGATTTCATTGCCGTCGCCGAAGACCTCATTAAACGCAAGGTGACCTCGCCGCCACACCTGGGGATTGAAGGCGGTTCCAATGGCGGGCTTCTGATGGGGGTCATGCTGACCGAGCGGCCCGACCTGTTCAAAGCGGTGGTTTGTCAGGTGCCTCTGCTGGATATGCGCCGGTTTAACAAACTCCTGGCCGGCGCCAGTTGGATGGACGAGTTCGGCAATCCCGACAAACCGGAGGACTGGGCCTATATCAGCAAGTACTCGCCCTACCAGAATGTGTTTAAAGATAAGAAGTATCCGCGCGTTCTGTTCACTACTTCGACGCGCGACGACCGCGTCCATCCCGGCCATGCCCGCAAGATGGTCGCCCGGATGAAAGAGCAAGGCCACGACGTGCTCTATTACGAAAACACCGAGGGCGGCCACGGCGGCGCCGCCAATAACAAGCAAGCGGCCTTCATGTCCGCGTTGGCCTACACTTTCTTATGGGAAGAGCTCGGGGCGAAGTAAGGAGGAGAAATCGCAAGTTCGATTAGATGAAACCGGTCTTTGTATTCATTCTGGCCGTTTGCGGTTGGCTACGCGCCACCGCCGGCACCAACGATTTGGTGCGCTTCGAATTTCAAAGGGCGGAGATGGGAATGCCTTTTCGCATCGTCCTGTTTGCCACCAACCAACCTTCGGCCGATTCTGCCGCCGATGCCGCCTTCGAACGGATCAAACAGCTCAATGATATCATGAGCGATTACGATCCCGATAGCGAACTGAGCAGACTCTCCGCGACTTCCGGTTCCGGCAAAGCTGTTCCGGTCAGTCCCGACCTGTGGATTGTCCTGGATCGCGCCGAAGACCTGGCCCGGCGCAGCCATGGGGCTTTTGATGTTACCGTCGGGCCTTTCGTAAATCTCTGGCGTCGCGCACGACGCCAGCATCAGTTGCCCGATCGGCAACGGCTTGCGGAGGCTCGCCACGCGGTGGGCTACCAGTACGTGAAGCTTGATAAAGAGCGGCACACGGTCGAACTGGTCGTTCCGAACATGAAACTGGACCTCGGGGGAATCGCGAAAGGCTACGCCATCGGTGAAGCCTTGAAAACGTTGCGTCAGCAGGGCATACAGCGGGCGCTAGTCGAAGGTGGGGGTGACGTTGCCGTCAGCGACGCGCCTCCGGGTAGAAAGGGATGGCGTTTCGAATTGTCGTCCCTGGATCTTACCAATGCACCACCGGCCCGGTTCCTTTCATTGAGGAACTGCGCCATCTCGACCTCGGGCGACCTTTACCAACGCCTGGAGATTGAAGGAAAACGCTATTCGCACATCGTCGATCCCCGGACCGGCATTGGCCTGACCGATCATAGCCTGGTCAATGTCATCGCTCCCGACGGGATTACCGCCGACAGCCTCACTAAAGTCGTGAGCGTGCTCGGGCCCGAGCAGGGAATGCAATTCATCGAACACACACCTCAGGTGGCCGCCCGAGTCATGCGGGCCCCGGAAGGAAAACTGGAAACCCGCGAAACCCCTGGGTTCAGCAATTACTTTGAAGCGGACTGAGGCAGATGGTGCCACTCGCACAAACTCTCGACATAGGCGGCGGAGCCGTCACGCAGCCAGCCGTCCAGTTGGGCCTGGTCTTTGAGTTGTTGGCCGCGCAAGCGGGGCACTACCAGGAACTGGCATTCGATCTCCGGCAGACCCGTCATGTCCACCCATAGTTTCTCGAACTGGGCGAGGGGAAACACATCCTCCTGACCGTGACCCCATCGCTTCTTAACCTCTTTGAGAGTGATGTAGGTCGGCATTTTGGCCGCCAACTGGCGTGTGGCGGCCGTTATTTTGGTTTCGTCGTGCAGATCGGCCCGGCTCAGCTTGAATGCAGCCAACAGTTTATCCAGATCAATCCAGCAGGTATTCGAGTTGTAATAACTCAGGCAGAATTCGATCTGCTCTCGCGGCATGGCCAGCCCCTCAACCAAGCGAACACGACCATCGACCCGCGCCAGGCCGCCGCCGCGATCTTCCAAACGCCGCGTGATCACTTCGAAGCTCAGGGTCGCCCCGCTCTGCATATGCAGTCCCAGCAGGCTCGGATCCACATCCGCCCCGAGCGTGTCAATATTATGCAACAGTAGATGTTTTACTTGCGGGCGCTCGGCCAGCAACCGGCTCAGAGTGCCGTTGCGCATCAGGTTCGGCACCTCATACCAATGTCCGACCGGATGCAAACATTGCAGCGGAACATTGTCCGTATAATCGCTGGCTTCCCCCGCGGAGCGCGCCCAGTTGATGAGGGCCTGCCGCAAGCTGCCGCGCACCTTCTGCTGCTGTTCATCCAGGATCTGCTGGGGCATTTCTTCCCATAAAAAGCGCAGATCACGCTCGGTCGGGATTAGCCGTAGCCCGACCGCTTTGCCCCGCGAAAGTAACAGCGGCCCGTCGTAATGATAGTTTTCGCACCGGTCCAGAAACTGTTGAGTCGGGTCATGAGTGAGGTAGCTGGTTGTGAAAACATGCGGCAAACTCGTCCCGGCTCTCCGCCCGAGGCGGCGGCTCTTGGCCAGGTGAACTTCCAAAAAAGTGCGGTGCCGGCCGGCCAGTTTGCAAAAGGGGTGCAGCGCTTTGACTACTCCCGCACCCTGGGTCCAGCGGCTGCCCGCGCCGGCGGCCAGCGTCACCACCGCGACTTCGCCCTTGCGCAGCGCTTCTAATCCGGCCAATTCCAAGTCATGCTTCTGCGAACGCAATTGCGATAAATCGGCCACGTCGCTCGAGCCGACGTCCTCGATAGTAGAACTGGCTGAGAGCCGATTCTGGGCCAGGCCAATGCGTCCTTGCTTAAGGTCCTCGCGGATCTGATCGTGTTGGGTGCGATCGAATCCGTTTTCCTCGAGCAACGCCGCCAGGCTCGGCCCACTGGCCGATTCACTTTTGCTGCGTGGCAGCATGACATCGAAGAGCGTCTGCACCATCCCCCTCAGTTCCGGGCGGGTGCGGCAGGCCGCGCCGAACTTGTCCAACTCGGCGCGCCGCAAGTGCGAAAGCGTATGGCGGTCCTGGCGCAGCAACGGAGGAATCACCAGGGTGTAATAGTTTGGCGGCATCAGTGCGGATGCTGCCTCCAACAGCTCAGCCTGCGTGCCGCGTTCGTTGATGGAGAAATCGTAAACCACCGGCTCCATCGCAAAGGGCAAGGCGTGCTCCAGCTCGCGC
Source organism: Verrucomicrobiia bacterium (assembly GCA_035651635.1). Classification (GTDB taxonomy): domain Bacteria; phylum Verrucomicrobiota; class Verrucomicrobiia; order Limisphaerales; family UBA8199; genus JANXQE01. The sequence goes on along the minus strand of DASRFK010000181.1, from coordinate 60,992 downwards.
TTAGCTTCGGACATGATCTGCTGCAAGCGCTGTTGAGCCTGGGGCTTTTTGTCTGGCGCAAAGATAAACCCCATGCCGCCGCCCGACATGCCCCCGAGCATCCAAAACCCCCAAAACGCCTCGCCAAACTCGCGCCGCACCCGCTCGATCAAAGTCTCGGTGAAATAGTTGGAGGCCCACGGGATAATCGTCTGAATCGGGTCAAAAAAATTCCGTGTCGTTGCCTGGCCGATGGCGGGGATGTCGCCCGCCCGCAAGGCCTTCAGGATTTCCTCTAGAATTCCCAGCATGCTCTTCCGGGCTTTCCATTCCGCCTGGGACCGCAACAGATACTTTTCCGTCACCATCTCGAGAATCGGCCCCACATTTTGAGCCATCCCGCCGTGGACAAGCACCAGGCTATCCTGAAGCTTGCACCGGGTTTCGTTGGAAACCTCCTCCGTGTTGAGGACCTTGTGTTTGGGCATCAACCGCCCACGGCTCACTCCAAACTCCGGATCACCCTCCTGGGAAAGCACGCCTTCGATGAGTTTCATGCCGGGCCACACCCCACCTGAATCCTGCCAGCCTCCCCCCGAGCCCCCCAGCCACTCCCCCAGCAGTGCACGAGCCAGGACGAGCCGACGCTCGTGCTCCTGCAATTGGCCCGTTAGAGAAGCAGCTTGGCCGGTGGCTCGCATGCACAGGCTCACCAACGAGGCCAGCAGGTTGGTGGAAACCGCCAGGCGCGATCCTTTCGGGATATCATTGACGCTGCTGACAATTTCCAAGCCCAGCCCGGGACCAATCAAGTGGGCGAGCAAGTCCGCCAGACTGTGGCCGGAACCCTCAATGCCGGGTGGAACCAAACCCGAGGCGATGACCGCGGCCTTAAGCAACCCCAGATAGTCTTTGGCAAAGTCAAACACCTCCGCCAGGTGACTGATGTCGGCGGAAGCGCCCAGGTCGACACTGACCAGCCGGAGCACAGGTTCTTCGATCACCCGCAGGTACGTTTCGATAGGTGGTTTCGGAGCTGCATCCCGCCCGTGCACGCCCAAATCGATCGAAACGTTCAGCACCTTGGCGCCTTCGGGGAAATCCATGCCAAGAAAGAAAATGTCGCTCCAGCCGCAATGCGTCAGGTCCATGCGCACGGGGGTGCACTCTCGAAGGATCGGGTAGGTGCGGTCGCTGGCGTGGCGAACCAGCAATTCCGGGCGGAGACGCAGCGGCTGGTCGGCCGGATGTCCCATGCGAAACATCCACTGGTTGCCGCGCACGCAGCGCACGCTGCGGCGCACCTGGTCCGCGAGAGTTTGAAAGCCAAGCCGATAATAAGCGCTGGCCAGCGCGCTCGAGACGGCATCACTGGGGCCTTGCTCCTTTTGAATGGCGAGAAAATGTTCAATCGCCTCCTCGAACCTGCGCTGCAGCAAGTGTTCGTAACCCTCGAAGGGAATCAGCGAGCGTGCACCGTAGCCCGTCGTGCGCGAAGCCGCGCCCAGCTTCTGGGGGATATGAAAGCGGTGAATGGCATAGAGGAAAAAAAGGGCGCGGACACGTTCGTAAAGGTTCTCGCTCCGGGAACGAAAGTCGTCCAGAGCCGTGCATTGCTGCCACAACTCGTCGACGGAGAGTCCCGCGCAAACACTTTCGAGCGATTGGTCGCGAAGCGAGGGCTCAGCGGCCTTGATGATCCGGATGAGGTCGGTCATGGCACGCGTGATAATTATTTAAGCTCCCGACGCGCCAATAATTCAAGCAACCCAGTTATGACTTCGTCGCGGTCCTGGCCACCCAGGGCCAGCGCCAGTTGCGCAATCAACAACCCGTACTTCACTCCAATATCATACCGCCTGCCGGAAAGCTCCGAGGCCAGATATCGTCCTCGGCCGGCCAGCCGCGCTAAAGCGGCGGTCAGTGCAACGGGCCGGCCACCGGCGCGCGCGACTTCCTCTTCGAGCAATTCCATCACCGTGGGCATCAGGACATGCATCCCAAAGAAACACAGGTAATGTCCGGTGCGTAAGCCAGGAACAATCAGAGATTGCTCGGCCTCGGTCGGCGTCGGTTTCTCCAGGACGCGCAAGATTTCATAAAGGCCCTTTCGGCCAGTGACCAGGTGTCCGCCCACGGCGCCGTAATAGGGCAGTTTGCTTTCGTGGGTGGCCTGCACCGCCGAAACCGAAGCGCTTTCCGCGGTGGCGATCTCGACCAGTTGCTGCGCGCAACGTTTCGGGGCGCCACTGACATACAAATGGTCACCCACCAGCAGCAGAAAGGGATTCCTGGCAGTAAACTCGCGGGCGCACAACACGGCCTGCCCATAACCCGGCCCGCCGGTCTGCTCGACAAAGCTCAAGCGCGCCCCGCTTCCGGTAGCCGCCGCGGCATAGCCGGCCTGGTCGCCGGGACAGATTACCACGCAGATTTCTTCTATGCCTGCGGTATGAATTTCTTCCACCAGGATCCGCAGAGCCGTTTTGGTCTGGCCGTCCCGGTCCACCAGCGTTTGCAGCGGCAGATTGCGCTGTGCCTTGCCGGCGGCGGTTATGATCGCTTTTTTGATGTCCACTTGTTGGTCCTCTGTGTCGCGGGCACACAGTTGCAGAACGCACAGTTGGCGTCAATTGCCGGCGCGCCTCAGCATGCTTCACGCCACTGGCGTCACGCCTCATCATTTTCACGCCGCTGACACGCCGCGAAGAATTGCGGATCTCTCAAATCCTCACGCCGCAGGCGTGGCGCGTACCAGCCCGGGGCAACGCCCCGGGAAGACGATTCCAAATCAAACAATTGCGCCCTGCAACGGCGCAGCCCATCCCGGCCAAACGGAACCTGACGCCGATCCGTCCGAGGAGAACCGCCCTTGCAGGGCGGCCCGGGATTTCCGCATCGGTTACCCAGGGCGTTGCCCTGGCTGGTACGCCTCACGCCTTCGGCGTGGAGAAACGGCACAGGCGCATTTTGGCAGTCCGACATCTTCACGCCTAAGGCGTGCGCGGGACGTCCCAGACCGCAGCAAGTCAAACGATGCGACGAATCGTGCTGACCAAGCGCTGCGGGCCGGGACGTCCCGCACCGCCGGGCAAAACTGTAGGTGACGACTCCCGGGGCGCGTGTTAAACAAAGCCGGCAAAACTTGTTTTAATCAGAAAATGAAAACGACCGCGTCTTTAAAGCCTAACCACGTCTATATCCTTTCCAACGGCGATCTGAGACTTTCAGCAAACCAAAAATGCTGGCCCGAACAGGAGAAAATGGAGGCCACTTTAGCCCAGGCTCTGCGGGCGGAAGGCTGGAAGGCGGTCCGGGCTCACGCGTACAACCCAAAAAAGAGACATGGCTTTATCGATTCACAAAAGATGGGCATGCAGGTTTTCCGCGGGCTCGATTCAACCGCGCCGCTGATCGTTGCGGAATGTGTGTGGCAGTACAGCCATCACGTGCTCGCCGGCCTGGCGACACATCAAGGCCCGATCCTGACGGTAGCCAACTGGAGCGGCACCTGGCCCGGACTCGTTGGTATGCTTAATCTGAACGGATCCTTGACCAAAGCTGGCATTCGTTACAGTTCTCTCTGGAGCGAAGAGTTCAAGGATCCCTTTTTCACCGGCGGCCTCAAAGAATGGCTGGCCAACGGGACGGTCACTCACGACCAAAGCCACGTCCGAGACCTCGCCCTTTTGAAGCTGCCAGCCGCGGACGAGCAATTGGCTCACGACACGGCGCGCGAATTGAAGCAGCAAAAGGCCATCATGGGCGTCTTCGATGAAGGGTGCATGGGCATGTTCAACGCGATTATTCCCGATGAACTGCTTAACCCGACCGGCGTTTTCAAAGAGCGTCTCAGCCAGTCAACTTTGTACGCCGCAATGCAACAAGTCACCGAGGCCGAAGCGCGAGAGGTCCTGGATTGGTTACTGAAAAAAGGCATGCGTTTCAACTGGGGGACGAACGAAGAAACCGAGCTCAGCGAGGCCCAGACGCTCGGGCAATGCAAGATGTACGTTGCCGCGTTGCGCCTGGCTGAGGAGTTTGGGTGCGACACCATCGGTATTCAATACCAGCAAGGGCTCAAGGATCTCGCGCCGGCCAGCGATTTGGTTGAAGGGCTGTTGAACAACGTGGACCGGCCGCCGGTGCGGGCCGCCGGGTCGAGCCGCGTGTTATTCGCGGGCGAAGCGTTGCCACACTTTAATGAAGTGGACGAGTGCGCCGGACTGGATGGCCTGGTCACCAACCGTCTCTGGCGTCAGTTGCGATTCGCTCCTGAAAACACTTTGCACGATCTGCGTTGGGGCCAGCAGTACCGAGGCAATGGCCTTAACGATTACGTGTGGGTATTTTTAATCTCCGGCGCGGTGCCTCCTGCCCATCTGACCGGCGGATTTAAAGGCGCCGTGAGCGAGCGGCAGCCGCCCATGTACTTCCGGCTGGGCGGCGGCACGATAAAAGGAGTCTCCAAGCCTGGGCACATCGTCTGGAGCCGTGTGTTTATCATGAACGCCAGGCTGCACTGCGACCTGGGTGTGGCGGAAGTCGTCTCATTGCCGGAAAAGGAGACCGAACGACGCTGGCGCGAGACGACGCCGCAATGGCCGATCATGCACGCGGTGCTCGATGGCATTACCCGCGATCAGATGATGGCCCGTCACAAATCAAATCACCTCCAAGTCGTCTACGCTCCCAACCGCAAACAGGCGCACCGCGCCTGCCGAATTAAAGCGACAACGTTGGCCGCGCTCGGTCTGGAAGTGCACCTGTGCGGGAATGTGGAACTTGCTTGACGACCAATGAGCTGGTCCAGTCCATTGAGGTGGCGCGAAGTATTACTTTGCCAAGCGCGCTTGAGGCTGCGCCGGCCACAGACCGTCACGACGTCGTTTGACAAGTCAACAAACCCGCCCGTACGCTCAGGGGTGCGAATGTTGTATTGTGCAGTAATTCGGTTCCGAGCGGCCTTCGGAGTCTTGTTCCTCTTCGCCAGCGGCATGGCGTCGGCCTTTTGCGCCGAACCGCACTACCTCTCGAATATAGACCTGGCGATGCTCCTCCTGCCGCCTCCGCCAGAGGCGACTTCGGCGGAAGGACGGGCAGAGCTGAGCGTAGTTCAATCGGCCCAAAAGGAGCGGAGATTGCTGGATCCTCTTTCGGTGCAACTGGAACAGCACGTGTCGATATTCACTTTCGCTCCCGTTATCGGCAGCTTCTTAGTGACCAATCGCTTTCCGAAGACAGAGTGGTTCTTCCGACGGGTGTGGCAGGACACGGACCTGGCAGTGTATACCGCCAAAGATTATTGGGAACGACCGCGGCCGTACTTGGTCGACACAAATCTTCTTGAGGGTTTGCCGGATAAGTTCGCCGGCGGATATCCCAGCGGGCACTCCACGATCGCGACCGTCTTTGCATCCCTTCTGGCTGAGTTGTTTCCCGATCGTAAAGACCCAATCCTGGCCAAGGGCCGGGAAATCGGCTGGCACCGCGTCGTCCTGGGACGGCATTATCCTTCCGACATTTACGCCGGGCGAGTGTTGGGCCAGCGAATCGCGCAGGAACTGAAACGGAGCCGGGAATTTCGGCGCGATTTTAAGGAAGTCAGGCTGGAGATTACGGCTTGGATGCGGACTAATGGGGCGCAGTAGCGGCTGGCAAGAAGCCGGCGAACGCGCCCTCCTTAGTTGAGCTCCGCTTGGAATATGCGGTGGGGGCCTGGGTTTGGAGTCGCGCCTTCAGGCGTCCTCAGGCGGCTTCGGGTGGTTTCGGCGCCGGGCCGCCTAAAGGCGGGACTCCAAACGGACTCCACACCGCATTCTAAACACGCCCTTAGAACATCGTGAACTTTTCCGGCACGTAAATGATGTCGCCCGGCCGCAGATAGAACTGGTCGCTGGCCTCGCCTTTCAGAACCGGTTTGAAATTCAAGGTGAAGTGCTGAGTTTGCCCGTTCTGGTTGCGGAGCACGCGCACAGCTTTCAGATTGGCCTTGGTGTAATCGAAACCGCCCGCTTCCATAATGGCCTCCAGGGCCGTGATTGGACGATCAGAAAGAACCTTGCCGGGCTTCAGGACAGCCCCGGTAACGTATACCGGAAAAGCGGACGTCTGAACCGCTACCGAAACTTCCTTGGTCTGTAGCTGCGAACCGAACTGCTTAATCAATTCCTTTTCCATCTCCGGCGGCGTAAGCCCGGCGGCTTTGAATTCGCCCAACGATTTCAACGTGATCCGCCCGTCGCGCCGAATGGTGGCGATGGTGTTCAGGTCGGGCGCCCCGGGGAAGGTAATGCTGACGACGTCGCCCTCGTGCAGAACCAGCAGGTCGCTGTTGGTGGCGGGTGCCGACCCATTAACATTCGAGAACGCCGCCATTTCAGCTTTGGACGGCGAATCCTGTTGTGTCTGGCACCCGGCCAGCAGGAGCGTCAAGGGCAGCAGCAGAAACCAAAACGCATGGGTCAGGCGCCCGGTTTTGGCGCGCTCAGAATGTCGTGGTTGCCGAGGCGCTCCGGTTGGATGGTTTAACATTTGGATAGTCCAGGTTTGTTGGTTTGGCCAAAAGGCCCGCGTTAAAAGCTTAGTGCGGCGATTTTATAGCCGGTCCGGAGCCGCAGTCAAAAGTTTCTTGCGGCGCTGCAAGCTGAGCCGCTTTTTGAACGGAACGACGGGCAACGTGGAAAGATCTCTACCATTGGACCCTGCTTCGCCCCAAGCGGTGCAATCCACAACCTTCGCAATGCGTTAGGTGCCGGTACGGAGCAGCTTGCTAGGCAGGCAAATGCGTTGAAACGTTGTGGAGGATTCCAAGCACGTCATCGAGGTCCTGATGACAACGTTGGACCCAGGCTTCGCCCCAAAAGAAGTTGCAGCTGGTTTCGGCGCGCAAAAGGCGCCAGTACGCCTGCTCGATTTCGCTTTGGAGTTGGCCATTGCCAGGAACTGCCGCAGCGCGATGGCGCATTTCATGGACTGCCCGGCTGGTTTCCGACACACGTTGGATAGCATCTTTTTGCGCTTGTGAACCGGTCCATTGCAGAAAACCGGTGCCATGGTGCCAACCCGTGTTCCAGGCGCCTTCCCGGACAGTCACCTCGCCGTGAACGCCATGTTGGCTGAGGTACTCCTCAACGAACGTGGGCCGCACCTCGGTTTCCTTGCGCTTCACGAGATCCAGCAGGGGCTGGTAAAAGACGCCCCAAAAGTTGCCCTTGTTATTAAGATTACGAAACCAGCCGCCATTATCGCCGTCGGTGCAGGTGGTGACCAGCGGGGGAAAATCACAATACTTGGTTCGCTCATGGACTTCCGACATAAACCACCCGGCGTCCATGCCTGCTTCCTGGGCATTGGACAGTTCGCGGTCGCGCACGATGACAATGATTTCGTGCTCGCCATGGCGGGCCCGGTGCGGGCGGTAGCGAATTTCGTCCCAACGCATCGGGGTCACGGGTTCGACGTGATTGCTATCGACCAGCACGTATCGGTAGCCCAGCCGTTTGAGCAACGGGATTAGCTCCATGCTGAAGGCCATTTCGGGCGGCCAGAAACCGGTGAACTGGTTGCGCCAGAACAAATGCCGGGCAATGCCCAGCCACCGAGCGAGGTGTTCTTCGCGGTCCGCGGGGGGGATCAACGGCAAGACCGGATGATAATAGCCGGTGCCCAGGATGTGAAAAATCTTTTGATTCTGGAGCTGCCAAAGCAGGTCGCCGCATTTGATGATGCCATAGACCCGTTGCTGGAATTCCGGGTTGGACAAAGTTTCCAACAGCGTGCCCGAGAGCGAAAGATGGACCCGGGCGACCTCCTCGAATTCCCAAAGCGAGCGGGGGATGCGATCCAAAGCCAGAAGGATTTCGCGCGCCTCCCATTCATGATCGCGCAACAACGCATCCAGGTTTCCGGACGGCTGATGCAGGTTTAAGACCAGCGCGTGATGGATCGTGCTCATGCAGGTTCGAGCCCCACCTGCGGGCGAGACTGGACCACGTAGTAATCGCCCGTTGCCATTGCGCCTTCAATATCTTGCGGTGAACCCAAAGATTTCTCGATGGCCGCGCCCATTTTTCCGATTTCCCGCAGCAAGCCATTGCGGAAATCGCCGTCCCAGATGAGCGGCTCGTCGGAATAATCCAGCAGCTTTTCACGCGGCGGATTCAGGAGCACGCTGTCGTACAGGCCGGCTCCCGCGTACCCCGCGAGGTCTTCCCCGTTGGAATCGGAACGAAAGATGAGTCCGCTGCCGTAAAGCGCCACACTCTTGGCGGGAAAAGAGAGCAGGCGCGCCTGTTGGGTCCGCTTAGCCCAGACGAAACTCAATGCGCGACCGGGAAAATTGCCCACGAGCGTTTCCCCCAAACCCAGCACGACTTCCGCATACAACTCGTCCGGGTTGCCGTTGGAAGGATTTACGGTGTGAATCACAAAGGCATAATCCGCCGGCACGACTGGCTGAATCAGCACTGCCATGAAAAGATCGTCGTCACTCAGAGCCATCCGCCTGCGGCTCAGCGCCGCGCGCTCGTTCCACTTGGACGCCCAGACCTGTTTGATGCAACGCCATACGTCTTCCCAATCCGCCGGCCAGGCGATGCCCATTCGAACGCAGGCTTCACGGAGTGCGCTTTTCAATTCCTCCGGGGCGGTTAGACGTTCGACCGCCTGGCGGATAGCAGTCAATTTGTCCGCGTCAATTTTGTCTTTGAGCCCGCTGGCAAGCGCACTGAGTTGTTGAGCTGTCGCCTGGTTTTCAGGCAGGTTCAGCACCTGCTCAAAACAGCCAAAGGGCAAGGCAACCGAAGCCGGCTGCTTAACCCAATTGGGCAGCTTGCCTCGCAACCGGGCTTGGCAACCCGACTTTGCCCCAACCACTCGTTCGTTGAATGCGTCGACCGTAATGGCGTACCGCGTGAACTCAGGACGGGGACGGAGAGCAGGCCGTGGGCGGGTTGAACCCGGCATAGCGGCCGACTCAGACTGGGCCACTTCTTTAAACGCGACATCCCCCCCGGGCGTGACTTCTATATGTAAAAAGCGACCGCGCAGTTCCTTAAGATGGTCCAGCACGCTTGAATCGGAGCAGGAGGCAAAAAGCACCTGGGCATTGCGAGCTCTGACAGCTACGTGCGATACCAGATCAGTGACGTCCGGAGCCAATACCGCCACGACCTGTTCCGGCAGTTCTTCATCGCCGTTGACTTTGTCCGCGATCACCACCGCGGCGCCGTTAAACTGCCTGCCTTGGACCGCCCGTAAAGTTTCGACGACCTCGACTTTGCCAGTACCCCTGCCGCGGCTGACAATTTGCCAATCACCTAAATTGGCCGCTGGTCGCAACACCCGGTCCACTTGATGCAACAACATCGATAAGGCAAACCCAAGGCTGCTGCCCCGCACCACCTCTTCGCTGAACAGGGTAATGGTCCAGTTCTCGGCTTGGAAAGCCTGGCCGAGCAATTCGGCTTTAGGCTGAAGCAGGCGGTACACTCGATCAGTCCAATCGGCCAAGGCTCGCCCAATCCGGTCCACAATCGATTTGGCGTGCAGAGCCCAGCCCGGGCTCAGACGCGGTTCGGGGGAAAATTTGGACAAGCGCTCCCAATGGCGCAGGCAGGCTCCCAGCTCATTATCTTCATGCGCGAGGGCAACGTTCTCCAGGACCCGGCCAATGAGATCGATCAACTGCTCCGAGGCGAGGTGCTGGTGCAAGTTGCGCTCCACTACAACCCGGACCAACTGTTCCAGGGCCAAGTCCAGGTAGAGGAACGGCCGCAGTTGGTCGGCTTGATTGAGCAAATGCGAAACACGCCGTCGGGCTTCGGTAATTCGCTCCACCAGGGACACGAGGCCCTCAGCCGAGTCGTTACGGTGATTCCAAATATCCCACAGCAAGGCCTGGGTGTCGGAGTCCAGTCGCTCGCGCGCCGTGTTGATGGCGGTTTCCAAGTCCGTGCTCGAATGAACTGCCTTCAGGATTTTGAGAAAGTTTTCGAAATCATGAATCAGCGGGTCCTTTAAATGCGCAACGAAATCCGGTTCGGTGCGGATGGGTCGCTCAAAAGTTGCGAGGCGTTCGCGGGTAACGCCGCCCTGTTGAAGGGTTTCGTGGAAGCGATCGAGATTGCCGCCGCTTCGCAAGAATTCGAGGTAGGCCTCGCAAATGACGACATCGTCCGGAGTCGTGTTGTTGTGCAGTTTCTGGTGCCATTCTTCGAGGAAATGTCCGCTGACTTCCTTGAGGTGGTGGCGATGCATGATTTGAAGGATCTCGTCACGAATGCGCTGACCGTCGCCACCCCGGCCAATGGTGGCAAGCATGAGCCGATAAAACGGACGCCCCTGGGAGTCTGCGCGATAAAGCTCGGCCAAGCGACCGCCTAATCGGTCCTGGGCATGAGCCAATTCGCGCGGCTTGGTATTGTAATTGCGCTGCCAGGTCAACTGACGAATCCCCGAATAGCGCAGCCAGACAAAAAGCAAAGCCAGCGCCTCGGGATTGCCCTGCGCCTCGCCGAGTAAATCGAAGCACAGGTTGAATCGATGCATCAAGGTCCAGGAGCCGGAGTTCATCTCCGCCTGGACGATCCTGTCGGTTAGATGGGTCAGGGCGCCCGCATTCAGGCCGGGCTGCGAGCGGGCCGCCGAGCGCACCGGAATATAGAAGTTTCCGTTTTGATGCTTAATCCAACGCCCTTCTGTTCCAGACTGGAGCACAAATTGAATGCCTGCGGGCGCATCCGATTGCGGAATCACCAGGTCCAACTGGTTGAATCCGTCGCGCGGCTCGAAAGGAGTTTGCATAGTATGCCCTCCCCAAAGCACGGTGCCCGCCGGGCGCCACGATTCCGGAGGCAAGAGCCACTCGTGAGGCGAGCGGCGCGCGACACCCCAGTGCAACATCAGAGCGCCGGGCAGATTGGCGGCAAACCGCACCCGGTAATTGTCCGATGACTTTTCAACCGCCACGGCGATTTGGTGGTTCGGCTCCAGGTCAAACACGCGCTGAAAGCAGACCTCATCCGAAGTTGCGCGCGATTTGAGAAAATCCCCTGGCAACGCACGCGGCACGGAGGCTCCAATGCTGATTTGGTAATTGCGGTGGCCATTGTTGTCCCAGCGATTCTCCTCCGGGAAGAACAAGACAAATTCCAGCAGTTCCGGCGCGGTATCCGGCGCAAGGTCAATGGCGATTTGGCTGTGGCCGTTGTGCGGCTTGAACGGAGTCTGCATCGACGAAGTTCCGGCTGCCTGGGTGCCTTCGGGCCAGAGCTGCTTTGGCAGAATGTGCCAGGCCGATTGCGCGCGGTTGCGAATGCCCCAGTGCAGAATGCAGTTCTTCCGCCCGGTCGCGCGCAGCAACAACTCGATTCGGTCCGCACTGCACCGCTGCTCGACGACCAATTCCATGCCGCTACCCGTCGGGATTTTCTGCGTGGCTGCCGACGGTGGGTCCTGGCCCGTTAAATTCGCGGTCATGTTTGAGTGAAACTTCTCCCGGCCGACCAGCGGTCGGACTCAAGAGAATAAAGCGCGGTGCGCAAGGCCGGTCAAGCCAAGGAACACGGCAGACGCATCTAATTCTCGCGGTAGGGATGGCGCGCTGCGCCGTCCGCGTCGCGTACAGCGGCGCAAGGGCTGGAATGTGAACGTACCTCCTCTCGCATTCGTTCCGCCCGCTGGACGCGGGCGGGGACATCGCAGCGCGATGTCATCTACCCCATCAGGAACGACGCTGTTGAAAATGTGTTTCGAACCATTCAGCAGCCAGGCTCGCGACCTCTTCGAGGGCGCCCGGTTCTTCAAACAAGTGGGTTGCGCCCGGGATCAACCGGAGTTCCTTAACGCATCTCATCCGGGTAATCGCTTGACGGTTTAATTCGATCACCTGGGTGTCCCGGCTCCCAACCAGCAACAGCGTGGGCGCTTTGACTTCCGGCAACGCTGCGCCGGCGAGATCCGGACGGCCACCACGCGAGACGATGGCCCCAATCTCAAGGTCGGGCTGAGCGGCCGCAACCAAGGCCGCTGCGCCACCGGTGCTCGAGCCAAAATAGCCAATCACGGCCTGCGGATGCTGGCCGCGATACCAATGGGTGGCCCGGAGCAATCGACGCGCCAACAGAGAGATGTCAAAACGCAGGTGGCCTCTAATTTGATCTTCCCGCTCCTCGTCCCGGCTCAGTAAGTCGAACAGGAGCGTTCCAATCCGGTGCTGCCGCAGCACGCGCGCGACCAGTTGGTTTCGAGGGCTGTGCCGGCTGCTGCCGCTGCCGTGGGCAAACAACACTGTGCCAAGGCTCTGAGGAGTGAAGGCCAGTTCACCTTCCAAGTTTAGCCCATCTATAGGAACAATGATGCTTTCGCTATGTTCCACGGTGAATTCAGAAGCGAAGTTTCAGGGAGAAACTGCCGCCTGCCGGATCAAGCTCGACTGGCCGGTGGCGGCTTCTCGCATCAACTGATGCGCCAGGATCCAATCGGTCCAGCCGCTTTCGATGTCACCGGAAGAAACCTCCCGGAGCCGCAAACGGGCCAACCGGTTTCCCTCCTCGAAGGCTGCGGTGGCTGCCGCCTGATTATGCAGTTCGGTTTCAGCCATTGCCAGGACCATGTACGCCTCGATATCCCGAGAGGAACCCTCGCTTTTGGATTCGAGAACCTTAGCCATCCATTTCTTCGCTGACTCAAAGTTGCCAGCCCGAAACTCAGCCAGGCCTTTGCAAAACCGAAACCAGGGATGACGCGCGGCGTTGGCATCGAACGTTACGGCGACATTGGCTAAATTAGTGGCGGTCGCCAACGCCTGCTGGTCGGGCGGTGGCAACATCAAACAGCTCTTGGCAATGCGATCGGCAATGCGCGGATCATTGGTGACGGAGCCGAACTTCTCGAGCAAAGACGAGGTGAACTGGCGGTAGGCCGGCCAATCCTCCAGCTGGACATACAACGAGGCAAGGGCCTGGCACGCGAGGTGATTCTCGGGGTCCAGCCGAAGCACCTGTTGATATTTATCCGCTGCCGCTCGCCACTGGCCCGTCCTGGCCAGGTAATTGCCGCAGACCATGACCAAAGTTGGATTGGGCCTATCGCCGGCGACGGAGACCTGGTCAAAAACCCGCTTTGCTTCGGAAAAATCACGTTCCGAGAACAAAAGATCGAATAAGGCGGTCACGGTTGCGCCGATGCTCGGATCTTGATTGCTTAAGCGCCTGGTCCAGATGGTCAGCGCCTGCTCGAGATTGGTTTTGGCTTCCGAGGTTCGGCCCTGTTCCTGGAGCACCATGGCCAAGCGCGTGAGTGTGCTGGCCCTCAAGGGGTGGTCTGGGGCCAAAATCGCAAGCTCGAGATTGATGCATTCGCGGGCGGAAGCTTCGGCCTCGGCGTACTTTTTTTGGTTAAGCTGTGCTTGGACGATCCCGTTAAGCATCCAGATGTGATTCGGATGGCGCTCCGTGAGCGCCTGGCAATTGATGCGGATGGCTTCGCGCCACATTGTCTCAGCGGCTTCCCATTGGCCTTGGGAACTTAAGGCGGTGGCAATGCCGTTGAGAGCATCGGCTACGCCCACATTATCGCGACCTAAAAGTCTTTCCCGAATGGCCCTGCACTTGCGGAACATTTGTTCGGACTCGGCGATCTTGTTTTCACCCGCCAGGATATGGCCGAGTGCCAGGTAAGATTCCGCCACGTCCAGTTCATTTGAAAGAGCGGTGCGGATCAACAACACCCGTCCTTGAAGCTTTTCCGCCTCGACTCCCCGCCCTTGAGCCGAAACGGCCAGCGACAGCTGGCTCAAACAATGGACCCAGTTCGAGTTGCCTTCTCCGAACTGGTCGCGGTACAACTCAACCGCCCGCCGCAGCATGTCTTCCGATTTTTTGTATTCCCCGAGCGCAAGATAAACATCTCCCAAAGTACCCCGCAGCTCCGATTCCACCTCCGGAAAAGAGGTTACGTTGGTATCGAGACCCGCGGCAGTCTGATCGAGCAGGTCGCGCATTAGCTTCGTATCGCGGCCGAGGGCCACGGCCGGCGCAGAGGAATAGAGAGTGTTCTTGAGAATTTGGGCCACCGCCCTGCTCTTATTGGCCTCCTTGACAGCGACCTGCCGCTGCTCCGTGGCCCGATGCGCTTCCCGGATCGCCAGTGAATACGGCACGACAGCCAGAACCAGCACCGCCACCGTTCCCGCGCCAATGCGGGTCATCCAGCGCAAGCGCCGGGCAACCGCGTGCTTGTTGCGCACTGATTCTCCATTGTGCAGCAACGCGAGGTCCGCGTTCATTTCTTCGGCTCGACGGTAACGTTCTTTTATGTTCGGCGCGCAAGCCCGCACCAGCACGGCGTTGAGTTCCATTAAAGCGCGTGAATCGGCGTCCAGGCCAAGTTGGGTCACCGGTTCGGGAAACTCATTGCGATCTTTGCCCATGCTCGCCTCGTACAGCACCTTGCCCAACGCATAGAGGTCAGCTTGCGGTGAATTAGGACCTTCCGGCGGTATGAAACCTTCGGTGCCGACGAAGGATTGCGCGCCTTCCAAATCGGTGACGAGCCCGATATCGGTGAGTTTGGGTACGCCATTAACGAAAACGATGTTCGAAGGCTTGACATCGCGGTGAATCAATCCGTGGTGGTGCAAGTGCGCCAGCGCCAGGTTCAGAGTCAGACCGAGCGTAATGCATTCTTCATAGCTCAAGCGCCCGCGTTGCCGGATCACCTTGCTTAAGGTTTTCGGAACATAGCTTTTCGGGTCCAGGTCGGCGTTGCGGGCGGGTTCGAGTTTTGTGCCGCCGGACGGTTCCGGGGTCTCGGCCGCAGTTTGGTCTTGTGCCGCCGAATCAGCCAGTTCCATCACATAATAAAAATAACCCTCGGCGTCGTTTCGGCCGATTTGCAAAACATCGATTAATCCTTCATTAGTGCGTGAGATGGGTTCGTAACTCTGGATGCCGGCAAACTCCCGCTCGTACGGCCGGGGATCGCTGAAGTTATGTCTATAAACTACCTTCACCGCGCGCCAGGTGCCCACGGCGTTGCGCGCGAGCCAAACCTCTCCATAACTGCCCTGCCCAATGCACCGGATCATCTGGTGGTCGGGAATGGCCGGCGCCGGCCCGGGAATTCGATTCAAGGCTGGGCCACTTAGTCCGATTCGTGCTTTGATGGTTTCAGCTTTTAATGCATTCACGCGTTGTTGGGATTGGAAGGCTTTGATCGCCGCCAACGCGGCCAATTAGAATCGGGCGCTCTCATGTGGACAACTGAGCTTACCAGTCCCCAATCCTCAGACAAGCGGGAACGGGTGAGGAGGGTGAGGAAAAACGGTGGGAGCCGCCTTGAGCGTTGGCGCTTCGCCCAGGCAGATGCAGGCTCAAGAGCCAACGGCATCGATCAGGTCGATTCTTCGCTGATGCCGGCCACCTTCAAACGGGGTCTCCAGCCAGACATGAACTATGGCTTGCGCCGTTTCCAAGCTGATCATCCGCTGGCCCAGTGAAATCATGTTTGCATCGTTGTGCTGACGCCCCAGTTTTGCCGATTCGGTGTTCCAACACAGCGCGCAACGAATACCTCGAACACGATTGGCGACGATCGCTTCACCGTTGCCCGAGCCGCCCAGCACAATCCCCCGCTCGCATTCTCCACGCGCCACCGCTTCGGCTACTGGTCGAATGAATAATGGGTAATCAACCGGTTGCGTGGAGTTCGTCCCGAAGTCCTTCACCTCATGGCCCAAACCCTGGAGCAACTTCCTGAGCTGCTCTTTGTACTCGAACCCGGCATGATCTGAGCCAATGCCAATTTTCATTCGCGCCAAACGGGAATCTCAGCCATAAACTAAATTGTTCGCTTAGAGCTGGTTTAAAATTCGGTTTGGAGTCCCGGCTTTAGGCGGCCCGGCGCCAAAAATGCCTGAAGGCGGGACTCCAAACCAGGTGCCCACAAGCCGATGTTTTAAAACGCTCTTAGCTTCTGCGGCGAACGATAATGCTGCCCGGCGCCGGGCGCAACTTTACAAATTCTGCCGATTAACTGAAATTCTACCATGACTAATCCTGCGGCCGCTCCGCATCATCAAGGCGGCCTCGAATGTAACGCGGGCACCTGCGGCATGGGCTACGAAGGGTCTTAAAGAATGCAGGCCATGATTCTGGCGCACCCTCGCAGGCCGTTAAACAAAACGACGATTCCAGATCCGCGTCCCGCCGACGGCCAGGTATTGCTTCAAGTCCGCGCGTGTGCGGTCTGCCGGACCGACTTGCACATTGTCGATGGCGAGCTAACCCATCCCAAATTGCCCTTGGTCCCTGGGCACGAAGTAGTGGGAGAGATCCTGGAGATCGGTCCTGGGGTGGATCGTTTCAAGCCCGGCCACAGAGTGGGTGTGCCCTGGCTGGCGTGGACATGTGGTGAATGCCCTTACTGCCGCCTGGGGCGGGAAAACCTCTGCGACCGTGCTCGATTCACGGGTTACACAGTCGATGGCGGCTATGCCGAGCGCATGGTAGCGGATCAGCGCTTCTGTTTTGCAATACCCGAACAGTTTAAGGACGTCGAGGCGGCGCCGCTCCTTTGCGCGGGACTGATTGGATTTCGGTCCTTATCCAAAACCGGAGAGGCGAAGCGAATCGGGATTTACGGTTTTGGCGCGGCGGCACATATCATCACCCAAGTTGCGCGATTTCAGGGGCGCGAGATTTTTGCGTTCACCCGTGAGGGGGATTTGGCGGGGCAGGATTTTGCCCGGTCGCTCGGCGCGGTCTGGGCCGGCGGCGCCGACCAGGCGCCCCCTACCCCGCTCGATGCAGCAATTATTTTTGCGCCGGCCGGTGCGCTGGTGCCCGCCGCACTCAAAGCTGTCGGCAAAGGCGGAGTCGTGGTCTGCGGCGGGATCCACATGAGCGATATCCCGGCCTTTGGTTATGAATTGCTTTGGGAAGAACGCGTTCTGTGCTCGGTGGCCAACCTGACGCGTCAGGATGGGGAGCAATTCTTCCCGCTGGCAGCGCGGGTTCCGGTCAAGACTCGTGTCGAGAAGTTTCCCCTCGATGAAGCCAATGAAGCATTGGAGCGCCTGCGGAAGGGGAAGATCCAAGGCGCAGCCGTGTTAGTCCCCGGCTGAGCGGGATAACTTCGGCCCTTTGGCAGACCGGGTGAGGATAGTTTTTAGCAATCCCGCTTACTGTCAGTACGGAGAATCGGCTGGGGTACAGCCCGCAAAACGAGCGCGGAAACACCCGCCTTGGAGCTGATAGTAAGGGAAAGACCGAACCGGAGCTCTCCTTTCTCTCCCTTGAGTTAATCGTCGCGGCAGTTAGTTTGCTAGCATGCAGTTGGTTAACAGGAGGATTTGCCGATGAAATTGTCCGCTCATTATCTCAAACGTTATAAGGACATTACTCTGCTTTTCCTGAGATACGGGCAGTTGGACGTGGCCAGCAGATTCACGAACCAAGACCCGGCCGTCCAAGATAACGGAATTGGTCAACAGGCTGCCCAGGAATTGCCTAATGAACTGGAGCGGCTTGGTCCGACCTTCGTTAAGCTCGGGCAATTGCTCTCGAGCCGCCCCGACCTGTTGCCTCCAGTATATCTAAAAGCTCTGGCACGATTGCAGGATAAGGTGAAACCGTTCCCCTTCGCGGAGGTTGAGTTCACGGTGGAGAAAGAATTAGGCACCAAGATCAACAAAGCCTTCTCCTATTTCGAAACCGAACCGCTGGCCGCGGCTTCCCTGGGCCAGGTGCACCGGGCCGCCCTTCACGACGGACGTCCCGTCGCAGTCAAGGTGCAACGGCCGAACGTGGCGCGCCAGATTGAGGAAGACTTTGCCGCGCTCCAGGAGGTGGCGAAGTTCCTCCAACGCCACACCAGGCTGGGTCAGAAATACCAATTGCTGAACATACTGGAGGAATTCGAAAAAACCCTGGCGCACGAACTGGATTACTGTCGTGAGGCGGCCAACATGGTAATCCTGGCCAAGGCGCTGGCCAAATTCGATCGCATCAAAGTCCCCTTGCCGATTGAGGGTTACACGACTCACCGGGTGCTCACAATGGAGTACGTCGAAGGGACAAAGATAACTGAACTCTCGCCCCTGGCGCGACTGGATTTGCACGGCAGCGCCCTGGCCGAGGAACTTTTCCAGGCATATCTGCAGCAAATCCTGATCGATGGAATCTTTCACGCCGATCCGCACCCGGGAAACATATTCCTGACTGCCGACCGCCGGATTATTCTGTTGGACCTTGGGATGGTGGGCCACACCTCGCCAGTCATGCAGGAGAATCTGCTGAAGTTGCTCCTGGCCGTCAGTGAGGGCGAAAGCGACCAGGCCGCGGACATCGCCGTGCGCATGAGCACACCCAGCCTGAATTTTCAAGAAGCCGATTTCCGCCGGCAAATTGGGCAACTCGTCGCCGAACAGCAGAATGCCACGCTCAGCCAAATGGACACCGGCAAGGTCATTCTCGAAGTCGGCCGGGCCGCCGCGGGTACTGGCCTTTTTGTCCCGACGGAATTGTCGCTCCTTGGCAAGACCTTGCTGCAGCTTGACGAGGTCGGGCGCATTCTCGATCCAGAATTTGACCCGAACGAATCGATTCGCCGCAACGCCAGTCAGATTCTCAATCAGCGCCTCAAGTCCACCCTGACTGAGGGCAAGATCTTCTCGACTCTTCTCGAAGCCAAACAGTTCATGGGCGCACTGCCCTCGCGTCTCAACAAGATTCTCGATGCGGTCGGTAACGCCGAGTTGAATGTTAACGTCAAGCCAAGCGAGACGGATTTTTTAATCGAGAGTGCCCGCAAAGTCGCCAACCGCATCACGACTGGTTTAGTCCTGGCTGCCCTAATCGTCGGAGCCGCCCTGCTGATGCGGGTGCAGACCAATTTCCAAATCCTCGGTTATCCAGGGCTGGCAATGCTGTGCTTTATCGCCGCGGGCGGGGGTGGTTTCTTGTTAGTGCTTTCGATCCTCTGGCAGGACCATAAAAGCAAGCGGCGTAGTCAGATGCAGCGGTTCTGAGCGGCCCATCCACAGGCTCGGAGCCGGTCAGCTTCCGGCTCAAGCCTTTAAAGGCAGGCTGCCAAGAGCAAGATCGCCGCGATGCACAGGCGCAGAGCGTATCGATCAACGACCAATTGACTCATCGTTTTCACCGGATTGAACTGTGAGTAAAGAGCCGCTTTCATGTCGTTTTAGTCTGAGAGTAGCCTCACGCAAGTTGCCCCGACATACAATCCTGGGAAAGCCTGGAAAGCGCCCCGGGGATTCCCCGGGAATTGATTTAAATTTGGAAAAGCTAATACTGGACGTTTATCCAGTACTGGTCTAATGTCCAGTAAAGGCGGCGCAGAGAATTGTGCGGCCTTGGAAAAACGGGTTCTATGAAAGAACTGACTGTACGGCAAAAGCAGATCCTCGATTTCATTCAGCACAAACAGGAGTCAGAAAAGTTGAGTCCCACTTTGCGCGAAATCGCCGCGCATTTTCACTTCAGCAGCGCCAATGCGGCTCTGGCGCATGTTCAGGCACTGCGCGCAAAAGGTGTTGTGAAAAACCTGCCCGGCCGCGCCCGCTCGCTCCAAGTACTGGGTTGGTCTGACTTGGAAGCGCCGGCTTCCCGTCAGCCAGGTCATTTCGCAGGACGTGGGCCAAATGCCGGAGAGGACCCTACGGCGTCCGGTTCGCGAATCGTTTCTGTCCCGATCTACGGGTCGATCCCGGCCGGTCGGCCGGCCGATGCCACCCAAGCACAGGAAGGCTGTGTGCTGATTGACGTGGATACCCTCGGCATTAAAGCCACGGCCCGCACTTTCGGCCTGAAGGTCCAGGGTGATTCGATGATTGGCAAAAGCATTATCGAGGGAGACATCGTAATTATCGAACACGGAGTACAACCACGTTCCGGCGATGTGGTGGCTGCCTTAATCGATGGACAGGTAACGCTCAAGACATTTGTCCTGCAGCAGGGCAAACCTTATTTACGCGCCGAAAACCCGCGATACCCAAAGCTCATTCCGCAGGAAGAATTGCAAATCCAGGGAGTGATGGTCGCACTGGTTCGACGCAGGAAGTGAAACGGCCGGACCCGGCTTGGTCAGCCAGCAGCCATGTTGTTTCCGCGTGCCATTGTTCATTTGGATGCCGATGCTTTCTTCGCCTCGGTCGAGCAAGCCGCGGATCCGCGGTTGCGGGGCAAACCGATGGCGGTGGGTGGCGAAAAGCGGGGCATTATCGCCTCGGCATCATATGAAGCGCGAAAATTCGGCATTTATACCCCCATGCCCAGTCTCATGGCGCGGCGGCTTTGTCCCAAGCTTATCCTGGTCCCCGGAGATTTTGAAAAATACGAGCTCTTCTCCCGGCTCATGTTTTCTTACGCGTACGATTTCACCCCGGATGTCGAGATCGGGTCGATTGATGAGGGATATTTTGATCTGACCGGCACCCGGAAATCGGCCGTGGACATCGCCGAAACCATCCGCCGGGCGATTCGGCAATCGCTCAAGCTGACGGTCAGTGAAGGTGTGGCCGCCAACAAACTGGTCAGTCAGATCGCTTCGAAGCTGAAGAAACCGTTCGGTCTTGAATGTGTGCCTCCGCCGCATGAAGCCGAGTTTTTATCGCCGCTGGTCAACAAATGGTTGCCGGGGGTAGGTCCCAAAACAGCCAATCAATTAAATGCCGCGGGACTGGCGCACATTGGTCAGATTGCCCACACACCAGTGGATTTGCTGGGGTTGATCGTTGGCGGCCAGGCGCCACAATTACGTCATTTTGCTTTGGGAATTGATGAGCGTCCAGTCGTTCCTGTGCGCGCCCCGGCCAAGTCTTACGGCGAGCAGGAAACTTTTGGCGCCGATACCACTGACGAAGAGTTTCTGGAAGCCACCCTGCGGCGCATGGCCGATAAGCTCATGGCCAAAGTGCGCGAAGACGGCAAAAGCGTTCGCACGCTCACGGTCAAGGTTCGTTATAATGACATGGATGAAGAGCAAGCCAGTGAGAGCCTGCCCGAACCGACTCACCTCGAAACGGACATTTATTCCACTGTTTCCGCCCTGCTTCGCAAAGCCTGGCGCCGGCGCGTGAGCCTGCGGTTGGTGTCGCTCAAGCTTTCGAATGTCTATGAGAGTCTCTTCTGCGGCAGCCTTGCGCTGGACATCGCGGCGCGGCACCGTGCCGCGCAGGAACGCCTGGCTGGCACAGTCGATGAACTGCGCCAAAAATTTGGCCGCACGGTCCTTCAACGCGGTCACGATTTCATCCTCAAGGCCAAACACGGCTGCGGCCAGGAACCAGACCTTGGCCAAGTGCGGAATGCGGAGTGCGATTCAAATGCGGACTGCGGAATGCGGAATGCGGAATGTGGGGGAATGGGGAATGCGCAATGCGGAGTGCGGAATGAAGACGGTTCGACTCCCTCGCCCCGCGAGAAACGAGTGGGGAGAGGGTCAGGGGAGAGGGGCTCATCCTCCATCACCCCCCCTCCAAACCGCATTGATTCCGCACTCCGCACTCCGCATTCCGGATTTGTAACGCCCCGCGAGGAACGAGCGGGGAGAGGCCTCGCATCCCCCGCACCGCACAATCTGTCGATCGTCCAGCGTCAGCGCATCGGAAACTCCTTTGCCAGGGTAATCGCTTCACCCGGTCCGGAACTCAAGTTCCGGATCGAATCTTCGCAGGCCCCTTCTCGACCAGCGGTTGAGCCTTTGCGCCGTTCGGCGCGACCCGCCGCAACTACTTACGTTCCACTCAACGTTCACAGTTATTATTCTTTTCTGGACTCAACTCTTTCGCCCCGGGCGGTGATTGAATTGGCAAAGGGGTACGAACTGCCGGCCATTGCCTTGACCGATAAAAACAACCTGCACGGCGCGGTGGAATTTGCACAACTCGCCGCCGCAGCCGGCATCAAGCCAATCCTCGGAGCCGAACTCGATTGGCGCGGCCGTCGAATCTGCCTTTATGCCCAAAACCAAAAGGGTTATCACAACCTCTGCCGCATTTTAAATATCTCCGCCGGTTTCAATCCTGCTCGATCAAGTTCGGGCAATCTAAAATCTTCCGTTTTCAATGCTCAACTTTCAAATCCGTCCGGAGTTGCTCCCGGATGTGCGAATAACATAGATTTTGCCACTCTCGACACGGAAGGTTTACTGGCCGTCGGTCCCCTGGCCGAACTGGCCCAATTTTTCCCCGATCGTTTTTACCTCGAGACCAACACCCTGGAGGTGTTTGAGAAACGCCCCCCTGCCCTGCCCTGCGTGGCGGCCTTGCCCATTCATTACGAACAGCCATCGGATCGCTGGAAATACGACATTGTCCAAAGCATCCGCACACTCACTCTGCTCCGGCAGCAACATCCCGAGAAACGATTGGACGGCCAGTACCATTTCCGGCCTGCCCCGGAAATGCGCAAACTCTTCGCTACCCATCCTGAACTGCTGGCGCACAGCATTGAGATTGCCGAGCGCTGCTCCTTCACGATCCATCCCGGCAAACCGCAATTCCCGGCGTATCAGCCCCCAAATGGTTTATCCCCGGCCTCATTTTTACACCAACTCGTGATGGACGGGTTGCGCCGCCGTTACCCACAAAACCATGCACAACGCAAACCGCAGCTGGAAGAGGAGTTGACCATCATTACCGAGGTCGGGTACGAGGAATATTTTTTGATCATGTGGGATATCCTGCAGGAATGCCGCCGGCGCGGCATCGACTGGATCACCCGCGGCAGCGCGGCTGATTCGCTGGCGTGTTATTGCCTTGAAATCAGCGGCGTCTGCCCCATTCGCTTCGATTTGTATTTTCGCCGCTTTCTCAATAAGGACCGCATGGCGCTCAACAAATTGCCGGATATCGACGTCGATTTTCCGCACGACCGCAAAGACGACGTCATTGATTTGATTTTTGAAAAGTACGGTCCGGATCGGGCTGCAGTCGTCGGCGGATTTTCCACGTTCCAATCGCGAAGTGCCTTTGCCGAAGTCGCCAAGGTCCTGGGCGTATCGGAATTTCAGGTCCGGCGCCTGACTGAACGGCTGCCGCACTTTTCTCGCGCTAGTGAATTAACCGAAGTGGTGGCCGATAACCTGGAATGCCGGGACTTGCCGCTGGACCAGGAGCCTTACTCGACGGCGCTGCGCATGGGCCAGTTTCTCGACGGGTTTCCGCGTTATCCGAAGATGCATCCATGCGGCCTGGTGCTCTCGCGCCAGCCCATGGACGAAATCACGCCCTGTTTTATCTCCGCCAAAGGTTACCCGACGACCCATTTCGATATGGATTCAGTAGAAGCCGTCGGCCTGATCAAAATGGATATCCTGGCCCAGGGTGGCCTGGCAGTGATGCGCGACGTGTTCCAAATGCGGAGTGCGGAAGGCGGAGTGCGGAATGAAGATGGCTCCGAGCCAGTGCTTGCTCCTGTTCAGAGTCCCGGCTTTAGCCGGCCAGACGTGTTCCAAATGCGGAGTGCGGAAAGCGGAGTGCGGAATGAAGATCGCTCCGAGCCACTGCTTGCTCCTGTTCGGAGTCCCGGCTTTAGCCGGCCAGACGTGTTCGGAAGGCGAAATGCGGAAGGCGGAATGCGGAGTGTTCCAAATGCGGAGTGCGGAGTGCGGAGTGCGGAGCCTGAGAACAGAAATGAACGAATCGCCGAGAGCAAATCGCCAAAAGGCCCTGACATGGCAGCAATCGTCAATCGTGAATCGTCCATCGCAAATGCGCTCGCCCTTCCTTCCCCGGCCGGGCCTTTTGATGATGGGCAAGTCTGGGACCTGATTGCCAACGGGGGCGCTCGCGCGGTGCATCATATTGAAAGCCCCGCCATGATTTCGCTCTGCAAGATGTGCAACGTGCGAGATATCGATACTTTGATTGCCATTGTCTCGGTGATTCGGCCCGGCGCAGCCAATGAGAGCAAAAAAATGGAATTTGCGCGCCGATACCAAAAGCTTAGCCCGGTGCATTATCCGCATCCATCACTGGAACCCTGCCTGCGCAGCACCTACGGCCTGGTTGTTTATGAAGAGCACATCCTGCAAATGTGTGAAGCTTTTGCCGGCCTGCCACCCGGCCGGGCCGATATCCTGCGCCGCGCTTTAGCCAAGGAAAAAACAGAATTGATCGATCAGATCCAAATCGAGTTCGCCGATTGCGCCCGGAAACTGGGCCGAACCGAAGCCGAAATTACCGAGGTCTGGGACCTGGTGACTGGATTTCGAGGATACGCTTTTTGCAAAGCGCATAGCACGGCGTATGGAGTCGAGGCCTATCAATCCGGCTGGCTCAAATTGCATTACCCCGCTGAATTCATGGCGGCCGTTCTTACCAACGGCAAAGGCTTTTATAGTCCGCTGGTCTACATCCTCGAATGCCATCGCCTGGACATCCGGCTCCTGCCGCCCTCCATCAACGACCCCGGCCCGCAGTTTACGGTCATTAGCCAAATGCGGAGTGCGGAATGCGGAGTGCGGAATAGGGGCGCTATCCGTGTTCCAGTCCTGCTGGTCAAAGGCCTCACCAACCGTACTAAAGACGCGATTGTGCGCGAACGCACGCGCAGTCCATTTTCTTCGCTGACCGATTTTTGCCTGCGGGTCCAACCTTTGGCTGAAGAAATGGAAGCGCTCATCCGCGTCGGCGCATTCGACAGCTTCGGCCAGAGCCGCACCGCTCAATACTGGGCCTGGCGGGGCAGTCCGAGTGCGGGATGTGGAGTGCGGAATGCGGGGTTGGAGAAAAGGAGGGATGAAAGTGCGAAATGCGGAGCGCGGAGTGCGGAACTAGTAGAGAGGATGAAGAATGAGGGACCAAGAATGGGCGAACAATCCATTGGCAATCGTCAATCGTCCATTGGCAATCGCAAATCGCAAATCGGAAATCGCAAATCGTCAATCATCAATCCACGCCAGCTTTATCTCTTGCCTCCGGCTGACCTCGACCGCCTGCCGTGCGTGCCCCTGATCGAGCCCAATCGTCTGCAACGACTCCAAGCCGAGGAAGAATTCCTGGGCTACCCCGTCAGCGGCCATCCGCTCGAACTTTTCCCGGATATCGCCTGGGAAACCTATTGCCCGGTCGAACGTCTCGGCGAACATATTGGAGAACAGATTGTCACGTGCGGACTGGTCATCGAGCAGCGCCTGTTTCACCAGGTGACCGGCGAACCCATGAAGTTTCTGACCATCGCCGACTGGACGGGCATCATCGAAACCGAATTGTTTGCCAAGACGTATCAATCCTACGGTTTGAATACCATTCGCTATCGCGTCCTGGAAATTACCGCGACAGTTGAACCGTACGAAAACAATCGTGGCCATACCTTGCGCGTGCTGCGCGCCGGCAAACCGCGAGTCAAAAGGACGTAGCCATGTCCACCGTAGTGCAGGCATTCCTGCCTGCTGTACCGCCGACTTTCAGTCGGCCAGGCGGCTGATCCAGCACGCGCTCTGGGCCCGTTGCAGACTAAAAGTCTGCGATACAGCAGGCAGGAATGCCTGCGCTACACATCAGGCAGGAATGCCTGCGCTACACAGCAGGCCATCCAGGCTGCGACTTGAATTGGACGCACCTATGCTTGCCTGATATTCTCAACGTATGGGACGTCAGTGGTTACATGCCAAGCGCGCCGTAGCTTCGATGAAAAAGGCCCAGGCGACGGGCAAAATTGTTCGTGAAGTGATGGTGGCCGCCAAGATGGGCGGCGCCGATCCGGACGCAAACGCGCGCCTGGCAGCCGCGGTCGAGAAGGCGCGCAAAGAAAGCGTTTCGCGGGATGTGATCGAGCGAGCCATCAAGAAAGGCGCCGGTATAGGCGGGGAAAAACTGGTCATGGACCATGTGATATTTGAAGGGTATACCCCGCATAAAGTGCCTCTGGTCGTTGAGGTTTATACTGACAACGTGAATCGAACGGCGCCGGAAGTCCGCCATTTGTTCCGCAAAGGCCAACTCGGGACCACGGGCAGCAACAAATTCCTCTTCGATCATACCGGCATCGTCGAGGCCTATACGATGGATCTGAAAGCGGATTTGGAAGGCGCCGCCATTGAAGCCGGCGCCAATGAAGTCGAACCGCTGACACGCGAACAAAATGACGACATTGCGGAAGGGTCCAGCGGGGCAAGATTTCTGACCGACCGCGCGGCCGTGCACGCCGTGTCAAAATGGTTGTCGCAAAACGGCTGGACCGTAATCACCAGCGAAATTGGCTACATCGCCAAAAGCTATCCGGAACTCAACGAGCAACAACGCGCCGAGGTGGGCGAGTTTCTGCAGAGTCTCGAAGACCACGACGATGTGCACCGCGTTTGGGCCGCGCTCAAGTGAAACATATCGAGTTCGGAGTCCCGGCTTCAGCGGGTGTGATCTCGACACAGGGCTTCGGTTTGAATCAAGGCGTGATACCGATTCTGCCGCCCACCGCCTGAAGGCGGGACTCCAAACATGGCGTGAAGGTCGCGATTAGCGGCTTGAAGGAACTGGCCGGGGAGACGCCGGAGTTCCCACTTCGCGATTCGGTTCACGTATCCGTTTCCTTTTCGTCCGACCGGGTCTTGTGATGCGGTCCCAATTCGGTCAGCACCTGGCGGCCTCCTGTCACCAATTCCTCGCCGACTTTTTCCAAGCCCCGGACTTGCTGACGCACGGTGCGGAGCGAACGTTTTCCCAAAGCGAACAAGCCGCGCGGGGTAAGCAACAACTCGCCCACGGCCAAGACACTGAGCATGGGATTAAAGGTGCGCATGGACCGCATTTCGCGCCAAACACTCACAACGGGTAGCTCGGCCGGTTCGCACACTTGCTGAACAAGATTGGTAACCAGCAAGCAACCAACTGCCGACAAAGCGAAGAGCAGGTGAAATTTCAGGATCGGGATTCCAAAAAGCTCGCCAACCTGGGCCGGAAGGAACTTGAGCGCCTGACCACCAAGCACCGGCCCGATCGCGGTCAAAAAACTGCTGAGGGCCAGAAATACGGCGACATAAGCAGGCCGGAGATTCGCCGGGGCCAGCCGGACCATGAGGTTAAACTGCATCAACTGAAAGCCAGCCGTCATGGCGCCCACGACGAAGTAGCCCACGTACAAATGCCAGGTCCAGCCAGGCCGCGCCAGGGTCCACATCGTAAACGCGGTGAGCGCCCAAATAAACGAACAGACCTGCAGGACCGGCCGGTTTCCGAAGCGCTCGCATAGCCGGCCCCAGCCCTTGAGAGTCACTAATCCGCCGAGGCTGGCCAGCGTGGTCAGTTTCACCACGGAACCAATCCCGAAACCGAGCCGTTCGACCAGGAACACGGTGTAAAAAGGCATGGCGGCGTTGAGCAGGAGTCCCCACAGCCCGATGAACAAGGACAGCCACAAATAGTTTTTATCGCGCAGCACGGCGGTCAGGTCGAGCAGCGCGATGACGCGCGAGCACCTTTCTTTGACCACCGACGGAAAGATCATGCGAGTTAAGAAAAACAACCCGATCAAGCGCGAGCACCCGGCCGCGAAGAAAATCCAGCCAAAGATGCGCAAGGAATTGCCCTGCCACTCGGCGATTTGGCCCGCGCCCATCACTGCCAGGAGAGTCCATGCTCCGAAAATCAAGTTGCGCCGGGCAAAGTACCGGCCCCCCAGGCGTTCGGGCACTAATTCGGAAATTGAGGAAGACCAGGCCACGCTGGCGATGCTGCTGGCACAGGTCGCCACGAGCAGAATGCCAAAGAAGACCCGATCACGCAGAGTTCCAAGAACCGGAAACGCCGGGGCGAGCATCCAGGGCAGCGCGCCGAGCGAAAAGGTCAGCAGCAGCATGCCATAGCTGGAAAAGCGCCGGGACAACAGCGCCAGGAGCAAAGGCTGCAGGCAGTTGCACACATGCGGCAGCGCGGCCATCAGACCAATCGCCCCGGTGGACCAGCCCAGGCCCTGCACCGCAAAAGCCAATACGAAGGGGAAACTCGGCAGAGTGATGTTCAGCATCGGCACGCTGAAACAAGCCTCGATGGTCGAATACTTCAACGAAAGCAACCGGTCGCGATGTCGTAAACGATCCATAGAAGAACGACTGGGGGCGGTTGACAGAATCAAACTGCCAACTGCGCTTCCATCCGCTCCAAAACTAACCGCGGCGGCAACCCGCGCAAACACTCAAAGGCTTTTACGTAGTGGCAGCGTGGGCTGAGGCACGGGACACATGGCAAGGTTGATTGCAGAACGTTTTGCGGCTGCCGGTACGGACCGGTGCGCCTGGGTTCGGTCGGTCCAAAGAGGCCAATCACTGGTTTCTTCAAAGCCGCGGCCGCATGCATCGGCCCGGTGTCGTTGGTGATCATCAGCCGGCTGAGGCGGATCCATTCGAGCATCTCCGGCAGCGAAAGTTGGCCGGTCAGATCGAGGCACTTCTCCGGCGCAACCGCCTTGATGAGGGCGCCCAACGGCCGGTCCTCCGCGCCCCCAAGAATCGCAAAACGCAAGCCATGTTTCGAAGCGGGGAATTGCCTTACCACTTCAGCAAAGGATTCGGCGGGCCAGCGTTTGTTTAGCCAGCGGGCGCCGGGCTGAAGAATTACCCAGCCGTCGCTATTGACCGGCCATTTGCGGCGGATTTCTTTGGCAATTTGCGGCCGCGACGGCAGCCATTCGAATTCCCAATCGACGGGCACATTTAGAACCGGGAGCACCCGCAGATACCAATCCACCGCGTGAGTGTGAAAGGAGGGGCGCGGCACGACTATATCGTAAAAACCGCGCGCGCCTTCCCGCATTCCGTCGAGGCCGATCGATAACTGGCCATTGGCCAGCCAGGCGAAAATGGCGCTGCGCGCCAGGCATTGCAGATCGATGACCCAATCGAAGTTTTGCGCCCTGACCCACCGCAGGTCGCGCGCCAGCCGAGCCCAGTTCCGGGGTTTGGCCCAACGCCGCCGATGGAAATAGATCAGACCCGCCAAATCCGGGTCCCCTTCGAGCAACGGGGCAAGCCCCGCCTCGATCCACCAGTAGAGTCGACTCTCCGGCAGATGCTTTTTGAGCAAACGCAGCACCGGTAAGGCCTGGATCACATCGCCCAGCGAGCTCGGCTTAAGGATCAGGATCTTCACCGCCGTAACGGTTGGTCGATCACAAGGCAGGCTTTTGTTTACCGCAGGTGAGAACGCGGCTGCTTGTGCGAGGCAGGCTGATTTGGGCTTGAGGCAGCCCGCCCGGGGTTATTTACCGAAAGCGAGGCGCTCGGCCAGCCGGGGAGGCAGACCGGCGTCGAGAATTTTCTTCTGAGCGGAGGCGATGTCGTACTCAAGGCGGCGCAACTCGATGAATCCTTCCTCGGTATCATAAACGACGTAAGCGGCTTTGGGATTATTGTCACGCGGCTGTCCAATGGCGCCCACGTTAATGAAGTATTTCTTTCCGGGTTCAACCTTGAACTTCGAGTAGGTGCCGCCACGGACCATGCTGTCGCGGATGAAAGCCACCGGCACGTGGGTATGGCCGAAAAAACAAATGCTGGTGTTTTGATAAGTAAAGCTGGCGGCAGCGGCCAGTTTGTCAAAGACGTAACCCCAACGCTGCGGACCGTCGAGGGTGGCATGAACGATGGTAAAATTGGTCACCATCCTCACGTACTTCAAATCCCGAAGCCATTGTTTGTCCTCCGGGGAAAGCTGTTTCCGGGTCCAATTGACCGCCTCGGCGGCGGCAGGATTGAAGCCCTCAAGGGGTTCCTCGCTCGAACAGTACTCATCGTGATTGCCCTTCACGCAAGGGATGTTCATCTTGCGCACGATATCGAGGCATTCCTTGGGATTGGCGTTGTAGCCGACCACGTCGCCCAGGCAGGCGTAATGGGTGCACCTCTGCTGCTTGATATCCTCCAAGACCACCTGAAAAGCTTCCAGATTGGCGTGGATATCCGCAATGATCGCAAACTTCATGTTCCCTTTATCTCACAAAATGATCCCAGGCAATGCACTGAAATCGGTTCTAAATAGCGCAAACGCCGCGAAAAACAATGAGAAACATAGGCACGGGGCCCGAAGAAAACACCCTGAAATCCCGTGTTTTTTCATACATGCGCTGGTCGTCAGAGCCTCAAAGCTGGGGAACTCCGATCGCCGTTAATCCCAGGCCCCAGAAGCCTGGCGCGCCCACCACGCCACTAAACTCGCCGACGAGGGGTTCGTCAACAAGGGGGTATGTGCCCGCCTCGGCAAAAACCAGCCTTGGCGCCATGGCTGGCTGATGGCGATAAACGTGGTGGACAAAATTGTAGGCCAAGGGGCTAAAGGGTCACCCTCTCAAACGGTAACCAAATTCCGTCGGGCAGCTTCATGCGCAATGCTGACGTGTTCCTGCCCGCAGTGGTCAAAGCTTACTTGGGAAATGACGAAAATGACAAGTGGATTCGGTGCGGTCAGAGTTGATGACAGTTGATGACGCATAAATGCTGCGTGTAAAGGCGGCGTTCACGAGCCGAATAGAATCCAGGGCAGGTGCGCAAGGCCGCCTGCCTGCTGAGACCATAGCTTGGCGAGGATCCAGTCTAAGAGCGTGTTTTGGAATTTCGGTTTGCAGTCCCGCCTTTAGGCGGTCCAGCGCCGAAACCGCCTAAAGGCGGGACTCCAAACCAGGCGCCCGCGACCCGGCCGGTTTTTAAAACAAGCTCTAAGGATCTCGCAAGATGTGGCAGGTATATCCGCCCGGATTCTTAACCAGATATTTTTGGTGATACTCTTCGGCGGGATAGAACTTTCCGGCGCGGGTTATCTCCGTGGTAATCGGGCGACTGAATTTGCCCGATTTGTCCCATTTCGCCTTAACGGCTTCCGCGGTAGTTTTCTGGGCTTCGCTGGTGAAGAAAATAGCCGAACGGTATTGGGTGCCCACATCGTTGTGTTGGCGGTTGAGCGTCGTGGGATCGTGCATTCGGAAGAAGTAATTCAACAACTCCTCGTAGGTTAGACGGCTGGAATCGAATTCAACTTGAATTGACTCGGCATGGCCCGTGGTGCCGGTACAGACCTCCTCATAACTCGGGTCCGGGGTGGTGCCGCCGGAATAACCGACCGTCGTTTTGATGACCCCGGGTATCTTGCGGATAATCTCCTCCATGCCCCAAAAGCAGCCGCCGGCGAGAATCGCCGTCTCGTGCGCCGGAGCCTTGATCAAACCTGCGGCTATGAATGGTTGGAGATACTGACCGTAGCCTGCCTGGTCCATTTCTTCGACCGGGATGAACCTTAGCGCAGCCGAGTTGATGCAATAGCGCAAACCGCCTTTATCAGCGGGACCATCGTCAAACACATGGCCCAAGTGGGAATCCGCTATTTTCGACCGCGCTTCTGTACGGACCATGCCGAAGGCCGAATCTTTCTTCTCGATAATCTCAGTGCCTGTAATCGGCCGGGTAAAACTCGGCCAGCCAGTTCCGGAATCAAATTTGTCCAATGAGCTAAACAACGGTTCGCCCGAGACCACATCCACATAAAGCCCTGGCTTGTGGTTGTCCCAATACGCATTGTGAAAGGCCGGTTCCGTACCGCATTTTTGGGTAACCGCGAACTGTTCGGAGGAGAGCTTTTTCTTCAGTTCCGCCGGCGGTGGTTTTTTGAACTCGGTCATTGCCTTGGGCTCAAAGGTCGAGATTTGTGGCGTCTGGGCTCGTCCACGGCGCACCAGAGTGCCAACCGTAGCGGCGAGCAATGCAACCGCGATAATAGCTGCAAGCCTGATTGAAGACATAGGGATTCGATATTTTTCGTTACGCTAATGTGCTCCAGAATTCCTGAAGCTCCAGAAGGAATGTCGAGCAACCCGCCAGAACCTTACAGAGAAAAGGGATTCGGTATTCGCGGCCTGAAGCGGCGGTCGAAAAGGCTTCCGGTCTCCTGGCTCCCTCGTCCTGAGGAGACCCCAGTCAGGGCCGCGCCTTCAGCTTCAGGACGACGATGCTGTGAGGCGGAACAGTGTAAAGGAAATCGGGTTTCACCTGTGCCACTTTCGTGAGCAGCGGGATCACTTTTCTGGGTTCCAGAATCGAGTTTGTGTCTTCCGGGTTTCCGGCGAGTGTGAAGGCGGTTCCTCTGGAAGCGAGCGATACAAAGCCCTTGAGGTCGACGCGCAAGGGTTCGGCAGCCGGGCCCGGATTCACCAGCTTGATGAAAATCTCACCCGTGCGGCTATCCCGGGTGGCGCTGCCCTGAACCGCCGTTTCCGCTCCCTGCACCGAGAGGATTTGGTCTCCCAGATTCCGGCTGAACATCTGGATGGCATAATAGCTGGGGGAGCCGAAGGCGGAGAGCGCGTCGTACCCGATCAGGTCGGGACGCCATTGTCGGGCGCCGGGGTTCACGTTGACCAGGAGAGGCGCATAACATTGCATTTTGATAAGGTCGGAGTTGCGCTCCATGGCAGTCATGAAAGCGGCGTCGCCCAAGGCGGCTTTCAGAGAAGGCGTCGGTGGTTGCTGCCGGGCCGCGGCGTCCCACGGTTTGATCTTCGCGTCCTCATGCGCGGCCCATTCTCCGACGAAGATCTCCGGTCCAGAGCGGTCGTATTTTCGAGCGTACTCGGGCGACGTCTGGAGAAACTCATCGGTGGAACGGTAGTAATGCTCATCGGTCACGTCGGGCTTGCGGGTGTGGACGCGCCCGCTTTCCGGCTGATCGTTGCCAACGGTGGAAATGAGCTTTAATTGGGGATACCGCGCCTTGATGGCGTCATGGAACTGGGCAAAGCGGGCATCATAGCTTTTGGAACGATCGAACCAGTCTTCGTTGCCGATCTCGACGTACCGCAACTTGAAGGGTGCCGGATGCCCGTCTTTGATGCGGCGGGAACCCCAAATGGTGTGTCGGTCTCCAATGAGGTATTCAATCTCCTCGAGGGCTTCCTGCACGAAGGGTTCGAGGTCGGGGCCGGGATTGACATGCACACCCCGGAGCGAATAGCCGGCATACACCGCCAGGACCGGTTCGGCTTTCATATCTTCGCACCACTCGAGGAACTCCAGAAGGCCGAGGCCGTCCGTCGAGCGATATCCCCACGGGCAGGGATGACCGTGGCGCTCTTCGATCGGGCCGATGGTCTTCTTCCAGTCAAACCGGGTGTCAATCGTATCGCCTTCGACGTAATTGCCGCCGGGGAACCGCAGGAACTTCGGATTCAAATCGACCAGCATCTGCATGAGATCTTTGCGCAGCCCGTTCGGACGGCCATTCCAGGTGGGCGGAAACAACGACACAAAACCCAGCCGGACCGTTCCTGGCCGGTCGAGCGTAATCTGTAAACGCGCGTTGGTGGTCGGAGCGACTTCTCCAGTCTTGAGCGTGAGGTCGAATCTTCCCCACTGCGGCCCCAGGGCTGAAGTCTTTCCAGAGGCATAGACCGTGCGTCCGTCTTCACTCACAATGGAGACGACCAGGGGCCCGGCGAAGCCGGAC
The DNA here is from genome assembly GCA_035651635.1 of Verrucomicrobiia bacterium. Lineage (GTDB taxonomy): Bacteria > Verrucomicrobiota > Verrucomicrobiia > Limisphaerales > UBA8199 > JANXQE01. Next base: position 27,565 of record DASRFK010000181.1, on the reverse strand, counting down.
TCGGCCCGGGCCAATAACGAAGCATGGTAACGGTTGTGCGGAAGCACCGGGATGCCCCAGTAACCGTCGTTGGCGACTCCGGCCGGCTGGTTCTTTGACGCGCCGGTCACCTCGAGTCGGAGGCTCGCGGTGAGTTGATCGTTGAAGCCGTTGGTCGGCTCGAGCGTGAGGCTAACCTGGGCGCCGCTCCCGCTCACCGCCGACCAGTGTGCCGCGGTCGCTTTGTCGTCCAGAAAGGCCCGGTTGCGGATCAACTCAGCGTAAAGGCCACCATCGTAGGAATGGTTGATCTCCTCCGTCATCAATCCATAAAGCATCGGACTAACATTGGCGGCAGGCCGGGTCGCGTCCACGGTGAAGGTCGGGTTGGCCGCGACGCAGCGGATCGCGATCAACCCCCCGAGGAAAATGGGCGTAAGCGTTTTCATGAGTTTCTCGAATCGGCGAAGTCTTATCGGCATTGAGCATGTAAAGATGCCCACCGCCAAGTCAACCAACGATTGCAGTTGGAAGCGGCAATTCTCATTTTGGAGCCGCTGCCGCATGAATGCGGCGTCCCGCAAATGGAACGCCGCATTTATGCGCCAGCCGAGCTTGAGAATCTCCAAATGATTGCTGGCGGTGAAGCGATGCGCGTCGGATCACGGGGCATGAGATTTCTCGGTGGCCATTTCTTTTAAGTAGGCCACCACATCGGCGATATCGTTGTTGGACAAAACCTCGGGTCCAAAGCCCGGCATTTTGCTGCCCTCCCACGCTCGGATCGACTTGGGGTCGCGAATGTATCGGGGCAGGATATCTTCTTTTAAATACTCGGTCGGATTAAGGGGCAGGTTTAAATCAGGGCCGACCTGAGACGGGCCTTGGTGGTTGATCGTGTGGCAGGCAAAACAGGTCTGTTGAAACAGTTTCAGACCGCGGGCGACCCGGACATCTTCCGGGTGCACCGGAAAAATCCCGGGGTAGAGATCCTTCAGCCGCCCTTTGACTTCAAAGGCCACCACTTGGTACGGCCACTCCTCCTGGAGAATGCCGGACAATTCAGGGTTCAACCACACCAGGTAAAAAGGTCCCGCGGAGCCGGAGGTGGGTTTCTGCGGCAGGTCGGGCCATTTTGATTGCGGATTTTCAATCGCAAGATAAGCGATGGAATGGCCTGGACCGGTGGCCATGATTCGCTCCTTCGAGATTGAGGCGACGAATCCGTCCAGGCATCGGAATTGCACGACTTCGTCTTCACGAAGATTCATTTCGGCCAGAAGCGCGGCGGCTCGGATAGCCTGGTAGCGCATCTGCCGACCGTAGACCTGGTCATGCCGCACCGTGATGGTCTCGACGTCCGGCCGCTTTATGAGCTCAGAAATGGTATAGGTTTTCGCGCCGACTTTTAGCGTGGGCTCGGTCTGTGCGCCGGCTATAAAGAAACTGAGCAGGCAGATTGAAAGGATGTAGGCGGCTCGCATCCCGGCCAGCTTATCCTGGAGGTCGGAATCCAGGCAACTAAAGGCCGTTCCACAATTTGCGATTTTCGATTTTCGATTTTCAATTTGCGATTTTGCGCGAGGGTAAATGACGGGAAGTTGAGTGCGGGGGACGAGGAAGGGGAAGAGGAAGACTTTTATACATACAGGGGCGATTTTACCGGTTAACCCGTTGGACCACGTAAACCCGAGAAATCTTGAACAATCAACATGTTAGGTGACCCATTCGAAACCATCAGGGAATCCATTAGTTTTCAGCTTCCCTTGCCCTCGCCAGAGAATGAAAAGCGGCTGGAAAAAAGAACAGCCTCTGTCCGTACTTCCTCGCGAGTTGTCGGAGTTCTTTGGTAAAGAAACGCGCCGCAACTTGTGATTACTTTGGGGCATGGCCGATGCAAAGGAAAGCGCACAGGACAGGCAAGCGCGAGAACGCATAGAAAAGTGCATTGCGGCAATGTCCGTGAGTACGCGCCACAAGCGACTTGCTGGGCGATTGCTCAAGCTCTTAGACCATAAGGGCGGCGAGAGCGAAGCCAAGAATGTGACCGGTAGAACGATCGACATTTAACCGAATTTGCGAGGCATAGTGCCTCGCCGCGAGTGAGAATTCGAGGAGGAGGTTATTTCAAGGAATCAGAGAGGAACCCGGGATGTGATCGTGGATGTGGGCATGGGCAGCCTCTTCGAAGTCGACTGTTTATGGCATTTTTGACCCAAGGTTGCGCACAAACGCGTGCGCACCTGAGCTGGAGGGGCGCATCTTGATAATCTGGACGGCGCGCTGGGCCGGCTGCGGCGCGTTATCGGCGCAAGGCCATGATGGCGAATTGTCACCACTTCGTTCCGGCCGCTGAACGCGGCCGGGGACATCGCAGCGCGATGTCATCTACCACGGGGTCGGCCGGGCGGATTCGCGAGGCTGACCCCAAAAGAGCAAGGATCGGCGAGCTTTAATCCGCGCGTGATGGTGCGGGATCGGCCATGGATTCCTCGACGATTCTGCCGTCGAAAAGGTGGACGATTCGCTGGGCGTGTTTCTCGAAGCGCGGGTCGTGAGTGACCATGCAAATGGTGGCGCCCTCGCGATGAAGCTCCGCAAGGAGTTTCATGACCGCTTCACCGTTTCTGGAATCGAGGTTGCCGGTAGGCTCATCCGCCAGCAGAATCGAGGGCTTGCCGCCGAGCGCGCGGGCGACGGCGACGCGCTGTTGTTGACCACCGGAGAGTTGCGCGGGGTAATGCCGGCTGCGATGGCCCATGCCCACTTTTTCGAGCGCCTCCTGAACGCGTTGCTTGCGTTCGGTACTGCTCATTCCTCGGTAAGTCAAAGGCAACTCGACGTTTTCGAACACGGTCAAGTCGCCGATCAGATTGAAACTTTGAAAAATGAAGCCGACTTCGCGATTCCGAATACGGGCGCGCTGAGCAAAATCGAGGTTAGCGACCGCCTGGCCGTTCAACGTGTAAGTGCCCTCGCTGGGTGAATCCAGCAACCCGAGAATCGAGAGCAAAGTGGATTTTCCGCATCCGGAGGGTCCGGCGATGCAGACAAACTCGCCGCGGGCGATTTCGAGGCTGATTTCGGCCAGCGCGTGGGTTTCGATTTCATCGGTCAAAAACACCTTCTTGATATTATCAAGATGAATGAGGGCATTGTGATTCGTGGTCATATTCTGCTCAATTTAAGCGGACTCGTTCGAAAGAATCCCATTGGGACATATCCGAGAGGATGATTTGATCGCCAAGCTGCAGGCCTTGGACGACTTCGATGTTGCTGACTGAGCCGCGGCCCAGTTTGACTTTGACCCGCACGGCGGCTCGGCCGTTTTCGGTGACTTTGAATAATTGGACGAGGGTCTCCGGCTGGCTTTGCACCGGGCGTCCGACGTACAGGACATCGGCCAATCTCTCCAGCTCGATCGTGCCGTCCACGCTGAGGTCCGGCCGGGCGCCTTTTGGCAACGGGGCGTCCAAGGCGACATCGACCGTAACGGTGCCATTGTCGACTGCGGGATCGACGCGGATGACATGGCCGGGAATCACTCCGTTGCGGGTATCGATTTCAGCGACTTGGTCCAGCTGGATGTCTTTAGCCTGGGTTTCGGCAATCTTGATCGCGGCTTTCAAGCGGGCGGGTTCGGCGACGCGCGCCACCAGCGCCCCGGCTGGGAGCTGCTCCCCTTCTTGCAGCGGGTTGGTGAGGTCTCCGAGCCGCTGCAAGACGCCATCCACACCCGCGCGAATTTTGAGCGCTTGGACTTGCAGCCGTTTGAGTTCGAGCTGTCCGCGCAGTTGGGCCAGTTTGGTTTCCTGCGCAGTGATTTGGGCGGAAGTGGAATCGGCGCTGATCTTGAGGCGTTCCTGCTCGATTTCGAGCAAACTGGCGAGCTCTTCAGCCTTGGCCCTGGCTTGCTTGAGAGTAATGGCTGGAACGAGGCCGGCCTTGGCGAGTTCTTCGTTCACTTCGAGATCGAGTTTGGCGCTGCTGTAGTTGGCTTGAGCGGTCGCCACCGTGGAGCGTTGCGTCAATTTTTGAGAATCGAGTTGTACTTTAAGATTGGCCATGTCCGCTTCAGCGGTTTTGAGCAGAGATTCAGCATCGAACGCCGCCTGAGTGACGTCTGGGTTGCTCAACTCAACCAGGACGGTATCCGCTTTCACACGCGCGCCGGGCAAAACAAGAATCCGTTCCACCCGACCCTGGTTGACGGATGGGATCCAGCGAATCTCCTGGGGCACCAGGGTGCCGTTTCCGTGGACCTGGCGGATTAGCTCACCGCGTTTGACATTGTCGAACAGGAGCGAACCGCGTTCGACTGGAGGGGCGGCGGGTTTGAGCTGTGCCAGGCCAATGGTGATCAAGGCCACCAGCAGCAACCCTCCGCCAATGGCAACAATTCTGCGGCGGCGCTTTTTACGAGCTTGGTCAGGTCGGGGAAGGTCCATGGGAAGTGGCGAGTGGCGAGTGGCGAGTGGCGAGCTTCTGACGCAGGGAGTTTAGCATTCTTTGCAGTTCCTCGATTAGTGCAAGAATGGGCTCCGCCTTAGCGGATGATGTTAAACTAAGATCGACCGATATTATAATTTGCGTTTCCAGCTCAGCCAACGAGCCTTCGGCGTGAGAGATAAACTGAATGAATTCGCCGGTCGTGTGTCGAGACTGGCCTTCGGCAATGTTTGAGGGAACCGAAACCGCTGCTCGTCGCAGTTGCGAAACCAGGCCAAACCGTTCGTCGGCGGGGAATTCTTTCGTCATTTCATAAGTCAGCCTAACCAGGTTAATGCCTTTCTGCCAAACGAGGAGGTCTTTGTAGCTCTTGATCTTGATTGTTGATTCCATAGTTGTGTCCGTGACGCTATCTCGCCCCTCGCCCCTCGCCCCTCACCACTTCTTTATCCAGCCACCCGTCTTTCAAGCGCACGACGCGATGTCCATAAGCGGCGTTGGTTTCGGAGTGCGTCACTTGCACGATGGTCGTGCCGGATTGATTGAGTTTTTTGAACAATTCCATGATCTCGCAGCCTTGTTCGGAGTGCAGATTGCCAGTGGGCTCGTCCGCCAGGAGCAGTTTGGGCTTCGCGATAACCGCCCGCGCGACCGCCACGAGCTGTTGTTGACCGCCCGAAAGCTGGCTGGGAAACAAGTCTTTCTTTCCGACAATGTTGAACCGGTCCAGCACGTCAGCCACGAGTGGCTGGCGTTCCGAACGCTTGATGTCACGGTACGACAGCGGAATGTCCAGATTCTCGGCGACGGTTAGATCGTCCAGAAGATGAAATTGCTGGAAAACGAACCCAACGAACCGTTTGTTGAGGAGTGCGCGCTCTTTGGGTTTGAGGCGGTGAATGGGCTCGCCGGCAAAGAGGAACTCTCCTTCCCACATGTGGTCGTACATCCCTAGTATGCCCAACAACGTGGATTTTCCCGCACCGGACGGCCCCATGATCGTGATGAATTCGCCTTCCGCGATGTCCAGATTTATTTGCCGGAGAACGTAGCTAAATCCGGCCTTGGTCTTGAAACATTTCTCGACGTTGCGGAGCTGAAGGAGGGGCGCGCTGCTTTCCGCCGTCACGGCATTCTTGGGATCAAATTGCATTGATTTGCGATTTTAAATTTGCGATTTGCGATTGACCGACGCTCGACCGCGCTGGAGCTTTAATCGTTTGCATTCCCGAGATATGATTTGCGCTTTGCGATTGTTGCTTTCGGCTGCAACTCTGCTCTGCATGAAGGAAACAGAACTGAAAGAACGAACGAGGAGATTTGCTTTGCGGGTAATAAAGCTTGTTGGGGCGCTGCCGCGAACGACAGAGGGATGAGCTGTAGGTGGCCAGTTGGTTCGTAGTGGAACCTCTGTTGGAGCAAATTACCGGGCCGCGTGTCGGGGACGGTCGAAAGCCGAGTTCATCGCGAAGCTTGGAACCGTGGAGGAAGAAGCGGACGAATCTGCGTACTGGATGGAATTGATTATTGGTGCTGGACTCTTGAAAGCAAGTCTTGTCGCCGCCTTGTATCAGGAAGCAAATGAACTGACTGCCATAATGGCCGCCTCGCGCATATCGGCGTCGAAACGTTCCTAAATCGCAAATCGCAAATCGCAAATCTAAAATTTCTTCATTCATATCTTAAGGCCTCCATGGGATCGACCTTGGCGGCCCGGCGCGCGGGCCCCAGGCAGGCGGCTGTAGCGACGCCGACCAGAATAACAATTACAATCAGGAACGAGGTGGGGTCGGTACTCTTGACTTGGAACAAATTGATTTGACTGGCCAGCAAGTGGGTGGCGGCCAAACTTCCGGCGAGTCCCAGAATAATCCCCAGCCCAACGAGGCTCGCACCGGACTTGAGCACGAGGCGCAGAACATCCACGCGCTGCGCACCCAAAGCGATGCGCACCCCCAGTTCGCGCGTCCTTTTCGAAACCGTGTACGAGAGAATGCTGTAGATGCCCGCCATGGCAAGGGCGAGGCCAATCGCCCCGAAGAATCCAAACAGGAGGGTGATAAATCGCGGGTAAGCGGTCTGAAAGGTCAACAGCTCAGTAAAAGTCCTTGGGTTACCCAGCGGCAATTCGGTGTCGAGTTGGCGGACCTGGGCGCGCAATGCGCCCATCAGGGCTGCTGGACTGGCCTGGGAGCGGATCGTGAGCGTGCGTTGCGGCGGCGCCAGCAGGGTGAAAGGCAACAAGATCGCCGGCTGAGTCCGGCTCTGCAAATCATCATTACAGGTATCGGCCATGATCCCGACAATTGTGAAGTCAGGAGAAAAGCTGGGCGGGGTCAAAATCTGCGGCGGGGGTTTTTCGAGATCCTTGAGATGGAGCCGGCGCCCGATAGGATCCTGCCCTTCAGGCCAGAGGCGAGCAGCGGTCTCGTTGATAACCGCCACCTGGGCGGATGATTCAATATCTCGCTCGTCCAACATTCTTCCCCGGCGCAGGCGAATCCGCAGCGTCGACAGGTAATCGGCGCCCACGGCCTGGACATTGATCCGACGGACCTCAGGATCGGTCTGACCTTCGAGTCTAAAAGCGAGGTCGGGCGCTCCGAAAGGCAAGCCGCCAAAACCGATAGTAGCTTTTTCAACTCCCGGAATGGCCTTCACGCGGTCCAGGAGATCCAGGGCGAAGCGGTTACGTTGCTGCCAGGTGGCATAGTTTTTAGGGGGAAGGTTCAGCTCAACGTTGACGACGTTGTCGGGCTGAAAGCCTAAATCAACTTTCTTCAAGGCGAGAAAACTGCGGACCGTCAGCCCGGCACTGGCCAGCAGAACCATGGCCAAGGCGACCTCCGCCACGACCAGAGCCGCGCGTGTTCTGCCCCCGCTGGAGACGCCTGAGACTCGCATTTCGCTCTTGAGCGATTGAAGGATTCGAGGTCGAGAGAACTGCAGGGCGGGCGCCAACCCAAAAAGAACCCCGGTCAGAACGGAGACTGCGAGGCAGAAAAACAAGACCTGCTGGTTGACCTGAATTCGTGCTTCATTGGGCACGAGATTTCCCGGCAACAACGCGATGATTGCCGATGTCGTCCAAAAGGCAAATAACAGTCCCAGCGCTCCACCGATGAGTGACACTAAAATATTCTCAACGAGCAATTGCCGGATCAATTGACGGCGAGACGCGCCGATGGATAACCGGATGGCCATCTCGCGTTCTCGGGTGGTAGCCCGCGCCAACTGGAGGTTCGCGACATTGGCGCAGGCTATCAATAATAAGAACCCCACCGCCCCCAAGAGCAGATATAAACTATGCGTCATGGCGCCGCTGGCCACCGTCATATCGAGGTAGTTGCTCAGAGTAGTGGCGAAGTCGTCGGTCGGAAAACGACTTGGGTTTTGCCTGGCCAGCGAGAGCTGCAAGTCATGGAGTTGCTGCCGAGCGGCGGGGGCCGAAACATCGGGCTTAAGCCGGGCCAGGGGAAAAACGCCTCGCTGCGCCTCGGACCGCATATCCATGGGAATCCAAACTCCGTCATCCGTCCACCAGCCGAACCGGGCAGGCATGACGCCAACGATGGTGTAGAGCCGGTCATCAAGGCGCAGGGTTTTGCCCAGAGCATTGGTGTCGTTGGCGAAGAGCTTCTGCCAACGGCCAAAGCTCAGGACGGCAACTTGCTCCGGCTCGCCACTCGGCTGAACATCCGAAGGTTGGATGGTTCGCCCGAGTAAAGGAGGCACGGCGAGGAAGTTGAAGGCGTTGGCCGTGACCTCAACGGCGCGCACCGTCTCCGGGGCATATTCTCCGCCCAAGAGCATGCTTCCGGGGCGGGTCGCCATCACGTCGGCAAAACTCGAAAGGCGGGCCATTTCCTTGAAATCGTCCGGCCGGTACGGACGCATGCGCTGATCATCTTTGGCCGTGCGCAATCCGGGCATCCAGATCTCTTGTGGACGCGCATACGGATAAGGACTGATCACCACGCCGTAAACCACGCTGAAAAGCGCGGTGCTGGCACCGATGCCGAGCGCCAGCGTGAGCATGGCGACGGCAGTGAAACCGGGATTCTTAAGTAACTGTCGAAAAGCGAATTTGAAGTCATTCATAGAATCGGTCGTCGCGGTGAAGTAGTGCAGGCATTCCTGCCTGCCGTATCGCAGAATTTCCATTCTGCGTAAGCGGAGTTAGACTTGGCTCAACGGACTTTTCAAGCCAACACCAGTCCACACTTGCCGACTGGAAAGTCGGCGATACAGCAGACTCGAAAGTCTGCGCTACGAGTATGGTCCCAGATCCCAAATCGCAAATCCCGTCATTCATGGCGGAGCGCCTCCATGGGATCGAGAGTCATGGCCCGGCGAGCCGGGACCCAGCACGCGATGAGGGCCACCGCGATCAGGACCAAGGCGACGCAACCGAGAGTGATTGGATCCGTTGGCCGCACTCCGTAAAGCAGGCTGCGGATAACTCGCGTCAGTGCCAACGCGGCGGCAATACCCAGGGCTCCGCCCAACAATACCAGTTTAAGACCTTGGCCAATGATGAGCGAAAGGACGTCTCGTCGTTTGGCGCCCAGGGCCATGCGGACCCCAATCTCGCGCTGGCGCTGTGTGACCGAGTAGGACAACACACCATAAATACCGCAGGCGGCCAGAAGTAATGCCACCGCACTGAATAGTGTCAGGAGCCCGGTTTGGAAACGCGGTTGGGCTACGCTCTCACCGAGGTAATCGCTCAGCCGTCGAATCTTTGGCGTAGGAAGGTTTGGAATAACGGCCTTGGTTTCGCGCCGGATCGCGGCCGCGAGGGTGGTGGGATCGCCGGTGGCGCGGATGAACAGCTTTGGTCTTTGCATCGGCCATTGCCAATACGAACGGTAAATCTCCGGCACAGGTTCCGGTTGGGTGCTCAGCGATTTGACATCACTAACCACACCAACGATTTCGGCCCAGATCGGAACGCCGTAGATGTCTCTTGCATCCAGTTGCCCAGGGTGGGCATCCACGCTGACATGCTGCCCGAGCGGTTCCTGCTTCGGAAAGAAGCGGCGCACGAAACTCTCATTCACTAGCGCCACTCCGGGTGCGTTCAGCGTGTCGGCATCGGTAAAGTCGCGTCCCTTCAAGATGCGAATGCCCAGGGCATGCAGATAGCCCGGTGAAATCGCGTCGCGCTCGGCGGTCGGCCCCTGTCCGTCCGGGCTCGGGCGTCCAAAGATGGCAAAAGGGGAGTTTACGGGAGGGCGATTGTCCTGGCGCAAGAAATTGTAAGCGGCGCCGGCCGATTGTACGCCGGGCAGCTGCCGGATGCGTTCGAGCAACTCCTGAATGCGGACTTGCGGTCGAGTGTCGGTTGGCTGCACCCAGGTTGAGAAACCGGAGACGGAAAAATCCAGATCGGCGATGAGCACGTGATCCGGGCGAAAACCGTGGTCAGCGACCAGTAACCTGGCGAGACTTTGGAGCATCAAGCCCGCCCCAGCGAGCAGCACCGTCGCCAGGGCAACTTCGGTGACAACCAAGGCGCCTCGCGTGCGGCCGATCGAGACACCTCCTGCCGCCCCACGGGCGCTTTCCTTGAGCGCTTCGTTCAAGTCCGGCCGTGAGTATTGCCAAGCCGGCGCCAGCCCAAATATCAACCCGGTTAAGACGGTCGCCACCAAGGTGAAGCAAAGAGCCGTGTCGTCCACGGTAACCTCGGCAAGCCGGGGAATGTTCGCCGGGCTTGCCGCAACGAAAGCCTTCACAATCCAAAAGCTGACGACTGTTCCAACTGCGCCGCCAACGAGCGCGAGCAGCACGCTTTCAACCAATAATTGGCGCATGATTCGCCACCGCGCCGCCCCGAGCGCGACCCGCAAGCCAATCTCCTTTTGGCGCGACGCGGCGCGGGCCAGCATCAAGTTGGCAACGTTTACGCAAGCGATCAGCAGCACGCCGGCCACGACACTCCACAACACCAACAGGGCGGTGCGTGTGTTTCGCCCGACGGTCTGGCGCAGCAACGGAACGATCGAAACTGCCGAGCCGACGCGCACCCCTGGATGCTCGCGCGCAATGCGCGCCTGGATGGCGTTCATCTGCGCTTGGGCTTTCGCCAGGGTTACGCCTGGCCTCAACCTGGCAAGAGTGCTCAGCCAGTGACCCTCGCGGCGGTCTGGCGGCAAACCATTCCAACCCGACGCAAGCCAAACTTCGGTATCCTCAGGAAATTGGAATCCGGGAGGCATCACCCCGATGATGGTGTAGGTGCGGCGACCGAAAGTATCGACTGTAAGTGAGCGACCGAGCACCTGGTTATCGCCGGCGAACCGCTCCTGCCAGAGCTTGTGCGAAATGATTGCCGTCTGGGCTCCTTTCGGCTGGTCGTCTTCGGTGGTGAAGCGCCGACCCATTTGCGGCTCCACTTGCAACAAACCGAACAGATTCGCTGAGGCGTAGCTCGCCCGGACGACAACCGTGCCCTCCTGGGTCACGAGGTTGAAATCGGCCGGACCAGTCCATGACGCAAGTCCCTCGAAAATGTCGGTCCGCGTCTGCCACTCGGCGAAATTCGGAGGAGAGACCGCCTCCTGCTCGACGCCCTGGGCGGGACTGCTCTCCCATAATGTTACCAGCCGTTCCTGTTCATGAAAGGGGAGGGGCCGAAGCAACACGCCGTCGACCACGCTGAAGAGTGCGGTGTTCGCCCCAATGCCCAAAGCGAGCGTGAGCACCGCGACTGCCGTGAAACCCGGGCTTTTCAGCAACTGGCGAAAGGCGAATTTCAGGTCGTTCATGAGCGGCAGATTGTGACTGTGACAACAGGCGACTTTGGGTTGTCTTCGAACTCCAGTGACATAGGCAAAGATGGTGCCAACTCGCTCCGTCTGGTGTAAGTTATTGGGATATATAACATTAGCGCATGTTCGTTTAATTCGGGCCAATTGTCCCGGAATCAAAGATGGGAAACGGCGATCCCACTAATGGGAAAAGACAACAGGGCTACTCGATCGGCAAGCGCAGCCTGGCACGGCAACCCTCACGGTCTTTCCGATTTTCCAACGTGACCGAGCCGCCGTGGGCTTCGGCGATCTGGCGGCTGAGGACCAAGCCGATGCCGGAGCCGGACTTTTTGGTTGTGAAAAAGGGCACAAACAAATTGGCCGAATTCGACAATCCCGCGCCTTCGTCCTCGACGATAACCTCCAGAGTGGGTCGAGCGGACACCCAGCGGACGGTAACCGTTCCCTTGGTTTCCAGCGAAGCATCGGCAGCGTTGCGCACCAGGTTGATCAGCAATTGATCGAGCAGGTCGCCATCGGCTTTGATGCTTAGTGGAGGTCCGGCCTGGACCGCCACCTGGAGCCGTGTTTCGAGTCGAGCCACCCGGTGGACCCAGTTGCCAACGTCAACTGGTCCGAGACGGGGCTGAGGCAGCCGCGCGAGTTGCGTGTAAGAGGCCACAAAACGATTCAGGGCTTCGGTGCGGCTCGAGATAACCTCCAGCCCGCGCTGCATGTCTTGTTCCCAATCTTCGCTTCGCGGCCGGCGTTTGAGAAGCTCGGTCATTGTGCCGGCAATGGATTTAATCGGCGCCAGAGAGTTGTTGAGTTCATGGGCCAGAACGCGCAGCAGGCGCTGCCAGGCTTCGCGCTCCTCCTCCCGCAGTACCCGGCTTAGATCCGTTAATACGATCAACGTATGCGGCATGCCGTGCTCCCGGAAAGTCGTCCGGCGAAGAGCCCAACGCCCGGTGCCGCCCGGCAACATAATTTCCATCGTCTGGGAAGCCGCTCCCTGTAAGCAGTCGGCGAGGCCCAGTTCCTGGGCGCTGCGATCGAGCAGGCGTTCCCCAGGTTTGCCGAGCAACCGCTCCCCGGCGCGGTTAACCAGCCGCAGTTTTTGTCCGCCATCGAAGGTGAAGACTGCTACTTCGATCTCGGTCATGACTTTGCTGAGCAAAGCGGTCGCTTCCAACGCCGACAATCGCTGTTGCCGAAGGTTTTCACCCAGGGCATTCACTTCGATGATGACTTCCCCCAGGGCATCTTCCCGCCTCCCGCCGCGGGCGCGGATGGAATAATCCCCTTCGCGGATGGCGGCCAATAAATTCGAGATGGTCTGAAGCGGGAACCTGACTTTGCCCACCACGGAAAGAGAGCACCCGAGCCAGGCAACCATAAGGACGATCATCACGGTCCACCGGGTCTGCTGGCTGTAGGATCCCAGCCAGAGGAAAGCCAGCGCCACGGCCGTGGCCGGAAGTCCGGCCAGTAGCGCCATCACCAGGATCCGATGTTCGTGTTTGAGAGGTTTGATCAAAGATTGAACTTCTCGAGCCGCCGATAAAACGCGCTCCGGCTGAGGCCCAAAGATTCGGCGGCTTTGCGGGCATTGCCCTCGAAGCGCAGGAGGGTTTTTTTGATCAAAAGTTTTTCCACTTCTTCCATGCTCATTTCTTCCAGGACGCGCGAAGGGTTGCTACCCTCCTGCAAGCCTAGATCACCCACTCGCACCGTATCACCTTGGGCCATCAAAACCGCCCGTTCCACGACATGGTTGAGCTCACGGATGTTGCCCGGCCAGGAATGGGCCGCGAGGGCACACATTGAGTTCTCATCAAAACCCGCCAGGCGCTTGCGATAACGCTGCACGTGCTGGTCGAGAAAGAATTTGGCCAGCGTCGAGATATCTTCCCGCCGATCCCGCAGAGGGGGCAAATCGATCTCGACGGTGTTCAGACGAAACAGCAGATCGGCTCGAAATCGGCCCGCGCCGATCTCGGCTCGCAAGTCCGCATTGGTGGCGGAAATGACTCGAACGTCCACTTGGATGGTGCGCGAGGAACCCACTCGCTCGAACTTCCCCGTTTCAATGGCGCTCAGCAGCTTGGCTTGATGTTTCATTGGCACATTGGCGATTTCGTCCAAAAAAAGCGTTCCGCCATCCGCCAACTCGAATCGTCCCACGCGATCGGTCTTGGCATCCGTGAAAGCGCCTTTCACGTGTCCGAACACCTCGCTTTCAAAAATTCCTTCGGACAGACCGCCGGTATTCACCGTTACCAGTGGTTTCCTGGTCCTGCCGGAAACCGCGTGCAAAACACCGGCCACGAGCCCTTTTCCGGTGCCGCTCTCACCGGTAATCAATACGTTGGCGTCCGAAGGTCCTACGCGCTCAATCAATTCAAGGACAGGCCGCATCGCGGGTGACCCGGCGATAAGATTTAGCCGTGGCCGCCCGCGAAGCATTTCGTTTTCGGCTTCCAGGCGCTTGCCTTTCCTCAACGCGTGGCAGTAGTCGATCTGACTCCGCACGATGGTCAGAAGCCGGACATTGTCCCAGGGCTTTTGCACAAAATCGCGCGCCCCGCGGCGCATCGCCTCAACCGCCAGGTCCACATTCGCCCAAGCCGTCATGACCACTACGGGCACGTTTGGGTCCAGCTCCTGGACCCGCGGGAGCAACTCAATGCCTTCCTGGCCCGACGTCGTATCCCGGGAATAATTCAGATCCATCAGCACCAGCGAAAACTCTTCCTTGCGCAGCAAGTCGAGAACTTGCCCCGGGGAGTCCACCGCCTCGCAAGAGTACCCTTCCGTCTTGAAGAGCAAGATGAGCGCTTCGCGAACGTCCGCCTGGTCGTCGGCGATCAAAATGCGGGTTCCGGTCGAGCCTGATTTTTTCATTCAAAATTCTGAGCGGCTCATTTGATTGTGCACGGGGGCGGGCGGTGTGCGATCATACCCAATCAATAGCCCAACCGGATCAAATCCGGCGAGGAGAATTTAAGAACCGTCTAAAGGATAGGACCGGCGCGCCGCCCCGCCCCGCCGCTCGTAGCGCAGGCGTTCTCGCCTGCTGTATCGCCGACTTTCAGTCGGCTTCGTGCAGAACTGAGGGAGCACCGAGTGGTTTGGGCGCTTCGCAGACTGAAAGTCGACTGGAAAGTCTGCGCTACGACAAAAGATGCCGCGTGAGGCTAGCTGAACTGGATCGTCAACTCCATGAGGCCTGCGCCAGAACTTAGCACCAGATCCACTTCACGCAGTTGGTGCCGCACACAAGTCTCGGCGATCTCACGCACGTTCGGAAACTCCGTCGCTTCGTCTATGTCTGCCGTCCAGGCTCCGTCCTTGAAGTAGGTGCGGGAGCGGCGGTGCCGAAGCACGCGCCTCGCGGTTCGGGTGTCCAGGGAGGCCATCCAGCAAGATACTCACTGGGGGCCGACATTCAAGGTGCCGGGCGCGATTCCGGCGGAGCATCACGGATGGAAATGCTTCGCCGGATTCGTGCCCGAATCAGCCTTCACACGTTATCTTAGTTTTTCGGCGGGTACTTGCCAGCGATGGCCGCCATAAAATCGCTCAAATCCAGCGCCATGCTGCGCACATCCTCAATCTGTATATCTTCGTCTTTCATGAACGCGCCTCCCATGCGTGCCCCGGCCGAGGTGCCGCTGCGCCGGGCTTCATAGCTGAACATCGTTTTTTCGCCGTCACTCATCCTGCCTTGAACCCGCAGGACCGGTTGACCGCCGCCGTACAGCCCGCCAAAATAGCGGCCTGCCCCACCCCCTTTGCTGAACTCGGTGATGGTGTTTTCCATTTTTAAGACTTTCGCGCCCGGCTTGAGTTCTGACTCCTGCGTCACCACCTTGGCAAAAATCCCTCTCGTGCCGATCATCCGGCTGAGCTCGAGCGCCAGGTTGTTCTTTGCCAGTTCATGTACCTTCGTGTCTTCAGGTTTGTCCGGGAATTTGGCCGTGGAAAGCGTCGGCGCGATGTAGAGCGTATCATAGCCGTTGAAGTTAAATCCGTCGGCGACCCAACATTTGCCCTTTTCCAAGTGTGGATTGTTGTAGCGCATACCGCCGTCGGCAGATCCCGACTTTCCAATGTCAATAATCCTGCCGTCGGTCGCCACAAAGCGATTTGAAGTTGGAGTTGGAGTTGTCGAATCAGCAGCCGCCGGCTTGGTGCTATTGGAAGCACAACCGCTTCCCAATAACACCGAACTGAGCGCGACCGCTGCCGAAAGGGTCAGACAAACGTGGAGATTTGGTTTCATGGTAGTTGCTTTGGTTTGCCAGGTTCTCGCAGTGTTAAGCCAGGCGGTCCATGATGGCCAGAAAAAATGCCTGCTCCAACTGAACCCTGGTTCCGTCGTGATTATCAGCTGTCGGGACTCTGGCCAAGGACCGACAGGGGCGAGCAAAAAGGGCATTGCTTGTGGCTCAGGTACGAGGCTCTATAAGGAGGCATGAATCGCGTCATTACACCGGAGCGCCCTGCCCCACCGAACGCGATTCAACCCCGCTCTCCAGGAATCCTGCACGCCATTCTAGCGCTGATGGTGGTGTCGGTGGCCATTAACTATATCGACCGCGGCAGTCTTTCAACCGCGGCGCCGCTGCTGAAGAACGACCTCGCGATTGCTCCATCGCAGCTTGGTTTATTGTTATCCGCGTTTTTCTGGACTTACGCGCTCCTCCAAATTGGTTCCGGCTGGCTGGTGGACCGCTACGAGGTAAAATGGGTGATGGCGTTCGGCTTTTGCCTGTGGTCGGCCGCAACAGCGGCCACTGGACTGGCCCAATCGTTCGGCGCCTTGTTCGCGCTGCGACTCCTTTTGGGTGTCGGTGAGTCCGTCGCCTACCCATGCTATTCCAAAATTCTGGCCGCCCATTTTTCCGAACAGCAACGAGGACTGGCCAACGGGTTAATCGACGCTGGCACAAAAGTTGGACCCGCGTTGGGAATGCTGGCCGGCGGCATGCTCATGGCGCGCTATGGCTGGCGACCGGTTTTTATTGTCTTAGGCCTGGGCAGCTTGCTCTGGGTTCCGGCCTGGTTCAAATGGATGCCCGAGGACCACGCTGCCAGCAGGCCCGCCTCCAGCGCAGGACTCGGCTTTGCTGAGATTTTGTCTCACCGCCTGGCGTGGGCCACTTTCGCCGGCCACTTTTGTGGCAATTATTTCTGGTACTTTCTGCTCACCTGGCTGCCATACTACCTGGTTAGCGAACGGGGGTTTTCCATGGACCAAATGGCCGTGATCACGGCCGTGGCTTACTGCGTGACGGCCTTAGCCACGAGCAGTGCCGGGTGGCTGGCCGATCGTTTGATTTCGTCGGGCGCCAGTCCAATCCGGGTGCGCAGTGCCTGCACAACCATTGGATTGGCGCTCGCCACGCTGGTAGTGGGCGTCGGCCTGGTCCGTAGCTCGACGGCGGCGATCTCGCTGCTGATGATTTCCTGTTTCTGTTACGGCATTTTTGCCTCCAGCCACTGGGCACTTACCCAGACGATCGCAGGGCCGGCGAGCGTCGGAAGATGGTCGGGACTGCAGAACTGCCTTGCCAATATGGCGGGAGTGGCCGCGCCGGCCATCACGGGGCTCGTGGTGCAGAAAACCGGACATTTTCTTTGGGCCTTTGCGGTCTCAGCAGGTGTAGTGTTGATTGGCGCCTCGCTTTACGCCTGCATATTACAAGCGAAGCCAGTGGCTCGATGAGTGCCCATCTTTTTGAAGCAATCGCGCGACTCCCTGCGCCGGGCGATAACGTGGCGATTGCCACCGGCCGTTTGGAGGCCGGCACTGAGATCAAGTTTCCGGTCGGAACAGTCGTGCTTGTGCATACCGTGCTTGAAGGTCATCGCTTTGCCGTGCGCCCAATTGCAGCGGGCCAGCCGTTGCTTTCCTGGGGGTTTCCTTTCGGAATCGCGCTTGGCGATCTCGCTCCCGGTGAGTACGTGTGCAATCAATCGATGCTCGACGCGCTTTCGGTGCGGCAGCTCGACGGCGCTAAACTCCCCAAGGACCCGAACTTCTCGGATCTGCTCGCCCCTTTTACCCTCGACGAACACTCGTTTCGCCCGGGCCCGCCGGTGGAGCGCGCACAGCAACCTGGCACTTTTCTCGGTTTTCGGCGTCCCGGAAAGCGCGGCGTCGGCACGCGCAATTATGTCCTCATTCTCGGTACGACGTCACGGACGGCCAGTTTTGCCCGGCAATTGGCCGAGCGGCTCCGACCGCTGGCCGGCGTCCATCCCTCAATTGATGGCATCGTTCCCGTCGCGCACACGGAAGGCGGCGGCAACAGCGAGCCCCATAACGCCGCGGAAGTACTGCGCGCGCTGGCCGGGTTCATCGTACACCCCAATGTCGGCGCGGTGCTCGCGGTTGATTACGGCGTCGAACCGATCACAAACGCGAGGGTGCGCGCGTTCATGCAGGAAAATGCCTACCCGCTCATTGACGTGCCGCACGAATTTCTCACGCTGCGCGGTGGACTCGGCGCGAGCCTGGCTGAAGGCGAGTGCATCGTGCGCGGATGGCTGCCACAGGTCGCCGCACAGCAGCGCACGAGCCAGCCTTTGAGTGAGTTGCGTGTCGCCCTGCAATGCGGGGGCTCGGACGCGTTTTCCGGCGTCTCGGGCAACCCGCTGGCTGGGGCAATGGTGCATGAGCTCATCCGCCAGGGCGGCTCGGCGGTAATGACGGAGACCGACGAAGCCGTGGGCGCCGAGGCGTACATGCTTCGCTGCGTGCGGGACCTCACGACGGTCCGCGCCTTTCTCAGCGCCATTGACCGCTTCAAAAGTTATCTCTCCTGGCACGGCGTCACGGCTGAAAGCAATCCCAGCGGCGGAAACAAGGCGCGCGGTCTTTATAATATCGCCCTCAAGTCCCTGGGCGCCGTGCATAAGAAGGATCCGCGAACACGTCTTGAAGCGGTTATTGAGTACGCGCAACCCGCGCGAGATATCGGCAAGCCAGGGTTTATTTTCATGAACGGCCCGGGCAACGACCTGGAAGGCATTGCCGGCCAGGTGGCCATGGGTTGCAACTTGATTCTCTTCGTCACCGGCAACGGCTCAGTTACTAATTTCCCTTTCGTGCCCACCCTGAAAGTCACGACGACGACTCGCCGGCATCAGTTGCTGATTCGTGAAATGGATATCAACGCCGGGCGCTACCTCGATGGCGAGCCCATGGAGGCGCTCGCGTCGGAATCCTTTGCGTTAATGCTCGAGACTGCCTCGGGCGAAAAGACCAAGGGCGAACACGCCGGCCATTCACAGGTGTCGCTTTGGCGGAATTGGCCACAGACCGATGCTTCGCGCCTTGCCGAGCTGCGCCAGCGGGCCGCGCCGGACGGTGTGCCTTTGCGACTTGCCACGAGTTCACCAGGGCCGCCAAAACGAGTGCCGCTGCGACTCTTTAAAACCGAAAAGGGGTTTGCCACGGAAAGGCTCGGCCTGGTGCTGCCAACCAGTTTGTGCTCGGCGCAGATTGCGCGGTTGGCGGCGCAACGTTTGAATGAGAACCAAGCCCGCCACGCTCATGGCATTTCCCGGTTTGAAGCGCTCGCCCATTCTGAGGGCTGCGGCTCTTCAGGAGAGTCGCTGTTCCGGTTGCTCGGCCGCTCGTTTCGCGGCTATCTCACGCATCCGAATGTCGCTGCTGCGCTCTTGCTCGAACATGGCTGCGAAAAGACCACCAATGACGCGGTACGCGAGCAGTTGCGATCCGCGGGTCTCGACCCTGAGCGTTTCGGCTGGGCCAGCGTCCAACTGGATGGCGGCATCGCCCGGGTGCTCGATAAAATTGAAGCCTGGTTTGCTGGCACGGTTGCAGCGCTTCAGCCGGCCGAACGCATCGCGGCTGATCTGGGTGCGCTGGCCCTGGGAATAATGAGCGCCGGTCCGGTGGGCGAAACAACCGGCGCCACATTGGCAAACGTATGCGAAGCAGTCATCGAGAGCGGTGGATCCGTCCTGGTTCCAGAGGGCGACGGTTTGCTGGCCAACCCGTCCTTTTCTTCGCGTGTTCTTGGCGCTGCAGCCCCACGCCCTACCCTGGACTACGGCCAAAGCATGAGGGGACCCGGACTGCACATCATCAACAGCGAAACCGATCATTGGGTTGAGAACTTGACGGGGATCGGCGCCTGTGGGGCGCATCTTGTGTTGGCAGTTGTTGTGGAGCACAGCCGTCAAGGCCATCCGCTGCTGCCGGTGATTCAAATTGCCGAGTCTTCACAGCGAGCAATCCTTGCTTCAGAGGAACTCGATTTGTTTCTGACAGACGACGCTGCTCACGATTCCCGAGCGCTGGAACAACTCCTGGTCTCGGTTGCTGAATCAAGGCATCACCCGTCGGCCAATGCCTCTGGATTGGTTGATTTCCAGTTCACGCGCGGCCTGTTGGGGGTCACCTCCTAGAGAGTGCGGACGCGGATTGGTATGGATCGGTGGAAAGTGTCTCCGGCGTCACGGCGGGGTTTTAGGCGCACTAGCACGCTAAATCGGCCTTCTTACGGCCCGCGACCTTCGGGTTTCGGGATTTGTGTCAGCGCGGATGGTCCGAGAGCCAGTAGGCAATCGCTCCGGCCTGCGGGCTCTGCGGGGCGACGGCCAGCACAGCCTGGTAATGTTGCCGGGCTTTAGCGTTGTCGCGCAACTGCTGTGCGTACAGGTTGCCCAGGGCCAGATGAGTGCGCGCGTCGTTGGGATACTGCGCCAGGATTTTCTCAAATTGCGCCACCGCATCCGGGATGTAACCCGCTTGCTTCAGGACCAGCCCGAAATTATATCGAGCATCCAGCGATTCCGGCTCGAGCGTCAAGGCTGTTTCGTATGCGGATAGCGCGAGAGCAGTGCTGCCGCTTTCCGCGGCCGCCAGGCCGAGGTTATATTGCGCATCAAAAAACGCCGGGTCGGCTTGCACTGCGCGGCGGTACGCTTGCACCGCGTCTGTGTAGCGCCGCTCCTCCTGCAATTTGACTCCCTGTGCAAAGGCCTGCTGGGCCCCGGCTCTGTCTCCCGCGCTCGGCCTGGTCGGCGACTGGTACACATAACGTGGGAAATTCCGAACCTCGGGGCTGTGGGCCTCCGCATTGGGAGCCGTGGTGATGGCCGCCGGATTCGAGCCAGCCGAGGACGGAAGCGTCGACCCGCTTGAAGATTTTCCGTCATGCACGAAGAGGTTGATGGGGTTAATCCGCTGAAAGAAGCCCCGTTTCGGTGGTTTCCCGGCATCCGCCCCGGCGCTCGAATTTGAAGGACTCTGTTCCGGGGCCACCGGCTCGAGTGGGCGCGCCGGGGCGGTTGAACCGATTGTATCCTGCGCGGGCTTGATGGCCGGTTCAGCCGGCAAGTGAACCACCTGCACCTCGGTTTCCGGCGGCTGAGCGTTGGTGACCACTGCGCGGGCGGCCGGCGCAGGCGGGCTGCCTTTCGCGACGTTTGTAGCAGGTTCGGCACGGGCAGACGCTCCGGTGTGGGTTGAGTTGGTCGGCGGCGCTTTGGCCACGGCCACCTGGCGCGGCGGTTCGGGAACGGCCGGCTTGGGGGGGTTGGTGGAGGTCGCGAACTGCGGCGGGGGATGGTTTGTGGCGGGCTCGCGCGGGGGCGGGTTGAGCTGTTGCTGCAACTGCTGGATCACTGGCGCAACGGCCGGCAAATTCTCCGGGGCCGGCTTCAAAGCGGCATACTCTCGGTATCGTTGCAGGGCCAGCCTCGGATCATTTTGTTCCTGCGCGATAATTGCGGAATTAAGCAACGCCGGCGCGTAATCGGGCCGCTCGAGCAGCGCCTTGGCAAATAACGGCGCCGCCTCGTTCACTCGGCGCCGTTGATAACGGACCACCCCCAACTCGGTGAGCGCTTCCGGGTTACGAGGGTCGAGCCGCACTGCCTCGTCGAGGCTGTGTTCGGCACCCTGCAATTCACGCAAGCGCAGCTGTGCCTGCCCAAGTCTGAGCCAGCCCTCCGCTACATTCGGCCGCCGCAGCGTATAAGCGGTCAGCTCATACTTGGCCTGGTCCAGGCGGTTGCTCTGCGCCAGCCAAAGACATCCTAGATTGTAATGGATTTCCGTCAGGTCATGATCCAGCGCCAGGGCCCGCAAATAAGCGCGCTCAGCTTCGCTCGCTTGGCCGGCCTGATGCAGCGCCAGGCCCAGGTAATTGAACGCCAAAGCATTGGTCGGCAGGAGAACCGTTGCCGATCTGAGTTCCGGAATTGCTTGGGCATAATCGCCTCGTTCCAGGTATCGCTTGCCGTCCAACAGCGCGCGCGATCCCGGCGGCGTGCAGGCTGTCAACCCGGCCGCTAAAAGCACCAGTGCGAGGGGCAACCGAGGGCCACGCGCGCATCGTGGCCGGGGCGGGGACGTTGCGTCTCCGGGTACTGCCGCTCCGGGTTGAGGAGAAGATCCGGGCACGAGACGTCCCCACCCCGCTTCAGGCAAGTCACTGCGGGAGCTCGGCATGCTTTTTGGTGGTCTGCATCGAGTGTCGTGGTATCATTGGCGTCTTGAAGTGTCAAGAAACGCACTACTTGAGAACAAATGCGCGCTGGGGCTCGTCAGGATTGGCCCGGGCGTTCCCTCGTTGTTATTTGATCTCTGGTTGGCCGGTCTCAGATTAATCGGTCCTCGTGGCGGTTCGCGCGCGCTCCCCATAATGCCCCGTAACTCGCCCTTTCTGATCTCAAGAACTTTGGCAGTATTGTTCTGGGCTGCCGTTTGTTTTGAGCTCATGTCCAGCTCGGCGGGCGAAGTCCCGCTGCAGCTCACACCGGCCCCGTCGGCGCGGGTGGTGACCGTATCCGATCCAAACGCGACTGACGCATTTAAGGCCCGGCCGGAGGTTGTCCGGGCCATGGTGGATCGCGCCATTACCAATTTCACCCATCAACCCAGCGTGGCCGCCGCCTGGCTGAGCCTGGTCTCGACCCAGGATGTCATTGGGATCAAGGTATACTCGATGCCCGGGCCAAACGTCGGCACGCGGACCGCCGTGGTGGCCGGGGTAATCGAAGGCCTGTTGCAGGCGGGAGTTCCACCCAAACACATTGTGATTTGGGATAAGCAACCCACCGAATTGCGGCAGGCAAATTACTATGATTTGGGCGAACGCCTCGGCGTGCGCGTGGAAGCCAGCGCGCAGGCCGGTTACGACTTAACCAACTTCTACGACAGCCCCATCATCGGAAACCTGGTTTGGGGTGATGTTGAGTTTGGTCAGAAAGCGCAAGGCGTCGGACGCCGGTCTTATATTTCCAAATTGGTGTCTCGAGAGATCACCAAAATCATCAACATCACACCCCTGCTAAACCATAACCTCGCCGGGGTTTCAGGAAACCTCTTCAGCCTTGTTTCCGGCAGTGTCGACAACTTCGCTCGCTTCGAACTTGATTCCAGCCGGCTCGCCACCGCGGTGCCGGAAATCTACGCTTTGCCTTCTTTGAGTGACCGTGTCGTCCTGAACATCGTAGACGCGCTCATTTGCCAGTACGAAGGCGAGGAACGAGGACGCTTTCATTACTCGGCCACCCTGAATGAACTGCGCTTGAGCAAAGACCCGGTCGCCCTGGACGTGCTCTCCTTGCAGGAACTGGACCGGCAACGGGCGCTGGCCAAAGCGCCGGAAGTTAAATCGAATCTCGACCTGTACGGAAATGCCACCCTGCTCGAACTTGGCGTTAACGACCTCAAACGAATTGAAGTCGAGCACGTGCCGTAATCGGACCAAGAGTTTAGGCCAACACGCAGGCGCGCGGGCTTTCTGCCCGCAACAACGACCTTCACCACCTGACGGCGAAATCTGCCCTGCGTGAGATCAGTTCGCAGATCTCTGCGGACTGGGAAGTCCGCGCGCCGGGAATCCCTTAAGCCGTGGCAAGACTGTGCGGAGAAGCCAATTGAAGCAGCTTCTCGACGAGCGTGGGCAGATCCGGCAGCACAAAGTCATGGTGCCCGTCTCCGAGCCACGGGGATTCCACCAACAGCGAGGTAGCCCCGGCCCGGCGCGCTGCCTCCGCGTCTTGCCATTTATCGCTCATCACGAAGGAACGGTTTAAATCGATTCCCCACTTATGAGCCGCCTCGAGCAGCAACCCGGGACGCGGCTTGCGACAGTGGCAACGGTCCGCGTCTTCGTGAGGGCAAAGCAGCAAATCATCGACCGCGAAGGTAGCGCGCAAATTCTGATGCATCCGATCCAGGTCACGCCGCGCAAGATGCCCGCGCGAGATCCCCGGCTGATTGGTCGTCACGATAATGAGCAGGCCGGCGGCCTTTATCTCGTGCAGCAGCGGGACCACTTCGGTTTTGACGTGAAACTGCTCCAGAGTCAGCGGACTGACCTGCTGGCGACCCACCGCTGTTACGGCGTTGAGAATCCCGTCCCGTTCGATAAAGACAGCTGGCTTCATTAGGGATGAGAACAGCATAAAGCTTGCCGAGACAAATCAGTGCAGCTTGCTTTTACCCAATCTTGCAAGAATACTTGCTCCAATTCCATGTGGAAGAAATTGAGACAGCCTTTGTCAGCCGCGCAAATGGCTGGGACCGTGGCAATCGTGCTTCTCATTGGCGGCGGGCTCTACGGTGTATATGCAGGAGCGGCTGCGCTTTGGCATCGGCATCTGCTCAAACGCTCGATCCCACGGGCACTCGCCGGGATCCGCAAGCAACGGGGGGAAGTAATTGCCATCATCGAGACTTACAAGCGGCAATTTGGCCATTACCCGCCAATGTCTGCCAGGCCTGGACCCGACCGCGGCAAAATCAATCCGCTTTGTTACGAACTGCTTGGCGTTCGGTTTGAACCCAAGCGCGCCGAGTACTATATCCCAATTACCAAGGACGCCTTGTCGGTCGATGAGGCGCAAAAATACTTCAACTCACCTTCATTTACTAACTGCCTGGTATATCCGAAAGTGCCCACGAATTTTCTGGCGAATCGGGCACTGGCCGTCTCGATGATGAGCAGTGAGGCAGATTTATATGGCCTGGGACTCAGCTACACCGATTTCACCAGTGAAGATTTTTGGGGAGATTACCAATTCTCACCTTGGCGCTACGCCACCAATCCCGCGGAACACAACCCCGGCGGATTCGACTTGTGGGTCGAGGTGACGGTCGCCGGACACCATTACACTATTGGCAATTGGCCAGAAGTGCAGTGACGGGTTCAGCTGCGCTGGCTGATCACCAGCGTCTTCTCAGCCACCGTCGTGATCGGCGGCGTTTCGACCGCGGGCACATGGCTGGCCCACCACGCTTCGGCTTGTTCCGGCGTCCAACTGCCGGCCAGGGCGCACCGAGCCAGGGCATGATCCAGGTCTTCGGCGCTGTGCGGACGTTGCTCGGGCGCCTTGTCCAGGCAGCGCATAATGATGTCCTCGAGGTCCGGACTGAGTGGGTGATTTAGGCGGACCGACGGTGGTTTGGGCGTGGCGTTCACATGACCATCGAGCAGCTCGTCCACGTTCGACGAATCAAAAAGCGTGCGGGCGGTAAGCAACCAGTAGCCGACTGCGCCCAGCGAATAAAGATCGCCGCGGCCATCCACTGAGCCTGGATGTTGGACGGCTTCCGGTGCCATGAAGTGCGGCGTACCAACCACCGCGCTGGCGCTCAGCTTGTCCGGGCTGCGCAAGTGACGGGCTTTGACCAGGCCGAAATCCAAAACTTTAACCACGTCACAAACCCCGCCGCGGCGGGTCAGCAGAATATTGGCGGGTTTGATGTCGCGGTGGATGAGTCCGATGCGGTGCGCCTCCGCCAGCGACCCGCAGACTTGGCGCAGAATGTGAATCACCCGGCCCTCGGGCTGTGGTCCGAATTTGCGGGCCAGCTGGTCCAGGTCTATCCCGCTCAGGAACTCCATCGCATAGTAGAATAGTCCTTCCGGCGTCCGACCATAATCATACACTGCGACGGTGTTCGGATGTGTCAGCTGGCTGGTCATCTGCACCTCATGCTCGAACTGGGCGACGGTAGCTTCGTTGGTTAAATCCGGGCTGAGCAGTTTGATCGCGACCGGCCGGCGCAGCAACGCATGGCGCGCCCGGTAAACCATCCCATTGGCACCACGCCCGATTTCCTGCAGCAGGACATATTGACCCAGCCGCCGCATTGCCAGGGCGTCATTGCGCAAGGATGTTTGCAGGTTCTCGACCCACAAGGTGAAGGCAAAAATCCCAAGCCCGCTCAAGGCCAGCAGCAAAAACAGCACGATGAACGCCTGCCGCACCAGGTGCAACGTGCGGAAAGCTTCCCGCGTGCTCACCTCGGTCGCGACCCCCATCCCAAACTCCGGCAGCCACGTCCACGCGCCGACCACTTGTTCGCCGCGATAGTTGCGATACCCTTCAACGTCGTAGCCTTCCTCACCCATTAAAGCTGAAGCCGCCGCGCGGGTCAGGCGAGCATCGTGATGCGCGCTACCGTGGCCTTCCTTGCCCGCGGGATCAGCCGGCTCCACCAGCCGCATGTTGAGAATCGCCGTTGATTCCGGCGCGTCCGGAATGAGGTGCCGCTTCTTAAGCTCATCATCGAAGCGCGATGCCGTGAGCATCACCGCACGGTGGTCGAAGGCATAGGCTTCCCCGGTCTCGCCCATGCGGGCCACGGAAAAAATGCGGGTGAAATTCTCCTCGGGTTTCATCCGCAACGCCAGGACGGCAATCACACTTCCGGAATTGGATTTCACAGGCGCCGAGACAAACATCAAGGGCCCCTCGGCCCGCTGGCTCAAGGTGGCTTCCCGGGCGAAGGGACGCGACACGGCGAGTTCTCCCTTCAAGGCGCGCCACATGAACATTTCATAACTGCGGGGTGCAAGCCGGCCGACGAGCCGTCGATACGGCGCGGCCAGGATCCGCCGCTCGGGACTCAAAACCAGGTAATCCAAGTACTGATGCGCATCCAAAAGGGGCTTAAGTGAGAGGGCCAGCTTGCGGGCCGGCTCTGAGTTGAGCAGGCCTTCCTCGCTCACGTCAGTGCGGGCGATTTCCACTAGTTGCAGGATATTCTCCTGGATCGTCAGATCCGACGCCACCGACCTGGCATCGGCTTCGCGCTCGGAAAACCATAACCGCAGCGCGGCAACATCCGCGTTCAACAAAGTCTGCAGGCGGGAGGCCAACTCCGCACGCGTTGCTCCTTCCACCCGAGTGCGCACCCAGAACCCGACAGCGCCGAGCACCACCGCCGCCAATAAAGGCCAGACCCACAGATGCCGCGCGAGCAATTGCGGGACACGCGTGATGAAATGGCCAAACCTGCTGAGGTCTGGCCGTTTGCCGTCTGAGGCCACGCGCTTAGCCTCTGTGCGCCGGCACTCCTTGTCAAATCCGCACCTCTACAATCGCATTACATATTTGTAACGCAGTTTTCCGCAACAAATCGCCCGATCCAGTGTCTGTCCTCATATGCAAACAGAAGCAGTCGAACGCGGACATTCGCTGGAGCCGGGACAACTCTGGAAGATTGAGCACGGCTATCTGTACATTGTCGAAGTCGGAAAACGGCTGGTGCATTACAAAGCGCTGCGCGCTCCCACCCAACGCGCCGCCGTCACCCGCCTGATCGGAATCGGTGCATTGCTGAAGTACCTGATGTACTCCGAGGGGCAACTCGTGCCTCAGCCCTGCGCTGCTTGAATATCTTTCAGCAGGGTTGAAGCCGGCAGAAGCCGCGGTGTTAATGATAGGGCGGAATGTTGAAATACTCGCGTCAGGACTCCAGCCCAGGGAAACTGCAGCCCTAACGTTTTACAGCGCCAAAGGCGCCTCACGTTTCCCTCTCGTTCCAGCGTTTTCATGTTTCAACGGCAGTTAGCCAGTCAACCATTGGCACTTGCCGCGCGCCCCCCAATCTGCTTTTCTGCCCGAGGCAGTATTCTGAATGAAACTTATGAGATCGATCCTCCTCCCCTGCTGCTCATTGCTGGCCGTGTTCCAGTTACATGGCGCCGAAAGCCCGGTTATTGCCCCTGGAGCGACACTGCAGAAATTGGCGAGTGACTTCAGTTTTACCGAAGGACCGGCCTGCGATTCCGAAGGCAATGTGTTTTTCACCGATCAGCCCAACGATCGGATCCTGGAATGGAGCACCGAGGGCAAACTTTCCACCTTCATGCATCCGTGCGGCCGCGCCAACGGACTTTCCTTCGACCGTCACGGTAATCTTTGGGCCTGTGCAGACGAAAAGAACGAGTTGTGGCGGATCGGCCCGGGAACCAAGGACATCGTAGTGCAGAATTACCAGGGTAAGCTCCTCAATGGACCCAATGATGTCTGGGTGCAACCACAGGGCGGTCTCTATTTTACCGATCCCTATTATAAACGCGATTATTGGA
>DASRFK010000180.1:0-17748 GCA_035651635.1 Verrucomicrobiia bacterium | reverse complement strand
TCGCCATAGCGCCGACGGATATGCCCGGTAACGAGCATTCCGCCCAGCGCTTTCAGCGCCTTAAGGTGGGGAATCTGAAATTTTCAAAAGGGACCCCCATTTCGACCCGTGGGGGTCCCTTTTGACCGTCCGATGACACGAAGCGGTCTCCCACCGCGTTCGAGAGGAGTTGGCCGCAGAGTTTGAAAAACAGCGGCAGGACCAAAACGAAGCGCTTGCTCAGCGCGAGAACAAGCTCAAAGAGCTGAAAACCCAATTGGATGAGCGCGAGAAGTCCGTTGAGCAACTGGTGGCCAGCCGTCTGGAAACTGAGCGAAAGCAGCTCTCGACCAAGGCGGCACAAGATGCCGAGGGCAAGGTTTCGGCCGAACTAAAGAGCTTGCGTGGCCAACTTGAAGAGCAGCAGTCCGAACTCAAGAAGGCAAAAGACGGCGAATTGGATTTGCTGCGAAAAAAGCGTGAGGTGGAAGAGGCTCGCGAAAAGCTGGATTTGGAGCTAGCACGTCAGCTGGATGTTGAACGGAAGAAGATTGCAGACACGGTTCGTGAGCAGACGCAAGAAGCAGAGCGTTTAAAGCTGGCGGACAAGGAGGAAGTTATTAAAGGGCTTCAGACCCAAATTGAGGCTCTTCGAAAGCGGGCCGAACAAGGCTCGATGCAGCTCCAAGGCGAGGCACTTGAAGTCACGGTTGAAAACGATCTCCGTCAATTATTTCTTTATGACGAAATCGCCGAAATCAAAAAGGGCGAGCGTGGGGCTGACGTTCTGCAACGGGTTCGTACCAACATTGGAATGGATTGTGGCGCCATTCTTTGGGAAGCCAAGCGGGCCAAGAACTGGGCGGGGGTTTGGCTTGAAAAGCTCAAAGAGGACCAGCGCGAAGCGAAAGCCGAGTTGGCCGTCCTGGTTACCACTTGCCCACCGCAGGGGGTACGCGGGATTGGGCTGCTGGATGGAGTCTGGGTGTGTGAACCGGCGTTTGCGTGCGCCATAGCTTCTGCATTGCGGCAAGGGCTCATCAACACGGCCTTGCAGCGCACGAGGGAGACTGGCCGTGCCGATAAGATGGCCCAACTCTATGATTACATGTGTGGAGTGGAATTCCGTCAGCACGTTGAGGGTGTTGTGGAATCCTTCGTTTTGCTGAAGGAGCAGTTGGGGGCTGAGCAGCGGGCCTTCGCTCGTCAGTGGAAAGAACGCGAGCAACAACTCAACAAAGCGATTCAGCACACCGCCATGCTTTACGGAAGCGTTCAGGGCATCGCGGGCCGAGCTGCTCTCCCTGAAATACATCATCTTCAAATACCGGGAGCGGACGCAATGGCGCTGCCAATCCTGCAACCAAGACTGATCGGAAGTGAAGCATCAGCATGATCTGAAGCGTCA
This sequence comes from Verrucomicrobiia bacterium, assembly GCA_035651635.1. GTDB lineage: Bacteria > Verrucomicrobiota > Verrucomicrobiia > Limisphaerales > UBA8199 > JANXQE01. The sequence goes on along the minus strand of DASRFK010000180.1, from coordinate 16,361 downwards.
GAAATCTATGCGTAAGCCCTCCAAACAAATGTTACGGCACGGGTCTGCCGTTGCTAGTTCAAAGAGCGTTCGAGCGGTAATTGCGGAGAAAGTCGCAGCACCGGGGACTCGGCCCACGACGGTTCTGCTGGCCGCAACTGGAATGACACCCGCGATCTTGACCGAAACCGTATGGGCGCTGGCGCAAGAGAAGGACCCGTTAATCCCCGACGAGGTAGTTATTGTGACCACCCTTGGGGGAAACCAGACAATTGAGCGAGAATTGCGCACGCCCTTGCCTCCCAAAGGCCTTACCGTTTGGCAGGAACTTCGCCAGGCAATTCTGGGTTCGCCTGATGAGCGAGATTCGAGGTTGACGTTAAGTAAGGCGCGCATCGTGGAAGCTCCGGATCCCCAAACTGGGCTCAGCAGTTACCTTGACGACCTCAGAACACCAGAAGAGAACGCTGCCACAGCCAATTTCCTGCTTAGTGAACTGCGGCGGTGGACCGAGTTGCCCGACACGCGTTTGATTGTCTCGATCGCTGGCGGAAGAAAAACAATGGGGGCGCTGCTTTACGCTTGTGTTTCGTTGGTTGGACGCGAAACCGATCGCGTCACTCATGTGCTGGTGAATGAGCCCTTTGATGATCCAAGGCTGGCGCCTCGGTTTTATTTCCCGCAACAGTCCCAACAGAAATTGAAAACTCCGGATGGCCAGACGCACGAAGCCGGCGATGGCAAGATCGATTTGGCGGATATCCCTTTCGTGCCCTTCCGCAATCTGTTCGAACGGGACCTCATCAGCAAACCGCGAACCTTTGTCGACTTGGTCCAGCGCTGCCGCACGAAAGTGGAAGAGATCGCGAGGCAAAACGCTCGGCTCACACTGTGGCGCGGTCGTTGCGAGGTGGAGGTCAATTCCGCTCGTATCAAAACCTCAAAATCCCAGCATATTTTGCTGTTGTTCCTGGCCGAGCGCGTGGTCGCCAAACAGCCGCCCTTAACTAAATACGCAATGGCCGTTGATCTGCTAAAAGAATTCTCGGCCACGCTTTACGCGAAACGTCTCGCGAATGATTTCTCTGATTGGCGTCACGACGCGCGGTTGCAGAATTTTGAAGAACAGGAGCTTCGCAAAACCCTGAGCGAATTAAAAAGTAAACTCAGCGAGGCCGGCGCTCCAAGCAATGCTCTGCTTCCTTTTCTACCCGAAAAGGGCCGCTTTTCCCTGAATCTTGAAGCAAGTGCCATCACATTGAAGGACTAATTCTCAGAAAGCAAAAACCTATGGATCCGTTAATTTCTCACCCTCTCCTCGCCATCCGGGACTGCGCGGTAGTCCTGCGGAACAAGCTGGAAGAAGCCAAAAGCTTCGAACTACCCAACTACCACCCTTATCTCAACGAGCAGATCAAATCCCTCGACGAAGCCCTCGCCCTCGCCAAGATTCCAGACTACTACCGGGTGGCTATCGTCGGCCGCTTCAAAGTGGGCAAGTCTTCCTTCGTCAACAAACTTACCGATGAGCGCCTGACCGGCGTCGAAACCAGCCCCGAGACAGCGGCCATTTCGCTGCTCCGCTACGCAGACAACACCTACGCCGAGGTCAAGTTCGTGTCGCTGGAAGAGTGGGAGGAACTGCGCGAGGCCTATGAAGCCGACCCCACCGATCCCGACACCAAACGCTACGCAGGATTTTCGAAGTTCAACGAACGTCCGCCGAAGCGAGATAAGGACGGCAAATCCGTTCACAACCCAAAGATCGACCTCAAGGCGCTGGCGGCCAAGTGGCTCCGTCCTAACGGGTACACCCACCGTATTCAGCCCAGCAGTTGGAAAACTAAGGAGGAGAAAAACAGTTTCCGCAGGGAAATAAAGAAGTTCACCTCCAGCCAGGAGCCGTTACATTACTTGGTTGACCGCCTGGTAGTCCACGCCCCCATCCCGATTCTTGGAGACAACATAGAGCTCATTGATACACCAGGACTAGACGATACAGAGCGCTTCCGTGTGCGCCTCACCGAGGATATGGTCAAAGAGGTTGATGCCATTCTCTTCCTCACCCAAGCTGGGGCCTCTTACAGCCAGTCCGACAAAGAATTCATCGTCCGCCAGCTTCGTCAGCGCCAAATAAAGCACCTCCAGATCATCGCCACGAAAATCGACGATACGTACAACTCCAAGGTTCATGATGCGCAGGAAAATGATGAGGAGCCGCCGAGTTTCGAGGAATTTTGTCGAAAAGAGGAAGATCGTATCCGCCTCGAGGTCAAAAAGACCCTTGACGAGTTGCTCGCATCGAACCAGCTCAGTGACGAGGACGGCTATTACTTTCTCGAGCAGCTCGACAGCGTGCCAATCCACCTAATCTCAACCCATTACTACGACAACAAAGAACTGGAAAAGTCCGGCATCCCGGCCGTTCGGGAACGCCTGTACCAAATCCTCTCCACCAGCCAGCGGTTTGAACATTCTCGTAAAATCCTCACGGATAGGCTCACCATCGTCGCGCAGCGGCTTCGTGGCGCATTTTCGGGCCGCCTCAATGCCATCGAAGCCGATTACAATCCCGAGAAGGTTCGTGCGGAGATCGCTAAAATCCGCATTGAATTGGAGAAGAAGCTCAATTTTTTCGGTGAGGAGGCCGCCACGCTGGTGACGGCCATGGGTGATGAGCAAACCGCGATGGCCAACATTGTTCCCACCCACCTCGATGCGATCTGCTTGGTCGCTGAAAGTGTCTTTCACGAACTTGAAAAGGGGGATCTCGGCAAACACTGGCAGACCAAGCGCTGGGGGTATTGGGGCCACCTGACCGACCTCCAGGCCAAAGTCGCCGACCTGATTTTTCCTAAGATCGAAGTGTTGCTAAATAAGTACATAGAACACTTCCGCAAGTTCTCAGACGCCGTAAAGACGCAGCTCGGCCACTTGGAGAAAGAAGTCGTTGCCGTCGAGCAGTCCAACGCCCTTTCTGGGCTCGGTGCGCTTTCCCTCGCCCAGGCGCACCAAAAAGTGCTCGGTGAATTCGAAAAACTCCTCGCCGACCAAGCCCCAAGCGAGCGGGATGCTATCCTCAAACAACTCAATGACTTCGCTTCTCAGGAAGTCCAGACCCGAATTCAAAACGCTAGAGACGAGGTTCACAACGTGCGTGGAACCGGCACCACCTGGCGCCAGAATGAAACCGTATCCACCTTTTACACGACGGTGCGGCAGTTACTCAGCTCCGCGCTCAGGCAGCACCTGGAAATACACTTCAAATCATTCGCCGCCGGACTGCTCGCCCAAGCCAATTCTGTTTACCCCCAAATTAAGACTGAGCTGCTGTCCAGCCTCGACGAACGCCTGAAAGCGATCGAATCCACTCTATCTCTCGCAACCAATGAGCAGAAGGGCCGCGTCACCAACTACCTTTCTGGCATGCTCTCGGCTTTGCCTGATTTAAGCTCTGACAAAGGCCTCGAACTGCCCCAAAACCTCATCGCTTCGGCATCCGTCACTTCTGAGTTGAAGCCCAACAGCTACGAGATTGAGGATGGTGCCACAGGATACGGATACGACCGCGTTTTTGGTCCATACATGGCTGGCGCCGAGTCTATCATCGTTGAGGATCCGTACATTCGCTACCGTCACCAGGTCGATAACTTCAGCCGTTTCTGCGCTCTGGCCGTTTACCTCGGTGCCGTTAAGCACATTATTCTCAAATCGGGCACGGCGTTTGGCGAGGATCTTGATGAAGCCGATTCACGCCTTGAGAGCTTGAAGCGGGATCTGGCCAAAAACCATGGCGTTAAATTCGAATGGTCCAGGTCCTCAAAAGCCCACGACCGCGAGGTCATTTTTGGCAGCAGTTGGATCGTCAAAGTAGGCCGTGGCCTCGACATCTACTATCCGCCGGAGAACTGGGCCTCAGTAGGCGCGTCCAATTATAATCTCCGTAAATGCCGTCAGACCAAGGTGGATGTACTACGTCGAGAAAATAACCCGCCCGACCCTTCAAAGGGTCCGGTCTCAAAACGACAACAGGCAATGGCTTGATGCCGTGCACCTCTCGTAATCCCAGCAGGTATTGAAATTTGCTTCCGAAACAGTTGAACCTGAAATGATAAAACGAGCCAAGCGGCAATGAGCACTGGAATCAAAGCAAAAGAATCCTGCCAGCTTCATTCACCGGTCACAAGGGGGGCCTCCTGATTGAAAGCATTGTTACCGAAACGAGGTGGCTCTTTACCCCTCCGGTTGCCCACCCGGACGGCGGGTTGACGGCTTCTTTGAGATCAGGCGGAACGCAACAGACGAACTCACAAATCTCAAGCTCCAGGTGCAAAGCAAAGCGACCTGAAAGGAATGGACCGCTATGAGCAAACTTACCAACAAAATAGAAGCCCACGACCGCAAAGTCTCAGAGGTGCTCGACAACAAAAAATACACGGTCGACTACTTCCAGCGCGAATACAACTGGCAGAAGCGGCACATTGAGCAACTCATCACCGATTTAACCAGCGCATTTCTTAACGAATACGAAGCAGGCGACCCTCGATGTGAAGGCGAGAACTACAATAATTATTACCTCGGCCCCTTCGTCGTCAGCGAAAAGGACGGACAGCGCAGCATTATTGACGGCCAGCAGCGACTGACCTCATTGACCCTGCTCCTCATTTACCTCAACAACCTGCAGAAGAAGTTGGGTGTCACCGAGAACGTCGAGCCCATGATTTTTTCGGAACACAGAGGAATGAAGTCATTCAATCTCCAAGTCGAAGAGCGCAGGCAGTGCCTGGAGAGCCTCTTCCAGACCGGTGCCTACACAGTCAAGAAGTCAGACGACCCCTCCACCATTAACATGGCCGAGCGTTACAATGACATCGGCGATTGTTTCCCGGAGGAGATCAAGGGCATCATCCTGCCCTTCTTCATCGACTGGTTGAAGTACAACGTGGTCCTCGTCGAGATCGTTGCCTACTCCGACGACAATGCATACACCATTTTTGAGACGATGAACGACCGGGGACTGAACCTCACCCCGACAGAGATGCTCAAGGGCTTCATGCTCTCCCGCATCACTCTGCCCGCCAAGCGCACCAAGGCCAATGACGATTGGAAAAAGGCCATCGAAGCTCTAAAGGCCTTCGACCCGAACGAAGACCAGACCTTCTTTCAGGCGTGGCTGCGTGCCAGCTATGCGGACACCATCCGCCCTGGGAAAGCCGGCTCGCAAAACGAGGACTTCGAAAAGATTGGTACCCGCTTCCATAGCTGGGTGCGCGACAATCTCACAAAGATCAAACTCGAACCGGCCGGCCCGAGTGACTTCGAGAAGTTCCTCGCTGTCGACTTCAAATTTTACCACGAAGCCTACCTCCGGATCCTCCAAGCCCAGGCCAACCTAGTCCCGGTGCTGAGACATGTTTACTACCATGCCCGCTGGGACATCGCATCGTCACTAGGCTACCCGCTCATGCTTTCACCGCTTACTCCTGCGGACAAGCCAGAAACCGTTGACGCGAAGATCGACCTGGTCGCCCGGTACCTGGAAACGTTCACCGTCAAGCGCGCGGTGAACTTCAGAAAATTCTCGGCCAGCTCCATTCGCTACACGATGTACTCCCTCGTGAAGGAAATTCGGAGCAAAGACCTCCCGTCCCTTCAAGCCCTCCTTGCAGCCAAAGTGACGGACATGGATTCCAGCTGGGATGCCTTCGACGACTTTTACATGCACGGACAAAACAGGTGGTTCGTAAAATTCCTCCTTTCACGCATCACCGCCCACGTGGAACAGGGCGCAGGCATGACCTCCACCTTCCAAACCTACTTTGAAAGCCCGGGCGGCAAGCCCTTCGAAGTGGAGCACATCTGGGCCGACGAATTCAGTGCCCACACCGACGAATTCAAGGACAAAGACGACTTCGTCGTGTGGCGCAACAGCATCGGCGCACTCTTGCTCCTCCCCAATGGGACCAACCAGTCATACAACGCCAAGCCCTACGAGGAGAAGTTGCCGCACTATCAAAAAGAAAACCTCCTGGCACGCTCGCTCTGCCCTATAACCTATCAAAACAATCCCAATTTCACGAAGTGGGCAACTTCGCGAGCCTTGAAATTCGAGGCGCACCCGCACTTCAAGAAGCCCGACATCCTCGCTCGGCAGACCCTTTACAAGAATATCTGCAAAGACATCTGGGCCTTCCCGGCATCGGGCGCGCTTCCCGCCTAGGTTCATATTCACGGTTTTGGCGCCCGTTCGGCTCCGAAAGGTTCTCACCCGCAAAATGACACCGAAAGGATTTCGCGCGAGCTAATCACAACTCAAGGTCGTAGGACCTCCTTGCTGAGCTTGTGACGCAATCTCCGCGCCTCAATTTGCAGGTCCAAACTCAATCGGATCACCATCGACCGATTACTTCAGCGTTGGCACACAATCGAAGATGGCTGCGCTTTGAACTAGTGTGATGAGAATTCCTTTTGAGCTGTTTGTCGGGGCAAATAGGGGCAGCGATTTTGGAAATGTATGCAACTTTATGCTAGTTATGCTGAAAAACCACCACTCACAAGTGGCACGCATTAGCATAGTTAAGCATAGCTTACCAGATCCAGTATTGTTTCGAATCCCTTCGCTCGCTCCACTTCTGTCTAGTGGATCGTCATCATCATCACCAATAGCTTGGCAGTGCGGATGGGTTGGCCAACAAGGTTCACTCATCGGCCGGACCCGGGGGAGAATGTAAAATGGCTACCAAACCCATGACCCTGTCGAAGCTGAAGACACTCTTAGCATTCTTCCTTGTCACCGTCATTGCGGCAGGCTGCCAAGCACCGCGCGCACCGAGCACGACGAGCTTTGCCCCGTTTCCCCAAATCGTAAGGGATATTGAAGCTGCCCAAGTTTCCGAAGTCGCGGTTTACTTCCTGCCGTACAGTTTCTCAGGGTTTGTGACGATCAGCCCTTCAGATCTTATTGCCTTATCTAGACGCACTGTGCGCAGAGAATTGCGAGGGGAATTGAGGCTGGAGCTGTTGCACGCGCTCGTGGATACTAAGGCGAGACAAAACGACTGGGCACCTGATTGTCATTGGGGCATCCGTTTCCTGAGCCCCAAGGGGGTTTGCCTGCACGAGGTCTATCTTGATAGCGCCGGGAAACATGGGATCGTCAATAACTTGCCCGTGAAAGTTAATCGCCCGCTTTATCGCTGGCTCGAAAAGTACTTCAGCACTTAACCAGATCTTCGCACCCCGTCGAGCTACGTGACAAAAAGCCAAAAGAAAGGACCTTCAAGAGGTCAAAATCATTGAGGGAACGCCTTTCCTTGCCAAGCGGTAGGGATATGGCTGGATGGTATGCATGCCGCTACAGTCTGAATACGCGCCGCGCGTCAAAGTGCTCTGCGATCTTGCCAGCGCAGTCTTCAAATAAAGCCGCATCCACCTTCGCTTCGTGCATCGCGGCGCTCAACTGCCGGTGTAAATCAAGGAGAGAGGGAATCTGCTCTTGAAATCGTTGGGAAGGGAGTCCTTGTAAACAGCTCCCATTTCATCTCCGATTGCGCGGGCTTCTTCGGTGACCCTCTCTTTTTTCTTCAGCAGGGCCTGGACTGACGGGAGTGCTCGCCAATACTGCTCGATGTATGTCCGCAGGAGGAAGATCCCGGCCAGCGTCTGTCCGGCATGGTGGTCCACCGTGGCATCGCTGAAAAACTTCGTGTTTCCTTTGAGTGCGAGCGGCGCGGGAACAAATTCAATTGGATCGCGGCTCGCCAATCTCAGCCTTAGTCCCGTTCTTCGAACCAGGAACCGCACTGGTATGCCATGGCACTGCTGGCACTCGTAGGCCATGTAATACCACTGGTCTTGCTCGTGGCCCTGGAGGATGACGGACGAGCACTGGTCGAATACAGGATTGTGCGGCGGGCGGTCTTTACACGTTTCGCAGTAAGTATTAATGCCGGGCGCCTCGAACGTAATGATGTCTCTCATGGCACCGCTGATGTTCGCGCCCGCAAATGCCCAGGTCACGTTCGCGCAGGAGTCGGGATCTTTCTTCAGTTCGTCCGGGCTCGCCGGGAGCTCAGGTGTGGGCATCGGCGACACGCCGGGTTCACCTCGGAGGGCTTCGTCGTTAAGCGCCGTTCCTTGTGCCGCCACAGAGGCAAGGTTCACATCCACATACTGATAAAGGTGGCGCTCGGTCAGCAATTCCTTAAGAGCGCTTGTGATGGCCCCCCCCATGGCCCTCTTGAGTGACCAGGACCGCTCAACCAGCCGTTGTCGGTGCGTCTGCGGCGGGGTAGCTTAAGCCAGGATTTGCTGAATAGTATTTAAAATTATCGCGAGGTTTATCCAGAACGGCAGAAAAAAAGTCACTCCTCAACCCTTCCCCTCGCTGGCAACAAGCTGGCAACAGATATTCCCCTCCGGGAGTCTGATTCCTGACCCGGCGCCGGCTTCTCGGCCGGAGGTTCTCTGCGGTTGCGCCCTCGTGCATCCCGGTGCGGAGTTGCCCTCATTTTTTTCGAAGAAAGTGAGGGCCGCTCATTGAACCGGCACTCCAAAACACTAAAACGAGGGGTGGACGGCAATGGCCAGAACGGGCACGAAGGGAACAAAGTCGGCGAGGAAAAGTCGGGCTCGGTGACCGTCTCCATTTTCAAGTCGCAGAACAGTCGTAAAATCTTCAAACAACCAGTCGAGGGCACCTCAGCTACCTGAAATCAAGTTCTGCGATTCCTTCGTCATTCCTTACTACGAGGGGAGTGTCCGAAAAACACCGCGGCGAAACACCCTGGAAAAAGCAAAAAAGTTCGCGGCGCAAACCGACAAACGGTTAAACCTTGATGGAGCGAAGGCAGAGTTCCTGAGTGGAAGGGACAGCCGGATTTATATCCTGGCCAAGGCTTCCACCGCTACAGCGCTACAGCAGTCGTCCCTCTGCGTAAAAGAGAAATCGGACCTGCGGTTTCCTGGGAGCACGATAGCGAGCAAAGGAGACCCCCAGCGTCACTAGCTAGAAACTTCCCATACATGCAGATTTGACCCGAGCTAAGCGCTGCCGTTCATCCGCGTCACCTTGCTCACCTTGCCGATACTGTTGTCAGCCCAAGGCTTCGGGTCTATCGTGCTGCTGGCGTGTCCCGGATAACGATCACAAAGGTGAAGTGCCGCCACTGCGGGGCCAGCTTCGGCCTTCCCGACCTTCCCCCCGAAATCCTCAGCGAAGTCGCCGCTTTGGTCCGCGGTGGTCATCTCTTCGGCGCGGCGGCTCACCTCTACACCTCGAGCTGGAAACGCCCTGCCACCTCCATCTTCACCAAAATCTTTCATCCCCTGCGCATAACAAAAAGCCCGCTGGATTCCGACGATCCCATCACGGCCATCAAACATGTCACTAATCCGTTCGGGACTTGCCGCATCTGCCGACACCCCATCACTACATTGGGCCAATCCGAGTGCCCCAACTGCCACGCTGTGAACCTCAACTGGTAGCGACCCAATCAAGCGCGCCGCCTTTCTTCACGCGATCAACACCGGCGCTCGCCCTGTTTTTCCTTTCTAGCCTTTCGCCGCGCCGTTATTCTCGCGGGTACTAATTCTTCTGCCGCGACAGATTTCGGGTTCTACCTTCTATTATGTGAAAGGAACACCTCCTAAGGCACCGGACGAAAAGCATGGAGATGAGAAGGCGGAACGATAGTGTGGGATAGACCGGACCCAGCCTTACGGAACACCATGTTTTTGGAAGCCTCTCGCTGCTGGCTGGCAACCGTGAAGCTCGCAGCCGGAGCCCGCGTTACAGACGAAATGTCGTCACCGGTTTGCTTTGGCAGGTTACGGTCGGCAAGGAGGCAAATACGGCGACAATGTCTGGCGGGAACTGAACTGATTTCGAAAAACGGTGTTGGTCGTGACGGCACGTTTTGTTCCGCGGCATCCTCCACGCCCACGGCGTCCGTCAGCGCACGCTTTTGGGCCCTGGATCGGTTCAGAAATTTGGGGCACCGTTTACAGGGATTATTGCCTGCTGAAGCCCTCGAGCAGTCAAAAGGACCCCTAGCCGTGTAGTCAAATTCCCAGCAGTATTTTCTGCGGAATTTTTTGTGTCACAACGCCGGAGGAATTCTTCTACAGCCTATAGAGACTTTACGTTATGCTGGTTATCATGACACCTAACTCTGCCTGTGCTGCCTGTGGCACACCGCTGACCGGTGGTTTTTGTCCGCGTTGTCTGCTGGAGGCCGGGATCTCCCCCGGCTCTGACGATGTATCCAGGGATATCCCCGATGCGTCAGGGCTGGCCCGGCTGGGCGACTACGAACTCCTCGAAGAAGTCGGCCGCGGCGGAATGGGGGTGGTTTATCGGGCGCGCCAGGCGAGCCTGGATCGAGTAGTCGCGATCAAGTTACTGCCCTTTGGAGGGTTGGGCGGCAAAGACGCGGCGTTGCGCCTGCGCGCGGAGGCAGTAGCCGCTGGAAGTCTGCGTCATCCGAATATCGTCGCCATTCACGAAGTCGGCCTGCAAGACGGCCAGCACTTCATTGCGATGGATTACGTCGCAGGATCGAGCCTCGCCCGAGTGCTGCGCGACGGTCCTATTTCTGCGAGGCGTGCCGCAACACTGGTCCGGCAGGTGGCTTTGGCGGTGGCGCATGCCCATGAGCACGGCATCATCCATCGCGATCTCAAACCTTCAAACATTCTGCTCGATGCCGCTGAGGACCAGCCCCGCGTTACCGATTTTGGGCTGGCCAAGAACCTCCGTTCTGACACGCAGCTGACTCTTACCGGCCAGACCTTGGGTTCGCCGAATTACATTCCGCCTGAGCAAATCCGAGGCAGCCGTCTTCAGGAATGCCCGAGTTCTGATCCCGAAGTCGCCGCTGGGCAGTACGTCAAACCAGCAGAGCCAAGGGGCAAGGTTTCATTCGCCAGCGATGTTTATTCATTGGGTGCGATTCTATATCACGCGGTTACCGGTCGTCCCCCGTTCATGGGGGATGACATTGCCGCGGTCCTCCACCAGGTGGTGCAGGACGAGCCGGTACCGCCCCGGCGGCTTAATCCGTCCGTCCCGATCGATCTCGAAACGATTTGTCTAAAGTGTCTGGAAAAACAGTCCACTCGACGGTATGCCACCGCAAGGGAGCTTGCCGAGGAATTGGCGCGTTTCCTTGACGATGAGCCCATTCATGTTCGACCGGCGACTCAACCGGAGCGCGTTTGGCGTTGGTGTCGGAAAAATGCTACGGTGGCAACCCTGGCGGCGGCCACTTTGCTTTTGTTGCTGACGGTGGCTATCGGCGGACCTCTTGCCGCTTTCCGCATCAATGGGCAGCGGCGACAGGCCGAGCTTCGAGCTTATACAGCCGATATGAACGTGGTGCATCAGGCTTATGAAGACGGCAAGCTCCCCCGCGCACGAAGACTGCTGCGCTCATACGTCCCACCCCCTGGCGGCAGAGACTTGCGAGGAGTGGAGTGGCGGTTCCTAGCCAATCTGTGTCGGGACCAAAGCCTGCTTACTTTGAATGTCCCCGGGGACGTGGGCTGCCTCGCGTTCAGTTCGGATAAGACAACGCTTTTGGTCGGCGCTGGAACAAACGTTTGGCTGTTGGACGCAAAAGACTACCGCCAAAAAGGACAATTGTCTCATGCGGGACACGTCAGCACGGTCGCTGCCTGCGCAGCCATTCCTGATATCATCGCGACCGGAGGCACGGATGACCCGCACATCCGCCTGTGGGAACTCTCCTCCCGGAAAGTTTTGGCAGAACTGGCAAGTGTGGGGCCACAGATAAATGCTTTGGCGTTCAGTCCTCAGGGCGACCTCCTGGCGTGGGCGAGCGAAACCGGCGGAATCGAAGTATGGGACTGCCACGCCTATACGAATCTTTGGCGACGTCAACTTCCACACCCCAGCCGAACCGTCCTGTTTTCTTCAGACGGACAAACGCTGATTTCCGGGGGCAGCCAGGAGGGCGGTAACGCGCTATTCTGGGGTGCGCACACCGGCATTCGGTTGCCTGGCATCCCCCCGGCTCATGGCGGTTGGGTCGTAGGCGCGGTTTTCTCACCGAATGGCCGCACACTGGCCACTCGCGGCTACGACGGTACCGTCATACTCTGGGATTTTCCTACTCGCTCCCGGCTCCATACCTTCACTGTTGACGCGGGTACGCTCGCCTTCTCACCGGATGGCCGCACGTTCGCCGTCGGCGGCAGCGACAGTTTGCTCCGAATCTGGAATTTGAACGAGCCGGAACGGCCGCCAGTTATCCGCCGCGGGCACGGCGCGAATATCTCCGCCATGACGTTTGCGCCCGATGGAGAAACGATCTTCACAGGTGGTCCTGACAAGACTGTTCGAATCTGGGATCTCCAGACTCCGGCCGATGAGAACCTCCTGATGAAAGCAGAGCATTGGATCACCACAGTAGCCATTTCAGCGGACGATCGTTTGCTGCTGGCAGCAGACTATCATCAAAATCGCGCGGCGCTCTTCAATCTGAGCTCCCGGCAATGGATCACCAATTTTGGCGGGCACTCGGCTGCTGTCCAGGGTGTTGCCTTCTCTCCAGATGGAAGGTGGTGCGCTACCGCAAGCGAGGACAAAACGGTGCGCTTATGGAACCTGGCCTCGTTAAGCGTGGCCAGGATTTTTACCAATGATTTTGAAAGCACCATGCCGACATTTTCGCCGGATGGGCGGGTCCTGGCAGTCGCCGGCTGGATGCCTAGCGGGCCTCAGCGTACCACCACCCTTGCGTTCTGGGATGTGAACTCGGGCCTCAAGCTGGAGCGACTGAAAGAAGCCGGCCGGCAGGCAACCACTGCCAGGTTTTCCCATACCGGGCAACAGTTGGCGGTTGGCTACTTCGATGGAAGCGTGAAGGTTTGGGATTGGGCGGAACAGCGCCTTCTCTACGCGTTCAACGGCGAAGGTTATGAGGTTTGGGCACTGGCCTTTTCGAGAGATGATTCCTTACTCGCCTCCAGCGGACTCATCACCATTCATGATCTTCAGAGGCACGAGGCATCACGGCTGGAGGGATACGGATGCGCATCCTTGGTCTTTTCGCGTGATGGTAAATCTCTGATCAGCGTCAGCGAAGACGGACTGCTGTTCTGGAACGTGGCCACCCGCAGCCTGGCATTGAAATATAACGCTCACTCGGCACCCATTTCGGGGCTAGCCGTTAACAGTGACGATACACTCCTGGCAACCTCTTCGGCCGACGGCACAGTTCGCCTTTGGACTGCCCCCTCATTTGATCGAATCGCAAGAAGCCGAAACCAATAAGCATATGAAACTCAACAGCGCTAACAAAAAACAGAGCACCGCCTTCACCCTGATTGAGCTTCTGGTGGTCATCGCAATTATCGCCATCCTCGCCAGCATGCTCATCCCGGCCCTTGCCAAGGCCAAAAGCAAGGGCCAATCCATCGCTTGCATCAGTAACTTGAAGCAGCTTCAGCTGGCTTGGCATGAATACACGCTCGACAACAATGATCTGTTGCCACCCAGCATGTTGCCTGGCGATTATGGTCAGAGCGCTTCGATTGGCTGCTGGGTCGTCGGCAACCCAGTCGTAGATCTCTCGGTGTCTAATATCCAGGCCGGCGTTCTCTTCAGATACGTCGGCGGCGTCGGTCCGTATCGTTGCCCGGCGGACCGATCGACCGTGAGGCGCCAGCCGGGCACCACCCGGACTCGGAGCTATTCGATGAACTGGTGGCTCAACGGCAGCGTCGAGGCTGGTTCGGGCGCTGAGAATCCCATCGGAACCCCGGAAGATAAAACCAAAACGTCACAACTGTCTTGGCCGCCCCCCTCCCAAATCTTCGTGGTTATGGACGAGCACGAAGACAGTATTGATGACGGTTCAATCGTTATCGGCGCCGACAAATACGGGTATGTGGACCAGTGGCTGGATATTCCCGCACAACGTCACGATGAGGGAGCTAATCTTTCTTTTGCAGACGGACACGCAGAGCATTGGCGCTGGAAAGCCGCCAAAACTGGTGGAATGAAGAATCAAACAGTCACGGGATCAGCAGATCACCAGGACCTGTACAGATTAAAATCCGTCAGCATCCCCGACCTCGGCCGATAGAAACCTTTGCCAGTTAAGTCATCTAACGGGTGCACACTCCCATCCGAACGCCCTTGATCTACAAAGATTTCGCCACCGTGTCAAAGGTGACGATCGCAGGAACAAACAAACACCAAAAATCGATATCAAGATATGAAAATCAACCAAGCAGTGCTGGCTAGTCTCAGCGCCGCCTCGTTAACACTGACGAGTCTCACCGCCGTAGCGCAGCAAACAACTGACGTTTGGGTTCCGATCAACGAGATAGTCGGACCCAGCGGAGGTGCGGGCACCTGTCCACAAGTAACTTGGCCATTAGATTTGGTCGGCGTTTCGCACATCATTGTGCATAACAATGTAGTCAAGGGCGTTAACCACCTGGTGCTGGAAACTGCGGTCTTCGGCGGCGCGACCGACGCCCAGGGCAACACGTTTGGCTTCAATTATGAGAATCATGTGAGTGCCCTCCTGGCCGCCAGCCCGATTCGAGTGACGGTGACCGATCATTTTAACCTCGAAGGCGCAGCCGGGACTTTGCGGGTCAGCTTTATCGTCCAGATCTACACCGATACCAACGGGAATGTCGTAGTCGATTTCAAACCTAATGGGGACGTTGATTGTGATCCAATCTAATCCGTGAGCGTCCGCATGACTGGCGTCCTCTCGTTATAAGCATCGTGGACGCCAGTTATGCGGATAGACCATATGAATTTCATGCAGCCTAATCGCGCAACCGTGGCCGTGCTGCTCGGGGCACTTGCGTTTTGCCAAGTCGCTACAGCCATACCTTCGAATCCGGTTCTACTTGATGTCGCGTTGCAGCTTCGGTTGAGCGAACTCGGATTTACTGGCCGGATGCAATCCTCCCTTGAAGGGAAGTTAGGACGGCCGCTGAATCCAGGTCTAGCGAATGTCGGCCGCCTTTTGTGGTTTGACACCGTCACGGGGTTGCACAATGACAATACTTGTGCCGGGTGCCACTCACCGACTCGCGGTTTCGGCGACACTCAGTCGATCGCCATTGGCATTGATAATAACGGAATTGTCGGACCCGATCGCGATGGGCCGCGCAACCAGCGCCGTGCGCCGCTAGTAATGAATACAGCGTTTTATTCAAACCTCATGTGGAACTCGCGCTTTGCCTCGCTTTCAGGAAATCCATTCGACAACAGCGAGGGTTTTCAATTCCCCGATCCTGAAGGCTTATCGCTGTCGTACCTTCCCCATTTGCTGATGGCCCAAGCATTTATTCCACCGACCGAACGCACCGAGGCCGCTGGTTTTGACTTCCCAGGCGATAATGACGCCATTCGCCAGGAAGTGTTGCGTCGGCTAAATGCCATTCCTGCCTACCGGAAGCTTTTCGGCCAGGTTTTCACGGAGGTTGGCCAGGGCGCAGACATTACGTTTCCAATGTTTGGCAGAGCGATTGCCGAGTTCGAGTTTAGGCTGACCCGAGCCGACGCGCCAATCGACCAGTACGCCCGCGGAATACCAGGCGCCCTGACCTACAACCAAAAGCAGGGTGCATTGCTTTTTTTCGGCAAAGCCAGGTGCGTTGAATGTCACGCCGTGTCAGGACCGGCCAATGAAATGTTCAGCGACTTTCGTCAGCACGTTATCGGTGTTCCACAAATCGCCCCGATCATCGGGAACGTGGTTTTCGACGGGCCAGGCCAGGACGAAGATTTTGGGCTGGAGCAGGTAACGCATCGCCCGGAGGATCGTTACAAATTTCGGACCTCTCCCTTACGCAATGTGGCATTACAGCCTGCGTTCTTCCATAACGGGTGCTTCACGCGCCTCGAGGATGCGGTGCGTCATCATCTCGATGCCTTTACTTCAGCACGCAAGTATGATCCAATTCGCGCAGGCTTGCCTTCCGACCTGGCGATGCGCAGCGGCCCGAATGAGCCAGTGCTGGCGCGGTTGGATCCAATCCTGGCTTCACCAATTGTCTTGAATGACCAGGAGTTCGAATGGTTGGTTGATTTCGTTGCCGAAGGACTACTCGATAAAGATGCGGGTCCGGAACATTTCAGGAATCTAGTGCCTCAGACCCTTCCCAGTGGTCTGCCGCCCCTTATTTTTGAGTTTCCTAATGCGGCAATATCAAACCCTGACACCACGGAAAACAAAACAACACCGCAGTGTCAGCGGCGGAATGAAAATGCAGTAACGGCGCCGGTTTGAAATTGTATTTTCTTCCGGTGGGTTTTTCTTCCGAACTTCTGCTGAAAGCTCTTCTTCCTTCTTTCGTTCCTGGTCCTTCTTCCCTTCGGGCGTTCGGCT
>DASRFK010000179.1:0-105685 GCA_035651635.1 Verrucomicrobiia bacterium | reverse complement strand
GAGGGGGGCTTTGCCGACCTGCACCATCCCGAGTACTGGGACGTGGGGTTCATGGCAAAATCTCCCCACGCGGCCGATTACACGCGGATGGTCCAGAGCATTGGCGACTCGCTTCGTTTCATGGAGACCCTCACTGGCTGCGTCCTGGCGGATATCAATCGGGTGGATTTTTTCGCCAGCCACGAAGGATTGCACCTGCCATACGAGCAGGCTCAGACGCGGCAAGTGCCACGACGTTCCGGCTGGTACGACCTGTCCACGCACTTCCCCTGGATTGGTGAACGCACCCGCGCTCTGGAGGGCGCCCACGTTGAATTCTTCCGCGGCATCGCCAATCCCATCGGAGTGAAGATCGGGCCGAAAGTCACTCCCGACGATGCGCTGGCCCTGGCCGATGTGTTGAACCCGGACAATGAACCGGGCCGGCTGACTTTCATCTTTCGTTTCGGCGCCTCGGAAGTTGCACGTTGTTTGCCGGCCCTGGCCAAGACTATGCGGCGCGAGAACAGGCAAATTCTCTGGTGCTCGGATCCGATGCACGGCAACACCGAGACCCTCAGTAATGGCATCAAAACCCGCCGCTTCGAAAAGATCCTCGCTGAACTCGAACAAGCCTATCGGATTCTGAGAGATTGCGGGGCGCACCTGGGCGGAGTGCACTTCGAGTTGACCGGAGATAACGTCACTGAGTGTATTGGCGGGGCCAGCGGCGTTACCGAGGCCGATCTCAGCAAGGACTATCGGACACAGCTGGATCCGCGGCTCAATTATGAACAGGCCGTCGAGATGGCCCTGTTGCTGGCAAACCTGATGGCTAAGGGCTAAGCTCCTCCGTTTTGCGCCAACCGGTGTCTGAGCAGAGGCCCCGCTTTGCCCCGGCCACAAACTCAATCAGAGCTTTGGCGGGCGGACTGGAGAATCCTTTTCGCGCTGCACCGAGCGCCGCCCGAAGTGTTGTTCCGGCCCGGAACAGAGCCCGATATAACTGCTTAAGCTCGAGGCGCTCCTCGGCGCTAAGCCCGGCCCGGCGTAATCCCACCACGTTCAGCCCGCACATGCCGTTGTCTCCACGCGCGATGGTATAGGGCGGCAAATCCTTGCTGATGGCGGAACCGCCTTGCATCAGGGCCAGCACGCCCACGCGCACGAATTGGTGCACCAGGCAATTGCCCGAAATAAAAGCACGGTCTTGCACGACGACGTGTCCGCCCAGGAGCGCGCCGTTGGCTAATATCACATTATCGCCCACGCGGCAGTTATGGCCAACATGCGAGTTGGCCATCAGAAAATTGTGTGAACCGATGACGGTCTTGTCTTCCGGTTTGTTTGAGCGATGCACGGTCACGTGTTCGCGAAAAACGTTATGGCTGCCCACTGACAGACCGGTCGGAGCCCCGCGATATTTCAGGTCCTGCGGCGCTTCGCCAATGACCGCGCCGGCAAAAAACTCGTTGTGCTCCCCAATGTCGGTTTGGCCGGTCAGAAAGGCATGCGGCCCAATGATCGAGTGAGCTCCAATACGCACCCCGGCCTCGATGACCGCATAGGGCCCGACCGTTACGGTCGGATCAAGCTCGGCTTTGGGACTTACGAGGGCCGTCGGATGAATCACGCTGGTCAGAGTGCGAGTCCGGCACGCAATGCCAAGTCAAAAAACCCAGAAAGAGACCGTAGCCCAGGCCAAACTTAGACTCGAGTTTCGGCCTCGGATTTCTTTCGACCTTCCGATTTCGAGTTTCGGTTTGGAGAGAGGGGAAGCTATTATTGCACTTGCTCGTAAAGTGCGGCGGCTGCCAGCACCGAAGACTCCGACTCGCGGGCGTACTCCGCGGAGGAGGGCGCCGGAATGCGTTTGGCGGGCTTATGCATCCCCTGCACAAAAAGCGAGTCACGCACAAACAACACGTCCTTCTGCAGCATCGTGCCGTCGACCGGAGAACGCCATCCGCCAACATCCTCAAAATAGTTGAAGCCCAGGCTCCGCACCAATTCACACATCTCCGGAAAGAGCATCGCCTCCGGCGCATAGCGGAAGAGCGACAATTCCAATAGCAACACATCAACCTGATGAAGCAACTGCTCGGCCCCCGCCAGCACCAGGTGTTCGGTAAACTGCACATCGATCTTGAGCAAACCCCGGCCGCTGAGTTTTCTTTGCGCCGCGATGTCGTCCAGTGTCACCACCGGAACCGTGATTGTTTCGCCGGCAGATTGGTCGCTGGGCCGCAGCAGGGAACTGCCGTACAAATCCGGCGAAACATTCAATTCCGCTTCCCCAGGCCGATCGGAAACAGCCGCGGCAATCGTCTCAAAATCCGGGTTACTGCGGAAAAACCAGTCATTCATCCGCACGTACTTCGAGTGCAAAGGGTCAACCAGGATAAAACGGGCTTTGGGGAAAATTCGTTTGGCCGTGTTGGACCACACTCCGGTCGAGGCACCCACATCGATGATGAAATCCGGGCTGTAGTTGCGGCGATGCAACCGCCGAAAGGCCTGATACAACAACGCGAAATCGCCTTGCAGGTCCTTGGGGGCCGGCGTCTCGACGTAAGGTATCACCTCGCCCGCGCGCCTGCAAAAGGCTCGTTCGAAGCGCTCGTCGCGCGGCTCACCGGCCTCAAGCGAGCGCCAGATCCAGTCGGCCAAGCCTTTGGCGGAAAACAAACCGCTGGCGGCCGCCGCATTTTTACGGAGTCTGGCCTGTTCTTCCGGCCGGCAAATCTGCTGGACTGTTTGCCGCAGCGCTGAGGGCTCGTACGGACAGACCTTGCCAACCTCAAATCGGGAAAGAAAGCCCGCCGCCGCCGTTCGTGCGCTTCCCACCACAATCATGGGCGTGTTGGATGCCGCCAGCAGGTATGGCATGCGGGTCGGCAAACTCAGTTGCGCGATTTCAGGGCGGTCATCGGCTTCATCCAGGGTCCCGCTTGGGACGAGGGCAAAAAGGTATTCTTGAAGCCGTTCCGTCAATTTAGGTTCCGGCAGAAACCCGCAGTCGTTGATACCATCCTGCTGCAACTCTTCGGCGTTAACCTCCAGCCACGGCGCTTTCGTATTCCCGTACCAATCGATCTTCAGTCCGGAGGCGCGAATGGTCCGGCGAAGCTGAGTTAGCCACGCTCGGCTCCAAACGCTCCCGATTAGGACTCCGGTTCGGCCGCGAGCACCTGCCCCGGTCGGCGTTTCCGCTTTTTCGCGCAGCGCCCGCTCATCGACCACCGGAGGCACCACCCAAAACTTGAGGCCATATTTCTGTTCGTACGCGTCGCGAAGTTCTGGCGAGATTGCCAGGCGCAAAGCCGATTTTTCGAGAGCTTCACGCATGAGTTCATCCGGAATGCCCCGGGCATGGATATTATTGTCATCCATCAAATACATGCACAGAGGAACGTTAAAAAGTTCCTTGAGCACGATGGCGGTGGTCAGTTCGTCCGCCATGAACGGCACACACAGCACTCGCCGCACCGTCGTCCCGTTCAGCACCGAGAGCACCTGCTCAAAACTCTCCGCTCGTGTCAATGCCTCATGCCCGAAACAGAGTTCCGCGTGCCCCAAGGCGTGCTCCGAATACAGCCGGCTGGAACGAATCGAAAGAATGTTAGGCGAGTTGCCGAAAATCCTTCGCAAAATCACACCGGTGCCATGCCGGTCGCAGACCTCGTTGGTCGTGATAATGGCATCGGCATCCCGCAGCGCGTTCCGGGTCAGCGGCCGAACATCGCGTGTGGCCTGTTTGCGCGAATCGCGCTTAAACTTTCTCCAGATTTTCTTCAAGCTCATGGATTCAGATGACGGATCAAATGTCGCTTGCCTCGATCGATTCGCTGCGAATAGCCAGTTTGTTCATGGCCGGCCGATCAACAGGTTTCGCATTCGCCGCAACAGCAGTTCCTGAGGCGGGGACGCTGAAGCCAGCGCTTCGTTTTGCAACCGCGAGATTTGGCAACGCGCATTGAGAAACAGGCAATCCTGCGCCACCAGCACGCCACTGCCATCCCGCCAGCCGTTTCCCAGGTCCCAAAGATGAAATCCGAATTGGCGCAGCCACTGAGCTACTTCCAGCAGCAGCGGAGTCGATGGCCCGTAAGCCCGCGTCAACCAGCATTCCAGCAGCAGCACGTCTACCTGGGGCAAAGTTTTTTTGGCGCCTTGCAAAATATCCAACTCGCAACCTTGGGTATCCATTTTTATCACCTGCGGCACGCCCAACTGGAATTCTTCAACCACATAGTCAATCGTGAGCATGTCCACCTCCACCACCCGCGCATCCGGCGGTCGGTAATCCAGCGGCAAGGCGGTGCTTCCGACCAGATTGTCCGGGTATAAAAACATTCGAGCCCGTTTTCGCTCCGCTCCCAAGGCGACCTTGTGCAGCCGAAAATCTGGATGCCGTGCCAAGGTGGTTTGCATCTTGACGCGATAATCAGGAGAATGATCAATCAACGGCTCAAACAAATGAAAGCTGGCATGCGGGAAATCCTGGCTCATTCGGCTCGACCAACGGCCGATCGAGGCGCCGACATCGAAAAAGTGCCGCAACTCCAAGCCAAGTTTTTGCAAGTGGCGGAAACGTTCGCGGTCCGTGTCGGTCAGGCGTGGCATCTTGATTCAACAGGGTGGGACACCGCAGGGGAAAATACGAACCGGTCACCCCTCGCCATATGGGGTCCATACCCCAGGCAGCCGAGAGCTCTTTCCCGCAGCGGGGGGGGCGAGTTCTTATGACCATCAAGAGCCTCGATTCCTCGGCGCCGCGAATTTCCATCGTAACGCCTTCCTTCAACCAGGCCGCCTTCCTTGAGCAGACCATCCGCTCGGTGCTCGATCAGAATTACCCCAACTTGGAATATGTGATTGTGGACGGCGGCTCGACCGACGGCAGCCTTGAGATCATCAAAAAATACGCTCCTCGCCTGGCCTGGTGGGTCAGCCAGGGCGACGCGGGTCAGTACGATGCCATCAACAAAGGCTTTGCTCATACCTCGGGCGAAATCATGGGCTGGCTTAACTCTGATGACAAGTATCTTCCCTGGACCTTTGCCACCCTGGCGGATGTGGCCATCGGGCTGCCCCAAGTCGAATGGATCACTTCGCTCTGCCATCTTTTTTGGGACGAGCGCGGCCAGCCGGTCAGCTGCGACCTGCATCCGGGCTTCTCCCGGCAGCAGATCCTTCAGGGCGGCACTTTGCTCGGCGGCCGGTGGCCTTCAACGACCTTTATCCAGCAGGAATCGACTTTTTGGCGCCGGTCCCTTTGGGAAAAGATCGGCGGACGCATCGATGCCAAATGGTCCTTGGCCGGGGACTTCGATTTGTGGATGAAGTTTGCCCGGCAAGCCGAACTCTATTCCGTGGCGGTGCCTCTGGCAGGATTTCGGCGCCATGAAAGACAAAAAACTGCCGTCCAGATGCAGGAATATCTCCGTCAGGCCAAACAATCCTTCATCGCCAATGGCGGCCACCCTCCGGGAGCGCTGAAAGGATTTTGGTTGAAGAGCAGCGGCAAAATACTGCGGTTTCTGCAGCGACGCTACGCGTATGCTACCAAACAACAAGGTTTGCTCAACCGCTGCGTTTTTTCGAGCAAATCAAACTGCTGGGAACTGCGGAAACACTAACTTTCCAGGCTTAAGCCGCGGCAATTTGGGCCTCCGTCGGCTGGCCGCAAACGCTTCGCAAAAACGTCCCCACGCGAGCACCCTGTCGGGCCCAGGAAAATTCGGAGGTCACGCGCAGCTGAACGGCGGCGCCCCGACGGTCCAGTTCAGGGCGAGGTATTCGCGCCAGCGTGTGGAGTGCCTGCCGCAGGCTTGCGCGGAACTCCTGCGCCTCGAAATAAAAGGCCTCCGGCCCCAGCACGTCTTCGACGCCCGAAAGGTTGCTCGTCAAAATGGCGCGCCCAGCCAGCGCGTAATCAAACAGCTTGGACGAGAAATTATTCTCGTTCCCGTGGCTTGGCGGACGCGGATTAACCAGCACGTCACACGAGCGGCCAAACGCCAAGCAGCGGTCCGGAGTCTGCAAGCCATGGAATACCAGGCGCGGATTGGCCGCTGCTAAACCGGCCAACTGCTCGGTCAGGCGGCCATACCCGCAGATTTCCAAGGTGCCAGGGAAGTCCGTTTCGAGCACGGTTTCAACCAAGGGCTGCACTCCCGCGTGATCTCCGAGAGCCCCAAAGTAACCCAGTCGCAGCGAATCGTTTCGCGGCGCGAACCCCACGCCCTCGCCGCTCACCGCTCGGGACGGAATACAAGCGCCCGGCATCCAGAGAAAAGGCACGTTTCCCGGGCGAAAATATTTCTCGGTCGCCTTGCTCAACCCGATGCAGGCGTCGAATTGAGAGAGCATCTCGCCATCCGGAGTGTGCATTGGCTTAAAGCGTCGCCGGAACCTTTTCCACGGTTGGCTTGGCACGCCCAGGTTCGGGCTGTCTAACAGCATTAAAACCAGCTTCGGACATTTGGGCCTGCGCCCGAGCCAAAGCAGGAACTGATTATAAATTGGCGAGAGATTGTAGACCAAAACAACGTCCGGCACCCACCCTTCGGCGACCCAGCGCCGATACTGCGCTTTCAGACAAGCCAGCGAACGATAGCGATGGAACAATTCCGGCGGCTTTTCCAGCAGGACCAAATCGTGCGCCACACCTGAAGCCGGATCCGCGCCTTCGAGCATCGGAGGGAATAACGGCAGTATCCCGGCAGAGCGCACCTCGAATTGACTGCGCAACTCGCCCAGCAGCCTGGTTTCCAGCGCGTGTCCCGCCGGGTTAATCCCCGGATGCAGCGCAGCCACACCGGGAGGAAAGGCAAACCCCAGGTAAAGCAATCGGGACTGCGGCGCTAGCGATCGAATCCGGTTCCGCACGTTTTCTTTGCTATCCCTGACCCAATCCCGCCGGAAGGGCCAGTGATTAATACAACTTTGCCCGCGAGGTTGGCTCCCATGGGGTCGCGCCTCCACCGAAGGCGGTGCCGAGCCTCATTGGGCAGGGACTTCGCCGAAGTGGGCCTTCCACGAGTCGTAGGCCGCCTGATCGTGCAGTAGCGCGTCAATGGCCGCCGCCAATGGTTCCACGCGCACTATGCCGGAAAACACCGACCGGTCGCCAATGGCATTTTCAATCAGAAAAGTGGGACGTTGGTTGACCTGTAGCGCGTAAAACTCCGCTGTGCTCGCCTGGGCAGCTGCAGCAATCTCGGGGGATTGGGCAAGGGCGAGCAGCTTTGTACTGTCCAGTTTTCCTACGGCTGATGCGACCTGAACCGCCACGTCCCACCGTCCCACCTTTTTGCCGTCGCGCACACCGGCATTCGCGATAGCCAAACGCACGCGATCATCGGTCATGCCTAACTGCCGGGCGGCCAGGGCCACATAGTTCGGCGCCAGGTACTGTCTAATATCCGGCTCGAGCCAGCCGGAATTCAGCATGTACGGCGAGCGCATCACCGAGCCGCTCCGACGGTAGAACCAATCACATTGGGCCCTCGACACCGGGTAACCTTCCGCCGGCATCAACGCTATTTTCCAATCGAACTGGACTCGTCCGTGGTAATCCTCTTTGAGACGGCTCCAAGCCGGCTCCGCCCAATGACACCACGAAGAAATCACTTCGAGATAATAGGTGATTTTAACCATGGCCTAAAAATGCGGTTTATTTGATCGAAAAGCTATCCGGAATCCACGCCGCTCATGGGCGCGTCCGGGCGAACCCGCCACCAGGATTTGATTCCCGCATGAATGCAGAGGCCTTGTCCCGAAGCGCATCACCGGCCGTCCCTTCGGAACTCGTGGACGTCTCTAACGCCAAACCCAACGTTGAAACGTTGGGACTTTCTCATTCATCCCTCCGGGATACCAACCAAAATCCCGGTGTCATTGGACAGGGAAGTCCACGCGCCGACATCAACTCGTCATCGGAAGTAGTTGCGCTGTTTCTCGCTGATGCTAAGCCCGAGGCGCTCCATGACTTGCAGCATGTCTTCCCACACGCGCCGTTTTTCGCTCAAGGCCTGGTTGCGCAACAAGTAGGCCGGATGATACGTAGGCATGAGGGGTATCCCGCGATACGTGCGCCATTGGCCGCGTAGCCGGGTGATCCCGATCGTCTTGCCCAGCAATCCTTCAACCGCCGTGGCACCCAAGGCGACCAGGACCTTGGGACCGATCAGGTCGATCTGCTCGTGCAAATAAGGAATACAGGTTTGCATTTCCTCGGGCGTCGGCTTTCGGTTGCCACTCGATTGGCCGGGCGTATCCGGCCGGCACTTGAGAATGTTGGCGATGTAGACCGAGCCGCGCGTCAGCCCCATTGTCTGGATGATTTTGGTCAGTAACTCCCCGGCCTTGCCAACGAAGGGTTCGCCTCGCTCATCTTCATCGGCTCCGGGTGCCTCGCCTACGAACATGAGCTGCGCATTGGGGTCGCCGACTCCGAAAACCACGTTCTTTCTCGAAGAAGCGAGATGCGAGCACTTGGTGCAGGGCAGAACCCGCTGACGCAGCTGTGCGAATTGGGCAGCTTTCGCTTCGAGGCCGCCCACACCCGGCTGGGATTGTGGAATCGGTGGTTTGACCAAATCGGCACTCGCAACCGCTAGATTGTCGGAAGTAGAAACAGCTCGGGCCGGCTCTCGCCCGGTTACGCCCGCGGCAAAGCCTGGCCGAGATCGCGTTTTGCTTGCGGCCGGAACGTCGCTGAGCCCGCGCAGGGCGCCCGGCGAAACCGAGACAAAGCGCACACCTCTGGCCTTGAGCCCTTCAAGGTGTTGGATCGTGGCTTCAAGGAGTCGATTGTAAGCGTCGGTCATGCTTCCCTTGATGCTACGCACCGTTCGTGCGAGAGCACGATCAATTTGCAAGCACCTTTCGGCCCGCTTGGTTCAAAGTCCGGCCTTCCGGCGGTCAGATACACGGCCAGGCAACCTGCAACTTGTAACCTGGCCACCATTCCGTACGCACCGCCCCTCCCTGGAAAGGCGGTTGAGAATCTGTTGGAGTACCATTCTTACGTTGAATGGTCGCACGCTGGAATAGGGAGTTCACCCTAGGAGTGTCATTCGGGAACATTCTCTTGCAATTCCTTGAGCCAGGGCTCGGCTTCGGAATCGCTCGGCGCGCGCCAATCGCCGCGCGGCGAGAGCGACCCGCCGGATCCCACCTTCGGGCCGTTCGGGATCGCCGAGCGCTTGAATTGACTGATTTTGAAGAAGCGAAAGACAAAAACGCGCAGCCATTTTTTGATCGTCGCCAGATCGTATTGCACGCGTTTTTCGGGAGGCAACAGATTCGGCCAATCACCCGCATCCTTGTTGCCCCAGGCGTGCAGCGCGAGAAACGCCACTTTGCTGGGCCGAAATCCATAGCGGGTGAGGTAATACAAATTGAAATCCTGCAACTCATACGGGCCGACCGATTCAGTGGTTTTCTGGGCGGGCCGGCTCGAATCGCCGTCGGCATGCGGCACCAATTCCGGCGAGATCTCGGTGTCGAGAATCCGCTGCAGAGTGGCGTTGGTTTCGGAGTCGAATTGCCCCGACGCAATCACCCAGCGGATCAAATATTGAATGAGTGTTTTGGAAACCGAAACGTTGACGTTGTAATGCGACATGTGGTCGCCCACGCCATACGTCATCCAACCCAAGGCCAATTCGCTCAAGTCGCCCGTGCCCAGCACGATGGCCTGGTTCAGGTTCGCCAAACGGAATAGATGCGACGTCCGTTCTCCGGCCTGCACGTTCTCGAATGTGACATCGAATACCTTTTCCCCACGGGCGAAGGGATGCTTGATGTCTTTGAACATTTGCTCGCACGACGGGCGGATGTCAATTTCCGTGGCCGTCACCCCGAGCGATTTCATAAGCTTGCGCGCGTTATTCAAGGTCAGCTCGCTGGTAGCAAACCCGGGCATCGTGTAGGCCAGGATATTTTTGCGTGGCAACCCCATCCCGTCCATCGCTTTGGCGGCCACGATCAGCGCCTGAGTCGAATCCAAGCCCCCCGAGATGCCAATGACCACGCGTTTGGTGTCGCTGCTGGCCAGGCGTTTGAGCAAACTATGTACTTGGATATTGTAAGCCTCGAAACACCGCTGATCCCGCTCGCGCGCTTCGCTCGGCACATACGGAAACCGCCCCACCGCGCGCCGAAGCGGAATGACGCCCTTCGGCACGCGAAACTCGAAACTCACCCGCCGAATCGCCTGCACCTTCTCGCGACAATCGCTGGCACAGTCGCTGAAGCTGGTCATGCGCATCCGGTCCTGGATCAGTCTCCCGAGGTCGAGGTCAGCCGAGATCATCTGCTCGCCGTCGGCAAAGCGCTTCGATTCCGCCAATAACTCGTTGTTCTCGTAGATCAAGGCATGACCGTCCCACGCCAGGTCCGTGCTGGACTCACCCGGCCCGGCCGCTGAATACAAGTAACCGGCGATGCACTTGCCCGATTGTGACGCGCACAGGTCGCGCCGATACTCCGCCTTCCCAATGGTGATGTTGCTCGCTGAAAGGTTCGTCAGGATCGTCGCTCCGGCCATCGCTGCGTAGGTGCTCGGGGGGATTGGCGTCCAAATGTCTTCGCAAATCTCCGCGTGGAGCTTAAACCCCTCGAAATTCGGGGCCTCGAAGACCAGGTTATTTCCAAACGGAACCCGGTTGCCCAGCAAAAAGACTTCGTTGACCAGGGCATCACGTCCGGACGTGAATTGCCGCTTCTCGTAAAACTCACGGTAATTGGGCAGGTAACTCTTGGGGGCAATCCCCAGAATCCGGCCGCGATAAATGATTACGGCGCAATTGAACAGTTTGGCCTCGAACTGCAGCGGCGCGCCCACAATCAAAACCGGCGTTAGCTCCTCGGTCTGTTTTACTAATCGTGCCAGCGCCTGCTCCGTGGCTCCCAGCAGCGCGTCCTGATGAAACAAATCCTCATTCGAATAGGCCGAGAGTCCCAGTTCAGGAAACAGCGCGACCGCAACATGTTCAGCGGAAGCTTGCCTGGCCAGTGCGACGGTGTGTTCGAGGTTATATTCCGGATCGGCAACCCGCAGCGACGGTATGCAAACCGCTGCACGGACAAATCCATGTGAGTAGATCGAATGAAACCGTTCGCGCATAACGAGGGATTATCTGAAAACGCCCCCCATTCCAATGCCAAAGTGACCCCTGCGGACAAGTGGACGGCCTGGCCGAGGACCGGTTTTGCGGTGAATCCCCTCCCGGCTCGCGTTTAGATGGAGACCTCACGATACCTCGTTCGCCCAAATTCGCCCTTCAACAGGAGGTCACCCGCTGCAAGCTCGCGAAGTAGGCGTCCTAATCGGCGGCCGTTGAGAAACGGGGGGTCTTGGCGTGAAAGATGCTATTTTTACTCTATGCATTTGCCTTTTGACCGATGGCTCACGTTTGAAGCCCGCCAGGCGTTTTCACACCTTACGTTTAGACAAAGCACGAGGTCCGAGAGTCTCGATCCTTTCAACGGGGGAAATGACGGTTGGAATCAGACCCGCCATTTCCAACCTGGATATTAATAAGACTAAATAATGATTGCCCGATTGTTAGCCCCCGCCAGCTCTTCGATCAAGCGAAAGCTCATGCTCATCATCATGGGGGTCAGTCTGGCCGCGCTCTTATTGGTCTCCAGTGCCTTCGTCCTTTACGATCATTTTACCTTTCGTGAGTCGATGACACACGATATCTGGACTTTGGCGGATGTGGTCGGCAACCAGAGCACGGCGGCGCTGAAATTCGACGATGAGGCCAATGCCCGCGAGGTGCTCACCGCATTGCGGGTGGAGTCCCATATCCTTTCCGCCTGTCTTTACAAGAATGGCAAGGTTTTCGCCCAGTATTCGCGCAAAAGCTCCGCTCACGAACGAGTCCCGCCGCGGCCCGAAGCGGATGGGCTGCGATTTGAAAAGGACCGCCTCGTTCTTTTTCGCTCGATCGTGGACAGCGCAGGCGAAACCATTGGGACGGTTTACTTCAGTTCGGATCTGGGGGAACTCCACGAGCGCCTGGTGCATTTTTCACAGATCACCGGGCTTTTTATGCTCTTGGCCCTCCCCCTGACATTCCTTCTGTCGTTTCATCTTCAAAGGATTATTTCAAAGCCTATTTACGAGCTGACTGCGACCGCGCAGGCGGTTTCAACCCAGCGAAACTATTCATTGCGAGCGGTCAAGCGAAGCCATGATGAATTGGGGCAGCTCATCGATCGGTTCAATGAGATGCTGGCGCAAATCCAGGACCAGGATGCCGCTTTGCATCAGGCTCAGGACAAACTGGAGAGGCGCGTCGAAGAACGAACTCGGGATCTCCAGTCCGAGATTGGCAAGCGGCAGCGAGCTCAAGATGCGTTGCAGCAACAATTGACTCGGATCAGCTTGTTGAACCAAATCACGCATGTCGTGTCCGAACGCCAAGACCTGCCACGCATCCTCAACGCGGTCCTGCGCCAGTTGGAGGATCATCTCCCCGTCGAGCTCGGGCTGGTGTGCTTGTATGCCTCGGAAACCGATGAACTCATTGTGTCGGCGCTTCGTGAACAAAATCCCAAACAGCTTGGCAAGCTCGACCTGGTCGAGGGCCAGACCATTTCGCTGGCCCAAAGCGGATTGGGACAAGCCAAGGCCGGTAAAACGATTTACCTGGCTGACACAACTATGGCGGACGCAACCTTGCTGCGCGGTTTGGCGGCGGTGGGAATGCGCTGCGCCGTGGGCGCGCCCTTGACAGTTGAGGATAAATTGTTCGGCATTTTGGTGGTGGCTCGTTCGCAGGTCGATAGTTTCAGCAGCGGCGAATGCGAGTTCCTGCGAATGCTGGGAGAGCACGTGGCCCTGGCGGCTCACCAGGCGCGTCTGCACAACCAGTTGGAAACCGCCTACAACGAACTCCGCCAAACTCAGCAAACGGTCATGCAACAGGACCGGCTGCGCGCACTGGGTCAAATGGCCAGCGGCATTGCCCATGATATCAACAATGCGCTCTCGCCAGTGGTTGGTTTTGCCCAGATGCTCCTCGAGTTCGAAAAAGACCTGAGCCCCCGCGCAAAGAAACAATTGACATATATCAAGACCGCCGGCGAAGACGTGGCTCAGATCGTTGCCCGCCTGCGGGAGTTCTATCGCCGCCGCGAAGATCGGGAACCCCTTCTTGCAGTCCAATTGAACCACTTGGTTCAGCAAGTCATGGACATGACCCGCCCGCGTTGGCGGGACATGCCCCAAAGCAAGGGCTTCGTGGTAGAAATGCAGACTGAGCTCACTCCGGATTTGCCTGAGGTCACGGGCACGGAGAGTGAATTGCGAGAGGCATTGACAAATATTGTCCTGAATGCAGTGGATGCGATGCCCGGCGGCGGCAAGCTCAACATTCGTACGCGTTTGGGGGAGGTCGCCTCGAAGGGAGAACCACGACCTACACACGTAGTGCTGGAGGTCGTCGATACCGGGATAGGAATGGACGAAGAGACGCGCCGGCGTTGCCTCGAGCCGTTCTTTTCGACCAAGGGCAAACGTGGCACGGGTCTCGGGCTGGCGATGGTTTACGGCGTGATGGAGCGACACGAAGGTGGAATTGAGGTCCAGAGCGAGCCGGGCAAAGGCACCACCGTTCGGCTCACTTTGCCGCTCACCAGAACGCCGCTCCAGAACGCCAGTGACTCAATCGAACCGGCCCTGCCCCCGCCCATGCATATACTTTGCATCGATGACGAACCCGTTCTGAGAGATCTGGTTAAAGGCATCCTCGAATCAGATGGACATACCGTCCAGGTCGCCGATGGGGGTCAAACCGGGATCGATGCCTTTCGAGCGGCGCAACGGAGCCAGGCTTTTGATGTCATCATAACGGATTTGGGCATGCCTTTCCTGGATGGACGTCAGGTCGCACGGATCTTGAAAGCGGAATCGCCCGCCACCCCAATCATCATGTTAACGGGATGGGGCGCCTTTATGCAGGCGGATGGTGATCTCCCAGGCCATGTCGACAGCGTGTTAAGCAAACCGCCACGCGCGAAGGACCTGCGAAAGACTCTCAGTCAGATCGCATCGCGAAATTCCCTCGTAACGTAAGTCCGCGAAGGACACAGCGAGGCTGGCCCGGATAACGTAGGGCATTCCCCCAGAACGCTTCGGTTCCCTCGGTAGTAAGTTTGTGTGGAGAGGCACAAATGATGACCTGTCTCAGGAAATCCAAATCGTTGACCGCGACCGTTACTTGTTTGGTTGGGTTCACTGTCGCGATGATTCAATTGCACGGCTGGGGGCAAGACTCCGCTGCCAATCTTTCCACCACAGGACAGGAACAGAAAACGTTCCCCCACCCGAACTCAGCCGCGAACACAAATGCCACCGTTTCGTTTCAGTTAAAACCGACAGCGATTGCCCCGGCTGGAGCCGCAGGTTCGGCCGAAGTCAAAGGTACCGTCCTTATGCTTCACCTGAGCCAACTCGATTCGGGTAAATACGATGTGCAAGCGGTGCATTCGGCGGATGGCACGATCGAGAAGCTGGGCACGATCACGATTGCCGATCCAACTTCTTCTCCCAGTCGCCAGGCGAATGACAATAAAAAGGAAGCTTCTGCCAATCCGGAGTCTACCCAGGTGGTGGCGGATGCCTCAATCACCCTGGCCCGCCAACTCGCCCCTCGGGACATTACCCGCGTCAGAATTGCTGGCGCGGGTGGCAACGCCGTGCTCGACTCGGGCCCTTAATAAGAGCCGCCGGCGAACGCCGGATCGCATCGAGCCTTATGGTAATTCCGATGCCCTTGTCGCACGGCCTGAAGGCGGGACTTCGAAGATCTGCGCGCGTGTTTTTGCTTAAAGCAAGGCCGTCGTCTCAGGAAAACCACACATGAGGTTGAGGCTTTGCACCGCCTGGCCGCTGGCGCCTTTGAGCAGGTTGTCCTCGGCGCTCATCACGATTAACCGGCCGGTTCGTGAGTCCAGGCGCCACCCAATCTCGATTCCATTTGTCCCCACTACATTCTTTGTATCCGGCAACGCTTTGCCTTCGAGCAACCGAACAAAAGGCTCTTGCGCGTACTCAGAACGATAACAATTCGCTATTTTTTCTCCCCATTCCCGCAACTTGTCACCGTCGGGTTTGGCGCCCGCGACGCCCGGCGTCGGGCCACGCGGCTCCAGGTAAAGGGTGGTTAAAATGCCTCGGTTCACCGGGATCAAATGCGGCGTGAACTGAAGCATTACCGGTTCTCCTGCGGCCAGAGCGAGTTCCTGCTCGATCTCTGACAAGTGCCGGTGTTTCGGGACACCATAGGGGCGGACGCTCTCGTTGCATTCCACGAACAAATAATCCAGCTCCACTTTGCGCCCCGCTCCGCTAACTCCGCTGAGGGAATCGGCGATAATCCCACTGCTTGAAACCAGGCCCGCTTTCAGGAGCGGAATCAAGGGCAGCAAAATACTGGTCGGATAACAACCCGGGGACGCGATCAGCGAAGCGGTTTGAATTTGCGCGCGGTAGATCTCCGGCAAACCATACACTGCCTGCCCGAGCAACTCCGGCTTCGGATGTTCGTGGCCGTAAAACTCGGCGTATACGGCCGGGTTCTTCACCCGAAAATCCGCGCTCAAATCGATTACTTTGCAGCCGGATTTCAGCAGAGGACCGGCAAACTCCGCAGCCACACCGTGCGGCAACGCCAGGAACACGATTGGGTGACCGGCCGCAAGCTGTTCCACCTTCGGCTCGGTGAATCGCAATGCCTTTGCGCCAGGGTGGTGGGCGAACTTTGGAAAGATCTCGCCCACGCTTTTGCCGGCATATTGACGCGACGTCACTTCCGTCAGCTCGACCAAGGGATGCGACAGAAGCAACCGGACTAATTCCTCGCCGGAATAGCCCGAGGCTCCCACTACGGCGACTTTCTGTTTCTGCATAAAGACAGGAGGGTTAATCAGTGTTTTAAAGCAAAAAACCCCGCCGGAGGTCCAGCGGGGCTTCACAAAATCTCGATCGATTAACGTTTACTGTATTGGAATCGCTTGCGAGCGCCGGGCTGGCCGTACTTCTTGCGCTCGCGCATGCGCGGGTCGCGGGTCAAAAAGCCTTCGGCCTTGAGGATCGGACGCAGATTCGCGTCCACGGTCAGCAGCGCGCGAGCAATCCCATGCCGCACCGCGCCGGCCTGACCGTTTGGGCCGCCGCCCGTCACCGTGATCTGCGCGTCGAACTTGTCAGCCGTTCCGGTAACGGTGAGCGGCTGCGCGGCGATCACGCGTTGCGTCTCGGCGGGAAAGTAGTTTTCAAACGACCGTCCGTTGATTTGAATTTTGCCGGTGCCGGTGGCCAGCCGCACACGCGCAATGGCGGTTTTGCGGCGGCCTGTCCCCAGGTGTTGGGGAGTTTTTGGTTCGGAAATCTTAATGTCAGCCATAGAAGAATGAAGTTAGGGCAGGGACGCTAGGTGGCCGGCGCGAGGGTTTCGGGCTGTTGCGCCGCGTGCGGATGCTCGCCGCCTTTATACACTTTGAGTTTAGTCATCAGGACCCGGCCCAACCGGTTTTTTGGCACCATTCCCCGAACCGCGTGCGTGATCAGCTTCTCCGGATGCCGCGCCCGGATTTGTTCCACCGAGGTGTACTTCTCGCCGCCTTTCCAGCCGGAATAAGTCATGAACTTCTTGTCCGTTTCCTTCTTGCCGGTGACCACCACCTTCTCGGCGTTAATGACCACCACGAAATCTCCGGCGTCCAGGTGTGGTGTATAGATGGGCTTGTTTTTGCCGCGCAGAATATTGGCGACCTGCGCCGCCAGGCGTCCCAAAACCGCGCCCTCGGCATTAACCACATGCCACTTGCGTTGCGCCAGATTCACTTTCGGTAAATGCGTCTTCATCGAAATCCTGATCAAAAGAGGGGTGAAACTACCAAACAAAAGCTTCAAGTCAATAAGGTTTTTACAAAGAAAAAAGCCCCTTCACCAATTGTGAAGGGGCTTGATCCCGACTGAATCTCTTAGAACTTATAAGCAAAGTCCGCCAGGAGCATGTAAGCATTGCCCTTGGTCGGCGAACCCGCAACGGTTCCGCCATAGGCGTTTGAATCGTCGGCCGCGTGGTCCCAGCGGAATTCCACTCGGCTCATGAGGTTCTTCCACAAGTCATACTGGACGGTGGCCGTGCCTTCCACAACTTTGCGGGCACCGAACGTGGTGGCGTAGGTGGAAGAGGCGTATTCGCCGCGGCCATACACGCTGAGCTTCTCGGTGAGCTGATAGGAGATGTAGGCCCCGACAGCGTTGGCGTAGCCTGAAGTCTCAGACGTTCCCGGGCCGGCGGCCTGCGACGTGAGCGCCGCGTAATCATAACACGCCCCCAGCTTAAGACCGGTCACCGGCGTGGCCAGTGAAGCCCCGACATAGAAGCTGGTTTGGTCGAAGCCATTGGCATTGGCGCCGCCGCTGCCGCCGATGGCAGTATCAAATCCATTGATAATGCAAGCCGTTAAGGTCGAACCCGACAACGCGCCCCAATTGGTCGGAGCGGTGAAGGTCATCGAGGCCATGTAAGTCTTATACGACTCGGCCTGAGGTCCTTGAACTCCGGCGGCGGTGTTTGCGGGACCCATGAAGGCGCGGCCATTGATCGTCGGGCCGTACGTATTGGCGATGGCCACCGAGGCGGAAACGACATCACAGACCTGATAGGTGGCCTGGATGCCCGTATGCGTCGTCGGCTCCATCGAATAACCGTAAGAGCGCGTCACGTTTGGATTGTTGACCGACTCGAAGACTTCATACCCGATCAGCGTATCCCACACGCCGACCTTGAAATCCAAGCCATTGCCGACCGGCGCGTGCAGAGCCACATAGGCTTGCTTGACCGCAAAATCAGCGTTGCCTCCTGCAACCGGAGATTTGGTGTTGAACAGGCTCGCGTCGGGCCCGGCCAGCAAGCTGACCTTGTATCCGGCTCCCCACTGATCCGCCGCTTCGACTGTCTTTTCGAGGTTCAGTTCGACAACATTGAGGTTAAAACCGTCGGCTTTGCTGGGAGTATTCCAGGCATAGCCAGGGACGTTTGCATTCCCAGTGCCCAGGTTCCACTGCGCCGAGGTATCCACGTACCCGCTGAGCGTTGTGGCAGACAGGGCAGTCAAAACGGAACTCGGTTTTTCCTCCGCGTGCATCACTGCCGGCAAGCTCACCAGCCCGGCACTGAGCAAACCTAACGTCCATGCATTACACTTCATGATTCTTGTATTTGGATTGGTTTTGTTTTGTTCGTGATTTGCAGCGCACCTGTCGAGTTGGTGACCAGTACAGCCGCAGAGCATCTGCGCCGACAGGGCACTTGCTATGCCAAATCAAAGCCATGTTGCCCAACCGGGTGCAAGTTAAATATTTATAAAATTCATCAAACTTGGACTCATCAGAAAGCTGAGGTGATTTTTAAGCGGGCTGGTCAAATTTGGCCAGTCTGTATTCGTTCACGTTTCCTAAGCACCTGTCAAAAAGGGCGCTACTCCAAAACAAAAGAGCCCCTCCCTTTTGCGGAGAGGGGCTCAGACTGTCAACGCTCGAGAGAACTAGAATTTGTAAATGACGTTCGCAGCGAGCAGGAATGAGTTGCTGCGAGTTGGCGCGCCTGTGACCGGATCGGCACCGCCGAAGGCCATCCCGTGTTCCACGTGATCCCAGCGGAACTCCAGCCGACTGATTACGTTCTTCCACAGATCGTATTGGGCGGTGGCCGTCGCGGCATAGATCGCATTATTGCGTCCGAAGTTTCCCAGACCCAAGCCGCCGAAGCCCTGATCGATGTCGCCGGTGGCGTACTCGAACCGACCGTGGAAGCTGAGCTTTTCCGTGGCTTGGAAGGAAGCATAGCCGGCGAGCGTCCAGATATCGGCCTCCTGTTTGGCCCCCGCAACGCGGGTGTCAATGTTCAGCAGGTCCCAGGCGGCACCGAGGCGCAGCCCGGTAATCGGAGTTCCCAACGTACCTCCGACGTAGGCGTTGAGAGTGGGCATGCCTAATCCCGAGCCGAGCACGGAATTGTTGAACCCGTTGACCACGCCGCCATAGAGCGTCGATCCCGAGGCAAACCCGAGGCTATCCGGAGCCGTAATAGCTACGGAACCCATATAGGTCTTGTAAGATTCAGCGTAAGGATTGCTCGTTTGAACCGGCGTGAAAGCGCGACTGTTGATCGACGGGCCAGTCGTGTCAGCGATGCCTACCGAGGCGCTCACGATGTCATTAAACCGGTAGCTCGCCAGAACTCCGGTATGCGTTTGTGGTTCGATCGAATGCCCGTACGAGCGGGTGTAATTCGGGTCGTTGGGCGATTCGACCGATTCGTATCCGAGGACGCTGTCGAACACGCCCACTTTCCAATCAATCCCGTTGAGGACGGGCATGCGCAAGGACACATAGGCCTGGCGAAGCGCAAAATCGCTTTTGCCGGTCGATAAAACGGACTGGGTTCCCAAGACGTTGGCATCGGGCCCGGCCCATAAATCCACCCGATACCCGGCAGCCCACTCGGCCTCATCGAGTGGTTTCTCGATGCGAACCTGGACTACGTCCAGGTTGAAACCGTCGGACTTGCTGGGCGAATTGAATTTATAAGGCGGCACGTAAGTGTTGCCGGTGCCCAGGTTCCAATGGGCTGACGTGTCCACGTAGCCGCTCAGCGTCGTCGAAGCCAGCGCCGTCATGACCGAACTGGGCTGTTCCTCCGCTTTGACGGCCGACGCCAGGCTCACCACTCCGAGTGAAGCCAGGGCGACTGTCCAATTGTTAAACTTCATAGTTCCTCCGATGTTATGGTTCTCTATTTGTTTTCTAATTCTGTGTCTGAACCTGCGTTCGAAGAGGGCAAATCCTGTTTACCCTCGGCACCAAGAAGCGGTGCACTGAAGGGCATTCATAGCAAACAAGCCACCTGTGACAACTAGTTTTTTCCCAGTTTTTACCCTTGGAGTTGTACATAAATGAGGCAACCACAGTTTCTTGGGGGGCGCGATCTGGGATTTTAGGTTCAAGAACAAGAGGGTGGACACTTTTTTCGGAAAACGCGGCGAGGGGTACTTGTAACGTTAACGAGAACCGTAAGGGCTCTCAGTGGCCTTTCCCCGAGCCCGAAAATCCATTTCGCCCTTCCTGACCCAGTGGCAGATCTGGCTGCCAAAGGCTTTGCTGGAACAAAGAGTGCTTCCCTGTTGTTCGAAATGGTTACCGTTTTGTACAACGCTCCAGCATTTATTTTGAAGTTCAAAGCCCAGGCTTTCCACCACGCATTTCTGCACTGATATGTCTGCCTATTCTTATGTCGCCCGGGAAACGGCCACCGGCCGTGAGATCCGCAGTTCAATTGAAGCCGCAACCGAGCAGGCGGCCATTGCCGCGCTGCTTAACCGCAACCTGCTGGTCGTCTCGATCCAGGAAAAGATCGGCAAAAAAGGACGAACCAGCGGCGGCAAAGTTGGGCTCGCAGACCTGGTCGTCTTTACGAGGCAATTGGCCACGATGATTGATGCCGGTCTGGCCATGGTACAGTCGCTTCAAGCGTTGGCTGAACAAACGACCAATAAAGTGATGCGGGATGTCATTAAGGACATCTGCACTCGAGTCGAAGGCGGGGACAGCTTCTCCGAGGCGTTGCAGAAGCATCCAAAAGCTTTCAGCCGGCTGTACGTCTGCATGGTAGCCGCGGGTGAAAAAGGCGGCTTGCTAGCCGAAATTCTTTCGCGCCTGGCCGTTTACCTGGAAAACGCGGCGCGTCTCCGCAAGAAGGTCAAATCGGCAATGATGTATCCGACCGTGGTGACTGTTGTCGCGATTCTCATCACGATTTTCCTGTTGGTCAAGGTAGTGCCTGTCTTCGGCGAGATCTTCAGCAGTTTCGGCGCGAAGTTGCCTGCCCCGACTCAGTTCCTGATCGATCTAAGCCATTTTGTGCAGAAGTTTATTATTGTGATTCTGCTCGGAGGCGGTGGCGCGGTTTACGCCTGGTTCTACTTTATAAAAACACCGACTGGCCGGACCTTTTGGGATACTTACCGCATCAAACTGCCCATCTTCGGTTCGATTGCTCACAAGATCTGCCTCGCCCGTTTCACCCGGACCTTAGCTTCGCTGGTTCGGAGCGGTGTTCCGATTCTCGAAGTACTGCAGATTGTCTCACAGACGGTTGGCAACGTCGTCATGGAACGGGCGATTAGGGCCGCCGCATTGGACATTGAGCGAGGTGAGAGTATCTCGGTTGCGCTCGCCAAACACCCGGTCTTTCCGGTCATGATTATTCGCATGGTCACCGCTGGCGAACAAACCGGCAAAATCGACAACATGCTCGAACGCATCGCCGATTTCCTGGATGAAGAAATCGAAACAACCCTTTCCGGCCTGACGGCTTTGATCGAACCGATTCTGATCGTCTTCCTGGGCGTCGTGGTGGGCGGTATGGTGATTTGTATGTTCCTGCCCATCTTCAAGATGCCTGAGATCGTCAGCGGCAATAAGTAAGCGCCCGCGATTCACCTTCTTACGCAAGCCGGCGAGCACCACTCGCCGGCTTTTTGTTGGGGTTCGGAGTCCCGCCTTGAGGCGGTTGCCTTTTGGTGCGCTGTTGCCCGCCGTATCCGTGTCTATCGGTGTTTATCCGTGGTTTACCTTTCCAGCTAAAACCGGACTCCGCGCCCATTCTACACCACGAAACGTGGCGGGAAAACCGGCGGAGACGAATGTTTCTTGAGCAATTCGATGAACTGGCTCAGCCCGCGTTTCTCATCTGCACCAAGGTGAAAGTGAATATGCCAGCTGAGGTAGTCTTGGCGGAATTCCAGGCTGTATTCGGTCCGCGAGCGGATGATCGAATCGAGTGTGTCCAGGCCGAAATCGCGCGCTTCGCGCAGTTGACGTTTGAGGGCACTATTCTCAATACCGCGTCGGAGAGCCCAAACCGCATAAACAAAGGGCAGTTTCGTGAGTTCATACCAGGCTGCGCCAAGGTCCCAAATCTCATGTTCGTGAGGCCCCAACAGCAAATCCAACGCGCGGTCCCCGATCAGTAATGCGTAATCCGGCAGAGCCGCAAAGTCGTAGCTTCCGAGCGGCTTAATTGCCGGCTTAAGCCCGCGTTCCGCAAGCAGAACGCGCAACAACTCCACGCTCGTGAGCGAAGCGGTGTCGCAAAAGACTTCCCGCGCCTCTTCGAGCGGACGGCGGTGGGCCAGGAGCACGCTCTTGACTTCGCCCAGCGAGGCGATGGCGATTCCATCCAGAATGTCGTAACGGTCATTAAACAGCACCTCCACGACACTCACCAACCCAGCATCCAACTCATCCCGGCGCAGCAGTTCGGCAAGTTTGGACGGAGTGGCAAAGACGACCTCGTCCTCGAGACCGCGTGTGAGTGGCACCGCGTTCAAGTACCCAACGGACCCGACGCGGAAGTTGCCCAGCGATCGTTCCAGGTTCGATTCGCGCTGCAGGTTGGCCGAGCGCTGTTCGCGCTCGATCCGGTGGGCCACCGCATCCATTGCTTCGGGCGGTGCCATGCGGAGCCTGGGGTTCTCCTCTGAAGGCATGGCCCGAGCTTACGCCGTGGCAAGATTGCTTTCGAGCAATTTCGAACCCGCACCGCTGGTGTCCGGCGTCCGCAGCACGGGAGTCTCGGCGCCTTTGAGCGGCTCGTAGAAGGTGTTGCGTTGGACTGGAATGCGCCCGGCTTCGCGAATCGCTTTAATCATGTCCGCTTCAGTCTGCCATTGCGGCGACGTCGCGCCGGCCATATGAAAAATATGTTCTTCCAGAATCGTGCCATGCAGATCATCGGCCCCGTAGCTCAACCCGACCTGGGCCAATTTCATGCCTAGCCCAATCCAATAGGCGGTGATATGAGGAAAGTTATCGAGATAAATCCGGCTCACCGCCAGGGTCCTGAGCGTGTCGAAACCGGTCGGGCCGTGCTCCACCGGGATTTTATTGTTCTGTGGGTGATACGCCAAGGGCACGAAACCCACAAAGCCGCCCGTCTCATCCTGGAGTGCGCGTAGCTGCCGAAGATGGTCCACTCGATCGGCGAGCGATTCGACGTGGCCGTATAGCATCGTGCAGGTGCTGCGCCCGCCCATTCGATGCCAGGTGCGGTGCACCTCCAGGTATTCCTCCGCTGATTCCTTGCCTTTGGCAATCGCCGAGCGCACCGCCGGCCGGAATATCTCGGCCCCGCCGCCCGTCAACGAATCCAACCCCGCCGCTTTGAGCTCCACCAGAGTATCGGCGACCGACTTCTTCGCCAGCCAGGCGAGGTGGAGGATTTCGATGGCGGTGAAGCACTTCAACTGCAGCCGCGCATCCAGCGCCTTGAGCGCGCGCAGCATGCCGGTGTAATACGTGAAGGGCAGCGACGGGTGCAACCCGCCCACAATATGCAACTCCGTGATACCCAGCTTTAAAGCCGGTCGTGCTTTTTCAACGATCTCTTCGATGCTGTATTGAAAACCGTCGGCGTCGCGCTTCTTCCGCGCAAAGGCGCAGAATTGGCAGCTCAAAATGCAATAGTTCGAATAATTGATGTAGCAGTTGAGAATATAACTGGCCCGGTCTCCCGTTTTGCGTTGGCGCACCAGGTCGGCTATCGCACCGACAACATTCAAATCTTTGCTCTCGAACAAGCGCAACGCCTCGGACTCAGAGATGCGCTCCCCGGCCGCGACCTTCTCGTAGAGGTCACGCAACTCGCTGTGCTGGACAAAATACTGCACAAAACACGAGTAGCAGAAATGGCTCCTTTAGCAAACCTTAAGGTCCAGGCTCATGACGACGTTGCGCGCGAGATCGCTGACTCCCCAGCCGGGGGTTGGAGCTCAGCGGACACCCTGTAGAAGCGGTGCATCGTGACTTCCTAATCCACCTTAAGCTCTTGCCGGATGAAGTTCGATTCGGCCG
Organism: Verrucomicrobiia bacterium; assembly: GCA_035651635.1. Lineage (GTDB taxonomy): Bacteria > Verrucomicrobiota > Verrucomicrobiia > Limisphaerales > UBA8199 > JANXQE01. Next base: position 81,753 of record DASRFK010000179.1, on the reverse strand, counting down.
CCAGTGAGTGGATCAAACCCGCCAATGCCTCGCCGGTCATGCCTTCAATCGGCACGCGTCCCCAGACAGTAATGCTGCCCGCGATATCACAAGAAACACGGAAGGGTGCGATGGGGCTGTCGTAGAAGTTGCGGCGCAGCAGCCAAAGGATGGCGCCGTAATCCAGATTTTTTGGCAACGGCATGACCGGCGATACGAGCATCAGGGTAAATTCGTCCTCGGCGAAGAGGATCACGCTTGAATCATTGCCGACTGACAGTTGGACTCCGCCGTTGTCGTCGGCCGGCAAGGCGCTCACTCCAAGAGTTTTGGCGAGCGCGGCGTAAAGTGCTTGTGTGCGCTTAAACATGAGATGGGTGGTGGTTTGGTCGGTTGGTTAATCGGACTGAATCCTCAAGCGGTTTTCGGCATCAGGCGGCGTTCGAGTTGCTGGGCGAACTCCTTATGCCCCCGGTGGGGAATGGATTTATCAGATTTATTCTTAAAGTGGTTAATGGCGGAGACCAGCGCCGCGTTATATTCGTCCGGGGTCTTGGCGGCCCGTAATAACCGCTCGACCATGAGCAGCACTTCGATACCAGTGCCCCCTTCTTTCTCGTACTTCATCTTGGGGTAGATGAATTCCTTAAGGACGTTATCAGCCCAGGTATGGACCTTGAGGGCATCGCTGACCAGGAAAGTCGCCTCGATCACCGCTCCCTTAACCCCGCTCTTGCGGGCTGCCTCCAGGAATGTGTCGAGGTCCGTCTGTTTGTTCAGTTCGCGCCCAACATAGCCTTGGAAGTCGGAGTTTGAGCCCGCGAGCAGGCCCAATTCGTCCAGCGCCGTTTTTGCGTTTTTATCGTTGAACAGATTGGCCACCCGCCCGCCGGGTTTGGACAATTCGGCTTTAACCGCTTCGCGCAATTTCGCGATTGTCGCGGCGACACTCTCTCGAAAGACGAAGGCTTCGTTCGCGCCTTTGTATTGGTTGTCTTGTAGCGTCTTCAGATCTGCCATGCTGATCGAGACGAACATTTGGGAGTCCGAGGCGAATTCCACCGCCTTGGGTTGGTTTTCCCGCGCGATCTGGTCTTTGGTGGCTTTTTCCGTGGCTGATTGGAGCGCGATCTTGGCGTCCATGGACAGGCCGAAATTCAGCGTGCCGTCGCGCATGTCAATCTCTTGGGCTTTCCCGCCATTTTTCGCGGGTGGCAGCGTGATCTTTAGCGGAACGACCACGATCTCTTCCGGGCGGTCCGCCATATCCCGGTTTTTCGCATACTCCGCGGCGTTATTGTTCGAGCCGACGAACCAATCGATCACCCTCGCTTTGAAGCCTTGCGCCGGAGTCACCTTACCCTCGAGCAAACCGCTGCTGGTACCGGCCGAATCTTCGAACACAAAAGTCATCCCGCGGCTATCCGGAACTGGATCCACCTTGCGCTCATTGCCGATACTCGAAGAAGTGGGAGTGTTGTTCATCACGCCGCCATCAATAAACCGCACCGTCAGGCCGCTGGACAGTTTGATGTCCACCGGTTTGAACGCGAACGGAAAGGAGGCCGATGCGTGGACCGCCACCGCGACTTCCATGTCGGGTTCGGAATCCGCATCGAAGACGTAAAGCTGCCCTTCCTGATTACCGTCCTTAACCCGGCCTTTCTTGCCTTGCGCGTCGGTGCTGAATTCTTCCGTGTACGTGCCGGTAATGACGATTTCCTTAATCGCCGGGATTACCCGGGACAATTGCCGATAATCGAGAAAGGTTGGCCCAGCCTTGTTGCCGCTCAAACGTTTGGCAATCTCGACGACCGTTTCGTCCGCTGGCTTGCTGTCTTTGCCGCATTGAGACAGGTATTCGAGGATTCGTTTGCGCAACGTTTCGTCGAGCACCTCACGCACGAGACCTTCCAGTCCCTGACCGGTGAGCGGACTGCCCGAGCCCGTAGTGAGCTCATTTTTGATGGCGGCAAACAGCATCCCCATCTTTGTGCCACCGGTTCCTTCGACAATGCGCGCCGTCGTCGCATCGGCATTCCCGACCGCGTTAAATTCTTCCGACGTCGCGCCGGCGGCGATTAGCGCGGCGCTCATCGACCCAACGGAAGCCCCGGCGATCTTTTTGGCGTCTTTGAGAACGCCGCTGTCCTGCAGCGCTTTCACCGCTCCGGGCAGCGCGGAACCTTTGGCTCCCCCGCCCGAGAAGGTGATCTCGCGCACCGGCGGTGCGGGCGCGATGAATCGAACTCCGCCGGTTGGATTTTTGGCAACCGTGACCTTCCTTCCGCCGGAACCCAGGAAATCTTCGGATGGCAGTTGTGGGGCGGGGGCAATCACCGCGCCAGACCGAGGCCGATTAAGGCTAATTTTCACGGCTCCGTTGGGCGGTGGGAGATTCTCCGGAACGGGTGCAATGCGAATCTGTCTGGCAGGGGTTGGCTCGGCCCCGCTCTGCAACAGAGTTTCCACTCCATCCAGGCGTTCATTGGCCTGGATGAAATCCTTCTTTTTCGCCAACTCGCCGGCCTGGCTCATTTGGAGCCGGATCTGTTCCGCCGCCGGCGGTGACCCCGCGAGCGCTTCCTTGATTTTGGGCAGCAACGCCTCCAGGCGTTGCTTAAATAAAACGCCTAAGTCGGCAGGAGGCGTGGGGGTGTTGGACATGGCGGCGGCCGAGGCCATCGCATCAGGATCTCCGTCGGTGTCCGAATCGAGAACCGTGGAACCATTGGAACTGCGCACCCGCACCTTGTACTTCTGGCCGGTCTCCCTTTGGAGCGCTGCGGCCAGCTTTTTAGCCAGGCCACCAGGCACGGCCTCAAGAACAAAAGTGTGGGCGTTCTCTTCAAAAATACATTCGCCAACGTAGAACTTCCCAACGGTGCCGCCACCCGCAATTTCCGGGAGCAGCTTCCTGGTCGCGCTCCCTGCCTTTCGGGCCACGATCACCGCCGATAGGTTCCCCGCCGCATAGGCCATGAACTTGAGTTGTGGCTTGGGGTCTTTAGCTTCTAAGGGCGCCAGCATTTTGACTTGCGCCAGGGCGCTCACCATCTGCCGCTTTAAATCCTTTTTGAATTTTTCCGCTTCGGCCTCTTCCTCGTCGTCATCGGCGGGTGCCGGAGCCTTTGTCAGTGCTGTTTTGGCACCCTCGGGCGCCGCTTGGATCCGGGTTTCAATCGCCGGCATTGCCTTCTTTGCTTCCTTCAGCACTTCATTCAGATAGCCCGTCACTTCCTCCTTGGCGCTGTAGGTTTTCTTGAGCTTCAACGCCAGCTCGGAGATTTCGGCGAGCGTATCGAGCGCGGAGGCGGGCTCCTTGGTGGCATCGATTCTGGCGTAGGCTGACAACGCTTTTTGCAGACCGATGTCTTTGATTCCTTGCTTGGACACCAGCGCTTTCCACGGCGGCTCGGTCAGATGTTTTTCGCTCATGCGTTTGGCCTCAAAACGGGTTCGGCAAATAAGACCAAACTCACGGCCCCACGGCCAGAACTAAAGGCTCGATTCACCTCGCCGTAGCGGCGTCTCGGCAGAGCGCCGCTGGAACTGGTTTCGAAGATTGCCGCTCAACCGGAGCTCGCCTGGGCCGAGCTCGGACGCAAGGAACTCCCGGCACCTCCCAAAACAGAAGCTGTTCCTGCTTTGCTTGCGAAGCCCGCGCGCGTGGCATCACAAGGTCACCGAGGAGCAACCGCGTAAGGAAACTCCTGCGGCAAGCTCAGGTTGCAATCGGCCCAAACCGGCGGAATAATGGACCCATGCTGTCCCCGTCCAAACCGTCGCTCAGAGGGTATTTCACCCTTCCTGCCGTTTGGGTGCGGATGGCGGCTTGGCTGTTGTTCGGTCTTTGCGCACACGCTCAGGACAATTACGAAATCCAGGTCTACCCTTCGGATACCGTGCCCATGGGAAGGACGATGATTGAAATCCACAGCAATTTCGCCGTGCAAGGAGAGCGGGAAGAAATTAATGGCGTGTTGCCATCGCATCATGCGGTTCACGAAACGTTGGAAATCACGCACGGCTTCACTCCCTGGTTCGAGACAGGTTTTTACGTGTTTTCGAGCATTCAGCCTGGCCATGGTTGGGAATGGGTTGGGGACCACATTCGCCCGCGCGTTGCTGTCCCGGCCGAGTGGCATTGGCCTGTGGGTGTGAGCCTTTCGACCGAAGTCGGGTTTCAGCGCCGTTCCTTTTCGGAAGACACGTGGAACTGGGAACTGCGCCCCATCATCGATAAACAATGGGGCCGGTGGTACTTTGCAGTAAATCCGGCGCTGGAAAAATCGATCAAAGGGCTGAATTCAAACCAGGGGTGGGCCTTCGCGCCGAGCGCCAAGATCAGCTATGATCTCACCAAGGTCGTCGCGCTGGGTGCCGAGTATTACAGCTCGGTCGGTCCGATCGGCGGTTTCAGCACTTGGTCCGACCAGCAGCAACAAATCTTTCCCACCATTGACCTCAACTTCTCCCCTGACTGGGAATTTAACTTCGGCGTGGGATTCGGTTTAACCGGCAGCACGGACGGGCTGCTGATCAAACTAATCCTCGGCTATCGATTTTGAAAGCAGTCCGGAGAAGAACCTGAGCAAGGCGCCCTCGCGGGCGCCTTGCCTTGGCTTTCTGGCGCAGTTACGCCGGCTTGGCCGCGCCGTGCCCGTTGGATTGGCTGCGGACCATAAGTCCAAGCAGGCCATCGACCAGGCCCGGACTGGCATTGGTGCCACTCACAGCCACATCCGGCACAATGCGCACGTTGCGTTCACCAACGATTTGCATTAGCTGCATCGTGGTGTAGGCCTGCGAGCCTAACGACTCGACGCCGGCCCGGTAAGCCTCGGCTTTGGCCGCACCCGTCGCGCGGATAGCCTCCGCTTCGCCATGGGCGCGCAACCGCACGCCTTCGGCTTCGCCGGTGGCTTGCTTCACCTGGGCATTCGCCTGGAGTTCGGCAATCATAACGCCCTGCTCCGCGCCGACCACCTGGTGCTGGATATCCGCCAGGGAGGTCTGCCGCACCAACTGCTGCCGTTGCTTCTGCGCGGCCTCCTGCATTTCGTAGGTCTTGCGCTGCTCTTCGGCTATCTTGCGATCGGTTTGCGTTTGCATGAGCTGAGCCGGGGGGTTGATGTCGCCAATCAATGTGTCAATCGCTTGCACATCATACGCGCCAATTGCTTCACGAATATGCTGCGCGGCTTCCTCCTGCCGGTGACTACGCGCACTGAGGAAGTCCAGCACCGTGTAATCCTGCGCCGAGTTGCGGAAGTAATTGCCCACAATCGGCTGCAGCACGTGATCCACCAGATTCTGCATCGACCCGACGCGCGAGATCACCTTCGGGGCATCCAGCGCGCCGACGTGAATGATCTGTGCCACATCCAGGTTGAAGGCGAATCCGTCTTTGGACCGCACCGTAATGGACGAGAGCTTTTCGTCGTAATGATGCGCTTCGGTCCGAGTCGCCCAGTTAAGGACGATATTCGTCGTCGGCACCAACTCGACTTTCATGACGCTCGTGTTCAACGGATGTTTGCCCGGATACAGCGGCGTCACCCAGACGCCTTTGTGTCCGGATTCCACCAGGTCGCCGTGCTTGAACTCCAGGCCGCTGACGTCCACGTGTGCCTGCCCCACATACGAGATGACCACGCCGACGTAGCCAATCGGAATCTGCACCATCGGCACCTGCTCCACCTGGACAAACCACGGGTTCAGGTTCCACGTGCCCGACAGCAGGATCTGCTCCTGCAATCCACGCCGGCCACCGCCATCCAGAAACGCCTGCGCGTTTTGGAAGTTTTCGTGTCCGGCAATAGCTGGCCCGGCGATCTCACCCGCCTCAATCGGCTGGCCGTCGAGGGTCGTGACGATTCCCACCATGTCTGGTTCGACGCGATGTAAATGCAGCTGAGCCGAAACCATCTCGTGCTCCGCCGCTGTTGCCGAGTTGATCACGGTGAACAAGGCCAGGTTGATCCGATACGTTCCCGCGGTCAAAATCCCAAGCTGGCGGCCTTTCTCGCCGCCATTCGCGAGGAACTTGCGCGCATCCTGGAAATTGTCGCAATCGACTACTCGTCCCAGGATCCGCTCGGCGGGAATCGCCGCGCCATCCGCGGCGACCACGAGGGCAATTTCGCCTTGCGGCACTACTGTCACTGCCACTTTGAGAATCCGGAATTGCCATGGGAAATACCCGAAGTGCAACCCGGGCGCCAAGGCGTCGGCTTGGTAACCAGCTTCGCCAGCCAAAGCAATTAAACGGCCCGGTGGTAAAGGCTGGCCGCCGAACTTCTTAACAACAATCCCAACTTGCCGTTCCCGGATTAACACGGCTCCCAGCATTACGGGAAGAAGCGGCAGCAACCCAATGAACACGAGCAGCGCGGCCACCCAGGTAGCCAGCGGGCTCAGCCCGAATATCATCAACATTGTTCTCATACACCATCTCCGATGTGGCTGCGGGAAGGCATGCCGCACCGGCGGGATACAATCCCGCAGCGCATTGTTCTTACCGGGAGAACGTGGTGTCCCGCCCGAGCGGGACCCTAGAGGATCGCCCTTCCAAATGCCGACGAGGTTAGCTGACGGGCTCGGTCATGGAAGTGACCTGGGCCATCCCGATACTCGGTCCGGCCGTTCGCCCCAGCCTCAACTCTGTTGAGGACTTTGGGTCCCCCGCGTTGGCTCCCAGGAAGGGAAGCGAACTTAGGCTGCATTACTGCTGAGAAACCCATCGCAGAAAAGCCGTCTTTGTCAAGCGACCCGACCGACGCCCCGCGTCGCGCGCGGCACCACCGTGGGTTTACACGGCAGTCTCTTTTTTATGCGCAGTCGAGGTTTGGCATCTTCCGTTATATTCAATGTTTCATTATTCTTGGCGCGCATGTCCAAAAGCCGCATTGTGGTAGTGGGCGGTGGCGCCGCCGGGTTTTTTGCCGCCATCACCTGCGCTGAAACCAATCCGGATTTGGAAGTCCTTGTCCTGGAGAAAAGCCCGCAGTTTTTATCCAAAGTGCGCATTTCCGGCGGTGGACGTTGCAATGTCACCCACGAGTGCTTCGATCCAGACGCGCTCAGCGGCTACTACCCCCGCGGCGGCCCGGCCCTCCGCGGCCCATTGCACGCCTTTCAACCGGCTGACACCGTTCGTTGGTTTGAAGCGAGCGGTGTAAGGCTTAAGACCGAGGCAGACGGCCGCATGTTCCCGGTAACCGACTCCGCCCAAACCATCATCGATTGTCTGTTGCACGCAGCTCGCGGCGCGGGTGTTGCTCTCCGAACCCATTGCGAGGTTCAGAGCGTTGCGCGCAATCCCAGCGGTGCCTTTATCCTGAAACTCCACCGCGGCGAACTGCTCGCCTGCGACCGGTTGATGCTGGCCACCGGCGGCTGCCGCGCAGCGGCGGCCGGCACTCTGGCTGTTTCCTTGGGCCATACTCTGCAGCCGCCCGTGCCATCGCTCTTTAGTTTCCACGTCTCACACCCTTGGCTGCGCGAGTTGGCTGGCATTTCCGTCGAACGGGTCCAAGCAACCGTGCCGGAACTAAAGCTCAGCGAGCGCGGCCCGTTGCTGATTACCCACCAAGGCGTGAGCGGCCCGGTCATCCTGCGACTTTCGGCTTGGGGCGCACGGCTCTTACACGAAGTTAATTACCAATTTGCGCTGCGGATCAATTGGCTGCCGGACCTGGACCAGACCGGTCTGGCGAATCAGTTGAGCGCGCTGCGACAAGCCCACGCGGCTCGCCTCGTCGTTAATGTTACGGTAAGCCCGCTCTCGGCCCGACTCTGGGAACGTCTCGTCCAGGCGTCGGACGTTGGTCGAGAAACTCGCTGGGCTGACCTGTCGAACTCGGCTCAGCACCGGCTCATACAGCAACTCTCCCGCACTGAACTGGCCGTTGCGGGCAAAACGCTCAATCGGGACGAATTTGTTACCTGCGGCGGTGTGCGGCTTGGTGAGGTGAATTTCAAAACCATGGAAAGCCGCCTGTGCCCGGGCCTGTTCTTTGGCGGGGAACTCCTCGACCTCGACGGCCTGACCGGAGGATTTAACTTTCAAGCCGCCTGGACCACCGGCTGGCTGGCTGGCCGCGCCATGGCCTCAGGTTTCCGGCGTGAAACCCATGACCATGTCGAACTTGGCGGTCAGCTCCCCGACTCGTGAACCCTTAACGGGCAGAAAGTCCACTGTCACTGATTCTCGGGCTTTTGGCTCACGAATGCTCTTGTAAACCTGATCCACTTCATTGCCCGGCGCGCCTTTCACAAACAGTTGTGTGGTCCACTTCTCACGTCCCTTCACTTTCACGGCAAAATGCACGTGTCCGGCCGGCCGTCGCTCGTAGGGGAGTGGTTTTATCGTTCGGAAATAATATTCACCAGTTGACCCCGTCAAAAACCGGCCAAATCCCTGGAAATTATTGTCAAAATTGCCTGGATGCGCCGGACGGTCTCTCAGGTAGACCCCTTTGCTGTCCACTTGCCAGATCTCAATCAACGCATTCTTGATCGGGTCGCCTTTTGCATCCAGGAGCCGCCCGCTCAAATGCGTGACTTCACCAATCGCCGGCGTGAGCGCATCATTCACGATCAGCAAATCATTGTCCGTATCCAACGGCAGTTTGTCCGGATAAAATGGCCCTTCTTCAACGTGGGCGGTGCGCAGCAATTCCTCGGCGAAAGCGCCGGGGGCGAAAAGCGCCACCGACCCGAGCCCGAGCGCGGAGAGAAAACGGCGGCGGGAGGGTGGAGTAAAAGAAACATTCATGATAACTATTGGTTTGACTGAAGCTCGATCTTTTTCATTCCAGGGTCAAACACTTTCAGCGGCCCGCCGGCATCCTGCCCGCAGCGACGCCCGGTCACCCGCCGATGCCAAACCCTTCGCTTCGCCAGGTTCGATTCCTGGATCTCGGTGGAATGCAAGTCCGCGCGCGCGGAAATTGTGGCTTGGAATACCGCAACTTTTTGCTAAATTTTGTGTTTGAGTTTAATTGGTTATGCCACAGTTTTCGTACAGAGCCCGGCGGCGCACGGGCGAAGTTGTCGAGGGTGTCCTTGAAGTTGCGGACCGCTCGGCGGCTCTGATTCAAATCGAGCGCCTCGGCTTGTTCCCGGTCGCCGTGGATGCCGCCAAGGGGGGCGCGGTGATGGCGCTGGAGCGGCCCACGGGCCAAAAAACCGACTGGCGCGCGATTCTGCCGCCGGCGGTCCGGGAGGCTCTGACCCGCAAGCGCAAACCAAAGCTTCAGGAACTGGCCACCTTCACGCAACAGTTGGCGAATCTGCTCAATTCAGGCATGCCCTTAACCGTGGCTCTGAACAGCATGACTCATCTGGAAACCAAAGGCATTCCCGCCGAGGTCAGCCGCGAGCTCAAACAGGACGTCATGGAAGGCCGAAGCCTCTCGGATGCGATGTCGAAACAACCCCGGATTTTTTCGGATCTGTACATCAACATGGTGCGTGCCGGTGAATCCAGCGGGGCCCTGGTCGAAGTGTTGCGGCGCATGGCCGACCATTTCGAACGCTTCGCCCAGGTCCAATCAAAGTTCACCTCCGCGTTGGTGTACCCGGCGTTCGTGTCCGTCGTTGGCATTTCGATCATGTTTTTCTTCATGACCTACATGCTTCCCAAATTCATGACCATTTTTCAGGGCTTGAATGTGGATCTCCCGGTCATGACCCAGATGCTCATCGGGATCAGCCATCTTTTCTCCAGCTATTGGTGGCTCATGCTCCTGTTGGTTGCGGTGATCGTCATTCTGTTCAAACGCTTTCAGGCCAGCCCGGAAGGCCGCCGCAAACTCGATCAGTGGAAAATGAACGCGCCGGTCTTTGGAAAAGTCGTCAAACTCAACCTGTTCGGCCAGTTTGCCCGGACGCTCTCGACCTTGCTCGAAAATGGTGTCCCGGTCCTCACGGCACTCAAGATCACCGAACAGATCCTGCCAAATGTGATCGTCAAAGAGGCCATCGCCAAGACCCGCGAAGAGGTTACTGACGGCAAAACCATCGCCCAACCGCTGGCGCGCAGCAAGGTCTTCCCGCAGCTCATGGTCGACCTGGTCAAAATCGGTGAGGACACCGGAGACGTCCCCGGCGCGTTAAAAAACGTGGCCGATACCTACGAAAACGAGCTCAGCATCGCTTTGCGCGTCATGACCAACATGATCGAGCCGGTGATGATCATCGTGATGGCGATCGGAGTCGGGTTTTTGCTCCTGAGCGTGCTCTCGGCCATGTTCGCCATTACTTCCAATATTGCCAGGTGATCGAATGTCTCACGGGTTGGCCTGCTGACCCATTGCACATGCTCGCGTGTCCAAATCTTCCGCCCGGGCGATGGAAAGCGCTCCGCCTTCAGCCATGCGCCGGGGGGACAAACCCAGCGAGTCCCCATTGCCGCGCGCCTGGGCTGATCACCCGTTACAGACACTCAACCGCCTTTACGCTAATCGAGATCATGATCGTGGTCGCGATCATGGGAATCGTCCTGAGCATGGGTGTGCCGATTGTCTATAAAACCTGGCACAAAGCTCCCATGAGCGAAGCCGTATCCGATCTCAGGGAAGTCTGCAGCAACGCTCGGGCCAGGGCGATCTTGCAAGGCCACGAAGTCGATGTCATTTTTCATCCTCGCGAAGGGCGGTTCGAAGTCGGTTCAGCTTCCGCGGTAACGGCCGCCCAGCCCGCCACCTCCGGGCCGCCAACCCGATCCACAACCCCGGCCCCGGCCGGCATCGCCCCGGCCAGCGGCTCAGGCCTTTCGGGCCAGCTGTCGGGCAAAATTGCCATCGAGCTGATGGACATTAACAAGCTGCCGCATGAATTCCGCGAGGACGACCTCGCCCGCGTGCGCTTTTTTCCCAATGGCACTTGTGATGAGCTGACCCTGATTTTAGTTTCCGACCAGAGCGAGCGGCGTGAATTGACGCTCGAAGTCACCACGGGACTACTCAGCGTCGAGTCCGACCCGAGGCGTTTCAAATGATGATTTCGCGTTTCCAATCCTCCGCCGCTTCAGCAGCCGCTCAGACAGTGCCGCCTCTCGCAGCCGCTTTCCCGCGGATCCCGACACTCCGTTCGGCATTCGGCCTTCGGCCTTCTTTCGGCCTTCGGTCTTCGGCCTTCGGTCTTACCTCGGCCTTTAGCCTCATCGAAGTCATGATCGCCTGCGGCATCTTCTTCATGGCCACCTTCGCCATCCTGGCCTTGGTTTCGACGACTCTGCGCAACGCACGGGCGCTGCAGCGGGGCGATGTCGATGCCGGCATGGCTGCCTCCCAGATTTATGAGACGCTCAAGACCAACCGGCAAGCGGAGATCTCCGGCTCCGGCAACTTCGGTGAAGCCTACCCCGATTATAGCTACGAATTTGTCAGCGAGCAGGCTGAAACAAATGGTCTTTTGAAGGTAGGCATCGTCGTTAACCGCCGGGGTCTCCAAAAACCGGTCGATACCATGACCATCTGGATCTACAGCCCGGACGCCAAGACCGGCCCCGGCCAACCTACTTTCCGATGAAGTGCTCCCGTAAAATTATTAGAGACGGCCGCCTTCCCGGTTGCAGGTTGCAAGTTCCAAGTGGCAAGTTCCAAGTGGACTCCCCAGCAGACAAACGTGCGGTTCTTGATAACCGGCAACCTGCAACCGGCAATCTGCAACCGGCAGTCAGATCCGTCCGCGCCTTCACACTTGTCGAGATCCTGATCGCCATCGGCATTTTCTCGATGGTTCTGGCGGCGATCTACTCGACCTGGACGGCGATTTTGCGGGCAAGGAAGGTGGGGGGGGATGCCGCCGCCGCCGTTCAACGCGCGAGAATCACCGGCCGGACCATCGAAGAGACTCTCGGCTCGGTGCAATCCTTTGCCTTGAACCAAAAGTACTACGCGTTCGTTGTCGAAAACGGTAATGAAGCCATGCTGAGCTTCGTCAGCCGTTTATCGCCGTCTTTTCCACGCAGCGGCAAATTCGCCGGACTTGATGTGCGGCGCGTGACCTTTTCCCTTGAATCGGCTCCCGAAGGCGGCCGTCAGTTAGTCCTGCGCCAGAACGCGTTGTTGATGGATATGGACAAGGACGAACAGAACTACCCCCTGGTGCTGGCCAAGAATGTCAAAGAGTTCAAGACCGAGCTCTGGGATCCGCGTTTGCAGGATTGGACCGACGAATGGAAGTTCACTAATCAGATACCGACGCTGGTGAAGGTTAGCCTGGCGCTGGCCGACAACAAATTCTCGTCGCAGGTGCGCCAGGCGGTCACCCGCATCGTGAGCTTGCCCTCGGTGATGGTGGCGCCCATGTGGCAATCTCCCCGTCAGCAAGCCGGCAGCAACAATCCCGCTAATCCCAATATTCCTGGAACGCCTCCAGGCTCGCCCGGAGTTATAAATAGCCCCGTCATACCCGGGCTGCCGCCGAGCGTGGGAGGGTTCGGACCTCGATGAAACCGCTTATTCACTCGATAAACGGGTTTGCACCGCCAGGGCACCGCCGTGGCACCGGCCGAGGAGGTATGGCTGCTTCAGCCCAGGCCGGTATCGCGCTGATTATCGTAATGATCTCGATCTTCGTGCTAACCATCCTGGCCGGCGGCTTCGCTTATTCGATGAAGGTCGAGACCAAACTCGCGCGCAATGCCAACAGCGAAAGCCAGCTCGAATGGCTTGGACGCTCCGCGGTTGAAAGCGCGCGCTGGGAATTGGCGCAACAACTCATGATCCCGCAGGAGCCCTACGACGCTATGAATCAAGTCTGGGCCGGTGGCCTGGGCGGCGCCGGCACTTCCAACAGCCCATTAGCCGATTTCAAAAACGAAATTCAAATCCAGGACGGCGGCGCCACCTGGAAAATTACCGACCTCGAAAGCAAGGCCAACATCAACGTCGCCAACGAAGCCGTCCTCCAACAGTCGCTCCTCGTCATGGGGGTCGATGCCGGCCAGATAACTCCCGTCATCAATTGCATTCTCGATTGGATCGACCGCGACGAGACGCCTCGCATACAGGGCGCCGAGAGCGATTTCTACCAGGGGCTCAATCCGCCATACTACGCCAAGAACGGCCCGATTGATGACATTTCCGAGTTGTTGCTGATCAAAGGCGCGGCCGATTTTTACGCCGCTGGGGATAATCCTGAGGTCGGACAAAAAATTTATAATCCGTTGACTAGCCGGTTCAGCTCCTCCGGCGTCAGCCTCCCGTCCCCCGCCGTGGGGTTAACAAACCTGTTTACGCCCCTTTCGACCGGGATGATCAATATCAATACCGCCTCGGCCGAAGTTTTGCAGTTGGTCCCTTCCATTACGCCCGAGGTAGCTCAGGCCATCGTTGCGGCCCGCCAAGGCGAGGATGACGGCAGCGGCATGTTCGGGCCTTATCGAAATCTCGGCGAGGTCCGCCGCGTTCCGGAAGTCAGTTTGCCCATGCTGGCAGCATTGCAACAATTCTGCGGCGTGCGCAGCAGCACCTTCGAAGTCCACGTTGATGCTCAGGTGGCCGGATATCACCGCCACTTCGTTGGCGTCATCGGCCGCAATAACCCGCGGGACGTACAAATCCTCAGCTTTTACTGGACCAACTGATCCGTTATAACGCCGGCGAGTTTTAACTTTACGCCTCGCTCCAGTTCGTTTAGGGTATCGTTTGGAAATGAGTTTCGGATTTTCCAAGTTTGGAGTGTGTGCGGCCATCTCAGCTTTGCTTTGCCTGGGCTTGGCCGGCCCTCGTGTCCAGGCGCAAGGCCAGCAGAAGCCGCGGCGTTTCATCGAACTCTCCGAAACCAATAGTGGCGAGATCCTTACCAATCTCAATCGGATCACCGCCCGAAAAGAGGGGGTCGACCAACTCGAAGACCAACTCCGGGTGATTCGGAGCCTGACTCCGAAGAACCTCGAAACGAGATTCAATGCGCCCTATAACAATCCGACGGTAGTTCCGCGCAAGACCTTGATGGAACTGTTGGACCGTCAAAGAAATTGGGGCATGACCGCGGAGGAACTAGGCGGACCCATTGGTTCTTCCAAGGACCTGGATTTGCTTTCCCTGTACGGCGACGAGAAACTCGGCGGCAAGAGCTCATCCCTGCAACAGTTTTATGATAATCTGAACCGTTCCGGTACCGGACACCAGAATCCGAACCGACCCTCCGACAATAGCGGTTCGAACGACCTGAACAAACGGTCGGATTTGCCGAAGATGGACGAGTTTGGAGACGATGCCAAGCTGCCGCCCGGTTTGCGTGATAAAGCTGAAAAGCTCCGCGAATTGGTCAACGAGGACCCGGACAGCATTTTTAACCGTTCCAAGCCGAAAACGAGTTTCGACAACTTCTTTGGATTGAAAGAGAGCAATGCGGCCTCCGACGACGCGCGGGGCCCAAAAACTTCGATGGAATCATTCATGGACCAATTCAAAAAGGTCCTCGATGGATCCGGCCCGGCGGTGCAGCTTAATTCCGGTCTGAATGCCTTGCTGCCAGCCGGCAGCACGCCGCGTGCCGTGGTCCGCCCATCCGTCGAGCAGCTGCCCACCTCATCGGGCCACGAGTTTACGCAAAGCGCCACCCCCGGAACCGTTACCTCGATTGCCAGCCCCGCCACCCTTCCGGATGTCAATGCGGCCGTGCTTAATCGATGGAATCCGTTGTATTCTCCTGCCAAGATCGAACCGCCCAAGATCACTCCGCCAACGCCGCCGAACTTCGACTTCCCACGCCGCCACTTTTAAGCTCGCTTGGTCAGACTTCCCAGAACAGTACTTTGACCGGTGTTCCGGCAGGTAACGTTGCGTCAGCCGGCACGTCCACCAAGCCTCCCGCGGCCGCAAACGAACTCAGCACATGTGAAGCCTGCGCTCCGGCCCGAGACACCCTTCCGTCTCCGCTCATTTGGACGCGAACGAAATGCCGCCGCGAGCCTGTGTTGACCAATGGTTCTGCCAGGATCCCGTGAGAACCAGGCAAACCAGTGGCCTCAGCGCCTTGCCACCGCCGCAACGCCGGTCGCACCAGGAGCAGAAACGTCACCAGGGCCGACACAGGGTTGCCCGGCAGACCAAACAAAAGCTTTTCGCCAGCCTGGCCAAAGACGAACGGGCGGCCTGGTCTGATCGCCACTTTCCAGAAATCAAGCCTGGCCCCAACTCTTTCCAACGCCGGCTTCACCAGGTCGAGGTCTCCAACCGAAGCTCCTCCGACAGTTACGACCATATCGCATCGCGCGAGCGCCTCCGTCAGCGCCTGCGTGGTGCTCTCGAGGAGATCCGCCACGATCGGCAATACCACGGGACGTCCGCCGGCGCACCTAATCAGCGCAGACAACCCGACCCGGTTGCTTTCGTAAATCTGGCCCTCCCGCAAACCTTTGCCCTGCTCCCGCAGTTCGGAGCCGGTGGCCAGCAGCCCCACAGCCGGTTGCCGCCCTACTTTAACCTCCCTCACTCCAACCGCGGCCAGGACCGATAGCGTCCCCGCGTTCAACACCTTTCCACCTAAACCGACGGCCGTTCCTGCGCGAACATCTTCGCCGCGCAAACGCACATTTTCCCAGGGCGTGGCCTTTTCGAGGACGAGAATCTCCGATGGGTTGCCTGGGGCGACGCGGGTATCTTCCTGCATCACCACGCAATCGGCTCCGGCTGGCAGAGCCGAACCCGTGAAAATGCGAACGCAGCAACCTTCGCTGACTTCCTGGGAGAAAGCCTCTCCCGCCGCCACCCGGCCCGTCAGCCGAAGGAGGGCCGGTTTGTCTGGCTGCGCGTTTGCGGTATCCTCCGAGCGAACCGCATAGCCGTCCATCGCGGAGTTGTCGAAGGGAGGCAAATCGATCGATGCCCTGACCGCCTCGAGAAGCACTCGCCCGTGAGCCTGAGCCAGGGGGACGCTCTCCGGCTCGGCTGGCGGCACCCGCGAGAGAATGCGCCCGACGGCTTCTTCAAGTTCGAGCATGCCAAACGGTGCAGTACCGACGTGCGGTTGCAAGCGATTTGGATGCTCAATCGTTATCCGCTTCCGTGATCGCCCAGTCGGGGTAAGGCTCCTGAAAGCCTCTTTGCGCATGCCACAATATCTTGTTGAGAACGCGCTCGGGACATTGGTCCGGCTTTTGCAGGGGCAGCCGCGCGGACAGGATTGCATCATGCCTTTGTCGCGGGTCCCGAATGCTTGAGATGGTTGGGTTCATCTGGTCCAGGGGAATATTGTTGGTGAGACATGCGAATGGGGCGAAATCAGGCTGCTCCGTGAAGCACTCGGTCATCGGCGTGGCGGTGGCGTCGAACAGGTTCATTGGGGGAAGGCCCAGCATCAATTCCATCGTTCGCAGGATGCTGGTTTGGTTGTAGTTCAGGCTCACAACCGCGTGCCGCTTGGTGTAGGCGCTGATCGCATAGGCCGTCGTGCGATAGCCGCTCACGTGGTCCCAGCCCGATTGCGGATCGTCCTCCACCGCGAAAATGCAGGTGTCCTTCCAGTACCGGCTGTGGCTGATCGCCTCAACAATTTGGCCAAAAGCCAAATCGTTGTCCGCCACTTGGGCAGGCGGCGTCGGCAGCCCCGGATCGGTGCCGGAAGTATGATCATTGGGCAAATCCATGACAATCAAGTTGGGCAGGTCGCCATTGGCCTCAAATTTCCTGAATTCGCTCAGGAACTGAGCCGCGCGGTAAACGTCGGGAATCGCCATCTCCCACCCCACTGTATTAGTCATCATATACGGCGCCAGCGATTTTAGACCCGGGTAGTTGCTGTAAGTGATCAAACCGGTGTGATTGATAAAATCGCGGTACGAATCCAGAAAGGTGACTGGCGCTTTGCGGCCGGGATCTTTCCAGGCCTTCACCGCCACGGTGCCTTCACCATAATCCCGGAAGGTTTTGCCGTGGCTCAGGGCATTGTCCCAGATGAATCCGCCCGGCGAATAGGCCACCGCGTCGAAATCGTCCGGGTCCTGAAGATCCGGGTAGCTGCGCGGGAAATCGGCAAACGACTTTTCCATGTAATCGGTAGCCAGCGCGGTGTCGGCCCATTGATGACCGTCGGCGCTCAGGATGCCGCAGCAATACAGGTTGTCCATCAGCACAAAATCATGAACCAGCTTGTGCTGATTGGGGGTGACGCGTTCACCAAAGACGCACAACCGCGGGTCGCCGTTGCCTTCTTTGATGTCGCCGAGAACCTGGTCGTAGGTGCGATTCTCTTTGATCAAATAGACGACGTGTTTGAAAACCGAGGGCTCCCCTATCCGCTCGGGCACCGGCCGGGCCGGTTGACCGGGCCGGGCGGGCAGGAACACGTTCTCAGCCACAGCGCGCCGGTAATTTTTATTCACGACCCTCGTCTGGCGTTCCAGCTCGACTTTGTCCGGCAACGGGATGACCGAAACCGTGCCCAGATGCTGGTGCGAGTTGTACCCACGGTGAGCCGGATCATATTTCGGGTCGGGTAGTGTGCCTTTTATGTTTGCCACATACAGTTTCCGGCGTTCGTGGTCAAACACGATGGCCCCTGGAAACCAACCGGTGGGAATCAGGCCGGCCAGCTTGGAACCTCCCCGTTGCCCGAGGGGCAGCAACCCCAAAAATCGAGATCGGCCCGGATGAAACGAAATCACGGCCACGGCGTTTTGCGTCCCGTCACAGACGTAGAGCGTCCTGCCCGCCTTATCCATGGCCAGCGCATTGGGTGAGGCGCCGAAAATATCCTGGGGCTGCCAGCTCACGGGCAATGTCTCGACCACCTGGTCGGTCGAGGTGGAGATCACACTCACTGTGTCACTGTTCGCGTTCGCGACGCAGACATACCGGCCGTCCGGAGTCACCTGCAATGCGCAGGCGTGCAGGCCGGTCATGATTTCGGCGACCTGCTTGCCGGTCTCCAGGTCGATCACCGAAACCGAGCCTTCGCTGGCCACTCCCCGCGAATCGGTCCGCACAACCGTGCCCCGGCCAGCCGCGCCCGTCAGGCTGGTCGCATCCGGGCGGCGCCCGGCCCAGTTGCTCACGTACGCTTTGCGCCCCGCCAGCGCCACGGTATAAGGCACCGCGCCGACCTCAAACGTGCGGGCCAGTTTCCCTGCCGGCAACTCAAACTCCAACAGCCGGTTGGACAGGCTCCCGACGACATAAAGACGCCTGCCATCTGCCGAAATCGCCAAGCCTGAGGGAATCTCCTCCTTCCGCAGAGGCGCATTGGCCTCCGGCAATGAAATTGACCCGAGACCTTGGACTCGATGATCCGCTCCCACCGCAAACACCTTGATGCTCCCTTTCACATTCGACAGATACAGACGCGCACCGTCCGGGGAGAAAGCCAGCCCTGTGTAACTGGCTTGTTCGTCCTTATCCGGCTTGAGAATGTGGCCGGTACCCTCTTGCGGCAACGACTGCAATGGACCATTTGTGGGCAGCGCGACCTTCTGCACTATCGTCTCCGTTTCCGTGTCGATCACAACCAGATCACGCGTTTTACCCGAGGTGACCAGGATTCGTTTGTCGGGACTCAACGCGAGCACTTGCGGACGCAGCCCGTGCAGCTCGATTTGTTTGCCGACGGGTGTAATCACCTGGTTAACCGGTAACACCACTCGCTCCGCGCGGCTCCGGCCGACATTTTCCGACCAGTCCAATGAATCATGGGTCGCTTGAGGCAATGCCGCAAACGAAACAAAGCCCAGGCCGATACAAACTGCGGTTTTCGCCAGTTCGTTAAGTTTTATATTCAGCATGATCGGGTCGCGTTCCGCGCATCCGGCTTCCGGTTAGCGGATTTATTTGCCTTCGGATTTCCTGAGACCAATACGTCGGGAACATGAGAAGGCTAACCGGAACAATCGCGAGGTTCAACCGCGCGGTGCCGCGTCATTAGTTGAGCCATTCCGGGTTCGAAAAGGGTGGGCGACCGCCTGGTTCGCACAGGCCTTCGCGGCGCAGTTCCTTTGCGGTTCGCGCGCAATTCCCGGCCGGCCCCCTTCCTCTTCAAAAAAGAAGCTCTCTGAAAGCACAAGCAGGCGCTTCACCCCGGACGGCAGGGCGTGGAAGCCCGGATACGTCAGGGCTATCGTTCGCATCGGATTATGTTTCATCCCGTCAACTTAGACGCCGTACCCTCATAGATGCTCACTCCGAAGCAGTGACTTTTGGGTGACATCATTGGAACATCTCCTGCCGCCTCCTTGACTACCTGATAACCTGATAACCTGACAACCTGATAACCTGACAACCTGATAACCGATTTGGCCAACGACGCCTCGACACTTCTCGGCGGGTTTGTTACCAAACCCTGTGCGTTCTAAACTGCTCAAAAACGCCGCCCGCATCGTCGTCAAGCTCGGCACTGGTGTTCTGACTGACGCCCAGAAACGCCCCGACGTAAACCAGATGAAACAGCTGGTCGAGCAAATCGCCCAGCAGCGCCAGGCTGGCAAGGAAATGCTACTGGTTTCTTCCGGCGCAGTGGGGGCCGGCATGGGCGTTTTGGGCCACACCCGCAGGCCTGCCGAATTGGCCGAGCTGCAGGCTTGCGCGGCCATCGGCCAATCACGGTTAATGGCCAGCTACGAGGAGCTGTTCAGCGCTTTTGGTTTGTCGGTAGCCCAGATCCTCCTGACTCACGACGATCTCGAGCACCACGAACGCCACCTGAATGCCCGCAACACCCTGGTCACACTTTTGCGACATGGCATCGTGCCGATTATTAATGAAAACGATGTCGTCTCGTCGACCGAACTGCAATTCGGTGACAACGACAAGCTCTCCGCCCTGGTCGCTTCGTTATTGCCGGCGGATCTATTGGTGATCCTGACCACCGTCGACGGCGTTTTGCAAAATTTTGGCAAGGTTGATTCCAAAACCATCCCGTTGGTCGACCGGATCGACGGTGCCCTCGAAAAAATCGCCGGCGGCACCGACAGCGCCACGGCCGTCGGCGGCATGGCTTCCAAGATCCAGGCCGCCAAAATTGTGGTGCGCTCGGGCATTCCTCTGGTCATTGCGTCGGGCAAAAAAAAGGACGCATTGGCTCGCGTGCTGGCCGGGCAGGACGAAGGCACCTTGTTCGTGCCCCAAACCAGCCGGATGCAGAGCCGGAAACGGTGGATCGCTTTTTTTCATCACCCAAAAGGCACGCTCTTCGTGGATCCCGGCGCCCGAAAAGCCTTGCGCGAAAATGGCAAGAGCCTCTTGCCCCCAGGCATTGCTCGCTGTGACGGCGAGTTCAACGCCGGCGAAGTGGTCCGAATTTGCGATGCCGATGGAATGGAATTTGCCCGCGGGATCGCCGGCTTTGGCTCGAGCGAGATTCGGGCCGGCGCTTTGAAGCGGGTGGAAGTGGTACACCGCGATGACCTGGTGATACTTTAATCGGTTTCGATTGCGCCTGGGGGTTTGGAATCCCGCCTTCAGGCGGTTTCGGCGCCGGGCCACCTAAAGCCCAAACCATGCAGCTAAAAACCACCGATGAACACCGATTCGCACGGATCAGAGAGGGGCAGAAGCTATCTCGGGCAAGGCTGCTCCGTTCACCTAAAGGTGATGCGAGCTCAGGCAGCCAAGTTGATGGCAATCCGCTCATTTTATCAGTGTTCATCCGTGTCCATCCGTGGTTGAACTGCATCGTTACGGCTGAAGACGGGACTAAAACACGCTCTTAAACAATTGCATGAGAAGAAAAGCAGCGATCGATGAACTGATCAGGATTATGGCCAAACTGCGCAGCCCCAAGGGGTGTCCCTGGGACCGCGAGCAGGATCATCGATCCTTGCGCTGGCATGCCGTTGAGGAAGCCTACGAGTTGATGGATGCCATCGAATCCGACGATGACCACGAGCTGGAAGAAGAACTCGGCGACCTGTTGTTGCAGGTCGTCTTTCATTGCCAATTGGCGAAGGAACGCGGCGCGTTCGATTTCGAAAAGGTCGCCCGGCGCATTGCGCAAAAGCTCATCCGCCGCCATCCTCACGTTTTTGGGGACGTCAAAGTCAAAGACGTCGACCAGGTTTGGGCCAATTGGGAAAAGATCAAGCGCGCGGAGAAACACGGCACACGCCACGCCCGCGCCTCCGCCCTGGACGGCGTGCCCAAACATCTGCCGGCTCTGTTGCGCGCCGAAAAGCTCCTCAAAAAAGCGCGGCGAGCGAAGCTCGATAACGTGGCACCGCCGCGGAAAACGCTGAACCGCCGCGAACTTGGCCGCCAACTTTTCTCATTAGCGGCCCAGGCGCAGAAGAATGGCTGGTCCGCCGAAGACCTGTTGCGCTCTGAAACTCAGCGCCACGAGCGCGCCTGGCGCAAACGGGAGAAGGTTGCCGCGAAAGAGCGCAAAGAACGCAAAAGGTGAACTGGCTTACTAGGCTCTGCCCTGAGGACTGGGTAATCCAACATCGTCTGAATCCCATCCTGGAAGGAATCCCGGAGGGATGACCGAAAATAGCCCAGCGCTTCAGCGCTGGGTTGTGGCATCGGAAAACCCCCAAGTCCCGAAGGGACGGCCGATACTCCAGCCCGTTTCTTACCTAATCTCACCAGAAATTTCAGTTCCACCCGCAGCTAAGCCTGTAACCGGTCAGGACTGCCAGATAGCAGCCGGAGGCAAGGCAGCGCGGACCTCCGGTTAATGACCACAGAAATGATTGCACCCCGCCCAGAATCGACAGAAATCATCATGTATCGGCATTCGACACAGCCCGCCCAAAACCCCACGCTCCCACCTGATGACTTGATAACCTTATATGCAATCCTCACTTATTCCGATCGAGCGAATCCAAAGAACAATCTACTTGCTCCGAGGCGAGAAAGTAATGCTCGATCGGGACTTGGCCATCTTGTATGGCGTTTCGACGGGCAACCTCAACAAAGCGGTCAAGCGCAACCTCGGCCGGTTTCCGCCGGATTTCATGTTCCAGCTTACGCCCGAAGAGTCCGAGGCTTTAAGATTCCAATTTGGAAGCTTAAGGCGCGGACAGCATTTCAAGTATCTCCCGTTCGCCTTCACGGAGCAAGGAGTCGCCATGCTCTCCACCGTGCTCCACAGCGACCGCGCCGTTCAGGTCAACATCGCCATCATGCGCGCCTTCGTCCAACTCCGCCGGGTGCTTGGCAGCCACGTCGAGCTCGCTCGCAAGCTCTCCGAACTGGAAAAACGCATCGAAGGTCATGACGACGCCATCCGCTCCCTTTTCGAAGCCATTCGGCAACTCATGAATCCGTCCATTCCTCAACAGCCGCCGCGCGAAATCGGCTTCCACGTCAAAGGATGCCGACCCTCACCGCGCCAAACCAAAATCCACACTCCGGCGATGAAGTTCGCCTTCTGAAACTCATCGCCACGAGCGCGCCTGCGCAAACGCGAGAAGGTTGCCGCGAAGGAGCGCAAGAACGCAAAAGCTAAACTGGCTTACTAGAGTCTGCCCGCGAGCTTGGCAACCCAACCTCCTCTGGATTTCAGCCCCCATCCTGCAAGGAATCCCAGAGGGCGGCTGTGGACCGAGGGTTATCAAGTTATCAGGGTATCAGGTTATCAAGGCGTTAACCGGAGGTCTGCGCGGGCTGCGACCCTTGAAGAACCGGGCTATTTTTATTCATCCACGCGGGATGTTACAAGTTCCAGAGAGCTCAGTCGTGATAACTTGAAAACCTGATCACCTGCTAACAATTCCCTGAGCTCATCCGTAACGCCCTTCAATGTATTCGGCGGTTTTCGGATGTTTTGGAGCGAGGAAGAGTTGTTCGGTCCGGCTGTGTTCGATCATCTCGCCGAGCAGCATGAAGATGCACTCGTCGCTGGCCCGGCGGGCCTGGGCCATATTGTGGGTGACGATGAGAAGGGTGTAGCGGCCCTTCAGCCCGAACATCAATTCCTCAATCGCGCGGGTGCCCTCCACATCCAGCGCGGAGCATGGTTCATCCATCAGAATCACTCGAGGTTTGAGGGGCAAGAGCCGCGCGATGCAGAGCTTCTGTTGTTGTTCGAGCTGAAGCCCGGTGGCTTTGGCCTGGAGCCGGTCTTTGAGATCTTTCCACAGCCCCACCTCGGTCAGCGATGTTTCCACGGCTTGATCGAGGCTGGCTCGGTTCAAATCCCGGCCGCGAGTGTGAATGCGCAAGCCGAACACGACGTTTTCGTAAACGGAGATCGGCAGCGGGTTGGGTCGTTGAAAAACCATGCCTACTGATTTGCGCAGCTCAATGAGCGAAACGTCCGGATCGTAGATGTTTTTGCCCAGAATTCGGATTTGGCCGGTGGTGGTGACGTAACTGTAGCGTTCGTTGACCCGGTTGAAGCAACGCAGCAGCGTGGTCTTGCCGCAACCCGAAGGTCCAATCAGCGAGGTGATCAACCCGTCCTTGATGTTTACGGTTACATTGATCAACGCCTGAAATTTGGCGTACCACAAATTCAGGTTGTGGGTCGAGATGCCGCTTTGGAGGGAATCGCTCATCCGAAAATGCCGTTCACATAGTCGTAGGTCTTTGGATTGCCTGGACGGTCGGAAAAGACGACCTCGCTGCGATCGAGTTCAACGATTTCGCCATTCCAAAGGAACATGGTGCGATCGGCCAAACGCCGGGCCTGCTGAGTGAGATTTGTGACCAGGATGATGGTCATCTGCCGGCGGAGCACCTTGAGAACGTCTTCAATGCGCATGGTGGTGACCGGGTCGATGGCGATCGAGAATTCGTCCAGGCAAAGAATCTCCGGTTGATGCGACAGGGCGCGGGCGATGGTGAGGCGTTGTTGCTGGCCGCCGGAAAGCTTGGTCCCCAGGCTGTCGAGCCGGTCCTTGACCTCATCCCAGAGGGCTGCCTGGTGCAGGCACTGTTCGACGATCTCGTTGAGTTCCCCCTTACGCCGAATGCCGGCGCACCGGGGAGCGAACGCGACGTTATCGTAAATGCTGAGCGGCAAGCCGACCGGCAATGGCGCAACCATCCCAATCCTGCGGCGTAGTTCGTAAATGCTTTTGGTTTCCCGCACGTCGTGGCCATCGACTTTGATGCTCCCGCTAACCCGGGCCTCAGGAGAAAAATCAATCGTCCGGTTGATGCACTTCAGGAGCGAGGTTTTGCCGGATTGCGCGGGACCGATGATGCCGAAGATTTCGTTCCGAAGAATATGGAAGGAGATACCATGAATGACTTCCTTTGGCCCGTAGGAGAGGCGAAGGCCGTCAACCTGGATGTGCTTTTCGGAACTCATGTGACCACGGTTTTGCGGCTCGAACACTACCACTTTTTGCGCGAGCGCAGATACACCCGCACCGTGATGGCGGTGGCATTGACCAGCAGGACCGAACCCAACAACACGACCGCGGTGGCGAAGGGAATGGATTCCTTCACATCGGGCACTTGGGTCGAGAGCACATAAAGATGCATCGACAAGGCCATGCATTGGTCATGCAGAGCGTAAGGGAAGAGGTCGCCTCGCTGGACCGCCTTGAAGAAGACCGCGCCGGTAAACATAATCGGTGCCGTCTCGCCGGCGGCGCGGCTCACTTGCAGAATGACACCGGTCAGAATGCCGCTGATGGCGTTAGGCAGGACGACGGCTTGGATCGTTTGCCAGCGGGTGGCCCCTACGTTCCAACAGGCCTCCCGGAAATTGCGCGGCACGCTGGCAAGCGCCTCGCGCGTGCTCGCGATGATCACAGGCAACGTCATGATGGCCAACGTCAGCGAAGCCGAAATGATCGAGTAACCAAACTTTGCCGCATAAACGAATGCGCCCAGCCCAAACAGGGCGTGGACAATGCTCGGCACACCGGCCAGGTTGATCACCGCCAGGTTGATCAGGCGGTTAAGCCAGTTATCCCGGGCATATTCGTTGAGGTAAACCGCCGCCAGGATCCCGATCGGGGCGGCTACCGCCAGCGAAAGGAACACCAGATAAATCGTGCCGACAAACGCCGGCCACACGCCGCCTTCGCGCATACCCCGAATGGGCACTTGGGTGATAAAGCTCAGGCTGAGCGATGGCCAGGCGCGCGCGATCAGGTAGCCGACAATCAAAACCAAGGGGATGATCATCAGTCCTGCCATGCTGCCCAAAACCCATTTCGCGACGCCCTCCTGTCGCTGCTTGCGCCGGACGAAGGACGTCTCGGCAAAAAGCTGGTTGGGATGGTCGCTCATCTCCTTCGAGTGCCCCGCACGATTAAATCCGCCGTTAGATTGACGATGAAGGTCATCAAAAACAACAGCACACCCGTGAGAAACAAAACCCGGTAATGGACGGAGTTCGCCGGCGCTTCCCCCAGCTCGGCCGCGATGTTAGCGGTCAGGGTGCGAACCGAGTCCAAGATACTATGGGGAATATGGACGGCATGCCCGGTGGCCATCAGGACGGCCATGGTTTCCCCCACGGCGCGGGCGACGCCGAGCAGAACGGCGGCCAGCAGCCCGGTTTTTGCCGCCGGCAACAGGACGCGGCAGATCAGTTGCCAGCGGGTGGCGCCCAGGGCCAAAGCGGCTTCGCGGTAAGCATCGGGCACGGCCTTGAGGGCATCCTCGCCGATGGACACGATGATGGGCACGCTCATCAGCGCCAGGATGATCCCGCCATTAAGAACATTCACACCGACCGGAGCGCCGGTGTACTTGGTGATGAGGCGACTCATCACCGTCAAACCCACAAATCCCCAAACCACACTGGGAATGGCCGCCAGCAACTCAATGACGATCTTGAGCGTTTCCTTCGCTTTGGATCCACAGAACTCAGACAGGAAAATAGCCGCGCCCAGCCCAAACGGCACGGCGATCAACATGGCCAATCCGGTTACGCTAAAGGTTCCGGCGATCATCGCGAGCACCCCGTACCGCTTGTTGACCTCGGACGTGGGATACCATTGATCACTGAAAAGAAACTGGCTCAAACTGAATTTTCCACCGAGCAGGACAGGAAAGGCCTCTTTGAAAACGAAAAAGAAAATGCCGATCACGAAAATGATCGCGCTGACACCGCACAGGTGAATCAATGATTCCAGGGCACGTTCACCGACCACGGCCCAGGCAGGCCGCACAGACCGCCGGACGTTTAAACTCCGCTCGGCTGGCTCGGGTGGCGTGATTGAGTTCATTCCGGGTTGGCCTTGGCCCGATACAAATACGTCCGAGGCCACTCACTTGCTTCGAGAAAAAGTCTCCGCCGTTACCGGGGCGTCAGGGCTTTATCCGTGCCGCGGCGGGAAGCGGAACGTAGCCGCTGGCTTCAACCACTTTTTGGCCCGCATCAGATAGAATCCAATCGATATAGGCCTTGGCCGCGCCCTGGGGCTCGCCGAGAGTGTAAACCTGCAGCGTGCGGGCAATGGGGTAGGTCTTGGCCAACGCCGTGGCGACGCTTGGCTCGTAAGCGGGATCCGTGGCCGTCTTTTTGACTTTAAGCATCTTCACCGCCGGGGTGGCATAGCCCATACCGCTATAGCCAATGGCCGTGGGTGTCGAGGAGACCAACTCGACCACTTCTTTCGAGCCGTTCATATCCCGCGAGCCGAGCTTGAAATCCCTTTTATTCAGCACGTGCTCGCGCAGGAACTCATAGGTGCCCGAGTTCGATTGGCGGCTGACCCGGACAATTTCATCGTTGGCCGTGCCGGGGATTTTAACACCCAAATCAGACCATTTGGTAATCTTCCCGCCTTCGGCGTAAATCTGGGCCAGTTGATCCAGGGTGATTTCATCCAGGGGATTGGATTTGTGAACGTAAATGGCCAGAGCATCATAGCCGACGACAATCTCCTTGGGCTCCTTGCCCGTGTTCTTCTTGGCCTCCTCGATCTCCTCCGGCTTCATGTTGCGGCTGGCATTGGCGATATCGATGGTTCCTTTGACCAGCGCCGCGATGCCCACTCCCGAACCGCCACCGGACACTTCGACCTCGACGTCCGGCGCAACTTTCTTGTATTCCTCGGCCCAAGCCTGAGCTAGGTTCACCATGGTGTCGGACCCTTTATTCTGCAGGGTAACCTTTTGGCCTGAGCCAGTGCCGGTGCTGTTTCCACTTTTGCCGCAACCCATGGGCAGCAGGCAAAAGGCGAGAGACGCGGACAGAATTCCAAGCTTCAGAAGCGATGAATTTGTTGTGTAATGGATCATAATTTGAATTCTGGCTGTTGAGGTTCCAGCAAAACTGCCGCCATCAATTCGCGGATTTGGGATTCCAGAGATTGGTAAGCCGATTCGAACGCGGCACGAACAACCTCCGGCTCACCTCTCGCCCCCGATGGATCCGTGATGGACCACGCAAAAATGACCGGCTTGAACGGGCGGGGAGGGAGGGTTTCCTGAGCCTGAGTCCCGAGGGCCACAATGACTTGGTACTGCTCCCACGGCTGCACTTGTTCGATCGACTTGGCGGACTGGGCGGAGATATCGATGCCTTTGGTGGCCATAAAATCCACCAGGCGCGCATCCACGGGTTGCGGCGTAATTCCCGCGCTGCTGAAAACAAAACCCTGCAGCCGCAGTGATTTGGCGATGGCTTCGGCCATTTGGCTCAAGCATTTGTTCTCCGCATCAAAGAAGAGGATCCGGAACTCGCCGGTGCCCTTGTGCTTGGCGAATTCACCCGTGCACATGTAGAGGACCTCTTCGCAAAGGTTCTTGGCCTGATCGGTGACGCGCTCCAGGCGCCGGGCAATGGTCATCAGCGGCTCGACCGCGGCCAGCGGGAGCTTGCCGGAGTCGCCCAACTCTTTCAGCTCGGCATTGATCGCGGTACGCATGGAGTTGGCTCGCTCTTCAATCGGGATGGTGCGGGCCGCGAGATCACCGTCCTGTTGCAGAAACGACCGTACCGCATCCTGAAGCATGTGAACGGACAAATTGCCAAGCTCGATGATCTTGCCGTAATTTGGCCGAGCCTCAAGGGTTCCCAACAACAGGACCTGACGCGCAATGCTCTCCGCGTAGTCCCCAATGCGCTCCAGTTCCCGGTTGATCAGAATAGTCGCAAAGACCAATCGCAAATGTCCGGCTACCGGCTGCTGGCGCACCAGGAATTGCAGGCAGAGCCGATCCAGTTCCGTCTCCAGTTCATCGATATACCGGTCCCGAAGAATGATGGAATAGGCCAATTGCCGGTTTCCCTCCGTCAGGCTTTCCAGGCTGGCTTTGAGCGCTCTTTCGCTTAGCCCGGCCATCTCGGTGACTTTGGCGCGGATGGCATCGATATCACGCTGCAACGATTCTTCAAGATGTGAACGCTGATTCAATCGGGTTGAATTCTTATCATGCCGAATGTGCCAAGGCCATGAATTTATGCCGGCTAATCTCGGATGTTTTGTTACATTTGTGGGCGATTCCAAAGCCGCTGATGTCATGCGTTCGTCACATGAACTTCCTTCAACATTTGTAAAGCGGGTTGATGGATTGGATCTGTTGCGAGGGTCCATGGGTTTGGCAGGCAACCCGCGAGGGTTGCCAGACAGTACCCAGAGGGGTCGGAACGCAGTGCCGACCTCCGGTGCACGGTGCGGCAAGAACGCTGCGCCAGGGGTCGCCGACTAGCCCGGGGGCGCGGAGGCCGAGTCCAATTGTCCTGGAAACCAATGACGGGTCCGGTTGCAGAAGCTGCAGACTGAGAGCATTACCGGGACTTCCACGAGCACTCCGACTACGGTGGCCAATGCGGCGCCAGAATTGGCGCCAAAGAGGGTAATGGCCACGGCGACGGCCAGCTCAAAAAAGTTGCTGGCACCAATCAGCGCGCCTGGGGAAGCGACGTTATGTTCGACGCGCAGCAGCCGCATCAACAGGTACGCCAGGCCTGAATTAAAGTACACTTGGATGACGATCGGCACGGCGATGAGCAGCACGGCGATCCACCGTTTGATGAGGTTTTCGGATTGAAAAGCGAAGATAAGCACCAGCGTGAGCAGAAGCGCGCCAATCATCACTGGGTGAAACTTGGGAAGGAAGTTCTGTTCGAACCACGCCTGGCCCTGGGATTTCAGCAAGACCGTTCGCGTAAGCCACCCGGCAGTCAGCGGGATCACGATGAACACGACGACCGAGGTGATGAGGACCTTTGCTGGCACAACCACGTGGGCGACACCGCATAGGAACATCACGATGGGCGCAAAGGCGATGAGCATGATCAAATCATTCACGGCGACCTGAACCAGCGTATAAGCCGGGTCGCCCTCGGTAAGGTAGGACCAAACAAAAACCATGGCCGTGCAAGGAGCTGCAGCAAGGATAATCAACCCGGCCGTGTAGTTCCTCGCCGTTTCAGGGTCGATCCACGCGGCAAACACGTGCTGCATGAAGACCCAGGCCAGCAGCGCCATGCTGAAAGGTTTTATCAGCCAATTTACCAGCAATGTGACGAGCAGCCCTTTGGGTCTGCGGGCAATGCCGCCAATCGAACCGAAATCCACCTTCAGCATCATCGGGTAGATCATCAGCCAGAGTAGAATTCCAATGGACACGTTCACTTGCGATCCCTGGCCGAATTCCAGTTTGCTGAGAGTCGCGGTCAGGTCTGGAAATACTTTGCCAAACGCGACGCCGACGACCATGCAGAGCAGGACCCAGAGGGTCAGGTAGCGCTCAAAAAAGGCGAGGCGCTTTTTCACAGGAACGGGAAACTCCTGTGCGGCGACAGATGAGGTGCTCATTTTAGCGATTTGGCCTGGTCACGTCGTCCGGCCGCGTAGGCCTCGAATACTTTCTTGATCTCATCCCGCACTCGCCGGAACACGGCCAATTTTTCCTCGTCAGTTCCCGTGGCCTGGGCAGGATCGTCAAACCCCCAGTGATAACGGTTCACCTGCCCGGGAAAGACCGGACAGACCTGGTCGGCATTACCACAAACCGTAATCACTGTTTCCACGGGTTGGTTTAAAAATTGTTCGAGATGCTTTGAGTGGTGGCCGGAAATGTCGATCCCGAGCTCGTTCATGACCCGAATCGCCAAAGGATGCACGTAGCCAGCCGGCTTCGACCCCGCGCTTTGCACGTCATAACGTTCGCCCAGAGCCTTTTGCAGCACGCCCTCGGCCAGATGGCTGCGGCACGAGTTCCCCGTGCAGAGAATCAGAATGGTGGGTTTTTTCATGGGCAACATTGCCGCTTGCAAATTTCGCTCGGGTTCATCCTCATGATTTTTTTCAATTGCTTCGTATCCTTCTGAACTCGAGGCTGGTCTGCGGCGGCTTTGCAAATCCAATCGATTGCCTTTTTCACCACGGCTGGGGCCTCCCCATCAGCTAACCGGAAATAAATCCACCGCCCCTCCTTGCGGGAGTCCACCAATCCAGCCTGGTAAAGAATCGACATGTGCTTCGACATGGTTGAAGGCGCCAACCCGAACAGTTCGGTGATTTGGCAGGCGCACAATTCGCCTTCTCGCAAAGCCAGCAGCGCGCGAATGCGGTTTTCATCCGCCAGCGCCTTGGTGATCTTCAGCAAGTCGCGCATATCGTTTTTCTATATTTCGCCATTAAACGAAATATAGCCGCCCCTTAAGTCCGTTGTCAACCACCTGCTGCTCCGCTTGCTCTGCTCTCAATTGAACAGGAGAAAACAGAGGGAACAGAGACAAAAAAACTCTGTTTTCTCTGTTTCCTCCTGTAAGAAATAGCATCAGCCAATTGGGAGACACCACGCTGGTTCCACGCCAGGCTAATGGGCCCTTCGTCGCCGCCGGATATGAACGGTGGAGCATTCATCATCGGGGGGGCTTTGCCTCCGCGCAGTTGGAGTGAAGCGGCGCTCGACAAACGAGGGGAATTCACTAACTTTCGGGGCAAGGCATGACAGATCCGCGTTACAAGAAATTGGCTCGGCTGCTGGTCGAGTATTCCACGGCCCTGAAAAAGGGGGAGCGCGTGTTGCTCGATATGATCGATGTGCCGGACGAATTCACCGTCGAGTTAGTCCGGACCGCGCGAGACGCCGGAGCGGTGCCGCTGGTCGAAGTGCGGCATACGCGGGTGACCCGTGAGTTGCTGCGGGAAACCGACGCGGACCACGCCCGGCTGGTGAGAGATATCGAACTGGCCCGGATGCGAAAGATGCAGGCTTACATTGCGATTCGCGGGAGCGCCAATGCCAATGAAAATGCGGATGTGCCGCCGGACCGCATGGGGTTGTATTCGCGGCTGACCCGCCCGGTGCTCAACCAGCGGGTCAATAAAACGCGCTGGTGCGTGCTGCGCTGGCCCACGCCGAGCATGGCCCAGGGCGCCGGGATGAGCACCGAAGCGTTCGAGAATCTGTACTTCGAGGTGTGCACGATGGATTATCGCAAAATGGCCCGAGCCATGGTGCCGCTCGAACGGCGCATGAGAAAAGCCAACCGGGTCCAAATTAAAGGGCCCGGCACCGACCTGAGCTTCAGCCTCAAGGGAATCGGGGCCAAAATGTGCAAAGGCGACCGCAATATTCCCGATGGCGAAGTTTTCTCGTGTCCGGTGAAGAATTCGATCAACGGCCGGATTCAGTTCAACACGCCCACGCTTTATTCCGGAACGAGGTTTGAGAATGTGCGTCTTGGGTTCAAGGACGGACGGGTAGTGGAGGCCACTTCAAATAATACCAAACGCCTGAATGAGATTTTGGATACGGACGCCGGCGCCCGTTTTACCGGTGAGTTCTCGCTGGGCTTCAACCCGTACATTCTGAATCCGATGTGCGATATCCTCTTCGACGAGAAGATTGCCGGCTCCCTGCATCTCACGCCCGGCCAGGCCTACAAGGAATGCGACAACGGCAACCGTTCCGCCGTCCATTGGGACATGGTCCTGATCCAGCGCCCCGAGTGGGGCGGAGGGGAGATCTGGTTCGACGACGAACTCATCCGTAAGAACGGGTTATTCCTGCCCAAGGACCTCAAGCCGCTGAACCCGGTGAACCTTAAGTGAGACGTTGAGGCTTTAAAACGGGAAGACGTTAGAGCGTTGAAACGTCAAAATCGCGCGAGCGAATCTTCTGCCATGCGTCGGGGCACTTCTTGGCGCTGCCAAAGTGGGCTGATTCCGTTTTAGCATTTTCACGTTGCCGCGTTTGAACGTTTCCACTTCTCAACCTTGCGGAGGTTTTTCCTCTTTTAAGGTGGAGATGAATTCTTTCATGGCCGGCGAGAGGACTTTGTTCCTTTTGTAAATAGCGGCCAACGGACGGTAGTACTCGCCATCGTCGAGCGCCACCTGGGCCAGCGTGGCTTTGGCGGTTTCCTGCAGTACGGTTCCCTGTGGGACGATCGCAACCCCGGCATCGATCTCGACCGCGCGTTTGACCGTTTCGATGTTGTCGAACTCCATCACATGCTGGACTTGGACGGAGTGGTCCTTGAGGATTTTATCCAGAGCCTTGCGGGTGGGAATATCCGGCTCGAACCCGATGAATTTTTGCCCGGAAAGTGCTTTGAGGCGGACGTTTTTGGATTTGGCCAACGGATGTTGCGGGTGACAAATCAAGACCAGCGGATCTTTGCGCAAGGGGACAATCTCCAGCTTATTGTCCCGCACCGGATAAGCCACCAGGCCCAGGTCGACGACATTGCCGATGACATCCTCGTACACCTGGTTGGCGCGCCGATATTCGACGTGGACGTTTACGGTGGGATAGTTCTTCAGGAATTTCTTCACGTACGGCGGCAGATCGTGCAAGCCGACGCTGTAGATGGTGGCCACCCGAATCGTTCCCGAAATTAGTTCCTTGATTTCCTGGAGCTTATGGTGAAGCGCGTTGTAGGTGTGGACGACCTGCTTGCTGTAATCGTAAAGGACCTGGCCTTCCCGGGTGAGCCGGAACCGTTTTTTGCTGCGCTCGATCAGCAGCGACTTGAACAACCGCTCGAGCGAGCTGATCTGCTGGCTCACGGCCGACTGAGTGACCTGGTTGATTTGCGCGGCTTTGGTAAAACTCTCGGTCTCGGCCAGGTCACAGAAGACTTTTAGGCTTTCAATCTGCATAAGTGTAATCAATACCTGCACGGGTTCAGTGAGTCAACTAATGTTTTCTTAAACATTAGTTGATGATCGGTCGGCAGATGAGCTCGCCCCCTCCCCGCCGGCCGCCGTTAGGCTTGGTTATGGAGGCCTAGGCCGCCAGGACCTGTTTTACTTTGAGCAGCAAGTCGTGGCTGGTAAACGGCTTTTGAAGGTAAGCAGAGTCGTTGTGATGGCCGGCGGGCCATACGTAGCCGCTGGTGCACAGGATCGGCGTGCCCGGGGATTGCTCGTGGATGTGCTCGACCAATTCCCGGCCGCTCATGGCGGGCATGACCAGGTCGGTAATGATGAGGTCCACGGGTCCCTGGGCGGTCAGGGCGTCGAGGGCTTTCTGACCGCTGTTGGCGGTCAGCACGCGATAGCCGTATGCCGACAGGATGGTCTGGCCCATGGTAAGTAGCAAATCTTCATCGTCGACCATCAGGATGGTTTGAGTGCCGCGCAGATCATCGGCGGCAATGCCGTTTTCTTTGAGGACCAGTTTTTCCGCGGGCAGATAAAGGCGGACCGCGGTGCCGGCGCCCAAGCGGCTGGAGATGGCCACGCCGCCGCCGTGGTTGGTGACCACGCCATAGACCCAGGCCAGGCCGAGGCCGCGGTGGTCCTTGCCCTTGGTGGTGAAGAAGGGCTCGAACACGCGCGGCAGGACCTCGGGTGCGATGCCTTCGCCATCATCGGTGACTTCGAGCGAAACGTATGCGCCGGGAGCGAGGCGCACGTTTTGGTCCTGGGCCGGGTCGGTCAGCTCGACATTGCGGGTCTGGATGGTGATGCGGCCGCTGCTTTTAATGGCCTGGACTGCATTTTCGAGAATGCGCATCAGGGCCTGTTGCAGCTTGGCCTCGTCGAACCGGCAAGTGAACGGCGTCTTTTCGAGCAAAAGGCTCCACGAAACCTGGACTGAAGGCGCCTGTTGCTGGAAGAGGTCAATGGTTCTTTGAGCGAGTTGGTTAAGATTGCCGATGGCTTGGGCGCGCGGTTCTTTCTCCTGACGGCTGAACATGCCGAGGTCATTGGCGATTTCCGCCGCTCGTGCCGCCGATTTTTCGACTTCCAACAAGGAAGTGCGCCACGGATTGTTAGGTTCGGCCTGGCTCAACACCAACGAGGTGTGCCCGAGAATACTGGTCAAAGCATTGTTAAAATCCAGGGCGACGGTGCGCGCGAGTTGGAGCGCGCAATCCAGTTTTTGCTTGTGAGCCAGGCTGGCATCTGAGGAAGTGCTGGCCTCTTCGGCCTGGGCCGCAGGCGCATCCGGGAGGATTTGAAGCAGAAAGAATCGCTGGCCTTCTTTGGTGAATGAACAGATGGAAGCCGAAGCGAGCCAGGCATTGCCGCCGCGGGTGCGCAGCTTGAGGGAAACCGTCTGAGTGGGTGACCGCTCCCACTGGGCGAGGAATTGCTCCGGGGTGGCGGTGTTGTCGGGCGACCAAATAGCCGCCAGCAGGGCGGTGGAACTTTCGAGAGCGGGGCCAAACAACCGAATGGCGGCGGGATTGGCACGACAAACCGTGGTGGCGGAATCAAGCAAGAGCGCTGGCCAGGCGGCATTCTCCAACTGAAACACGAGGCTCGACTTCATCTGTACCAGCTTCCAGGTTCAGAGTTGCAGAGCGCACCTGCTTTCTCAATCCGAAACTTCGGCCAGTGCGGCGTACCGCCCGACAAAGCTCTCAAGCAGCCGGTTGCAATCTTTTTTGGCCAAGGCCGCCGCTTCGAGCACCTCCTTGTGGCTCAGTTCAACCTGGTTTCGACCGGCTGCGAGATTGGTAATAAGGGACAGAGCCGCGACGCGCAGACCGCATTGGCGGGCCACCATCGCCTCAGGCACAGTGCTCATGCCGACCGCGTCAGCGCCCCAGCGGTGAAACGCATTTATTTCGGCTGGCGTTTCGTAGCTCGGCCCCCTCACGGCGATATAAATCCCGCTGCGAAGTCTCACGCCGCATTCCCTGGCTGCCCCGACGAGGAGGCGGCGCAATTGGGCGTCGTAGACCTCGGACAGATCAACAAACCCTGTTGGCTCGCCACCCGGGCTGCCACGCAGCGGATTTTCGCCCATGAAATTAATGTGATCTTTGAGCGCCATAAAATCACCTCGCCGGAGCTTGGGATTGATCGCGCCGGCGGCGTTGGTGAGCAGGAGTGCCTGGATGCCAAAAGCAGCGAGAGTTCGGACGGCAAACGTGACGACGGACATGGGGTGTCCTTCATAAAAGTGCGCCCGGCCACTGAGCAGCAGCACCGGATGGTTTGCAAGGCAACCGAAGAGGATCTCGC
Organism: Verrucomicrobiia bacterium; assembly: GCA_035651635.1. Taxonomy (GTDB): domain Bacteria; phylum Verrucomicrobiota; class Verrucomicrobiia; order Limisphaerales; family UBA8199; genus JANXQE01. The sequence continues at coordinate 46,526 of DASRFK010000179.1, read as the reverse complement.
CCGCGTGGCCTTCCACGCCGAGCGCAGGGAAGCCTGGAATCCGATTATAATCGATTCGGACCTGCGGTTTCAGGGAAGCCAGGGCGCGGTTGAAACCTGTCCCAAGTATAATGGCCAGTTTCGGACGAAGGAAGGTCATGGCCAGCAGTTTGGCTGCGGCGACCTGAGGTGAGGCTGGTTTCATCACAGATTAAAACGAGCGATCCCGTTGCCGGCGGCAGGGAATTGGTCTAGAGTCCTTGAGCTTTGGATTTGTTGGAAGAAGGTCTGTTTTTGCAGCGTGGGCACGCCGGTTCCGGGTGCGATTAACAGCGTCGGTCGTGGCTGGAAGCCGAAAAAAGGCGGCAGAGGACTGCCGCAGTCCAAAACGCGAGCGCGACACGGGTGCGGGCCTCGAGAACCGAAGGTTTGCACTGCGGCAGCTCTCTGCCGCTTTTCTGCCGATCAACGCAGAATGACCGACAGATTTAATCACACCCGCCGCTTCCGGGCGGCTCGACTTGATAACTTAAAACGTGATAACTTGATAACCCACTTGACACCGCCCTTTTTATGCGCGCTTTCAATTGATTGTGGAATTAACTAACGAACAGATCCGCCGGTATGGCCGGCATCTGATCCTGCCTGAAGTCGGACTCGAGGGCCAAAAGAAAATCTGCGCCAGCCGCGTGTTGTGCGTCGGAGCCGGGGGTTTAGGCTCGCCAGTGTCGTTGTATCTGGCGGCGGCGGGAATCGGGACGCTCGGGATCGTGGATTTCGACCAGGTGGAACTTTCGAATTTGCAGCGACAGATCCTTCATGGGACGGATGCCTTGGGTGAGCCTAAGGCCCAATCGGCCAAAAAAACGTTGCAGCGTCTGAATCCGGGCGTGGAGGTGGTGCTGCATGAAACCCGCCTGACCAGCGCCAATGCTTTGGAGATCCTCGGCCAGTACGACGTGGTGGTGGACGGGACCGACAATTTCCCGACGCGCTACCTGACGAATGACGCTTGTGTGCTGCTCAAAAAGCCGAATGTGTACGGCTCGATTTTCCGTTTCGAAGGTCAGGCGAGTGTGTTTGCGCCGCATCTCGGCGCGCCCTGTTACCGCTGTTTATATCCCGAGCCGCCGCCGCCAGGGGCGGTGCCCAGTTGCGCCGAAGGCGGGGTATTGGGAGTGCTGCCGGGGTTAATTGGGTTAGTCCAGGCGACCGAGGTGCTGAAACTGGCTGCCGGGCTGGGCCGGCCGCTCCTGAACCGGTTGCTGCTGTACGACGCCTTGGAAATGAAGTTTCGCGAGCTCAAGTTACGGCGCGATCCGCAATGCCCCCTGTGTGGCGAGCAGCCCAGCATCACGCGTCTCATCGATTATGAAGCCTTTTGCGGTCTGAATGAACCCTCAACCACCCAATCCATGCATCCAGATGAAGTCAGTGTTCAACAGCTCAAGCAGGCCTTAGATAATCCGAATCTGGGCATCAAGGTCATTGATGTGCGCGAACCTAACGAGCATCAAATCGCCCACATTAGTGGCGCCACGCTGCTGCCCTTAAGCCAGTTGGCGCAGCGGTTTAGCGAGTTGGACCCGCACCAGGCGTACTACATCCATTGCAAAATGGGGGGGCGCTCGATGAAAGCGCTGGAATTCCTGCGCCTACAAGGGTTCAAGAATCTCAAAAGCGTGGCCGGCGGGATCACCGCGTGGTCCAACGAAATTGACGCGAGTGTGCCGAAGTATTAACGATCGAAGGGACGTAGCGCATCTCGGGAGAGTGCCGCTATGTATTCAGGGACTTGGGGGCTGGAGGATGAGAAATGGCGGCACTCTTCCGAGATGCCGCCAGGACAAACCACTTAATGTTTTGGGCGCAGGAGGATTGCTTTTTTATCGGTGCCTTCCACTTCGACGCTGTGGGTCTCGATGGTTGGATCGTCTTTGAGCGCCTGGTGAATGATGCGGCGGTCGAAGGCGCTCAGGGGTTCAAGTTCCACGACGTCCCCCCAGCGGCGGACCTTCTCGGCAGCTTCCTTGGCTTTTTTGACCAGTGCCTCGCGGGCCTGAGCGCGGTAGCCGCTGACGTCGACCATGATTTTTGGCGCGGAAGGGTCATGCTGAAAGAGCAGCCGGTTAGTGATGTACTGCAGGTCGGAGAGCGTTTGGCCCTGACGGCCGATCAAGCGGCCGGAGTCCTCCGTCTTCACGTCCAGCAGAATCCCATCCTCCATGTGATGCTCCTCAACGGTGGCCGGGAATCCGAGCAGGTTTAAAAGCTGTTCAAGTGTGGCTCTTGGTTCAGCAGACATCGGCAGTTAATTGATTGTTTACTGTTGTTCCGCGTGTTCCGAATTTCCGAATTCCGCACTCATTAACAGCTTTGGGTGCACTCCGCACTCCGAATTCCGCACGCATTAACGGCCCTTTATTTCCTCTTTTTTGGCGGAGACGTCAATACCGGACCTTTGGGGGATATGGACGGTTCGGGCATGGTGCGGATCAACTTGGTTTGCACGATGCTCAAGAGGTTCTGGACGGTCCAATAGAGGGTCAGGCCGGCCGAGTAATTGTACAGGAAAACCAGGAACATTAGCGGCATGTACCGCATCATCTTGGCTTGAGCGGGGTCCATGCCCGGCGAAGGCGGCGTGAGGTGAGCCTGCCAGAGCATGGTCGCTCCCATGATCAATGGCAGCAGATTGAAGGGAAAGTTAAGCGCGGGGATGATAAAGAGAGTGTCGGGGCTGGAAAGGTCACCGACCCACAGGAACGGAGCGCCGCGCAATTCGATGGCGCTGCGGATCATGAAAAAGAACCCGAAAAATACGGGCATCTGAATGAGGGTAGGCAAACAACCGCTCATTGGGTTGATTTTATGCTCCTTCCAGAACTCCATCATCTTGCGCTGCGCTTTGACGGGGTCATCCTTATATTTTTCCTGCAGGGCTTTGATCTGGGGCTGGAGCAACTGCATTCGTTTGGCCGAGCGAGTGCTGGCCTGTGTGAGCGGCCAGAACACGACCTTGATAATCACCGTGATGGCAATAATCACCCACCCGTAAGGCAGTCCCAGGGACTGGTGAAGGGCATTCATCCCGAGCAGCAGGGCCTTCGAGAAGAAGCCGAAAAAGCCGCCGTATCCCATAATGGCATCGACGTTGTTGTTCAGGGCTGCGGCGATGGTGGCCAGCGTGCGGTATTCCTTGGGCCCGGCAAAAATGATGAACTGGCGCTGTAGCTTCTGGTGCGGGGCCAGGGTCAGGGCCGGGTAAAGCAGTTCAGCGGTGTAACCGACTGGCTCGCGAACGGATCGGTAGGTCAACTCCTCCTCGCTGGGCCGGGGCAACGGATTCGTCCTGACCAGGATTTGTTCGGCGGGCTCCTTCAGGGATGGCATGACCGCCAAAGCAAAAAACTGGTTGTGCACTGCCACCCAAGTGACATTGCTTTGGCCGGCGCGAAACTCGGACGGCGGTACCCGCGGCGTGCAGGCAAAGCCCTTCGTTGCGAAAACGCCTCTCGCGCCAATGTCCTGCGCCTTGGTGCCATTGTACCACATGACATCCACCGCAGAACCATCGTCGCGTGCGTTCATGGGCGTGGCGGTTCCGGCGAACCACGCCTGGCCAGGTAATGACAATGCCTTGTCAGATTGGTTTTCGAGCTGAACACTCGCCAGGATCAGGTAATTGGTACTCACTTCGAACGTTTTGACCACGGCAAGCCCGTTGGTGAGCTCCTTTTCAGCGCGAATCCCATCGGTGGTGCGCGTGAGCTTGAAAACCCCATCCCCTTGAACTTCAGGACCATCGAGAATGGCGAGGGTTGGAGCCGGAGTGACTGTGTTAAGAGTAGCGACTCGATTGGTCTCTGTTCTGCGGTGCCGGATTGTGGAGACGATTTCGGGATATCGGAGCAGTTCGACTTCTTTCAGCCCGCCACCGTACGAACTGAAAGTGTAATGCGCGGTCAAGTTCGTAACCTCAATCAGTTGTTCGGGTTGCGAAGAATTGAACGCGATTTGAGCGTGAGTCGCTCCAGGCTCGGACGGCTGGAAACTGGGCGGGGTTACGGCGGAGCTGTTGGTCGAGGAGACTTCGGCATTGGGGATATTCGTGAAAACCGCAGGAAGCGGTTTGGGGGGATAGATTTTGTTTACCAGCCGCGGGACGAACAGGAACGCGAGCAGGCAAAGAGCGAGAATGATGAATGATTTGCGGTCCATGAGAGCCTAGTGGCAGGAATGAGCCAGGGCCCTCAGTTCGGCAGGGCGGCGGGTCTGGGCGGTGTGAAACCGCAAGTGGATTCCCCGAAAAGATTCACGCCGAAAACCCCTGAACCTCTTCTCATTTCTTATCTGCGGTTGCCCCGAATCTGCGGGTGTCACGTGGAGGCTATTCGCATGCTCCTGCGCTTGAAGGCATTCAGAGTGCCTGTTCTGTGGCGGGACAGGGTCTTGCCCACAATCACCCCACGGATGACAGCGGCAGATTCTCTTCAGGGCCAGCCAAGTGCCACGGCACGCGCCGTGTCGCTGAATGGCTTGAATCGCGTAGGCCGAGCAGGTGGGATTGAAGCGGCACTGGCTCAGCGATCCGAACAAGAACAGCTTGGCCGGAGAGAGGATCCAGCGATACATCCGAACCCCGAATACCAGGATGTGCTGTGCAAGATTCATTTCCCGTTAAACAGGTCTCAACAATCCCGCTTTCCGCAGGCTTGTCAAAAGATCCTTCTCGACGTCCACCAAAGCTTTGCCCGCAATGGATTGCCTGGCAATCAATATCAAATCAACCGGATGTACCAGCTCGTGCTGATGCAGCCGAAAGCTCTCGCGCATGAGGCGCCGCGCCCGGTTGCGGACCACGGCACCGCCGATCCGGCTGGAAGTAATGACCCCCAGGCGCGAATGAGCATTGGGACTGAGCTTAAGCCAGTTCGCAACCAGACAACCATTTGTCAATCTCGCCCCTTCCTGGCGGAGTCGCGTGAAATCGCGTCCCTGTTTAATTCGTGCGGAACGACAGAACCGGAACCGGGTTGGGGTGGAATCGGGCATACCCCCGGTCGGGTGAGGAGGCTGGATTACACCGGGGTCAGGCGTTTGCGGCCGACGCGGCGGCGATTGCGCAAAATCGCTTTGCCGCTCTTGCTGGAATTGCGATTCAAGAACCCGTGTTGCCGTTTGCGGCGGATTTTCGACGGTTGATATTGTCTCTTCATAACAGTTCAATGCAGGCCCGCGCGGTTGATTGCCCGTGACGCAGCGTCAGGAAGCACCCCGGAAACGGAACGCGAGAGAATAACAGCGAAGCCTGGCCTGTCAAGGAATGGGAGGATTTGGTAAGGTCTTAATTTGGAATTCTCCTGCCCGCAAGCAAGGTAATGCGGTAACGCCGGTTTCGTTTCTTGACTCTCTCATGGTTGAGACCGTTTCTGCTCGGCGCCTTTGGGAGATCGGATGGGGGCTACTGGAGCAGGTTTGGGATTGGGCTCTGTCTTTGATTTGAAAAGGTGGCGAAGCAACCAGAACCGTTTAAGACCCTGCACAAATTCGTCCGCGTGGGTGACCGTACTGGAGATCGAAGTGAGCATGTTGCTGTTGGCGGCCACCTGCATATTCAGGTTGCTGGTGAGATTGGCGACGTTATCCAATGAACGGTTCAGGTTATCGAACACCGAGGCCAAATTGGTATTGGCGGCGGTGACTGCCAGGTTGGCGTTGGACAACGTGCCGGTCAATTGCCAGTTAAGGTTTGTGGGGATAAGCCAGTCACCGAGGGCACCGGGTTGATCGAGGTGTTGGGTGGCCCGGGCCAGGTTGCTCACCGCCGGTTGGGCATTCCTGGCAACGACATTCAGATTCGAGGTCAAAGCGGCGCTATTGGAAAGCACCAAGGCCAGGCTGTTCGTCAGGTTGAGGACGTTAGGCAATGCCTGCTCGACTTCAGTGACCATGCGCTGGATTTGCTCGGTCACAGCGGGAGACTCGTCTGCAATCAGGTAATAGCCCTTTGGATCGTAGTCCACGTAATGCCCCAGTTTTGCGTTCCAGACCGTAGTCAGTTTTTTCTGCGGGGTATTGGTGTTGAGGGCGACCACGTTTGTATAACCTAGCCCGGTAAGATCGGGCAGATCGACCAATCGCTGGAGTGGCTTGGCCAGAAGATTGGTCCCGGTCGGATCGTAGATTTCCTCGCCTAAAACATAATTCGCCGCGTCGGGCAGATTTTTGAGCTGAGTCAGATTGACGGTCAGGCCAGGAAAGAATGTATAAGTCGGGTAGCCGCCGGTGCCTTTGGTCACTTCCAAGACCCGTTTGCCGAGCAGGTCGGCGGTGGCGACCTTGGCCCGCGAGCCTTCGCTCCAGATGTAGCCGTAATTGGGCGCTTTCAGCTCGAATTGGACAAACACGTTGTACATGAACTGGTACGCCGGCATGGGTTTAATGTCGGTGATCGTTCCGGCATCGAAACCCATCAACATCACCGGATCGCCGACTTTGAGGCCGCTGGCGGTATCGACAAAGGTGAAGTACGGGGCTTTGGTGAGGAACCAGCCTTTGGCCTCCGCGGCGGTGTAGATGTAGTAGGCGAAGCCGAGCGCGAGCAACAACACGGCCAGGAAAACGAACCAGCCAACGGCCCGCTCCATTCGGCTCAAACGGGTGCGCAGTTGAGGTGTTAGATCCTGAAGCGCCATGCCGTACGCCGGGGCGGTCCCCCGGGAGGTTGTGTGAGCGTTGCCTTCATGCGGGCGACGTTTTCAGATTCCGCGGGTTCCGTCAATCATTGCGCGATTGGCGCCATCAATTCGCCGACCAGTTCCCTCTTGGCCGCTTCGACCTGGGCGCGGCTCCCCACGACATTCAGGGTCTGGTTTTTGACAATGCCGAATTTCTCTCCCGGCTCCATCCAGGGCCGCAAATCCGCCGTGGTCGCGACCAGGGTTATGGGTTCCGGCCTCAGAGTACTGCTTCCCTTGGAAAGCTGTTGCAGGAAATGGAGCCACCAATAGACGTGCCGCAGGTCCAGTCCCCCCAGCGGATTATCGAGCAACAGGGCGTCTGGTTTGAGGATGAGGGCGCGAGCCAACCCTACGCGTTTGTGCCAGTTGCGTCCGAGCGACCCAGGGGTGCTATCGGCCCACGGGCCAAGCTCCATTTGGTCGAGCAGTGTCTGGACGGTGGGCGCGGCCTCGCTCTGCGAAAGATTCCGGTGGTAGCAAAGCGGCAAAGCCACATTCTCGCGCACGGTCAATTGATTGAAGAGCTGCCCGGTTTCAAAAACCAGTCCCAGACGCAGCCGGTGTGGCAACCGGGCCTCATCGAAGATGGGCATCGGCTCGCCGAAGAACAGGTACTCACCGGCCAGCGGCGGCATCAATCCCGCCGTCAGCATCAGCAAATCACTTTTGCCTTCCCCTTGCAGCCCGGCAAGCACCCAAAAGTCTCCCGGCCGCACTTCCCAATTGACGTCTCGCAACACGGCCGTCGCGGGATCATTCAACGCGCCGACCGTCACGTCGCGCATGAGAATAGCGGGAGTTTTTGCTGAAGAGTTGTCCTGCTCCATTAAGCCGCAAGGTAGATGAGGATGAAGAGCGCATCGATCAGAACACAGGCGATGATGCTTTGGGCAACCGCCCGGACGGTCGCGTAGGAGACTTCTTCGAGGTGCAGCGGCTGAGCTAATCCATGGTAACAGGTCACGATGGAAATGATGAATCCGAACGAGAGAGTCTTGACCGCCAGCATGGCAAAATCCAACCCGCTCAGCGCGCCGGTGAGTTGGTGGAAATAGTCGGCCGGCCGCAAAGGCACATTCTGAAGAAAAGCCCAGATGTAGCCGCTCAGCACGGCTCCCAGGATAAGGTATACGGTCAGAGAAAATATCCCCAGCGACAGGCCGATGACGCGCGGGACGACCAGGTAGTGGACCGGGTCAATCCCCAGAGCTTCCAGGGCCTCCACTTCGCCTGTGGCGCGCGAGGTGCCGAGTTCGACGACATTGGCGGTGCCGATCCGCGCCAGCACCAACAACGCCGCCAGCAACGGCCCCAACTCACGCACGACGACAATCACCATAATCGTGCCGAGGTAATTGATCGCTCCAACCCGGGTCAACCACGAGACGCTTTGGCCAATAACGACCAGGCCAAGTGCCACGGCAATGAACAAAAACATCGGCAGCAAACGCAGCCCCGCGCGTGAGGTTTCCCGAAAGACCAACGGCCAGATTACCTGGCGAGCCGTGCGAAACTTCTTGAGAATGACGCCGATCGTGATCAGGCCAAACGCACCCAACCCCTGGATCGTCAGCAGAAACCGAAATAGCTTGCGCCCGAGATAATGGGTGAAGCTGCGCGGCAGCGGCATGCGCAGGAGGAAACGCGCTTGCGGTGAGTCGAATGTGCTCGCTATTCCCTTTTGCACCCCGGAAACCTACTTTCCGGACCATGACCGGTCAACCTTCGCCTCCGCCTCGGCGGGCCGGGCAGAACTGGAATCACCGCCGGATCCAAAACGAAACCGTTTTCGGGGACCGCACCGGCTGAAGCCGGGACTCCAAACCCGCTTTGCTTGGAGTCCCGCCTTCAGGCGGTGGATCGGTCGAACTGGATTAATCGGGATCGTCGACCGGCTTGACCGCCCATTCGGGGTAAGGAGCATCAGGGCCTTTCATGGCGCGCCACAGAATGCGGTTCAGAAGATCTTCCGGACAACGATCGGGTTGGTCCAGCGGCAGGCGATTGGACGCAATGATGTCCTGGCGGAGGCGGCGGTCGGTGACCTTTTTGGGTTCCGGCGTTATTTTATCGAGCGGAAATCGGTTAGGCACACTGTTGAAGGGGGTGAGATCGGGCTCGGCCGTAAAGCACTCGAACATGGGCGCGGCGCTGGCGTCCAGTTGGTTCATGGGCGGCAACCCGAGAATCTGCTCGATGGTGCGAACGAGGCTGACCTGGTTGTAGCGGGTGCTGATGGTGCGCTTGCGGCGGGTATAGGGACTGGCGACATAGCAGGTAGTGCGGTAACCGCTGACATGATCCCAGCCTGCCTGGGGATCGTCTTCGACGGCAAAGAGGCAAGTCTCGGGCCAAAACCGGCTGTGGCTCAAAGCGTCAATCACTTGCCCCAAAGCCAGGTCATTGTCAGCCACCTGCGCACCAGGCTCCGGATAATCTGTGCGCGCGCCACCCGTGTGGTCGTTGGGCAGGTATAGAATAATCAGGTCCGGAAACCCGCCGTTGGTCTCGAAGAGACGCAGTTCACGGATGAATTCGGCGGCCCGCATGATGTCCGGAACTTTTAGATCCCAACCCACGCTGTTGGTGTCGCTATGAGCGCGCAGGGTGCGAATCATGGCCCGGCTGCGCAATTGCACCGCCTGGGCGTTCGTGTGATAGGCTCCCCAGAAATCCGACCACATAATTTTGTCTTTTTTCTTACGATCGCTCCAGCCCGACTGTGAGAGCATCCACTCCCCGTAATTGCGCAACGTTTTACCGCGCGCTAACACGTTGTCCCAAATAAATCCGGAGGAGGCCCAGGACAAAGCGTCGGCGGCATCGGCGCTTTTTGACCCGGAGTAACTGCGGACACTCCCCGAGGTCAACTGACGCTCGACGTACTCGTTCGCCAACGCGCTGTCGGTCCATTGGTGCCCATCGGCGCTGCAGATGCCCGAGCAATAGGTATTATCCAGCAGCACAAATTCGCGGGCGAGCTTGTGCTGGTTCGGAGTAAACTTTTCGCCGAAAGTGCACAAAGCGGGGTCGCCGTTGCCTTCCGGCATGTCTCCAAGAACCTGGTCATAAGAGCGGTTCTCTTTAATTACGTAGATCACATGTTTGAAGACGCTCGGTTCACCGGACCGCTCGGGAACCGGCCGCGCCGGTTGATCACTTCGCGGCGGGAGCAGCGCTTCGGTGATCGCCGGGTAACGCATGTCCCGCAGCGCCGTCCGGGTCAAGACCGCCAGGCGTCCGTCCGAGGGCGGCCGCACGCAAGAAATAGTGCCGAAAAAGTCTTTGCTGTTTAATTTGGGCTTTTCTCCCGGTTTGAATATTTTCGCGGCGCCAATGCCCTTGATGTTGGCGACAAACAGGGTCCGGCTGTGGGCGTCATACTGCACGGCGCCCGGAAACCATCCTACCGGAATCAAGCCGAGGACCTTGGAGCTTTTGGTGGCGGGGGCAAAATCAACGACCGCCAGGGCATTCTGAGTTCCGTTGCAAACGAAGAGCCGCCGTCCCGAAGGTGCAAAGGCCAGCGCGGTCGGCTGCGCACCGAAGAGGTCTGATGGAGTCAAACGCGCGCTGATTTTCTCAACCACCATGTCCTGGGTGGTGTCGATGACACTGAGCGTATCGCTGCCGGTATTGGCCACGACGACATACCGTTGATTCGGCGAAATCGCCAGCGCCGATGGGTGCAACTCAACCCTAATTTCAGAACGGACCTTGTCCGCCTGAAGGTCGATGACGGTGACGGAACCTTCATTGGCGATATCTCGGGAATCTACCCGGACGCGCATTCCCAGGCCGGCCAATGCGGTGCGATCCTTCTGCCCGGGACGCGGCCCACCCAGGTTTGAAACATACGCTTTGTTGCCCACGAGCACCACATCGTATGGGGCAACGCCGGTCTCCCATGAACGCAGCAGCAGTCCGGAAATGCTATCGAGTTCGTAAAGCATGTTGCCCAGATTGCCAGTGACGTAGAGGCGCCGGCCATCCGGCGAGACGATCAATCCGCTGGGGATTTCCTTTCGTTGCTTGGGTGAGTCTGTTTCCGGCAACGAAAACGCCCGCGGTTTTCCGACGACCCGCTCGTATTCCAACCTGAAGGTCCAGACCGTGCCTTTGCTGTTGGAAAGATACAGCTGCCCACCCTCGGGCGAAAAGGCCAATCCAGTAAAGCTCAAAGTCGCCGTGTTCGTGACCGACACCAGCGTGGTGCTATTAGTCTTATTGGCAATCTTTTCGACCGCCTCAGGCGCAGCGTTGGTGGTTTTGTTGGTACGGACCTCGGTCGTGACGAGCGACAGGGGAATGGTTTGCAGCGTTTCCCCGGTTTTGGCGCTCAGCAACAGCAAGCGTTCTGAATTGCCGGCTACCGCCAGCAACTCCCCGTCCGGGCTCAGCGCCAGGCCTTGCGGCCTCATGGCCGGCAAGGGAATCTGCCATCCGGCCGGAGTCAGGAGCTGGCCCGTTGGGACATAGCGCGCTGACTCTGTGTCGCCGGCTGCGTCTACCGCAGGGAATTTCTCGATGCTGGTCCTGGGTTGACTACCGCATCCGTAACCCAAGGTAAGCAGAAGCAGACCCAGGCCGATGCTCAATCCTTTGCGGCCGCTAAAATGCATCGCGTAGTTTTAGCTACTCGCTCCGGCGAACACAATGCCGGCGCGTGACGGTCGTGACGGTGTGGATGTGGCTCATGTTTTGTTTCGGCCCGGAGGTGTTGCCCCTTCAGGGCAACACCATCATATTTATCACGCCCTAACCCAGGCCATCGGCCTGTGGCCTCAGGCCTGGGCTATGTTCGGTCGACCCTTCGGGCCGACACACCACCGGCTTCATGGCACAGCTCATAGGTCCAGGCGGCTTGCCGTTCGCCCACTTTACATCAGGCGCAGCTCAAGCCATCGTCACGCGATGCGCTTTGGCCTTGGTTACCTGGGGTGTGCGGTGGTTGCGCTGGCGGGTTGTTCCGGCCCCGGCGCCACGGTCACGCGCCGTGACAAGGAACCGCCACCCGTGCCCGCGCCTTACGTGCGCGTCCTCAACGCAGTTTCAAACCAGGTTTCCCTACAGATTGCGGCGCGGGAGTTTGTGCCGGCACATCGCGGTTGGCCAGTGGTTTGGCTCGAAGGCGTGTCGCATGTGGGCGATTCCAATTACTACGCGCAGTTGCAAAAGCATCTCGACGCCCAGACGCTGGTCCTGTTCGAAGGCGTCGGTGCGGCCGAAAGAGAAGCCGGCGACCAGCCCGGCCAGACCGAGGGTAACCCTGCCGCTGCGCAGGCTGCTCCGCCACCAGCCGCCGCGTCCGATGATCGCGGTTCGTTGCAATCGGCTCTAGCCGCATCCCTGGGCCTGGTATTCCAACTCGAAGCCATTGACTATCATCGCCCTAATTTTCGTAATAGCGACCTGTCCATTACCCAGCTCCGCGATTTAATGCTCCAGAGCGAAACGGCTTCAGGCAAACCTGGCGCCAGCGAGAGTTTTCAAAATCTGATGCAGTTGATGCAGGGGGATTCCTGGCTCGACGCTTTGTTGCAAATGGCGCTGCGGTTGCTGGGCGCTAATCCCAAGTTCCGCGCCTTGGGCCGGCTCGCCTTGATCGATCTGTTGAGTGAAATCCAGGGTGACCCCTCCCAGCTCCAGGGCTTGCCTCCTGAGATGAAACAATTGCTCGAAGTGTTGCTGCAACGCCGAAATGAAAAAGTCATTTCGGATTTAAAATCCCAACTGCCGGAGATCGGCCGCGACGGTTCGATTGCCGTGTTCTTCGGGACGGGCCACATGCCGGACCTGGAACTGAAGTTACGGACTCAGCTCAAGTACCGGCCGGCCCGGGAGATTTGGTTCACGGTCTTCCAGGTCGACCTCACGGCGGCAAACGTCACGCCCGCCGAACGCAAATTGGTCGACGATTTCGTGAAATGGCAACTGAAAGAGGCGGGGGCGGGGAAGAATAGCGAGGGGCGAGTGACCTCTGGTCCTTTTTCGACCTTCGGATTTCGGCCTTCTTTCGGGTTTCGACCTTCGGATTTCGGAGTTGGGATTCTAACCGCAAAATGGGGCAACCATGTTGTAGGATAACCCCTTCGGACATAACATGTTTACACCAGGCCCTTACCCTCCCGCAAAGACTGGACGAAATCCGGCTTCGCTCAGGATGCGAGCGACCTCGGGGCGTTTGTCTCCATGAATCTGGATCTCACCGTTTTTGACAGTCCCACCCGTCCCGCATGTTTTTTGGATGGCCTTGGCTAATTGTTCCTTTTCCGGCAGGCCGATGCCCACAAAGCCTTTAATGACCGTGACTGTCTTGCCTCCACGGCCGGCAGTCTGGCGGATGATGTCCACTCGGCCACGATTCTTGCGCGCCGGTTTGGCTGAGCTGCCGTGGCCGGAGTCCGTGGCAGAACTCTTCGGTGGCGGCGCAAGACCTTCGCTCGAGAGTGCCTCAAATGGATTGTGGACAAACCCCGGTCCGGCCTCGGCCCGAGTGTGTTTGGATTTGCTCATGCCTTGATGGAAGTCCGCTCAGTCAGTTCATGCCAGCGTTGGTACAAACGCGTTACTTCGACCCGCGCCGCTTCCAACTCCTCGATCAACCCGTGGGCTTCCCGCGAGCGGGTGGCGTGGAATTCCGGATCGTTGAGCGTGGCCTCGATTTCGTGGACGCGGGTTTCGGCCGACATAATAGCGGTCTCCATGCCTTCCAACTCGCGCTGCTCTTTAAACGTGAGTTTTTTCGCGCGACCTGCCTTAGCTGCTTCGGCTGGCCTGGTGCTTTCCGGCGGTGCTTTTGAAATGGAGACGCGAGGCGCATCCTTGAGCGCATCCCGCTCCTTCTTTTTTTCAAGGTAATACGAATAGTTGCCTCGCTGGACGAAAACGCCGTCGTCCTCAAACGCAACGATCTGGTCGCAGATACGGTCGAGGAAGTACCGATCGTGACTGACCACCAGTACCGTGCCGTCAAAGTCGGCGAGCGATTCTTCCAACATCCGGAGGCTGGGCAGATCCAAGTCATTAGTCGGTTCGTCCAGGACCAGCACGTTGCCGCCGTGCCGCAAAACTTTTGCCAGCATCAACCGCGCGCGTTCCCCTCCGGAAAGTCGCGAGACGGGTTCGTTCACACGTTCGTCAGCGAATAGAAACCTGCGTAAATAAGATCGCGCGCTTAAATGTTGTTCGCCAAAGAGCACCGTTTCGCTGCCCTCCGAGATTTCCTCCAGGACCGTCCCGGTGCCGGTCAATTGCATGCGCGCCTGGTCAACGTAGTTGAAAAGCACCCGCTTGCCGATTTTGACCATCCCTTCATCGGGCGCGCGTTCCCCCAGGCAAACCCGCAACAACGTGGTTTTGCCAACCCCATTGCGTCCTACGATCCCGGTACACTGCGCCGGGTCGAGCGAGAGGGTCACGCCGCGAAAGAGCCAGCGTTCCTGCTCTCCCTCGCCAACCTTTGCCCCCGCGCGATTCAACTGGATGGCGTGATTGCCCAGGGCGGGTGGTGGCGGAATGAGCAAGTCCATCTCGCGTTCTTCGGGCGGCGCTTCCAGCCCCTTGACCTGGTAGAAGGATTGCAGGCGATGGCGCGGTTTGGAACGTTGGGCCCGGACGCCCGCGCGCACCCAATCGAGTTCTTCGCGCAGGAATCGCTGACGGCGCCGCTCGGATTGTTCGGCAATCTGCTGCCGGACGGCTTTGGATTCCAGGTACGCTGTGTAATTGCCCGGATGCGAAAAACAGCGGCCGTCCGCCAGCTCGATCACGCGCGTGGCGATCGTGTCGAGGAAATAGCGGTCGTGGGTGACAAAGATGACCGCCCCGGGAAATTCCCGCAGGAACTCTTCCAGCCAGAGGATGGATTCGGCGTCCAAATGGTTGGTGGGCTCGTCCAACAAGAGCAAATCCGGTTGCGGGGCTAAAGCGCGGCAAAGCGCGACGCGCCGCTTTTCGCCGCCGGAGAGCGGCCCCACGAGTGCATCCAAGGGCGGCGCCGCCAGAGCTGAAGCGGTCGCTCGGATCCGGGCCTGCAGCTTCCACCCGTCCGCGCTGTCGATCTGGTTCAACAAAATTGCCAACTCGGGCTCCGTGCCTTGTCCGGATTCATACCTCCGCAACCACTCCATCAGGTCCGCCGCGCCCGCCTCAATGTTTTGTCGGGCCGTGAGATTCCCATCCAACTCAAATTCCTGCGGCAGATACCCGATTCGGAGACCGCGACGCCTGGCTACTTCACCGGCATCAGGTTGTTGGTGGTCGGCCAAAATGCGCAGCAAGCTGGTCTTGCCGCAACCGTTTCGGCCGAGCAGCCCTACTTTCTCACCCGGGGCAACGGAAAGTGTCACCGCCTGAAGCAAGCATTGATGGCCGTAAGCCAAGGCTAAATCATTAGCGGTCAATAACGCCGGTCGGGTAACATTCATGCGCGCAGGATAATCGACGGCTTCCAGCCGTCGCCCGCAAGGTGCCATAACCGCGGCCGACACGCGAGCAGTTCCCGCAGAAGGGGTGTGATCAAAATCTGTCGGTTCTGTGGTGATCGGCAGAAAAACGGCAGAGGTCTGCCGCAGTCTAAAACCTTCGGATCCCGAGGCCCACACCCGTGTCGCGCTTGCGTTATGGACTGCGGCAGTCCTCTGCCGCCTTTTTCGGCTTCTGGCTTGGCCCAGCATGCGCGGGAGATTTCCGAGGATGACACCAAATTAGGAGGCGCCACGGGCCAAAGCCCTTGAGCATTGTTCAAGGTCACTGTTATGTTCTTCCACGAGATGAACGAAGTCTCAGGGGCCATCGCCCGTTGGCTCGAACAGAACCGACGCACCGATCGGACCCTGGCCGTTGTGCTTTCAGTACTTGCCTTGGGCACGGGAGTGGCTGTTTTCATCCTGGCGACTCTCGTCATATATTTCATCCTCGCCGTCTTTTACGGCGCCTTGGCCCACTCGGTTTCCTGGCTGGGCCCGGTTGCGTTTGGGCTGACTGCCGCGATCTTTGCGTTCTATATCAAGGGCCGGTACGACGAGCGCCAGCTCGTATTGGACCCGACGGGACTTTGGATCTTCAAGGATATCGCCTCGGTCGGTCCCCGCCTTTTACGTGAAGGGTTGCGCCAGGCGCGGCGCTACGGACAGCTCGGCGAGTTGAATGTGACCGCCTGCGCCCGAGCGCTGACTTACCTGGCCGCACAAAACAAGGCGGTAACCTGGCAGGAACTGATGCGGCATGCTGGGCAGATACCGTGGCCACGCCTGAGGGAACAGTTGTCCCTGTTGGATGGCGTACTGTTTCTGGGCGAGGATGCCGACCGGGTGACACTGATGGATCCGTTCCGGCTACGCCTGCGCTGGATGCTCAAGCAAGAGCACCCGGCAGATCCAGCGCCGCAGCCATCCCGGCCGGAGCCCGAGCCCGGTCCGCAGGTATTGCCGGTGAACGAACCCGAAAGGCTCAGCCCTTACGAGATCCTGGGTCTGTCACCTTCAGCCTCGGTGCTCGAGATCAAAACCGCCTATCGAAAACGGGTTAAGGAGTGCCACCCGGATCTTTTCGCCGGCATGGATCACCACGCGGTGGCTCTGGCAGAGCGGTGGACTACTGCCCTAAATGCGGCGTATGCAACCTTGAACCCGCGCCCCAAGGGCCGCCAGCGCTAGCTTAAGGCTTGCCCGACGTGGTAAACGTGTAAGCGACCGGCTCCAGCGGCACGCCGCCAACGCTCTGGAAATTTTTGTAACCCTCGGCATTGAGGCTCAGCCGGTAGGTCATGCCGGGCTTAAGCGTCACTGGCAGGACACAGCACTTTTTGTCTTCGGTCCAGTGCGCGCGTTTTCCCTCGCGTCCTTTTGGAAAATCCGAATCGTCATCCCCGGCGGTGCACCAGGAAAACCCGCCGCCCATGGGGACGTTAAAAGTGACGCGGACTTCTTCGATCTCCGGGCTGACGTTCTGCGCGCCATTGTCCGGCTCCAACCGAACAACTCGCGGCGTGAGTGTCTTGGCTTTAAGCTGCTCGTCGGCCCCTTTGGTGGTGAAGAAGATGGCCGAGGGCATGGCCGGCACGCCGGCTTCACTGGCGAAGTTGCGGTAACTGGTCGAGTTGATGCCCACGCGATAGAAGTGGCCGGGTTCGAGCTTCACGGGGAGAGCGCACGTCCGTTTCTGGCGCCACTCGGGCCGGCGCCCTTCTATGCCGGGAGGATATTCCGGTCCGCCACCGGTCCAGGAGAAACCACCACCCATGTCTTGATCGAAAGTGACCGTGATCTCGCTGATCGCAGGGTCGACTTCGGTAGCGCCGATGGCCGGCACAGTGGAAATAATCCTGGGCGCGGCCAATTTGACGTGTTGTTGCTCCTGCGGAGTGAGTGAGGCCGTTCCGCTCTCCTTGGAGGCAGACGTGGATTTGCAGCCCAGTTGGGCGTCGGTAAGGGCCACCAGCGCCAGACCTATAAACAGCATTCCCGCCAGGCCGAAGCGCCGGCGCGGCTTATTGAATTGCGTGATCATAAGGATCCTTTGTTGCATTTCTTGTTTATCTTCGACGATTCCAGCCAAGCCGGGGGCGTGGCGGGAAGTGCCAAAACTTTCCAACAGCTTGAGAATGGTGCGGCCGTAGGGTTTGGCCTCGCGTTCCTCCGCGTGAGCGAGGGCGACGGCATCGCACGCGAGTTCGCGATCGACCCGGGTGCGGGAAAAAGCGAGCCAAACCAGCGGATTAAACCAGTGCAGAACTTGCAGTAAGGCCATCACCCATCCAATCGGAATGTCGTGCCGTTTCACGTGTCCCAACTCATGCAGGAAGACAAAACGAAGTTCTTCCGGAGAAAAGTTCCGGGTGAAACCTGCGGGCAACAATAGTCGCGGCCGCAAAAATCCGAACAGGGAAGGCCCGTCCACGGCAGTGGTCTCCACCAGAGTGACCGGGGTGCGCAGGCGCATCGCGGCTTTGCACTGTTCGAGCAGGGTGAGGGCCTGTTCGTCAACGAGAGCTCGCTCGCGCATGACCTTGCGATGAAACCGGTAATGGGCCGCGCCCAGGTGCAGGCTGAGGCCAAGCGCTCCCACGCCCCAGAGCAGCGGCAGGAGCGAGCGATAATCACGCGGCCAATGTTTCGCCGAAGCGACGAGGGGCGACGGCGACAGGACTGGCCGCACGGCGACGGAGGGCCCGGCCATGTTTTCCCTTGTTTCCTCGCGAAGAACGACCGGGTTTTCGGCCGGTCTGGAGGCGGTCATGAGGCTTACCAGGTTGAACAGACTGATTGGCGAGGGAAGGGTCCACGGCAGGGCCAGCCGGGCGAGCACGAGCAGCCAGAGGGCATGGCGCCACTGGGGCTCAAGGCGACGTCCCAGAACTCGTTGTGCCGCCAGAACCAACAGGATCAGAATCGCTCCCTGCCAGGAAGCTCTGAGCAATTGGGCGAAGCCGGTTTCAAGCAGTGATTGCATGGCGCATCATTCCTTCCCCTCGAGCAGGTCCTTGAGTTCGCGAATTTCTTTTGGCGAGAGCCTTTTCCGCGCGACAAAGTGCGCGACCATCGGCTTGAGAGAACCGCCGAAGACGCGCTCGAGAAATGATAAGCTGGCGGCCTCGGCGCAGGCGCTTTCTTCAATCAGCGGGTGGTAGACGTAGGCGCGACCGTCTAGCTCAAACCCGAGCGCATGTTTTTTCACGAGGCGATTGAGGAAAGCCTTGACGGTTTTGGGGTGCCAGTCAGCCCCGCGTTTTTGGAGCTCGGCAATGATGTCGTTGGCCGAGACGCGGCGGCGTGCCCAGACGACGCGCATGACATCCCATTCAGCGTCGGAAATGCGAGGTGGAGTTTTCATGCGGCTAAGATTACGTTCGTAATCGAGTGGTAGATTACACTCGTAATCAATGCCGTCAATAGAAATTGTTTTGCCTCTTTTGTTCAAGCGCATGGCAAAATCGGTAAAGGCCTGGTGGCTTCTCACCCCATTGGCCGAGCGCGCCGTCTCCGGCATGATTCTGATCGAATGAAAGGAGAATCAACATGCGCAAACAAAACACGAAACAAGGTAATCGGATGGGTATGAACCGCGGCGAGCAGAACGAGAACGAAGGACAGGAGATGAACAATGACCTGCACGAGCTGTTCCTGGACGAATTGGCCGATGTTTATAATGCCGAGCAACAATTGATTAAGGCGCTTCCCAAAATGGCCAAGAGCGCCCAAAGCGAGGAGTTGAAGGAGGCGATAGAGTCGCATCTGGAAGAGACGCGCGAACAGGCGTCGCGGTTGGAAGAGGTGGCCAAAGGCCTGGAAGAGTCAATCAAACGCAAGACCTGCGCGGCCATGCGCGGTCTCATCGAGGAGGCGGACGATCTGCTCAAGGAACAAAAAAATTCGTCGGCGCTGGACGCCGCGATTATTGCCGCCGCCCAAAAGGTGGAGCATTACGAAATCGCCAGCTATGGCACGCTGGTGGCCTGGGCGGAACAGATGGGTCACGATGATGCCGTCAACCGGCTCCAAGAGACGCTGGACGAAGAAAAAGAGGCGGACGATAAATTGACGTCGATCGCTGAGTCGATTGCCAACCAGAAGGCGCAGACCGAATAGGGCGCCGGTTTTTGGAACACAGAACGGGCACCCGTTGCGGTGCCCGCTTTCTTTTTAGGGGTAATCTGGAGCGGTTTGATCGATGCCACGGGCCGAGGGGAGGACGAGGAGTTCAGAGTCCCTTTTTTGGCGTCCCTGAGTTGGGGGCGAGTCCATTGGATCCAGACCCGCCTTTGGCCTCTCGTGATCTCGGGTGGGCGGCGTCTCGTTCGCCCCTGGGTTGGGCCATGCGGGCAAGCGTTGAAATTTTTTGAATGCTTCGTTCAACACCTGTGCTCGCGCTGTATTGTTCATTTCCATTCCTCAAGAGGTTATACGTCGAGCGGACTGGATTTCGTCGATCTTGAAGGTGTTTCGCATCTCTGGCGGTAGGGATGGCGCGCTGCGCCGTCCGCGCCGTGTTCAGCGGCGCAACGCTGGACGTGAAGGTAAACTGCTCTCGCCTCCGTTCCGCCCGCTGGACGCGGGCGGGGACATCGCAGCGCGATGTCCCTACCTCAGGGCGCTCTTTTTCAAAGGGATTTAGATGCGTTTGCCCGGGACGCGTTTGCTGGGGACGCAGCCGCTCGGGGCCTTGACATTCTCCCTGTCGCGCACATGATCCGCGGATGCTTGGTGGGGACAAAAATCACTTCCCCCTCACCCTTGCTGGGGCGGGCGCGCGGATTTCAATTTGGAGCCGGTCGAGCGTGGTTTTGCTGGGTTGCCTCGGCCTGGTGTGCCGCGCGTTGGCCGCCAACCCTGAAGCGCCCGACGCGAAGTTTCGATTTCATGGCAAACCCGTTCACCCGCTGCTCATTAAACAATTCGAGCCCTGGATCTCGGACTCGCGCCCGCCCATCACCATCGAGCTGAATCTCACCGCCTCGTGGGATTCGAATCAGTACGCCGCCGGGTTTAACACCGATTCCAACGGCCTTAGCGCGGTCGGCCTTCCGGAAGGTGAAACTTACGCTTACAAACATCTCGGCACACTGCGCGACGGAACCCATGTGCTGCGCACGTTTTATTCCGGGGGCGGCTCGGGCAGCTTCGAGGCTCTTTTATTTGTTCGGGTCCGAACCCGCGTGGCCTACCTCGCCGACGGGATTAGCCAAGGCGAACAGGTTTTCGTGCAGGTCGTGCGGCGCTATCCCCTGGGCGATCGGGATGGCGCTGAAATCACCGTCGAGCCGGATCGTGTCCTGGTCGGCAAATCACGTTACCGGGAGAAGCCCGTGGTGATCGAGGAAGATCACCAAAATTCGTCAGCACCGCAGAGAACCAATTAGCGGAGAAGGGACCAACCTATGACTGAAGCAGATTACATTTCCAAACTGAAAGATTTTGAAGGCTACACCAACTATATGTACCTCGATTCCCGGGGAAATGTGACGATTGGCGTTGGCATTTTGCTCGCCAATGCCGCCGCGGCCAAAAGCTCCGGGATCACTTTCAAAAACCGCAAGACCAACAAAACCGCGACGCCCGCCGATATCGAAAAGGATTTTAACGCGGTCAAAGCGGCTCCCAAAGGGATGGTCGAGAGCAAATATGAGAAGTTCACCGAGCTCGTTGCCAGCGGAGGGCTGGATGCCCGATTGCAGAAAGAGCTGAGTCAGGCCAAAGCGGATGCCAAATCCTATTACCCCGATTTCGCCAACCTGCCGGACGGCGCCCAATGGGCGCTGGTGGATATGGCCTTCAACCTGGGCGGCGCCGGGCTCAAGAAATTTGCGAAATTGAAAACTGCGCTCGAGAAAGCTGTGCAATCGAAAGCCAAAGAAGATTGGGAAGCCGCCGCCAAAGAATCCAGCCGCACCGGCATCCAAAGTTCGCGCAACGACGCAATCTATAACTGGATTGCGCAAGGCACCTGAGCCCTGACTGCTGCACAGTCCGGCATTCTCAGCGGTCAACCTGCAACTTGCAACCTGTAACCTGTAACCTTGCAGCCAAGTATTTCCCCCTGCTTGAACTTTACAACCACGGTCGGCTCCGGCCAGCATGCGCTTATGCAACGGGCTGCTCCATTTTATCTGCTTGGGTTTTTGCTGCTGGCAACTAATTCCCCAGCGCAATCCGCCGAAGACGCACTGGCCCGGGCGACCGCGGCGGTGGAAGCGGCTGCGCCGAAAGCACAGGCCGATCCAGCCCGGCCAATTTTTCACGTGGCCACTCCAGCCCAATGGATGAACGATCCTAACGGGCCGCTCTTTTACAAGGGCTATTACCATCTGTTTTATCAACTGCATCCCTACAGCGACCAGGACGGCCCCAAGTATTGGGGCCATGTTCGGAGCCGGGACCTGGTGAAGTGGGAACCGCTCGCCATCGCGCTGGCGCCTTCCAATGACAAAGGCGAAGAAGCGATCTGGTCCGGCTCCTGCACCATCAACGGCCGCGGCGAGCCGATAATTTTTTACACCAGCATCGCTAAGGGAAAGTCGGCCTTTGATCATGCTGAGCAGTGGGCCGCCACCAGTTCCGACGACCTCATTCACTGGCAGAAATCGCCCGCTAACCCGGTGCTTTCGGAAGCGCTGAATGTGTCTGGGAAAATCTATGACTGGCGCGACCCGTTCGTTTTCCATGAGAGCAAGCGGACGTTTCTGGTCACCGGCGGCCATTTGGCGAAAGAAGGCCAGGCGGCGGTCAGTATTTACGAAAGTGAAAACCCCGAACTCACCCGCTGGAAGTACCGCGGCGTGCTGTTCCAGATTCCGGGCGCGCCGACGGCCGAATGCCCCAACTTTTTCAAACTGGGCAATCAGTGGGTGCTGTTCGTGTCGCCCTACGGAAAGGTGCAGTACTTTGTCGGCGATCTGGATTTGGAAACCTGCCGGTTCACGCCGCGCACGCATGGTTTCGTGGATTACGGGCCCAGTTTCTATGCGCCCAACACGATGCTGTTGGACAACGGTGACCGATTGACTTGGGGCTGGATTAACGGGTTTCCCGCTGGCCACGGGTGGAATGGTTGCCTGTCTGTGCCGCGGCAATTGAGCCTCTCACGCGACGGGCAACTCCGGCAAAGTCCCGCGCCGCAATTGCGCCATTTGCGCGGCAAGGGCAGCGTGTGGAAGAATTTCGAGGTTCCAGCGGACGGACGGGTCTTCCAATTGCCGCAAACAAATACCCTGGAGATCCGGGCCGAAGTAGACCTGGCCAAAACAAAAGGATTTGAACTTGAGCTGAACAGCGTCGATCACAGCGCTAAGCCCGTGTTTGTGGGGTTCGACGGCGCGCAGTTGACCGTCGCGGATGTGAAGGTCCCCTGGCCTTCGAATCAAAATACGGGGCGCCTGGTTCTCGGGATTTTCATGGATCGTTCGGTGTTGGAGGTTGTCGCCAATGATAGCCTATGGGTTACCAAAACCATCTCCCCCCTGGATGCCAGGCCGACCCTGACTTTTCGTTCCGGGTCCGCTCCCGCAAAAGTGCGGTCGCTTGAAGCCTGGCCCATGAAAACCATCTGGTAGGGCTCCGAGGAGCGGGAGGCATCGAGGGCACTCCTCGACGCTCACGCCGGCAAGGGCCAACGAATTCACTACGGCCGGGACCGTTGGTTCCGGTGAGTTCCAGACTGTTAGTCCGATCAATTATCCAACCCCGGTATTTCTCAATGGGTAATCACATGCACACCGACGACAATCAGAATTCCTGCGGCAATCACTGTTGCGATCGCAACCAGAAACTTTGCAACCTGGGCTCGAACTGCCATGAATACCTCTAATGCAGGTGGGGAGCCTCCTTTCGATTTTTCGCATGCAGTGGGACCATGAACAAATGCTCATGGAATGCGGTGGTTGAAATTTCGCGAAGCGTCTTGGAGTGCGGCGCTTTGCGCCGCTTTTGGAACCAGACGACGGGCGGCTCGCGAAAGGAATCAAACCGCTCGAGGCTACTTCTGCGCCCAAAAAGCGCCGCACAGCGGCGCACTCCAAAACCTTCGGAATCCGTAGGGGTCATGGGGAGAGCCTGGCAAACGGAGGCCGGGCAGATGGCCAATCCTGGGTTGCAAGGTTTGCCATCGCGTGGCTATCCAAGATAACCAGTACCCGAGCCGGAGGCGTACAACAGAAAGGCCGGAGTCCATCTCCGGCCTTTTCTGACACACGTTCTACACTGGAGAACACTATCACCCTACCAAATCTGCCGATTTCTGCATGTCACCAGTTGTGGTGACAGGGGTGAATTTCACCGTCAGCGCATCAAAGCCATTGCTGCGTTGATAGGTTTCTTCGCGCTCAACATGCTCTTTGGCATCCAACACCGTGATGTTTGCCACCCGCCGGATCAAGGCCCCCAGGAGGGTTCGCACAACCAGCCGCGCGTGGGGGGCGCCCAGGCAGAGATGCTCGCCGAACCCGAACGACAAATGCGGATTGGGCTTGCGGTCCAGGTGAACCTCCTGGGGCTTGGGAAAAGCTTGCTCATCGAAGTTTGCCGATGCCCAGCAGAGCGACACCCTGCCTCCAGGCTTTACCTCAACCCCGTGGACGTTGGTACTTTCGGGGCACACCCGGCCGATGTGTGTCAGCGGCATAAAAACCCGGAAGAACTCCTCCGACGCCAGCACGACCCGCTTGGGATCCTGGCGCAAGTATTCGAACGCATCGGGATTCCGGCCCAGGTACGCGATGATAGACGAGATGCTGTGGATGATCGTGTCGCGCCCGCCGGCGAAGGTTAAATTCCCAAATCCCATCATCTCCTCGCGGGTCAATCGCCGGCCGCGGTAGGTCGCCGTTGTCAGCGCGCTGAAAAAGTCCGGGCCGGGCTTCGCAGCCGCTCGATCCAACTGCGCGGCCAGGTACGCTTCCAGGACGTTCTCCTTCTTGAACGTCCCGCCCGCGCCTTTGAAGACGTGAATGCCCCAAGCGATCCAGGTTTGCGCCTCGGATTCGGGCACATTCAACAAATAGGTCAGCGACCGCGATTGCACCGGCAACGCAAATTGTTCCACTACTTCGACCGAATCGCGCGCCAGCGCCTCGGTGAGTTTCTCGTCCATCAACCCTTCCACTTTGCTGATCATCTCGGGCAGTTTGGCTCGTTGAAAGAACGGCTCCACGATCGCCCGATACTCCGTATGCTCCGGCGGATTGGTCTCGATCGGCAACTGCCGCATGGTCCGAACTTCCTCCTCCGAGGGAATGGGAACTCGGAACGGGGCGTCGGAACTGAAAGTCTTCCAGTCCTTGCACGCCTCGCGCACGTCGCGATGCCGCAAAATCATCGGCAGCGATTCGCCCTGAAACGTGCATTTGAGCACCGCATCCTTTTTGCGCGATTCGAGGAATGGATCGGGAATTTGACTCATGCAGCTAATTACCTCGGCAACATGGCACGAATCAGCGCCGTCGGGCAAGGGTTTGCGCAAAGCTTCCCTATGGGATGGGCTGGCCCACCAGGGTGTCCGCAACAAGGCCACAAGCGGTCGCGGCCGTTTATGTTTGCGGTGCGTTGCGCGTTTTCGTGGAAGCGTAAAAAGCGGCGCATCTTGCACACCAGCGAGGTAGGGATGTCGCGCTGCGACGTCCGCGCCGCGTATTAGCGTCGCAACGAATGAAACTATTGTGCACCCGCTCTGGTTCTGTTCCGCCCGCTGTACGGGCGGTGACATCGCAGCGCGATGTCATCTACCAATCGGATTTTTCGGCCCGAACGCGAAATGCGCACTGCCCCACTTGCTGCCCCTGGCCAACGATCCGGATCCCGAGTTGGTTGGCTACGCCTTACAAGCTCTCGAGCGGATCGAGCCCGGCCACCTTCACCTCGCAAGCCCTTCAGCGGATTGACCGCGCTCTGAGTCAATCTTTCAATCTGTGGTCGCCCCGAATCTGCGGAATGAGAATCTTCACTCGAAGTACCGCACTGGCCGTCCGAGGAGCCCGCGGTGTCGCCCTCCAGGGCCCTTTGCCATT
The DNA here is from genome assembly GCA_035651635.1 of Verrucomicrobiia bacterium. Lineage (GTDB taxonomy): Bacteria > Verrucomicrobiota > Verrucomicrobiia > Limisphaerales > UBA8199 > JANXQE01. The sequence continues at coordinate 21,305 of DASRFK010000179.1, read as the reverse complement.
TATGCCCCTCGCACCCAGGCCATCGGCCCGGCGGCCTCAGGCCTGGGCTATGCTCGGTCGGCCCGTTGGGCTGAGACGACGCATCCGCACCGCTGGGCCGAGAGGACGCATCCGCCGTTGGGTCGAAAGGCGTAGGCTTATCAGCCATTCATTTGCTCTTTGCGTTCCTTGCGTTCCTTCGCGGCAACTCCCCGTTTCCGCTTTCCCGCTTTCCCGCTTTCCGCTTTTCTCTTTTCTGGTTTCCGCTTGCCAATCCCTCATGCCCACTGGCATTTTCTAATATGGCAGCAAGCAAAGAGACTGACGGCCTGGATTCGAAGTTTTACAAGCCGGCGGACGCGTTTTTCCCGGCCTACAACCACATCGGGCTGACCTTCGACGACATCACTCTGGCAACGCTTTATTCGGAGGTGCTCCCACGTGAAACCCAACTCGATGCCCATCTGGCCGAGGGATTGCACCTGAATATTCCCATTATTTCCTCGGACATGGACACGGTGACGGAGTCCCGGATGGCCATTGCCATGGCGCTGAGCGGCGGGTTGGGACTGATCCATTACAACATGCCCGAGCGCGATCAACTCTCGGAAGTCAGCCGCGTCAAAAACCACGTGCACGGCTTGATCCAGGACCCGATCAAGGCCGCGCCCGACCAGTTGATCGGGGATGTGCTGAACCTGATCGAGAAAAAGCATTTCGCTTTCAGCACCTTTCCTGTGGTCGACGCGCAAGGCAAACTGCTGGGGCTGCTGCCGGGTCACGTGGTCAAACTGCGCTATGCCAAGCGCAAAGTGGTGGAGGCCCTCACGCCCCGAGGCCAGGTCCAGACGATCAATAAAAAGGAACTGGGCCGCGATCCCATCGCCAAAGCCGACAAGTTCTTTACCGATCATCCAGGCAATCATAAACTGCTGGTCGTCGACGACCAGGACCGGCTGCACGGTCTGTTCACCATGAGTGACGTCGAACGCATCACGCAGGAACGCAATGCCCAGTTCAAGCCCGCGCGTGACACGGAATTTCGTCTGCTCTGCGGCGCCGCCGTCTCCGCAACTCGCAATGCCTTCGGCGAACTCGATCGGGAACGAATCCTGGCGCACGTGGGCGGTTTGGTCGAACGCGGCATGGACGTTGTGGCGGTCTCGACCGCTCACGGCCACAGCAAAGGCGTGGGCGATACCGTCCGCATGCTCCGCGACGCTTTTGCCAAGCTGCCGATCATTGCGGGAAATGTCACCAGCGCGGCCGGCGTCGAGTACCTCGCGGATTGCGGCGCCAGCTCGATCAAAGTGGGCCAGGGGCCCGGCTCAATCTGCACGACGCGCATCGTGGCGGGTGTCGGCATCCCACAGCTCACCGCACTGTACGTTACCTCGCGCGCGGCGCAAAAAAAGCGCGTCACCATTCTCGCCGACGGTGGCATCACCAAGTCCGGCGACATCGTGAAATCATTGACTCTGTCCGACGCGGTGATTTGTGGCGGGCTGTTCGCCGGCTGCCCGGAAGCGCCCGGTGAGGTCATGGAATTCAGCGGCAAACGGTACAAACAATATCGCGGCATGGGCAGCCTGGCGGCGATGAAAGCCGGCTCGGCCGCGCGCTATGGTCACACCAACGACTCGAATCGCAAGGTGGCTCCGGAAGGCGTCGAAGCGCTCAAGGAAGTGACCGGCTCAGTGGATCGAGTCCTGGCGCAACTGATCGGCGGCATCCAGTCGGGCATGGGTTATCTGGGCGCGGCGAACCTGGCGCAGTTGCGCGAGAAAGCCAGGTACATTCGCGTGAGTCCGGCAGGACAGCGCGAGGCGGCACCGCATGACGTGGTGGAATTGAAGGCCGGCGTGTGAAGTAAAACCGAAACCCGAAGGCCGAGTTGTAGCCGCAAAGGAACGCAGAGAACGCAAAACGCTTGAGGAATGAAACGCGCCTTTGGCGCTTTGCGAATCGAGGCGGCACGTTTTTTCTTGGGGTTTCACCCGGCTTCACCCCAGGCTGATATGATGGATGCCTTTGGCATCTCATCCCTAGGATTTACTCATTTTTGACGCCAAGGGCGTCCATCATACCAGCCTGGGGCACTAGCCCCAGGACGCACCCCCAAAGTGTCATCCCGCAAGCGCCAAAGGCGCGAAGTCAATTCCCCACGTCCTGGAGACTTTTAACCGGCCTCATGAGCGGGCCGGTGGCCCGCTCGAATACAGGGTCTGCCGATTGTCCCAGGCCTGGGGCCTGGGCTGGTATGAATAACGCCTTTGGCGTCGCGGGAGGAAAGTCTGCGCGCGCCGAGGCTGGGCGGTCTGGCGTTGCCAACCCGCCGGGGCATCCTTTAACATCAGTCTGTTGCGATACCGGCCCAAGCATGGGTTTTCATGCCTGAATATAAGGTAAAATTCGAGGTCTTCGAAGGCCCGCTCGATCTGCTCCTTTATCTCATCAAAAAGGAGGAGGTCGACATTTACGAGGTGAACCTCACCCGGCTGGCGACCCAGTTCATCGAGTACATCGATACCATGCGCTTGCTCGATCTGGAAGTGGCCGGAGAATTTCTCGTGATGGCGGCCACGCTGATGTACATCAAGAGCCGCGAGTTGTTGCCCGTCGATCAACAGGTCCAGGTGGAAGGGGATGATGACGGAGAAGACCCAAGGTGGGAACTCATCCGGCAACTCGTCGAGTACAAGAAATTTAAAGACGCCGCCGCGCAGTTGGCGGCCTTGGAGGCCCGCCAGGAGCATGTTTTCCCCCGCGCCCCGGTCAAGCCCGAGTTCGAGACGGAAACCGCGCCGCAGAATGAAGCGTCACTTTTTGACCTGGTCAATGCGGTCAGTGCTGTCCTCCAGCGCTTCCACACCCGGCCGGACCAGCGCGACATCTTCGAAGATAAATGGTCGGTCAGCGAAAAAATCGAGCTGCTGATCCGGACTATTTCCGAGCAACCGCGGGTCAAGTTTTCGGCTCTGTTTGCGGGCGCGGCGACGCGGTCGGAAGTCGTGGTGACCTTCCTGGCGCTGCTCGAGTTGATCCGGCTGAAGCAGTTGGTAGCCGTGCAAGGCGAGGCTTTTGGCGAAATTGAGATCTGCCGCCCCGCGCCCGCACCGGAACCGGCGGCAACGCCTGCGCCGGAGCTGGCGACCGAGCCGTCGCAAACGACCCAAACGCCCGGTTGACTCTTTTACTCAATGGACCTGAAATTCATACTCGAAGCCATTTTGTTTTCGGCGCAAAAGCCGCTCAGTTTAAAGGAATTGCGTGACGTCTTCGCTTCGGCCGTGGAGCACGCGGAAGGCGACGAAACAGTTCGATCGCTCAAGAAAATCAAAGAAGAACAATTAACCGCAGGGCTGGAGGAATTGGCTAAAGAGCACGAAGCGGCCGGCCGCAGCTACCGCCTCGCCTGCGTGGCCGGGTCTTGGCAATTCGTCACGCAACCCGAGTATGCGCCCTGGGTTAAAGCGCTGGTGGGCCATCGCGCTCGTCCGCCCCGGCTGTCGCACCCCGCGCTCGAGACGCTGGCGATCATTGCCTATCGCCAGCCCCTCACCCGGGCGGAGATCGAGCAGGTCCGGGGCGTGGCCGTGGATGGGGTGATGCAGACCTTGCTGGAACGTGGACTGGTGGAGCAGCTTGGCCGCGCCGAAGTCGTGGGGCGTCCGATGACCTACGGCACCACGCCCGTCTTTCTGGAATACTTCGGCCTGCGCAGCCTCGAGGAATTGCCCGCAGCCGACGAGTTGCGGCGCATTCACGTCCAAAAACCCGAATCGTTGGCTACGGTCGATCCCGGACTGGCTACCGCGCCGCCCGAGCAACTAACGGGAGGCTCTGCCGAGAGTTCTTCGGGCGCGCCCGACCCAGCTGCGCCTGCTGCGGGCGAAGAGCCGCAAGAGCAACAGCCCTCAGCCTGAATCCGCGACCGCCACTCCGTGGCCGGCAAAAATCAGAATGAACATTCCCGAACACCGAAAGGCCATTGACCGGCTTGATGCGCAGATCGTCAAGCTCCTGAATGAGCGCACGCTGCATGTCTTGGCCATTGGCGAAATCAAGCACAAAGCAGGCGACGAAATTTATGCGCCTCATCGCGAACGCGCCGTGCTGAATCGCATTTCGCGCCTCAATCCCGGACCGATCACCAGCGAATCGCTCCAGGCGATTTACCGGGAGATCATGTCCAGCGCACTGTCGCTGGAAAAATCCATGAAGATCGCTTATCTGGGGCCCGAAGCTACTTTCACCCACCAGGCGGCAATCCGGCGCTTCGGCTCGAGCTTGCAGTACTCTGCGCAAAAGACCATTTCCGACGTCTTCACCGAAGTGAGCAAGAACCGCGCGGATTACGGCGTGGTGCCGGTGGAAAATTCCACGGAGGGCGTGGTGACCCATACCTTGGACATGTTTGTCGACAGCGACTTAAAGATCGTCGCCCAAATTGTGCTGCCGGTGCAGCATTGCCTGCTCGGGAATTGCGCCCGGTCCCAGATTAAAAAATTGTTCGGCCACCCGCAAACACTGGGTCAGTGTCGTGGCTGGATACAGGCCAACCTTCCGAAAGCCGAGATCATCGAGACGTCTTCCAATGCCCGTTCGGCCGAGTTTGCCGCTAAGGAAAAGAATACCGCCGCAATCGCCGGCCTCCTGGCGGCGGAGAAATATGGGTTGGATGTGCTTGAGTATGACATCCAGGACAACGCGGCCAATGCGACGCGGTTCCTGGTGCTTGGCCGCCAATGCAGCCCGCCGACCGGTCGAGATCGGACCAGTATCATGGTCAGCGTCACCGATAAAGTAGGCGCGTTGTACAGCGCTTTGGCCGCCTTCCGGCGGTACCGGATCAACATGACCAAGATCGAGTCGCGTCCGAGCAAGCGCAAAGCCTGGGAATATTTCTTTTTCATCGACTGCGACGGCCACATGCTGGACCGGAAGGTTGAAAATGCCTTACGCCATCTGGGCGAGCACTGCCATTTCGTCAAAGTCCTCGGTTCCTTCCCCAATTCCGAATAATGGCTCGGAGTCCCGGCTTGGGTTTCAACCATGGATAAACACCGATAAGCACGGATGAGAACGTACTTGAAGGAATCTGAGAGCGTGTTTGGAATTTCGGTTTGAAGTCCCGCCTTCAGGGGGTTTTGGTTTCGGCCGCCTAAAGGCGGGACTCCAAACCCCGTGTTCATCGGTGGTTTCAGCTCGGCGAATTCGGGTTGAAAGCATCTGCTCTTGACCTCATTCTGCTCGGGTGAGCCATTTGGCCTTAGCGCGAAAAGTTTTTGACATCGAATTGGCCGCCTTGAAAGCGGTGCGCAGCCAGCTCAATGACGGGTTCAGCCAGTCCGTGGATCTACTCGTCGAGACCTTGCGGCAGCGGGGGAAAATTATCGTCGTCGGCATCGGCAAATCAGGAAACGTCGGGCAAAAAATTGCCGCAACTCTGACCAGTACGGGTTCGACCAGCGTGGTGTTGAACCCGGTGGACGCCCTTCACGGTGATCTCGGGATTGTGAACGATGGCGATGTCATCCTCGCGTTGAGTTACTCGGGTGAATCTGAAGAGCTGTTGAACCTGCTGCCGGCACTTAAACGATTTTCGGTCAAAATCATTGCCCTGACAGGCGCCGTGAAATCTTCGGTCGCGCGGCACAGCGACCTGGCGCTTAACGTGCGCGTTCCGAAAGAGGCTTGTCCCTTTAACCTCGCTCCCACCTCCAGCACCACGGCGATGCTCGTGATGGGCGACGCACTCGCCATGGCCGTACTTAAGGCGCGCGGATTTAAGCAGCAGGATTTCGCCAAATTTCACCCTTCCGGCGCGATTGGCCGCTCGATGCTGGCTCGCGTTTGTGACATTATGCGAACGGGTCCACGCAATGCCGTCGCCGAGCAACAAGTGCCGGTCAAGGACGCGTTGGTGATCATGACCCGGGCCAAGAGCGGCAGCCTGAGCATTGTCGACGCCCGCGGCAAGCTGGTCGGTGTGTTCACTGACGGCGATTTCCGCCGGCACATTGCGGCCAACCGCGGGCTCTTAGACCAGCCGCTGCGCAAGGTCATGACCCGAAACCCGATTTGTGTTCGAGAAAATGCCTTGGCGGCGGAAGCCTTGAAGATCTTCAACGAACGCGATATCGACGATCTGATCGTGGTGAACGTGCGGCGGCAACCTGTGGGCCTGGTGGATTCGCAGGATTTGCCGAAGCTAAAGCTGATGTAACCGCGAAGGAAAGAAAGGAGGCCGGCGGCTGCCAATTCCCGGTTGCACGGCGTGATTAATTGCCACCGGCCCCAACTCCACAATCAACCACAAACAATGTAGCTGCTTGCTACGAATCCTTTTAGCCCCGGTTCTCCGGGCTGACTACTGTGCGTTTAGCCGCACACCCTTGATCGACAACAACCGAGACCTCCGCCCTTTCCTGGTTGAATCATTCCAAGCCGCTCGCCACACGAGCGCGTCGCAGGACTTTATCCGCCAGCACTCGCGCCCGGGCCGCTCCATCCGAAAGCACCTGCTCGACATGGTCGAGGTTTGCGGCCAATTCGGCCCGCTTGGCGCGGGCGGCCGAAAAATAGGTCCAGTAGTTTTCGAAAAGCGCTTTTTTTAGGTCCCCGTAGCCCAATCCCCCGGCGCGCAGGCGTTCCTGATACTCGCCAGCGACGCTGGGCGGAGCAACCAGCTTGAGCAACTGTACCGCGAGGTTTTGCTCGGCATCAGGTTTGGGTTCCTGGGGAGTCCGGCTATCCATTTTAATACCCATGATCTTTTTACGAACGGCCTTTTCATCTCCAAAAATTTCGATGGTGTTGCCATAGCTCTTGCTCATCTTGTCGCCGTCGATTCCAGGAACCTTGGCTACCTCCGACCTGATTTGCGGTTCGGGAATGACGAAGGTCTGGCCATATAGCTCATTGAATTTAATGGCAATGTCGCGCGTCACCTCGACGTGCTGCTTCTGGTCCTGGCCGACCGGAACGATGTTGGAATCGTAAATCAAAATATCCGAAGCCATGAGCACCGGGTAAGCGAATATCCCGAAGTTCGGCGCAATCCCTTTGGCAATTTTATCCTTGTACGAATGGCAGCGCTCCAGCAAACCCATCGGAGTTACCGTCCCGAGAATCCAGGTCAGCTCCGTCACCTCCGGAATGTCCGACTGACGGAAGAACACGGTTCGTTTCGCGTCCAAGCCACAGGCCAGGAAATCCAAGGCCACGTCCAGAGTGTTGCGGCGCCGCTCGGCCGGGTCGAAGAGTGACGTCATCGAATGGTAATTCGCGATGAAATAGAAAGCCTCGCCCTTTTCCTGCAGCTCGATAGCAGGCTTCATCATCCCAAAGTAGTTGCCCAGGTGCAGTGTCCCTGAAGGCTGTATCCCCGACAAAATGCGCATGCCCAACGTTAGCCGAGCTTGCTCTTCGAAGGAAATCAGAAACGGGCCACGTGAGCGCCCGGGTTCCTTGAGGCCCTTAGCGTCTTGGCGTGAGCCATGTTGCCGAAAGGAAGTATCACGCCAAGCCGCCAAGACGCTAAGGAGAAGCAATTGGGTCGGTTCAATGCTCCTTAGCGTGTTTTAAAAATATCGATTTGGGCGCGGGCGTATGGGTTCGGAGTCCCGCCTTTAGGCGGCCCAGCGCCAAAACCGCCTGAAGGCGGGACTCCAAACCGAATTCTAATTCTAAAACACGCTCTAGGAGATTTTGCGGTATGAACCCAGCATACCATAACACAAACGGCCGGGAGCTTATGCCCTGCCGTTTTCTTAGAGCGTGTTTTAAAAATACCGACTCGGGCGCGGGCGTATGGGTTCGGAGTCCCGCCTTTAGGCGGCCCGGCGCCAAAACCGCCTGAAAGCGTGACTCCAAACCGAATTCTAAAACACGCTCTTAGTTGTTAGTGGCGTCGCTGGCGGCCCGAACCACTAATCAAACCCACGGGTCTCAAGCAGCCTTGCGAAAGCCTTCCCGCTCTTCGTAATCCCAGCCGCGGCGGATTGAATTGCGGTAGCGGGCCCAATCGCGGTCGTTGTAGGTTTCAGTCCAGTCCTGCTTGAGCTGATTTTCCAGTTGGTCATCCCACGTGGTATAACGCTGCCGGTAATGCGAGCGCGCCCCGAAACCAAATCGATACGCATCCTCGGTTTCTTCGTAAGTCGGCTGGCCGCGCGGTGGAATGGGCTGCTTACCGGCAGCTTGCTTCACGGTGTCATCCACATTCTGATCGGTATCCGGTTGGTTGCCGCCCAAATCGTGCTTGGTCTGGTCCCAATCCCGTTTGAAGGCGGCCTTGACCCGCTCCCATCCTGAGTCGTTTTCTGTGTTCCACCATTTCGGATTTCGATGTTGTTTCATATGATTGCTTTTTAGTTATTTGACCAACTGGATCAACATTCTCCGGAACGCTCCCCTCGCAATAGGGTAATCGACTTAAATCCACGCTGGGAGCGTCAAGCGATATCAGGGGCTATGGTCGGTGGCCCAACCCCCGCCCAGGGCTTTGTACAGCGCGACCAGGTCGGTCGCCGCGGTCTGATCGGATTGGGTCAGAGCTTCCTCCGCGTTCAGAACCGTCCGCTGCGAATCAAGGACCGTCAGAAAATCCACCAGGCCATGTTGATACTGTTCCCGGGCGATCTCGAACGTGCGCCGGCTTTGGTTGAGGGCTTCGCTTAGCGCGGCGCGGCGCGCCTGTTCGGTATCGAACTGGACCAAGGCGTCTTCCACTTCACGCAGGGCGGCCAGGATAGTGCTGCGGTACTGCAAGAGGAATTGGCTTCGGACGCTTTCCTGGAGCTTGATATTGGACGTAATCCGCCCGGCGTCAAAGATGGGCCAGACTACCGTAGGACTGATTAGGAAATAATGGCTTTCCCAATCCAGCAGATGGGTTAGTGAAGACGAGTCCAGGCCGGCGCTGCCGGTCAGAGCAAACTTGGGGAACAAATCGGCCTTGGCGCTGCCAATCCTGGCTGTGGCGGCTTGGAGCTGGCGCTCAGCCCGGCGGATGTCCGGACGCCGTAGCAGTAGTTGGGAAGGCAGTCCAACCGGCACCGTGGGTGGAAGGATGGGCAAGGGTTTGCTCTGCTCCAACTCGGCGCTTAACGCCTCAGGCTGCTTCGCCAGCAGCGTGGAGAGTGCATGAATCGCCAGTCTCGTTTGGCCTTCCATCGGCGGTATTGTCGCGGCCGTAAGTGCGACCTGCGCGGCCGCGCGCGTGGTGTCCAAATCACTGACCAACCCGGATCGCCGCATCGACTGAACCAGATCGAGAGTCTCTCGTTGCGCGGCGAGATTTTCCCGCGCCACGGCCAGCCGCTGCTGAGTGCCCCGGAGTTCCAGGTAGTTGCGGGCGACCTCCGCCAAGAGCGTGACGAGCATGTCGCGGCGATTCTCAGCCGCCGCCGCCAGGTCTGCCGTTGCGGCTTCAACCCGGCGGCGAGTTCCACCGAAGATGTCCAGCTCCCAGGTCGAGTCGAAGCCGATCTGAAACAACTCTGTTGTTATGCTCGGCAACCCGCCTTGGCCAAACGGGGAAAGCATGTTACCGCTCTCGGCCGAACCGGTTGACCCCGACGAAGCAGCGCCATTAGCGCTATTCGATGGCGGATCACCTGGCGGGTCCGTCTTGAGAGCGCTCTTTGGACTCGGCGAGCCGGAGCCCGCGCCGCTGCCGCTGCCTGACGAACCTCCGCCGAGGGGCAGCACGACGTTCTTGCTTCCACGAGCCCGATTGTACCCGGCGTTCGCATCGATTTCGGGCAGCAATCCGGCCGCAACCAGTCGGCGTTGGGCACGAGCCTGGCGAATTCGCTCTGTGGCAATGCGTAAATCAAGATTTTGCCGGACCCCCTCGCCGATGAGCCGATCGAGCTCGGGATCTTTAAACGTGCGCCACCAGGCATCGACAGGCGGTTCATTTCCCGCCGCGCGGCTCAATGACGGGGGCGATTGGGATCCCGTGCCGGGATCGAGTTCACCGAACTTTTCAGGCACTTTCACCTGCGGCCGGCGGTAGTTTGGTCCCACCTTGCAGCCGGCCAGCACGAAGAGCGAAATCCAAACTGTGAATTGTTTTGCCATGCAGTCGCGCCGAAATCGCCGCTAGGCCGCGGCCTGCGTGTTACTTAAATCGGCCGTTTTGAGCAGCGTGGAAAAAGCCGCCGCGATCAAGCACCCGAGCATCAAGACAACGAAGATGTCCAGGTAGGAAAGCATGGCGGCCTGGGTCTGGACCTGGCGCATGACGGTGCTTAAAGCGCGGTGGCCGGCCTGGACCGGGCCCGCGCCATGAGCCGCGAAGCGCTCCGTGAGGCTGGCGAGTTGTGCCTGAAACTGCAACGCCGTCGAGGTCAAATGCGCCACCAAACGGTCCTGATGAATTTGACTGCGGCGGACCAGGAGTGTGGTCCCGATGGAAACTCCGACGCTGCCGCCAAGGTTACGCATCAGATTGATTAAAGCGGAGGCATTGTTGGATTTGCCTTTGGGCAGGTCCGAATAAGCAAGCGTTTGGATGGGAACAAACAGAAAAGCGAGGCAGAGCACTTGCAAGACTCGCGCAGTGGCAATGGCCTTGAAGGACATATTCGTCTCGAACCCGGTGAGATGATACAGTCCCAGGCTTGTCCCTAGAAAAGCGGCGGCAATCAGATGCTTCGGTTGGACTTTTCTGACCAGAAAACCCGCAATTGGCATCATTAGCATGATGGCGAATCCGCCCGGCATCAAAATCAGGCCTGCCCTGGTGGCGTCATACGGCAGGAGTTGCTGCACGAACTGCGGCAGCATTTGGGTCGTGGATAAAAGGATGAACATCGTGGCAAACATCATCAGGTTGGTGAACAGGAAATTCCGGTCGCGGAACAACGGAAGGTCGACGATCGGTTCACGGGTGACGAATAGCTCCCAGATGATGGCGCCCACGATGCCGAAGGCGGCGAGAAAGGCGAACGTGAGGATAAAACCGCTCGCGAACCAATCGTCTTCCTGGCCTTTATCGAGCACTACCTGCAGGCTGCCCAGGCCAAGAGCGACCAGGGCGAAGCCGACGAAATCCACGCGCAATCCGCCCCGAGTAGCGCGCTCGTGTTCCTCCTTGGCGCTCGGGGGAATCCTCAACCAGCAAACCCGTGAGGACCAGCGACAGCAGCCCAATCGGGATGTTGATAAAGAAAATCCAGCGCCAGGAGTAATGATCCGTAATCCAGCCTCCCAAGGCGGGTCCGATCGCGGGAGCTACTACGACCGCGACTCCATAAACGGCAAAGGCCATTCCGCGTTGTTTTTCCGGGAACGTATCCGTCAGGATTGCCTGTTCGGAAGGAGCCAGGCCGCCGCCGCCGGCCCCTTGCAGGATTCGGCAGATGAGGAGCGTGGCCAAAGTCGGCGCGATCCCGCAGGCAAACGAGCTGATCGTGAACAGAGCCACACAGCTCATGTAAAAGCGCTTCCGGCCCATGACCGAGGCCAGCCAACCACTGATCGGCAGGATGATGGCATTGCTGATCAAGTAACTTGTCAAAACCCAGGTCGATTCGCTCTGGTCTGCGCCAACACTGCCGGCGATGTGGCGCAGGGCCACATTGGCAATCGAGATGTCCATGACTTCCATGAAGGTGGCCAGAGAAACCGTCAGCGCGATCCACCAGGGATTGATCCTGGTCTTGGCCGTTTGCTGCTCCGCGCCGCCCATGGCTTCCCCGTTCTGCTTCTACTGCACCCTGACTTTGGGAATTACCGAGAGACCAGGCGCCAGGCCCCAGGCGCCCTCGTTTCGAAGATGATCAAAAACGATCTTAACCGGCACCCGCTGCACCACCTTGACGAAGTTGCCCGTCGCATTTTCCGCCGGCAACACGCTGAAGCGTGAGCCTGAGCCCGCCTGGATGGAATCAACATGAGCCGAGAATTTCCTGCCCGGAACGGCATCGACCCGGATAGTGACCGGCTGATTGACCCGCATGTGTTTGAGCTGTGTTTCTTTGAAGTTGGCAGTGACCCAGACTTCGGGTTCGACAAGCATGAACAAGGCCTGACCGATCTGCACGTAGTTGCCGGCTTCCACGGTCCGCTGAGTCACCCGCCCGTCACACGGACTGACGATCCGGCAGTAGGACAGGTTTACTTCCGCGCGACGAACCGCGGATTGGGCCATTTCCAAGTCGCCTTCGGCAGCTTTGACGGAGGCCTGGGCAGTGACAACTTTCGCCTGGGCAGAATTTCCTTTCGCTTTAGCTTGCTCCAGTTGCGCCTGGCCGGTCCGTTGCGCGGCGAAGGCGTTATCAAGTTGTTGCCGCGAGCGGGCCCGCTCATCGACCGCTTGGAGGCGCTCCAGTTCACGAGTGGCATTTTCCAACGCCACTTGCGCCGCCTCCACCTCGGCAGTCGCTTGAGTCACCCCGGCTTGAGCCGCGCCGATCTGCGCGCGGGCCTGGTCGAGTTTGCCCTCCGCGGAACTCGCTTCTGCCCGGGCCTGTGCCAAGGCGACCTGGTAATTTGTCGGATCCAATTCCACCAACAGGTCTCCCTGATGTACAAACTGGTTGTCCTGGATATGCAACGCAATCACCTGCGCCGCTACCTCCGGGCTTATCTGGGCGACATGCCCGTCGATGTAGGCATCATCGGTCGATTCGAAATGCCTGGCGTGCAGCCAGTAGACGACACCGGCAGCAATTCCGAGCAACAACACCGCAGCCACAGGAATAATCACTGCCGGCCGCTTATAGATTGGCGGCCCTTTGGGCTTGTCTCCGTGTGCATCCTCTCTATTTCCAGGCTTCGCGTCCTTGTTATCCTGCTGGTCGCGAGGCTCCTCTTGGCGCGCTTGTTCCCGCTCGTTCCATCGTTGATCAGGGTGCGCCGAACCTTGCGGGTGGTGAGGCTCGTGCTCGCTGCTTCGGGGCGGATTTTCAGTCTGGGCCATGCCACCTCTTTGAAGAAACAAACCCCGCCATCCTCACTCCGCGCAAGCTGGCTTTCCATAGGGCGAAACCCTGCCACGCCGGTGGCGCGAGCGGGGCTGCGCCAGAACGGGCACAGAAGCGTGCGGACTTCGCCCCCGTTGCAGCCCGTTATGGCGCACTGCATCTTTGAGTCGAGGGAGCAGGCACGATGAAGGTCGAGGTTGAGCCAGTCGTTTCACGGGCCCGACAGGCGCGAAGAGCGCCGCGGTCTACCGCTGGTCCGCTCATTCCCCCCGATGCGAGCTTGCGCCAACTGGCTGCCGCTGCAAAGTCCTGCCGGGCCTGCCCGCTGTGGAAAAAAGGCAAGCAAACGGTCTTCGGCGAAGGATCGGTCAAGGCCAAAGTGGTGTTTGTTGGCGAGCAACCGGGCTTCGAGGAGGATCGCGCAGGCAAGCCGTTCGTTGGCCCGGCCGGCAAAGTGCTCGATAAAGGCCTGGCAGCTGCTGGCATAGCTCGCGACGAGGTCTATGTGACAAACATCGTGAAACATTTCAAATGGGAGCCCAAGGGCAATCAGCACATCCACAAGAAGCCGAATGCGAGCGAAGTCGCCGCCTGCCGGCCATGGTTGGAGGCCGAACTGGAAGAGATCCAGCCCACCGTCCTGGTGTGTCTGGGCGCTACCGCGGCGCAGGCTCTTCTCGGCCGCGATTTCCGGGTGACCCAACAACGTGGCCAACTGATCCCCTCGCCGCTGGCTCGGTATGTCGTCGCCACCGTGCATCCGTCTTCTATCCTTCGAGCGCCCGATCAGGAATCGCGTCACCGCGAAATGAATTTGTTTATCGCGGACTTGAAGAAAATTGCCAGGGTGGTCCAGGTAGTGAGCTAGTGCTAGCGTGGACTTTCGAGTCCCGTGTCCCTGGCGTTCCTTAAAATTCAAAGCCAGACTTCTGTTATCGGGTACCCCTGGGTTTAACACAGCAAACGCGTGTGTTGCCGCAACGTCTGCCGAACGGACGGCAACAGATCCGGATCGGCGAACTGCTCGTACAAACCGCCCTTGGGCCAAAGGCGGACGACGCCGACCTGCTCGCGGGTTTGGAACCAAAACACCGTTTGCTCGATCGCGGCTTGTTCGAGGTCGGCCGGGAGCGGCACGGCGCCCGTAACGGTGGAACTATCCGGCAGCAAATAGCCGCCGGTATAGGTCACGCGTGCTAAAGCGGGTGGCAAATTACCGGTTGCACATTGCAGGTCGGCCAGCGCGCTGGAGAGCGAAAGAATGCAATTGCGGCGGATTAAGTAATCTACCGCCGGTTGTTCGATCCAGCCGGCGCCTTCCGAGGTTTTCAGCTCGAATCGCGTCACCGATTCGATGGGATAACACGGAATCACTATCTCGCACGCCTCCGCTGGAAATTCGAATCGTGCGTTTTCGGAGCGGGCAAGCGTGCGATGAGTCTCCTGGTCAAACCGCGCACTGACGGCGGTAATCACCCGTACGAGCAAGTCATCATAAGTCGGGTCTGTCGGTTGAAGACCGAGCCGGGCTTTCACGGTGGAGAGCTGGGTAAGCATGGGTTTAGTTTTGAGTTTTTAGTTCTGAGTTTTTAGTCAAAAGGAGTCTTCCCAATTCGCGTTCATTTGCGTCCATTCGCGGCTGAAATCCTTTGCGGTTGAAAAGCCGGGAGCATTCCGGCTCCCGGCCTGATCCGGCGCTTACGCCGCCGCGGTGAGCAGTGCGGCGGTGGCGTCTGGCGCCGCATAATCGAAGTCGATTTCTTCGATGAACCGGACGGCCAATTGATCGTTGGCGAACCACACGTGTTCGGACGGGTCTATGCGCGGATGGCCATGTTCGCCCATCCACCAGAACGAGATCGCGCCAAACACCACCAGTGGTTGGTCCGCGGAGTCGGCCGTCCCGTAAGGCGTCATCGTATCCGTCCAGACGATTGGGTAACCGTCCAGCATCGCGGTTCCGTCGGGCAGTCGCTGATACACATTGGGCTCCGTCTCGGTCCGGAACGCCGGCAGGCGCGTTTCCCAGGTCGTGTCGACGAAATACGCCGAAAGCCGGCCATTTAACGCGGCCTTGTTGACCAGGGCGCGCAACGCGCGGAAATCCGCGAGCGTCGCGTCGCTCGGTTTGGTTTTGCCCGAGCCCAGCACTAGCGAGCAATCGTTGTCTTTGGCGATCTGCACGATGCCTTTGACCGTCTCGAATGTGTTCGAACCGTCGGCGAGGAAACCCCAGGTATCTTCGGCCCGGGCAAACTCAACGGCGCCGTAGCGGGCGAGGAATTGGCCCATCGAAACCAGGCTCTGCTCATCAATCTCGCGCGGCAACCGAACGATGCCGCCGATCTTGTGCGATTCGAGCGAGGCGAAGCTCAGGGTTGGGGATTTCTCCGGTATTAATGCCGACATCGCGATCGAGCCAAAGGCCGGGCGCGTGCCCATCCGGGCCGGCCGGGCTGTCCCCATGCCGATGGGGTACGGCGTCATTAGCCGCCGCACGACACCAAATTCCGAGATCAACTCGCGCACTTCACTGCCGAACTGGACGGGCAGGTTAATGTCGGTTGCCGTCAAGGCGGTGCGCGTGGTCAGGTTGAGCGTCTGGCGCGCGAAGTTGGCCAGGGCGTCGCGTTGCGCGGGGAGCGAAGCCAGCGCTTCGAGTTTATCGCTGCGCTCGCATTGGATGATGAATTGGGCCGCCAGGTGCCGGGCGCATTCTTCGCTGACCTGGCCGCGTGGCCGCGGACTGCGCAACCCTGAACGGTTGAGCAAACCGCGGCGCACTTCACGCAGGTCGCCCGAGAGTTTTTCCGCATCCGATCGGAGTGTTTGGACTTCGGCCGGCAAAGCGCTGATCGTCGACCAGGCGCCGCGGATCTCGCCGAGAACAGTCTGGAATTCGGCCAACTGGATGTCGGGTTGAGCGAGCTCCGGCGCCGCGCCGGGCGTTTCAACGGTGGTGGTATCGTTCATGGATCTTTTGTTTTTCTTTTGTGATGATCGGCGGCACGCCCGGCCGATCGGGTGTTCAACCACGGCGCAGGATGCGGCGCAGTTCGCGTGCAAAAGTCAGAATTGAATGGGACAGATAGGACGTAGAGGACGAATTGCGCGCAGCCGGCGGACGCGACGAACGGTAGTCGATTATCAGCGAGCGCAGGCGATCCAGAGTATCGGCCAAATCCGATTTGTCGATCGCGCCGCTCTTGAGTCCGAGCGCTAGCGCATTGGGATTAGCCGGAATGGCGACCGCCGAGACTTCAAGAAGTTCTTGCTCCAAATATTTTCGGCTCGCCTGGAGGCGGGCCGCCCTGTTCTCACCCCGGCCCTCTATCAGCGGATGGGAAAGGGCGACGGAGCTCGGCGAGACGCCTCCGGCTGTGGCGGCGCCATCTTGCCAGCGGAGGGGGATGAAGCCGACCGAGACGGCGTTCAGGAATCTGCCACGGTACAGTCCATAGGCGATGCGGGCCATCGGATTGACCCCGGTCGCGAACTGGATGCGCTGGAATAGAACAGCACTGGCCGGTGGCGAGTGGGGCGTGGCCAAAGCAAGGCGGACTTCGGTGATCAAGGCTTTGCCAAGGGTGAAAAGGATATCGCCGTACTGGTGCGCATTTTGAAAAACTGGATTGCGGCGGTATGCTTCCAGGCGCCAGCCCGATGCGCTGATTACCTCCCCGAAACGATCGAGGGATTCGTCCGAAACAATAAAGTCCAGGATCGGGTCGTTCGAGGGTTCGGCAACGTTTCCGGTGCCTGTGACCTGCGAGTTCGGGGAATCCGAACTCACAGCAACCGAGGGCGAACGAGCTTCAATTTGAAGCAAACTGCGGATCCCGGCGCGGCCATTGCTGAGAGTGGTGAACATAGGATTTACGATTTGCGATTTGCGAATTGGGATTTGCCATCTGCCATCTGCCATCTGCCATTTGCCATTTGCCATTGAGCTGTTCCGGGCTTCATTCGCCGGGCTTCGGCGCGACTGGGGCGGAAGAGGATAAGGGAACGGCCGGGAGCATTGTGGAGGGCACGTAGCCGGTATCGCCCCAGGGCAAAGGCTGAAAGCCGAGGTCCAGAACACGATTCAGTTCATTGAAGGGAATACCCATGTCGAACCCGGTTTTGGCCGCCGCCAGGCGATTGCGGCGCGCATCCTGCATGATCGGCAGGCTGTCCAGGTCGAACCACCCGCTGGCCGCCGGGTCGATCGCTCTCACCGTGACTTGCTCGGCGGCTTCGAGACGGCTGCACAGCGGCGCTACCCGGTTCTCGATGAAATTCAGCCGCGCTCCCGCCATCACGTCGTATTTCGCATGGTCCGTGCTGGTCACGATCTCTTCGGGCACGCCGAACGCCGCGCAAATCTCGGAGCGTGAAAACTTGCGGTTTTCGAGAAACTGCAGGTCGGTGCCCGAAAGCTGGGGCCGGATCACTTCCACGCTGCCGGGCAGCAGGACCGGCCGGTCGGCGACGCCGGCGCGGCGTTTGCGTTCGCGCAGAGCAGTGAGGATCTGGTCGCGCTGATCGTCGCTGACCCATTGGTCCGTGCGGACGATGACGCCGGTATCGGCGTTGTTCTCAATAATGCCCCGCATAAACGCGCCGGCGGCGAAATCCGTGTTGGCGGCCATGCCGGCCACGTACAGCGGCGGGAACCCACGCCAGAAATCGTAAGGATTGGGTAGCTTCTCGAACCAGACTTCCTCGGGTAAAAAGACCTGGCTGGCCAAGGGCGCTTCGGGCCCGAACCCGGTGTAACGCCATCCCATCAGGCGAT
This sequence comes from Verrucomicrobiia bacterium, assembly GCA_035651635.1. Taxonomy (GTDB): domain Bacteria; phylum Verrucomicrobiota; class Verrucomicrobiia; order Limisphaerales; family UBA8199; genus JANXQE01. Next base: position 3,605 of record DASRFK010000179.1, on the reverse strand, counting down.
TGTCCTCGACGATGTGTTGGAAGCGGGCAGGGTCCAGAACCAGCACCTCTTTAAGTGCGGAATGCGGAGCGCGGAGTGCGGACTTTTCGTCGTCGGAATAAATGGGGATGCGGACGCATTCGCCGCGCAGCATCAGCCAGATGACGCGCAGCTCCCAGTACTGGAACCGGTCCATTTGCGGGTGCGGCCGTTTGTAAAAATCCACGAGCGGACCCGAGGTGATCAGATTCTCGCTTCCCCGGGACCCGCTTGAGAAGAGGAACGGCACGTTGGCTACTTGCTCGGCCAAAACGTTGATCGCGCGGTAAACCCAGACGACTTGTTGATAAGCGTTCGCCATCGAGGGCGGGTTGGCCAGGTCCTCGCCTTTAAGCCATTGTTGGACCGAAATGCCGGCCGAGCGGTGCTCCACCGCCTCAACAATTTCTTGGACCGGTTTTGGCGAACGCGAAACGTTGATGTTGAGTCCGAGGATTTTCATAGTTGAAAAATGGGTAGAGATGGCGCGCTGCGCCGTCCGCGCCGCGCCGGCGGCGCAGTCTTTGTGCTTGGCTGTCGTGTTATCATGCTTTTGCTCGGCCCGTCCAACGGGGGTTCAGCCCGCTGGACGCGGACTGGGACGGCGCAGCGCGCCGTCCCTACCTGGCGAGCGTGTCGTTTCATGCCACCAAACTCCCGGTGCAGATCTTCCCGCGGGCGGCGTATTGCCGCAGCGCCTTGGCCCAAAACCGATCGCAATGGCTCCCTTCGCTCTCGCCGCCGTACCGACTGTTGCCGCTCAGGCTCACTTCCTTGCGGATGCCCCGCAGGTCCGCCCGCAATTTGTCGTCGTCCGCCAGCCGGACCTGCCGCTTTTCCAATTCCACCTTGAAGCGAATCGCCAGTTCTTCCTTGACCCGCGCCGTGAAAACGATCGGCTCAACTTTGCCGCCGAACTTCTCGGCCGCCCGTTCGGCCAGCTGCGCACCCAGGCCGGTGGCATCGATGCACGCGCGTTTGACCTGGCGCAGTTTTAGCAGCCGGTACAGCTCATCTTCGATTTCACCAAAAGGCCGGCCGAGCAGTTCGATCCGCAACCGGTCCCACACGACATCGCCAATCCGTTCGCCCACATCCAGAACGCAGAGATCTTTTTTGCGCGCCACGTCCAGGCCGACGTACAGCGGGTGGGCGCAGCGCTCCAGATACGCGAAATCCTTGAGACAATCCGGTTCCGTGCAGGCGTTGATCAGGTCGTACGGAATAAATGCCGCCGCTTCGTTGGCCGGAACGCAGCAATACTCCTGGAGCCATTGCTCTTCATCGATGCATTCGGCGCGCTGCCGGGCCAGCCATTGCTCGGCCGTGGGCGGGGCCTCGGCGGCCGCTCCGCCCGTTTGGCCGCTCCCGCCAGTCATTGCGCCCCGCCGCGCATTGGCGGCATTGATCCGCTCGACCAAACCTTGCTCGACGGCGGTCTGGATCGGAATCGTGTGGAGCGACCAGCTCATGCGGTTTCCGCGCTCGCGGATGTCGGTGATGATTTCGTTGAACACAGTTCCCACACCGCGATGGGTTGATATGATCGAGAGCGTGCCGCCCCACTGAATTACCGGCTTGGCCACCGCGTAGAGCGTGCGCTGGTCTTTGTGCAGCGCGAATTCATCGAGTTTCACGTGGCCGGTTTTTCCTACGATGGCATCCGGGTTTGAGGAGAGGGCGTACACGCTGAAGCCGCTGGCGAAGCTCAAGGCCTGGACTTTGGCGGCTTTGCCGCGGGCGGACGGGAAGACCACTTCGCCCAGGTCTTCAGCGGCGCACTGCAGAATGCCCGCCCACCGTTTGCAATACCGGATATATTGCTTGGCCTGCGCTTCGTCCCGCGACATGACCCAGACATCCCGACCGTCCGCCTGCGCCGCTTTGACGACACTGTCATAGCTGTCCACGTAACTGAGCCCGATCTGCCGGCTCTTTTGGCAGAGGCGCAGCCGGGCCGAGTCGCGGCGCCAGGCCGTCTGATACGGCAGGAAGTACGGCTTAAAAGAGCGCGAGGTCATCTTCGATCTTCTCGACCGTTATGGGGCGCAAAGCGCGCTCGCGGTCGCTCTGTTCCGGCCGCTCTATGTGCTCCTCCCGTTCGCGGTCCTTGCGCTTTTCCTCGAGGCGCGCCCACTCCATCACCGGCCGCATCAGGGCGGTGACCACGTGCCGCAGTTCCGGCACCGCCCGCACCTCGGCGCTGAGCGTCAACACCAGGATTCGGTACAGCTTGATAATGGTTTCGAGCTCCGGCGCGGGGTCCTGACGCAGGCGCGTTTCCAGTTCCCGGCATAGCGCCGCGCCTTGCCCGATCCGTTCCAGCAACCATTCCTGGGCCCGTTGTGCTTCTTCCGGCGTCAGTTCAGGGGCCGGTTCGCGTTCCGAGCGCGCGGGAGCCTCTTTGGCTCTTTTTCGTCCGCGCTGGTTGGTTCGCTGGTAGCTCATCGAGGGGGTGGTCAACCGAGCTGTTTGGCTTTGTGCCGCCCCTTTTCGGTCAAGGTCCAGGTCAGCATTCCATCCAGGTCATCGGGGTCGGCTTGCACGTAGCCGGCTTGCTCCAACTCGCGTTTGGCCTGGTTGATGTCGCTCTGCAACGGCCGCGGCAGCACGCCCTGCCGCGCCGCGTCGTCCAGCAACGCGTCGGGCCAGGGAATTCCATCCAGGCGCAAAAGCGCCCGCAGGACAAAGCGTTTGAGGTCGCTGATTGGGTTCATTGAAAATCTCCTTTCGATTTTTCGCACGCATTGCGACTAGCAGGCCGTCCCGGACTGGCGCGCCAGCGTCTTGGAGTGCGGAGCTATGCGCCGCTTTTGGAACCGACGACTGGCGACTCGCCAAAGAGCTCGATCATTCGACCCTCCCTCGCCTTCAAAAGCACCGCAAAGCGGCGCACTCCAAGACCTTCGGCACTGGTTCATGGATTGTGGCGTTCGATCACGCGGTCCAACTTGGCATCGATCCGCGTGAGCTGTTGATTGTTCCATTCGATCGACGCGCGCAATTCCCCGACCTCGCGATCCACTTTGCTGATTTTCTGTTGCAGTTCAGCCACGTCACTTCGCCGGTCTCGCCGCAGGCCGGCGACTTCGTGATCCAATCGGACAGCTTCGTTGGAAACCTCGCGACGCCGTGTCTGGCATAGGGTTTCAGTCACCGGTTGATCGAACTTGGCCACTGCCAGCGGCTGCGGTTGGATCTCGCGCCGTTCACCGCGTTGCGTGCGGCGATCGAAGAATCTCTCGACCTGGTTCCACCCAGCCGCCAGGAAGAACAGGCAACCGATCCAACCGGCAATCTCCATCGAGTTCGCATTCATTGTTGTATAAGACTCCAGACGCCACTCCGGCGCGCGGGTATACTCACCCGCAGCAACGTCCGATCACCCCTGACGTCAAACCAAACCCTTCGTCCGCTCCCGTTCGAGGATCCCTGCGGACGAGGACGTCCGCGCGCCGATAGGGGTAGGGATGGCGCTTTCGCGCCACCCCTCCCTCCAAACCGGACGGGCGGATTTCCCGCATCCGGCTTTCCAGTCGGTGGTGTCTCGGCGAGACTAACCATAGGTGCAAGAACCATATTCCAGA
>DASRFK010000178.1:0-14889 GCA_035651635.1 Verrucomicrobiia bacterium | reverse complement strand
CTGCTTTCTTGCGAAGTTCAACTGGCCGCGAGCGATCAGGGACAATCGGCCGCAGCAGGGGGACCATTCCCTTTTCACCGGTATTGCCGAGTGCCTCGACAACTCCTGCGGCATTGGTCGCGGCTAACGCGCTGAGCACGGGGTTGGTATCTCCGCTCTCGAGCACCAGGCGCATGGCCTCGGCGCCGCTGGGCCCAGCTGGATCTTTCGCCGCAATTGCCAGCAACGGCTCCGCCTGACCTTGGATCTTAAAATCCCGAACGATCTCGACGAACTGCGGTGTGCCGCGAACCTGGTCCAGGAGTTTTAGCACGACGGCTTTGACCGCCGGATTGGCTTCGAGGTCGATGCCTTTGAGCCGACTGAGCGCTTCGAGGTTAATGGCTCGACGCCCAGCTTCAGGCGACTCAGGCTCACCCCCAAACATCTGGAGGAGGCATAGCCAAGACGCAAGCAGGGCCGCCCAGCCCAGAGACGTGACTCGAACCACCACCGGATATCCTATTGTGCGGTGAGAAGTTGGACCAGTGCCGCTTCCTTCTCCGGCCCGTTGATGAAGTCCAGCGACCGAAAATAATGTTCTCGCGCTTGAGCCGTGAGATTCTTATCGCCGATAATTTTCACCAGCAGCGCGGGTGTTTTCTTGCTCCGGGAACGCCAGATAATATCGCGGCCGGCGGCCGTATCCCATCGTTCACCCACTGCGGTCAGCCAGGCGTCCAGAAACGGATCCCATTGGCGATCGGCCCCGATGCCCAGCGCTTCGAGATACCAGCGATCCTGGCCATCGTGCTGCAGTGCTAGTTCGGCCCAGAGTTTTGCAGCTTCCGGGGAGTTGTTATGTCGTAGAGCAATGGCACATTCGCGCCGTACCTGCGCGGAGTTGTCATGCGTCAGCGTTTTAACCATGGGAATCACATCCAGCCTCAATTGCCGGGCAATGCGCAGCGCGGTGATGCGGAGGTCAGAATTGGCATCGTGCAGCGCCGCGGACAGGTAATGCTGCTCGCGGCCGGGAATGCGGGCCAGCAGTTGCAACGCCCGGGCGCGCATTTCTGGCGAATCGCTCTTTTGCCAAAGCTTGAGCAGGCTTTTCTCTGCGCCGGCCTTCCGCTCGTGCAGCTTGGTCCACGCGAGGTATCGGGTAGAGAGATTGGGGGATTGCAGCGCCTCGAGGCAGCCGGCAGCCGACCGGAGGTTGAGCTTTGGAACCTTTGGTTTGCTGCCCGGCGGAGCGAGCCGGTAAATCCGCCCGGTCATGGTGGCGACGTTCTGGTCGGCCATGTAGTGGCCGCCAACCCCCGAGTCGTTCCAATCGGCGACGTACAGCGATCCATCGGGAGCCGCGCAAACATCTACCGGCCGAAACCACTGGTCGGGGGTAGTCAGGAGGTCCGCAATCTCGGCCTGGTAACCGGCGCCGTTCGCGCGAGTCGGATACGCACGCACAACCCGCGGCAAAGCGTCGCAGTGAATGACGCGATTACGAAAGGCTTCCGGAAGCAGTTTGCCTTCGTACGCAATAATGCCGGTGGGTGAACCGGCGCCGGTGTGGAGCAGGTTCGGCACTACGCCGGGATCATATTGGTGCCATTCATAGAATACCTTCGAATCTTCCGGCGCCCCCTTTGCCTTTGCTTTGGACCAGCCGGTGGACCAGCCTTCACCGGTCATTTCGTCGGCGTAGCCATAGTTGCCGTATTCCATGACGTAATTGATGCGCACGCCTTTATTGCCGTCATCGTCGTTGTCGGACTGCCACAACGTGCCGAACGAGTCGACTGCGACCTCGTAATTGTTGCGGAAATTCCAGGCCAGCGTCTCGACGTCGCTCCCGTCCAGATTGCACCGAAAGACCATCCCCATCCGGTATGGTTTGCCAAGATTGTTGACCTCATTGCCATCCAGATCGATGACCGGCTTCATCGGCACTTCTTCCAGGCGTCCGTGCAGCGGCACTTCCTTGTTGAGAGGATAAAACAAATGCTTCCCCTCGTTGCCCATGTTGAAATAGAGCTTCCCGTCCGGACCGAAAAGGAAGGCATGCACGCCGTGATCGTGGTCCTTGCCACTGATCCCGGTGAATAACAACTCGCGTTTATCCGCCAGTCCATCTCCGTCCGTATCCGTCAGCACGTACACGTTGGGTGAATCCGAGACGATTACTTTGTTGCCCAGCACGCAAATCCCCAATGCCGTGTTCACGCTCGGATCCTGGTAAAACACCTTTTCCTTCACACTCCCGTCGGAAGCATATTCCAGCGTCAGAATTCGGTCGCCTTCGGGTTGAAGAACACCCCACTTCTGGAAAGTAGATCGATAATTCACTCCTTCGGTGATCCAGACCCGGCCACGCTCATCGATATCCATATCCGTTGGATTTCGCACCAACGGTTCCGAGGCAAACAGCGAGACCTCAAGCCCATCGGCAACTTTGAAGCGGCTGATTGATTGGGCGGCCGCTTGCGGGCCGACACCGCTCGGATTTTCTGCTAAAGCGCTGGCGGCCAGACCGGCCATTGCCGGCAGGACCAGCCAGCGTCCGTGTTTTCCAAGTAATGTTTTCATGCAAAGGAGCCCGCTACGAATTCTTAGAGTCGGCGCAACCGTCGGACCTCGCCAGGCATCGTCGGGGCTAATTCAGATTAGTAGATCCTTGTCTTCCAAGGCAATGCTGCAACCCAGTGCACATCGCTAATTATTTAACGATGACGGAATGAAGCAGCGGTTGGGGGCGTCGCAGCGCGAGGTCCAAAACAATGGTAGGGATGGCGCGCTGCGCCGTCCGCGCCGCGTTCAGCGGCGCAACGTCCGATGTGAACGTCATTCCCCTTGCATTCGTTCCGCCCGCTGGACGCGGGCGGGGACATCGCAGCGCGCGATGTCATCTACCTGAGGAGAAACCGCGTTTAGTCCACGTGCAGAGTTTGGGCGGTACTGCGGCCGGTGCTCTCGGGGATTGAATTGGTCGAGAGGCTGCCACCCGAAACGGAGTGAGTTGCGGTGGTATACTCGCCGAGATTGGCACGCGCTGCCAGGGCCGGAACAAAAGGAGCCGGGGTTTCTCCAGGAACGCTGATAAAAGCGCCCTGGCTGAGGTTGTGATAGGAACCGCTGCCGGAGAGTTCGAGTTTAAGGGCGCGAACCATATAGGTGGGAGCATGCTCCGGTCGCGGGTCGGTGAAGGTGGTGGCGGTGATTGGACGGGAGGTTAAGCGCTCGAAAGGGCCTTCGGGATTTGGAGCGCGATACACCTGGTAACCAAGGACCGACTCGTCACCCTCGTGCCAGTCCAGGACCACGCCCGCATCGGTTCGCGCGGCCGACACGAAACCGGGCGGCACGACGACATGCATGCGCAAAGTGGGATCGCCCATTAAGGCGATGTGGATTTGCGCGGCGCCGTTGTTCAGCTGGTTGTGATATAACCCGTCGCGCCGGTTGTTCTGAGTCAGCCGCGTGCTGAAACCGATGGGCGCGCCCAGGGCCATGTGATGCAAAAACCAGTGGGGACGGCCGGACCAGCAGCAGGTCAGGCCATAGGTCGGTGTCGCCAGAACCGCGCGCTGAAAATCATCTTCCGAGTCCCAATCGCCCAGCCAGCTGCCAAAGAGCATCGTAAAGACGGATTTGATATCCGCTTTCACCAGGTCGGTGGTGACACCGTCATGGTACGCGTTCGCTGTGCCAAGGCCGCCCATGCTCGTGTAAGTGCCCGGGCCGCAGCCGTAGGCCCACAGAAAGGCATTGGTGCTTAAGTTCTGGACCCAAGTGCCTTCCTGCGGCAAGGAATCGACCTGGCTTGCGCCAAAAAATGCCGAGAGATTGCGCCAGCCACTGGCCGCAAAGGCTTCGCCATCCCGAATGCCGAAATAATCGCCCACGATCCCTCGACGGGGCAGGTCGACTTGCCCCATGCGAAATTTGTGATCCTTGGCCAGGTAATTGCGCAGCAATTCCAATTCGCTGGGGAATGTGCCGGGGCCGCCCACGCACAGACGGCCGGGCATGTCTGCCAGATCGACCCGCCCCACCATGAGCCGCAATGGCGCCGGGAAAATGGATTGGTCGAACTTGCCGTCGCCAGGCACGTTACGGTTCCGCGGGTCGCTGGCAACCGCCACGTTGACCGAATTGTCAGTCCAGGTGCCATCCATATCCCCATAAAAGCCATCGCACGGCCAGGCGCCTTGATGGTCGGGGACATGGCCATCGGGAACGATGTTGCCTGAATACGGCACCGGAACGTGGCCAAAGAGAAAGACGCAGTTGACATGGGCCGGATCGGCAGCGTACTCGGCTTGAATCAGCGCCTTAACCTTAAGCACGGAATCATCGCGGTTTACGTTCAACCGAACGACCGACCAGCCGTCACCCCGCAAATCCTCGGCGAGTTGGGTCAACTCGGTTTTCAGATCAGCGGCATAGGTAGAGTCTACCACCAACAGCACTTTACCCCGGTCTTCGACGGTGGGCAGTTGGATGCCGGCGCAGATGTAACCGTAACCATTGTAACGGTGCGTGGCCTTGACCATCTGATATTCATACGCCGAGCCGATCGCCACGTTCGTATCCAGGAAAGTCGTGGCCGTCCCTGGCAAATAGGTAGCTCGGCCCCACCAGGAACTCTCGGGATCTTTCCGGAACAGCTCGTAACGGGTCGGAGGAGTGCACTGGTCTTGCGGCCAGTTGAGCTGGATGGCCGCCGGATTGGTTTGGATAGTGACACTGAGCTGGACTGAGTACTCAGCGGTACTCTCGACGCAGTGGCCGTTAAAGCCGACCGCGATAACCGCGACGATCACCAGGACACCGATGGCTTTGCGCATCGGCGCCTAGAATGCATTTAGAGGCAATTGCCTCCCATCGGCGTGGGACTGTTTGCTTTGTCGGTGTTTGACTGACAAATCAGCCGGAGCTTGTGCAGAGCCCCTTTCTCTTTGGACGCGCGCATTGGGACCAGGAACCTGGTCGCGCGCAAAACTCACGGGCCAGCGTCTTGGAGTGCGGCGCTCTGCGCCGCTTTTCGAACCGAACGGCGGGTGACCGCGAAAGACCGCATCATTCGACCCTACATCGTCCCCAAAAGCGCCGCCCAGCGGGGCACTCCAAAACCTTCGGAATCCGTAACGTTTATGAAAAGGCGACTACTCCGATTTGGAGGAGAATTGGTCTTCTTTGTTCTTGAACAGCAAATTAAATGACGTCAGGGAACCATAACAGCGGGAGATGTATTGCTGCATCTCGACTTTCTCGGCATCGGACAAAACGGGGTGAGCATTGATTTTCTGTTCCAGGACGCGCAATTGGTTCCGGACGCCTACGACTTTGTGAAAGAATACTTCGAGGGGGATCTCCTTGGTTTGGAGCGTCGGGTCAGCTGGATGCAAAACCGCTTTGCCTTTTTGCCAACGCGCTCCCAATTGCTCGACTACGGCGTCAGGCTTTTCCATGCCCAACCTGTCAATCACGGTCTCAATGGTAGATTCTACAAACTGGCGCAGGGAGATTTCCAACCCGGAAACCGCCAGGCTCGGTTCGGCTGGAGTCACGTCGCCCAGCTCAGGATCGATTGAGCGCAATGCGTCGTCAAATCGAATCTCGGCCAGATGTTCCGACACCGCTTTGACCGTTCCAATTCCGTATTGAGGATGTTTGACCCGCAACCCAACCGTCAGGGATTGAATTTTCATTGCGCGTTAATTTTAAGATCCCGAGACACGATTGACACGGTTTTTTGTTCGCGTGTATTTGTTCGGAGTCCCGGCTCTCAGAGCGTGTTTTAAAAGTACCGACTTGGGCATGGGCGTATTGGGTTCGGAGTCCCGCCTTCAGGCGGTCCGGCGCCAAAACCGCCTAAAGGCGGGACTCCAAACCGAATTCTAAAACACGCTCTCAGCCGGTGCGATCCACAAAGCAAGTTTGCCGTGAGATCCAGCACCAGTTCGTCCATCGCACCGTCTGAAGGCGAGACTCAAAACATGGGGAGTTCGCTCAGCAGAACAGCCTTACACCGCGGCTCCTCTCGCCCAACATCCTTTCGCGTCAACACCGTATTCCGAGCGTTTCGGCGATTGGGTGCAGGCCTCGTTGACAGGTTAGGTGCGGGCCTTTAGCTTGCCGCTAATGTCAAGGTTGCCCTTCGAACTGCTGCTGGCTTTGCGCTATCTGCGGCCTAAACGCACGTTCGTGTCAGTGATCACGCTCATTTCGGTACTGGGCGTTTGTCTGGGCGTGGCGGTTCTGATCATCGTCATCAGCGTGATGAGCGGCTTCGATCGGCAATTACGCGATAAAATCCTGGGGTTCAGCCCGCACCTGCGCGTGGCGTACACCAACCGCACGATGAAGGGTTACCGCGCGATAATGAACGAGATTTCCACGAATCAGGCAGTCAAGGCGGTGGCTCCTTTCGTGCTGGCGCAGGTCCTTGTCGAAACTCAACCCGACGTTGGCCAATCCCAGGTGGGCGCTCCCTGGATGCGCGGCATGGACCCCAAGCTGGACCTTAACGCGCAAAACCTGGCGACCAATCTGGTCGGCAAGTTCGACTTGAGCGATCGCGGGGTGCTGGTCGGCGCGGAATTTGCCCGATCGATGGGTTTGAATTTGGGAGACCGGTTGCTGATCTATTCGCCCCGCGAGTTGAACAAGTTGCGGCAAAATCAGAACAAGGAGAAACAGGAAGCGGTTTTACCCGACGAATTTGAAGTGCGCGGCATTTTTGACGTGGGCTACTACGAGTACAATGCGGCGTTCATCATCACCTCGCTCGAAGATGCTCAAGACCTTTACCTGCTAGGCGACAGCGTTCACGGACTGGAAGTGAACCTGAACGATGCGTACCAGGCGCCGCGCGTGCAACAACAACTGGAGCGGGTGCTGGGGCGGGATTTCCGGGTCACCACCTGGATGGAAGAGAACTCGAGCATACTCGGTGCGCTGGTGGTGGAGAAGAACGTGATGTTTTACTTGCTGTTCTTCATCATGATTGTGGCCGCCCTGTGCATCTTGAGCGCGTTGATAACGTTCGTGGTCCAAAAAACACGGGAGATCGGCATGCTGAAGGCCCTCGGCGCCACGGATCTGCAGGTGTCCGGCCTGTTCTTGAGCCAAAGCGGCTTTGTTGGCATCGTTGGGGTCATCGCCGGGTTCGGCCTTGGGATGCTGGCTATTTCCTATCGCAACGAGTTCCTTCATTTCATGAACCGAATGACCGGCTTCGAGCTTTTTCCGGCGTCGATCTACGGCTTCAGCGAACTGCCTTCCTTAATCATTCCACGCGACATCGTGCTGATCTGCGGCAGCGCGCTGTTCATTTGCCTGCTCGGCGGAGTGATTCCTGCCTGGCGCGCCGGCCGACTGCAGCCCGTCGCCGCTTTACGTTATGAGTGAGCCATTGCTCTCAGCCAAGGGGGTGCATAAAACCTACCTGTTGGGCAAGCGTTCGCTGGAAGTGCTCCGCGGCGTGGACCTCGAGCTCAATCGGGGTGATTTCCTGGCCTTGCGCGGCGCCTCCGGTGCCGGCAAAAGTACCCTGCTATATATGCTGGGGGGGTTGGACACGCCCAACCAGGGGGAGATCCGCCTTACTGGCCGCAATCTGGCCGGGCTTTCCCGGCGCGAACTGGCGCGCTTGCGCAACGAAGAAGTCGGGTTCATTTTCCAGGCGTATTACCTGCTGCCCGAGCTGGATGCATTGGAGAATGTCTGCCTGCCCGCGCGCATGGCGCGCAAACCCGCCGCTCAGGCCGAAACCCGCGGCCGCGAGTTGTTGTCGCGCGTCGGTCTGAAGGACCGCATGGAGCATAAGCCTTACGAGCTGTCCGGTGGGGAACAACAGCGCGTTGCCATTGCCAGGGCTCTCATTAACGAGCCGGATTTGATCCTGGCGGATGAACCGACCGGCAATCTCGATTCGCACACCGGAGATGAAATCATCGAGCTGTTAGTCGCTCTGAGAGCCGAAAGGCAAACGACCCTGGTCATCGCAACCCACGATTCGCGCGTCGCTGCGCGCGCCCTTAAGGTCATCGAGTTGGTGGACGGGCAGATCGCGAGCGGCGCGGCCGCATAGCGCCCCGGTAACGCCGGCGTTTTTGCAACGAACCCGCCGGCGAGACGCCCCAGAATCCAGGACCTATAAATCCTGTTGGAATTCGAAGATTTGGGCCCCTCTGCGCACTTTGTTCAGGATCGCATCGCGATTCGAAAGCGGCGCGCAGCGCCGCACTCCAAGATGCTGGCGCGAGTTCAGGTGCTTTAATCCTTCATCCTTCGTTTATTGGCTGCAAGTCAGTAGCAATATTTTTGTTGCGCAGCACTTTCAGCAGTATAAATAAGCTTTGGAACGGAACGGATTAACCCTATGCGAACACACTCGAAATCTAACTTGTTGCTGCTCTGTCTGGTCTGGACAACACCAGCTTGGGCAGACTTTGAACCCATCGCGCTTAACTCAGATTGCTACAATCAGGACGTCGTGGTGGAAAAAACAGCGCCGTGCCCGGTAACCGCAGTCACGACCGCTTCGATGGAGGGCGGAATTCAAAACTCAGGCTTCACCTGGTTCGAGCGGGGTTACGTCACCGCCTGGTTGGCGGCCGGGTTGCCACAAGCCGGCTCGGTGTTCGTGAGCGAACAATCAGCCGATCACCAGTTTCGAATGCCGGCGAGCTACCAGGAGAGCAACGCTTTTTTGATTGACGCCGCACAGCCTGCCGCCGTGATCACGTTTTCGACCCCTTCCAACTACACGGCGCTTTCGTTCTTAACCAGCAGTGGTCTGTCCAAGAACGTTCTGGGCTATGTGCTGCGGCATCAGGACGGCACGAGCCAATCCGGAACTTTCACCAGCCCGAACTGGTACAGCGTCGCCGACCCGGCCTGGGCGGCCAATGGCCGGGTGAATGTCGCGTCCTTTGTTTTGTCGGATATCAACAGCTACAACCCGAAGCTCTATGCGGTGGATATCCAGGTCACCGACACGTTCAAACCGATTAGCGCGGTGGACCTGTATCTCACCAACGGCAGCGGGCACACCGTGGTTTTTGCCATTAGCGCCGCGCCCGTCGGCGCCGGCCCTTTCGTTCCGGTGGAGATCGGCGGGTACACCGAGGACATAGTGGTCGAAGCCACGGCGCTCAAGCCGGGATTTCTCGACTCGAACACGACGGCCACCATGGAGAGTGGCACGGCGAACCTTCGCTCGACCTGGTACGAACAAGGATATAACGCGCTGGCGCCGCAAAGCGGGTTGCCGCCGGCGGGTTCAATCGCTGTCAGTGAAACAGAGGAAGGCCATCGTTTTTTGCTGCCGGCCAGCTACAGCGCGCCCAATGCTATTTTGCTGGATAGAATTTGCACCAATTCGCTCCTCAAACTCATCACACCAGCGCCCTATCGCGTAGTTTCCTTTTTGACCGCGGCAGGTCACGGCCCGGTGACCAACCGATGCATCTTTTTCCATTCTGACGGCACGACCGAGACAAACCAGTTCGTCTCGCCGGATTGGCTGGGCAACGCGCCCGGCGCCTTGCGCGCCCACGGATTAGTGAACGTCAGCACTCGGCTGCTCGACCAGGTCGGCGCGGATTATCCGCGACTTTATGCGGTGGATGTCGCTCCGGCCAACCAAACCACCCCAATCATCAGCATGGAGCTATCGCCCGAGGGCTGCACGACCGACGCGCATGCCGCGGTCTTCGCGGTCAGCGGAGTAGCCGCGGTCGTGGTGCCACCGATTCGGCCGCAATTGCAGTTGACCAGAAATCGCGATGGCACCTTTGTGCTTCACTCGTCTCAACCGGGCCGGTTGCAGGCGTGCGCGGATTTGACCCGCGGGACGGCCGGTTGGAATACCGAATGTGCCATCTCTTCGAATCTCACCTTTACGGCCGGAGCACAATCGAAAGCGGCCTTTTATCGTGTGATCGTCCCCTAACCGCAGAAATTAAAACAAGCGGTCGAGCGGACTGCTCTTTTTGGCAGAAGTCCAGTACGAGGCTTGGGCCGAGCGTTTCAGGCGCAAAGGGTCCTTGCCCGCTAGTCGCATGAGCATGGCGGCTGGTGCGAAGATCAGGACGAACAAGAACGCCAGGAAGATGCGGGCGAGGCATTGACTGGACCAAAAGCCCGCCCAGGTTGAGAATCGGTAATAACGGCGAAACCAGCGGGGACGGGCGCCGGCCAGAATGGCCACACACCCGAGTACAGCCAGGGCGATCAGCCAGGCCTGGCCGGGCAGAACACGGCGCCACCGCAAAAACGCACTCAGCAGCGCGAGCCCCAGGACACTCAGCAAGGTGCTCTTGCGCCACGCGCCCGGGTCTTCTTTATAGCGCACGTTCATTAATCGGGCACGAGGGCGGCCCTTCTTTGAATTCTTTGCGGTTGAGCCGCACGCTCGATCAGAAAGCTGCCCAGGACGAGGTAGTCCATTTCTGTATTCACAAAGCAGCGATACGCATCGTCAGGCGTGCACACGATGGGCTCGCCGCGCACATTGAAGGAAGTATTCACCAGGACGCCGCACCCGGTTGCCTTTTCGAACCGCAGCAGCAATTCGTACAGGAGCGGGTTGTCGGCTTGCTCGACCGTCTGGATGCGAGCCGAATAATCGACGTGCGTCACCGCCGGAACGCTCGAACGCGGCTCTTTCAAGAGGGCAAAGCCACTCACTCCGGCCGGCAAAGGTTGGCACAAGTCCTTTCTAACCGGCGCCACCAACAACATGTAAGGCGATGCGGACTCGAGCTCGAAATAATCACTCACCCGTTCGCGGCGGACCACCGGGGCGAACGGCCGAAACGATTCCCGGAACTTAACCTTCAGGTTCATTACCGATTGCATCCGAGCCGATCGCGCGTCTCCGAGGATGGAGCGGTTACCCAGAGCGCGAGGGCCAAACTCCATTCGCCCCTGAAACCACCCGATCACTTTTTCGGCCTGAAGCAGTTTCACGGTCCGGTTGAGAAGGCTCGCCGGGTCCAGGCGCTCGTAAACCGCGCCGTGTCCCCGCAACACTTTCTCGATCTCCTCGTCCGAAAACGCCGGGCCGAGCAGCGCGCCCTGCATGGCGTCACGACCGGCCCCGACGTGCGGCCGGACCGCCGAAGAGTTCGCCTCGTTCGAGTACCAGGCTGCCAGGGCCGCCCCCAATGCGCCGCCCGCATCTCCCGCCGCCGGCTGAACCCAAAGCGCATCAAAGATTTTTTCCTTCAAGATTCGGCCGTTCGCGACGCAGTTCAGCGCCACGCCGCCGGCCAGGCAAAGATGTTTCTTGCCGGTCAGCACGCGAGCCTCCCGAGCCAGACGCAGCATGACCTCCTCAGTCACCACCTGAATCGAGCGCGCCACATCCATGTGCCGCTGCGCGATCGGCTCATCGGGTTTGCGCGGCGGTCCGCCGAACAACCCGTAGAATCGCTGATTGGTCATGGAGACGCCGCGCAGGAAATCGAAGTACTCAAGGTTTAGCCAAAACGAGCCATCCTCTTTAAGGTCGAGCAGCTCGCGATGAATGGCCTCGACAAACCTGGGCTGGCCGTAAGGCGCCAGCCCCATGAGCTTGTACTCGCCGGAATTGATCCGAAACCCGCAATAATCCGTGAAGGCCGAATAGAGCAGTCCAAGGGAATGTGGAAAGCGCAACTCCCGAAGGATCTCGATCCGGTTGGCCTCTCCCGTTCCGATGGTGGTCGTGGCCCATTCACCAACGCCGTCGATTGTTAGAATGGCCGCCTCGGCAAACGGGGACGGATAAAAGGCGCTGGCGGCATGGGCTTGATGATGCTCGGTAAAGAGAATTGGACAGGCAATATTGAGTCCGGGGATTTCCTCGCGGATCGTTTTGCGCAAGTTGAGTTTTTCTCCGAGCCAGGAAGGCAAGACGGCTGGAAAAGTGCGCCAGCCACCCGGGGCGACCGAAAGATAGGTCTCGAGCATCCGGGCAAACTTGAGGATCGGTTTGTCATAGAACACGACGGCGTCGAGCTGCTCGGGGGGCAAGTTCGCCTGCTGCAAACAAAATGCCACGGCTTGGCTGGGAAAATCCGGATCGTTCTTTTTGCGGCTGAAGCGCTCTTCCTGGGCGGCGGCGACAATCTGGCCGTCACGCAGCAAAGCGGCCGCAGCATCGTGATAGTAAGCGGAGATGCCCAGGATATGCCGCAAACCGGGCATGGATTAGAAGAAGGGATACAGCGCCCAGGCAATCCCTGAGCTGGAGGCAAAAATCAGAATGGCTCCTAGCAGCAGCAAAACCACGACCAACGGAATCAGCCACCACTTTTTCTCCTGTCGGGCGAACAGCAGAAACTCTTTTAGCAATCGCCACATGTATTTGTTCATTGAAACTCTAAGCAGGGCGGGCGGGCTGATCAAGGGCAAACCCGGCAGGCAATCGCATCTAAATCCCTTGAAAAGAGAGGTAGGGACGTCGCGCTGCGACGTCCCCGCCCGCGTCCGGCGGGCGGAACTACCCGAGGTAGGGACGTCGCGCTGCGATGTCCCCGCCCGCGTCCTGCGGGCGGAAACGCGCTCAGCGGGCGGAACGCGAGAGGACTTACGGCGTTTTGATGCCGTTTATCAGCAGATTGCCGCCATGGTCCACCGCATTGGGATATTGCGATTTAATCTCGCTGTATAGCGTTTCGGCGTTCTCCTTTTCTCCCTTGCTTTGCCAATAATCAGCCAACAACAGTCGCGCATAAGCTCCCACCTGCACGCCGTCGCCATAAAAACATTCGTTGAATTTCTCGATGCAATCCCGCAGGTATTTGGCGCGTTGTTCGCCCTCCGACCGCTGCGCAACATACAGCATGGCGCAGCCGGTTCGATTTATATCCGGGTATTTTTTGATCATCGTTTGAAGGCTTTCCGCCGCTTCCGGCGTGCCCCATTTCTGGTTGGCCACCTGGTAGAGTTGCTCCGCTTCCCGCAACTGTTCGCCGCTGTACTTGGCCTGGTCCTGCGCCATTTTCTTCTCGAATTTTTCCCGCAAGGCACGACGGCGGGTTTCCGTTCCTTGCTGCGCCCGAATTGGCTCCAGCAACTTCGACATTTCCTGAACCTGCTTCTCCAGTTGCGCGACCCGTGCTTTAAGCTGTGCCAATTCGTCTACGGCATTTTGTGCGCAGACCGGCAACGACGTAGCAGCAATCACGGCGAACAGAAAGATTCGAAACAAAACTGTATTTCGCATACGCGTTTAAGTTGCTAATTGATTAGCCCTATTAAATCAGTGCCACTTTTGTTGACCATAGGGCGCGGGCTTCTCGTTTGACAAGCCCAAAACGGCAGCCTGCCGAGGTAGGGACATCGCGCTGCGATGTCCCCGCCCGCGTCCAGCGGGCGGAACCCGACGAAAAACGAAAACCGAGCGCCCGTCTACAGTTTGGCTAACCACCCCGGCCCCGACCCAAGCACGGCGAGCCCAACCGAAGTCCTGTAGAGACGATGCGAAATAGCCCAGGGCCGAAGCGAGCAACGAGCGCCGCCCAGGGTAACAGCCACAAAATCAAGAGCCCCTGTGGAAAAAAGGTCCGGCCGCCCCAGCGAAGCTGAAAACCTCGAACGGAAAGGCAACTTTGTGCTAGGATCACCTAACCAGAAGTTATATTAAAAGAGAAGTAAGTCTGATAATGAGCAGCTTGCGAATAACCAAGGATGACATAACCCAGCCGCCAATAAACGAATGGGTCCATTCCCAATACCGTGTCTTCATCCTGGTAACCATAACCTTACACCTGAAGACCCTATGAACCTGCTCAGCGACTGGCGGTTTCTGAATCACAGTTGGGCACCAACACCTACACCGTGAAATTCGCGCCGCTATTTACCTCGCTTTTGCTGCTGGTTGGCTGCGACCGACGGGATGCTACCTTGCGCGAGCAGATTGTCGGGGCGTGGGCGCGAGACGGTTTTGAAATGACCTTGGCGGCAGACGGCAGGTACGTTTCTCGGTGGACTCAACCAGCAAAGAATCTGACCTATCAGGGGATGTGGAAAATTCAAGATGGTGATATAATTTCCACGCTGACGAATAGCGTAGTGCAAGGGACTACGAATTCTCAAGCAATTGGCAGCGTAGATCGCTGGGTGCTCCTTCGGCTTGATCACAACAATTTAGTCTGGTCCAACAATGGACAAACAGTTTACCTGAAACGAAAATGATGATGCCCAACAAGCGCGATGGAGGCGACAGTTACCCCGCATGATCACGCGAATCCCAATTCTGATTGCGCTATCGGTGCTCGCAGGGCTGTTCTGGAGTTCGGGGTCTGACGTGAGCGCCCTCGTGGTCCACTTTATAGCTCCAGTCGTGATTGCCGGATTCGCTACGTATTTCTGGCGCTCGGCCGTCTGGTCAAGCCAGGTGGCACTGATAGCCGTTTTTTTCCTCCTGGCGGAATTGGTTCGGCTGGTGGTTTACGGATTCCACGGGGGATGGCCTTACGTCCTCGGCGACTCAGAAACACAGTTATTTTTGGGATTGTCCTTTGGGCTCCAGCTTCTCATTGGTTCAGTCAGCTACCTTGCTGTGAGACTCCTGATGCGGAAACATGTGCGAGGACTGGGGTAACAAGTCGAGGCACCGAATGAGCGGCAACAATAAGCATTTGAAATTCGGGCACCTTGGAATACCGCTCCTCGGTGCTCTTTGCCGTTCCACGTAAGATGAAGAAACGCCGTTCACCCACAACGATGCAGGAGGCACTCGACTTCCTTCTTTATGATATCAGCGTTGAGTGTCATCGGACGGTCAAAAGGGACCCCCACGGGTCGAAATGGGGGTCCCTTTTGAAAATTTCAGATTCCCCACCTTAAGGCGCTGAAAGCGCTGGGCGGAATGCTCGTTACCGGGCATATCCGTCGGCGCTATGGCGA
>DASRFK010000177.1:0-16658 GCA_035651635.1 Verrucomicrobiia bacterium | reverse complement strand
ATCCCACAGGTGGGGAGTTTTGAAATTTCAAAAGGGACCCCATTTCGACCCGAGGGGGTCCCTTTTGAACCGACCGGTGACATTCGACGGGCATTCGTCAAAGGTAATATCATTAATCCTTTGCAAGTGGTCAATAGCGGTGATCAGGCTATTGCTTACCTTAAAGGAGAAGGAACCTTCGCGAACCGTGCTGAATATCCTTTGCCGGAGTTGGTTCTCCTGGATCTCAAGTTGCCCGGTATCGACGGATTCCAGGTGTTGCGCTGGATTCGCCAGCAACCCGAATTTCAGGCGTTGCGTGTGGTTGTGTTGACCTCTTCGGATCGTATTCAGGATGTCAACCTCGCGTATCAACTCGGGGCCAATTCCTTTCTCGTCAAACCGGTTGATTTTGAAAGATTCGTCGAGATCAGTCAGGCCCTGAAAGGTTACTGGCTCTGGTTGAGCAGGGCACCCGAGATCTCTCGGCCGGTTCCGCTCGTGATCGACACTCTTCCAACCACTAAACGAACGGCCGGCGAACCCGGACGAGTCCCTCCGAGCCCGTAGTCCAACTGGGAGAAGAGGGCACCTCACTTCCCCAATTGGATGCTTGCGATGGTCCGGAACATTGGTGTATCTGTAGCGGCGTGAGCTTGAACCTACCCAAGCATTGCTTGGGGTTGTCACGCGTTTCAAGTGGCAATACTGTCGCAAGCTCGCTGTGAATCATTGACCGAAGCGGTTGATTTTCAGGTAGCCGATGTGGCGGAATTGGCAGACGCGCTAGACTCAAAATCTGGTATCCGTAAGGATGTGTGGGTTCGACCCCCTCCATCGGCACCACTAAAGACCAAGGGAAACAGCTTTTTCCAGAACGTCCAGCGTTCTAACCCCGCCTCGTTCTAGCCCAGGCTCTTTAAGAACTTCGCGCAACCCTCCATGATGGCGGGGTTGGATTCCATCTCAACGAAGATGTATTTTAATCCGCCGATCTTTGCGGCGGCAAAGAAATCCTTCCAGTCGACAATGCCGGCACCCATGACCACCTCCTTCTGATGGTCGTTCGGGGCGTAGTCCTGGAGGTGGGCCGAGATGAAACGGCCGGGAAACCTGCGGAAATAGTCCTGGGCCTTGTAACCCGAGGTGATGGCAGCGACCTGAAACTGCATCTTCACCAGTGAGGGATCAAGATGTTCGAGCATCAGGTCGTATTGCGGGCGGCCATCGAGCTTCCCGTCGAATTCACCGTTGTGGTTGTGGTATCCGGCCACCATTCCGCCTGTCTTGACCCTCTCTCCGAAGTGATTCATCTGCTGGCAACGGTTCTTGACCTCCTCGGCGGTCTTGGCCATGAGTCCACCGGAACAGACCATGTGCTTCAACCCCAACTGGTTTGCGAACTCGATCCGCTCGGCCAGGCTGTGGTCATCCATGATCTCGTTCCAAGTGAAGTGGCAACTGTAGGTTTCCAGGCCTGAATCGTTGGTGATCTTCTTGAGTTCCTTGCCGGAGTATTTGACCAGCGGCATGAAGGGTCCCTGGTAACCTTTGGGACTGCACCATTCCACAGTCTTGTAACCGTAGCTGGCCAAGCGGCCCATGGTCTCCTCGGGTTTCAGGCAGATCTCATCCCGGAACACGTAGGATTGGAAACCGATAGGCAGGTTGAGGCCGTTGGGGTTCGTGGCGGCTTGGGCCCAGCCGCGCATCGGTGTGAGAAATCCGGCAGTGGCGAGACCGGCAATTGTGTTAGCCAAAAAAGCTCTTCTGTTCATGGAGGTTCGGTGTGTTAGTGTTGATAATCAAAATCCGCGCCGCGTACGCCTGATGGTTGGACGTTGGCAGAGCGAGCATGGGGCGTCAAGCGCCCGCGAGGTAGGGACATCGCGCTGCGATGTCCCCGCCCGCGTTTAGCGGGCGGAACGAATGCGAGAGGAGGTAAGTGTACATTCCAGCGATGCGCCGCTGAAAGCGGCGCGGACGGCGCAGCGCGCCATCCCTACCGCGCTACCAGCGGAACGCCTATTCTATCGAACTTTTCCCGTGTGGTTGCCTCGCGGCAATTATTTCACGCAGCAACAAAATTCGAGGGCTGCGCCTGTTTAGCAGCCTCTTGGATTATCTCATCACGTCGAAAAGCAGAAACTACCGAGTACCCCAATTCTTCAATTCTCTGGCGGCCGCCTTCCTGGCGGTCGACCAGGACCGCCACAAAAGCGACCTTTCCGCCCTCTTTGTTCACCGCATTGATAGCATTGATAGTTGACTCGCCTTTGGTAACGACGTCGTCAAGCACAACGACCTGGTCTCCGGGCTTAAAATTACCCTCAATCAGCTTTGCCTGTCCGTGGCCTTTAGGCGTTTTACGAACAATGAATACCTGAAGGGGCGGCTTCTGCTGGATCCGGGCTGAATACATTCCCACAGCAAGCGCGAGAGGGTCCGCCCCCATGGTCAACCCTCCAACCGCAGTCACCTTCACGTTTCGAGCACTCGCTTCTGCCTGAATCATCGAGTGCATCACTTGGCCGACGAGCCAGGCGCCGTCGGGGTCGAGGGTCGTTAGCTTGCAATCGAAGTAAAAGGAACTCCGCGCGCCAGACGACAAAAGAAAATCTCCGTAGAAAACGGACTTCTTGCGCAACAGGGCGAGCAACTCCGACTTGGCCATTGAATCTGTCAGCATTCGTTAAGTGTATTCTTTCGGCTGACTTGGGTGGAATCAAATTCTATTTCCGCTTGCTCGCAGCCTATTCACAAACACGCCTACAAGATGTTGGGGTTTCCGGAAAGATAGGACCCCGTATATAGAATCGGTGAATAACTTGTTAAAAACTACGCGAACTCGGCTCCTCTTTCCAGCAGCAGCCCCTTGAGGATTGAACGGTGGCAGTGCGCTTCGTTTTCGCAGTAGCAGCCGACTGAGAAGTTGGTTTGGTGAGATAGCTTCGCGAGCAGTTCAATGGTTCGCGCGTTCTCCGGCGCCGACATTTCGGCGCGGTACTTTTTCGCGAACGCCGACCATTGGGCGGGAGTCTGGGCTGCCTGAGCCATTTTCATTACTGGAACGCTAGGCGCCAGGTTTGGGAACCAGACGTCGTACCAGTCCTCTGAAGCGAACTTGCTTTTGGGCACGCCGCGCGGAGGACGCCGCACGGTGCCGATCCGAAGGCCTTCGTCCGCCGCCCGCGGGGTGCCTAACCGAACAATTCGCACAGACATAAAAGGGTCGTTAACTCTGCTCTCTAATAAGCTCAGTCTCCCACACATTCGGGGCAACCGCAGATAAGTAATCGAAATCTTTTCCCACAGATTCGGGGCGACCGCAGATTAGGGAATCGGAAATCTTCCCCCGCAGATTCGGGGCGACGCAGATAAGTAATCAAAATCTTTTCCCACAGATTCGGGGCGACCGCAGATAAGGGAATCGGAAATCTTCCCCCACAGATTTGGGGCGACCGCAGATAAGGAAATCCGACATCAATGTTCCCGGTGAACCGCTCCGTCCCAAAGTCCTCCTCTCCCCGGCCACTCTCCTCCCGCCTTCTTTGACGGAGCTGCTTCGGCGCGGCAATGCCGAGGAAGGAGAGGGAGAAGGTCGACCACAATCGGGGTTGGGGAGAGGGGTTGGTGGTCCCAATGCTCGCGAAAACTCGAAAGGAGATTTCTCATGAACCGCCGCGACGCCGAGCGAGCGTGAGCGGCCTCCCTGATTCGCGTTCATTCGCGGTTTCCTTGCGAGTTGGCGTCATTTAGTGGCACCAGACTTTTTAGGTTCAGGCCGCTTCTGCCCTTCTTCATCCCACTGCTTGACGGTGGGCGCCTTGCGATAAATGTCTTCCAGTAACTCTTTGTCCTGCTCGGCGTTGCGGCTGACTTTAGGCCTCATGAACACCATCAGCTCGACTTCGTGGCTGCTCTTATCCTTCTTCTTGAAGGCCCAGCCCAATCCCGGTATGTCGCCCAGAATCGGCGTCTTGCGCAACGTATCGGAAACCTGTTTTTGGATAATCCCGCCCAGCACGAGTGTCTGGCCGTTTTTGGCCGTCAGGTCGGTGCGGAAGTTGCGGGTATCAAACACCGACCCCCCCAGGACCGTCTGCCCCGGAACCACGGTCGACGATTCCGTATGGATCCTTAATTCAACGTCACCCGATGAATTAATGTGCGGAGTGACTTCGAGCACCACGCCCACGTCTTTATAGATGAAACTGGTATTTTGCGATCCAATGGTCGAGACCTGTGTGTACTGAGGAATCGGCACTTGCTGGCCGACGAAAAGCCGGCCGGTCTCGTTGTCGCGGATATTGATTTGCGGTTCAGCCAGCACTTTGGCGTCGGTGGTGCGGCGGAGGAACTGCACCAGAAAATCCATGCTGATAGTGCTGTCGAGCACTCCTGAGCGCAGTGTGGTCAGACTTTGCAATACATTAGCCGAGCTGGAGGGAGGCGTATTGACGCTGCTTAAGCCGCCGAACCCCTTTTGATAAGTTGCGTTGGCGTGACCCAGAAACGAGTTGTCATAATCATCGGCGGTGAAAACCTGGCTGCCATCGGGCGACCAGCGCACGCCAAGTTTGTCGAGGAAATCGGCCGACACCTCGACCAACCGGGCTTCGATCAACACCTGGTCGGTTTGGGCGTCCAGTTCTTCGATTAGCTTCAGGACCTGCGGGAAGTATTGGACGTTGGCCGAGACCAGCAGCGCGTTGCTGCGCTGATCGGCCACCGCCCGGACGCGGCCCACCAGGTCGCTAACCTGGCGAACGCCTGAGCGCCCATCGTTGGAACGCGGGTTGTCCGGAGCCCCACCCAGCCAGGGGAAGTACCCTTCCTCCTTGGTCTCCTGTTCGAGGTCGAAACCGGCCTGAGAGGAACTGCTGTTTTGCTGTTGTTGCGGTTGCTGCTGCTGGACTTGTTGCCCCTGCTGCGGTGTTTGGCGCAAAGGTGGCGAGCCATTCTTGGCGAACAGAATGTTGATGCTGTTGGCGACGGTGGATGCCTTGGCAAATCGCAACCCGATTCGCAACGTGCTCTCGCCCGCATCCGAGGGAACATCGAGTTGTTTGAGCACCTCTTCGACCGCAGACAGGCTTTCCTTTGAATTCGACGTCACAATGATGGTATTCGAGTAAGGCTCGCTGGTGATGCGCACTTTTCCGTAAAGCCGGCCCACGTCGCGGTCGGTTTGCGTCTGGGGCTCCTCGTCGTAGAAATAAAAGTACGGCCGTTGTTGGGTTTTCTTCAGGAACAGCTCGTTGAGGACATCTTCGATGTCGACAGCGCTGACGTATTTGAGGTGATAGATTTTCGGAGCCAGGCTGTCATCGGTGATGGGCTCGTCCAGCTCGTGGATCATCTTTTCGATGCTCGGCATTTGCGCCGGCGGAGCCTGCACCACCAGCGAATTGCGGCGGCGATCGGCCACCACGCTCATTTTTTTGCGGCCCTTGTCGTTGCCGCCCGATGAAGAGAAGAAGTAATAGTATGGATAGCGGTTCGAATCCTGGTCCTTGCCCAAATCCTGGAGTTGCTTGGCGACGTCTTGCGCGTCGGCATTCTTCAACAGGAACGTTTGCACCACTTTCTCCTGGGCATCTTCGGTATCGAGGGAAACCACGAGTTTTTCGATCGCGCGAAAGTTGGTTTCGCTGGAAAGGATGATGAGGGAATTGGAGCGATCGTTGGCTCCGACCTGAATCGCCTCCTTGCGCGATTTGCCGCTCATCTTCTGGAAAATAGGCTCCAGCTCCCGCACCAGGTCAGTGGCCGCCACATTCTTGAGCGGCAGCGACCGCACCGTGACGTCTTCCGGTTGGTCGGTATCCAGGATATCGAGCAAGCGCTGGACTTCGGCGAGCTTCGATTTGGGCGCTGAAACAATCAGCCGATTCGAGGTGCGATCGGGCCAGAGCCTGACCTGGGGCGCTGAAATAGCGTTGCCGATGCCTGTGCTTGGGGGACTGCCTCCGCCCGAGCCTGACGAGCGACTGCCGCCGCCGGGCATGCCCATGGGCCCGGGCATGGGCATCGGTGATGGACCGCCTCCGCCTTCCGAACTGGAAGGGCTCTTAGCCGGCGCGCCCCCGGGTGCGGTCACGTTCAAAATCAGCCCGATCAGGCTGCCGACTTCTTCGGCGTCCGCATATTTCAACGGAAAAATCTGAATCGCAGAATCGGAATCGGTGACGTCGAATTCGTGAATGAGCTCGGCCATCAATTTCAGGTTTTCATTATAGTCGGTTACGACCAATTCGTTGGAGCGCTCGTCAATTTCGATGCTTCCTTTGTCTGAGAGGACGCCGCGCAGTTTTTCCTTCATCTCCGTGGCCTGCATATGCTGGAGGGGGAAGATTTTTACCAAACGCTGACGCCCTTCCGGTATGTCTTTGCGGGTAGCGTCCACCAACTCCGGACTCATTTTAGGTTCCTGGCCTTCGGGGGTTATAAGAATCGCATTGCTGGATTCAGTTGCGGTGAAACCCTCGAGGGACAAGGCGCGGTAAACCAAGGTAATGGCCTCGCGTTTGGTCAGTTTTTTCGAGCTGGTAATGGTGAGCTGGCACTGCACGCGCGGGTGTTTGATGACTGTCTTCCCGGTGGTTTGAGCCAGCCACTGCACCACCATGTCTATATTTGCACCCTGCAAGCTGAGCTGGATCTCGTCGGAGCTCTTGTCTGGAGCGGCCTTGGTCGAGCCATCCTGGTTGGTGCTGGTCGTGGCACCGTCGGTCGGCGCCGCCGGGGAACTCGGCTCCGGCTTAGCCGAGGCATTCGCCTCAGCCGCCGCGGCAATAGTCGGACCGGCCTCGGGCTTCTTTTTGTCCGCGGCCGGTTGCGCGTCCTGAGCCACCGCCAGAGAGCAGAACAAAACAAGGGCGGCCATCACCTGACACAGAGAACCGAGACCATGCCTTGGGAATATGAACTGCACCCGGGTCAAAGTGGCTCGCGCCAGCGGCTTGGAGTGCGGCGCTATGCGCCGCTTTCGGTCGTGGTGCGATCCTAAAAAGCGCCGCACAGCGGCGCACTCCAAAACCTTCGGGTTCCCGTTCAGTGCACTGACGAATTGTGGTTCCGGTAATGGTTTCATTTGGGACTGTTGGTTTGTTTCGACAAAAGGGATTCACTGCCTAGCCCGGCGAAAATTGTCAGTTCCTTCTGCTGTCCTTGCTCTTCAACCAATACGCGGTTGAGTCCGACTCGGATGAGCTTCACGCCGCCCAGTTCTTCCCCTTCCTTAATTAATCCGGTCTGACCATTTGGGGCTCTGAAGAAGACGTCTTTGCCGGCAATGCCGAGCAAGGCCATGGGCATGGGGCGCATTACTGGCGCGAGGATCTCGCTGTCGATGACGCGATCGATACGGGCCTGGACCGGCGGCGGCAAAACCGGCCCGGCACCTGGCATTCCTGGCATGCCAGGCATTCCCCCATGAGGCATGCCTGGGAAGTGGCCTGGAAACGCCCCCGGCGGCATGCCTGGCGGCATGCCCGGAGGCAAATTCGGGCCGGCGGTCTGCATAGGTTCCGCATTAGAACCAGGCTTCCGGCCCGCTTGGATTGGAAGCGCGTTCGAGTTCTGTGCGAGTGAATTGGTGGCCAAAGCCATGCTGTTGGTCCCGAGAACGACTTGGTTTGTTTTTCCGCTCGGACCGTTAGTTGTGTTCGCCAGGTTCGTGCGGGTCAGGTCGGCGACATTCGTCGAAGCGACCACCACGTTGGTGCTGTTGATGGCGTTGGTTTTTGCGGCCGTGGCCGCTTTCGAAGCCGCATTGGTGGAGTTCTTCGTGCCGGTGGCCACGGCATTGGTCGGCATCTTCGATGCGGCGGAGTTCGTTGTCGCCGATGCCAACGCCGGCAATGCGGGAATGGTCACGTGGTAGAGCGGGTTAACGTGCACGATGGCCAAGGCAAGGCGGTAAATCACCAGGGCCAGCACCAATCCGCACACGATTTTTAAAAGTGCCTCGTTACGCATGGCTCTTCTCCGGTTTCCATTGGTCGAAATCCAAAACCACAAAGGTCAGGCTTAGTTTTACCTGGCCGGGCCGTGAGGGTTCGGAACTGATTTGGATGGTGTCGATGAGCAACGGGTAGCCAAGACTGTGGGTTTGTTCGACAAACTTGAGCAGGGCAGGGGCCGGCCCGGCGGCCTCCAGCTGGATGGACCCGAGCTCTTTGCTCGACGGGCGGGCTGGCGTTTCCCGCACCGGCCCAATCTGAACGCCGCCGCCCAGGGCCGCTCTTTGAATGGCGGCGCTGGCTTGTGCCAAAACGGTTTCGCGGGTCAATTTGACCGGATCCATCTGGAAACTCTCCATCAGCTTTTGAGTGTGCTGCGCTTTACTCTGGTAGAGAATGGCCTTTTGGCGAAGAGTCGAGGCTTCGGTGAGCAGTTGCTGGTACTGTGCGTGTTTGCTCGCGATAAAGCTCCAAACCTGCCATCCGCCGAACAGAACCAGATAAGCCCCGAGCCCAAGGGCGCCCAGGCGGATGGTGCGTTGTTCTCGTTGGGTGAATGCGCGCATGGTTAGTTCTTGCCCGTGTTGGCTGGGATTGGGGCCGAAGAGTGGCTGACGCCAAGACTCGTTGTTTCGCCGGATTCGGTTTGGGGATCCCTGCGGACTGGGAAGTCCGCGCGCCGGGGCGCCGGCATGCCCGGCCTGGCCGCTCCCGGTGGGGGACTGGCTGAGCCTTTGTGTTCGTTCGGCGCTGAGGCCGGTTCGGCCGGAGGATTCACGCGTTCGTTTGGTGATTTCCATTGCGCGGTCATGCGCACGTTGACTTTTTGCCGATCGGGAGTCGGCGCTTGTTCATCCACCGACACCGCCGCGAAGAATCCTGAGTCGACGAGTTTTGCGCGCAGGTCGGCCACTTGCTGACCGTCATGCAGAGAGCCGCGCAGGGAAATTTCTCCTCGACGGTTCATGGAAACGGAATCGAAACGGGTGCCGGGCGGGGCCGATTTTGCCAGGACCAGCAGTGCGTCGAGATAAGGCGGCTCGTTGGCCTGAAGGTACTGCAAGAAATCCAATTCCCGATCGATGACGCCGAGGCGGCGCTGGTCGTTCTTAATTGCCGCGAGCTTGTGTGCCAGATGCGGTTTGAGCACGAGTGCCTCGGCGTAAGGCAGGACCATGCCCAGGATGAGTAATCCGGCGGCCAGGCCTGCCCATTTCAACTGTTCGCGCGGCGGCATCCGCGTGGTGCCCTTGGCCTGCTTGAGCTGCAGCACCAAGGGCGGGGTTCCGACAGGGCTCGCCAGCGCTCGCTGCAGACCCAGCACCGCCGATGAACCGGCCGCATCCCCCGGCTCGTCCACCACTCGGCATTCGATTCCCTTGCCGATTCGCCCCGTGAGCTCCGTCGTGAAATCAGATTGAGTAACCAAGCCGCCGAGGCCTGTTACGTAAAGCGCTCGCCCGATGGATTGCCCCTTGATCAGTTCGACTAATTCCTGGACCGGGCTCGGTGCCTCGGAGGGCGCAGGAGGAACGTTGCCACCGAACGATGCGACTCCGTGGGCCTGTGACACCGCTTCAGGTGAGGGGGTCCGCGGCGGATGGGGCGCGCGTGACCAATGTTCCCGCCCCCATGGCAGCACCCGGACTGCGGTCGGGAAACCGACCTCCATTAAGATCAATTCCGAATACGAGCCCCCGACATCCAACACCGCGTATGAGCCCGGCGGTTGGGGACAAACATAGGTTCGGTCGAGGGCGGCGAGGGTAAAAACCGGTAGGGCACCACAATTGTCGAGAATGGCCGCGTATTCTTCGAGCAGGTCTTTCTTGACGGCTGCCACGAGGAATTCCTGTTTGCCATTCGAATGATTTGGGCCCGCTCTTCCCCCGTTAAGCGCCTGTGCTCCCCAGGCCAGTTGGTCGGGAGACAAAGGGAATTCCCGTTCGATTTGCAGCGGCAGCATGCGCTGGACTTCGTCCTTGCTGCCGGTCGGCATGGTCAGCCGGCGCAAGGAGACGCCTCGCGCGCCAATCGCGAAATGGACGCGCGCACGCGGTTGCCAGGCTTTATGGTCGATGAATTTTTGGAGTCGGGTCGTCAATTCGGTTTTACACGTGTCTGTTAGCCGGCCGTCCGCCAGTCTTTCCAACCTGACTTCAAGCGTCTGGCTTCCGTTAAGGGCCCGAAGCAGCTCTTGTCCTGCCTCGATGAAAATCTGAGCCTGGTTCATGAACTGCGCCGTTTTCATAAATTGTCCTCGCGATAGGAAAGGGTAGTCACGCCGCGTAATCCGATATGGACTATCTCCTGGATCCGCTGTCGCGCGCCGGTCGATTGGACCTTGCCTTCACACAGGATTCGGTATGTCTCGGATCTTGCGGTCACGCGCGGGGCGACCTGTTTTAGAATATCCGGTGTGACGCCTTGAACCTTCAATAACCAGGCAATGTTCGGGAAGTACCCATTGGATTGGCGGAAAGAGATAATCGCTTGCGCCAGCTCTCGCGAAAGTCCTGGCAAACACGACAGTACCTCGAGACTGGCGCTGTTGAGGTTGACCAGCCCGGACAAGTCCGACCCGGAATCCACCGTCAGGTCATCCGCGATGTCCATCAGCAGGTTTGCGTCAATGACTTTAGGCCCTTGCGGAGTCGACCCTTGGCCGGGGGGATTCTGCCCTGGCTGTGCAGTGGGTTGGATATCGGGTCCGCCGCCCTGGCCCCGCTGGTTTTGATCGGACGCAGCTACTACGTCCAAGAGATTGGCAATGCTATTGAAGCGATTCTGCCCACGATAAGCAATGATCGCTTTGGCGATATCTTCGGTGATGCCTTTGACTCCGGTGAGCGTGGTCTGGTCGGCCGATTGTACATTGATGCGATCAATCCCGGCGGCATTCACGTTGTTCACCATCGAATCGACGGTGAGTTGCCCCGCCCAACCTAAGTCGAGCATGTCATTGACCCCGCTGTCCCCTTGCTCCTCATCCTGATCCAGCATGCCGTTTTGCTGTTGGTCCTTTCCGAATAATAAATCCGGGCTGACGCCGCGGACGCCCAACAGCTCGCGGATGGTTTGGAACGGACCATTACGCGGTAGATACGGTATTTGCATCGAGAGGTAATATTCGGCTTCAGCGCCACCGGGCGTGACGGTGTTATCCTCGTCTCGCCAATCGATGATCGAGGCCACGACGTCCGGCGTCATTGCGTTCGGGGTCTGTGCGTCCAGCCTGGTCAGTTCTTCCGCGGAAGCATTGTTTGCGTTCAGACGGCTTTCCTCGTCGCTCGCCCCGTACAAAACTCCGCCGCCTTCATCGGGCCGGCCACGGTGGATCACCCGAAACTGGCCGCGGCCAAATTTTATGTCTCGAAATTGCTCGATCGAGTCGGTCAACTGTCCCGAGTAATTCAACGCGCTTCGACTGCGCTGCCGGGCGTCCTGGTACAGCAATGCCTTGGCCTTTTCGATCCCGGCGATGGCCAGATAATGCGCCTGGATTTTGTCGCCGTAATTCTTCACCACGAACAAATCCATCCGCGCGGTGTGCAACACGCCAATGACGATTACTGACAACAGCGCCAGGCACCACAGGACTCCCACCAGAACCGAGCCTGCCGAGGTTCGGAGTCCCGCCTTGAGGCGGAGCGACGCAACAGGTTGCAGGTTGCAGGTTCCAGGTTGCCGGTTGACTCCGCTTTCGTAAGCTGACAGGAAACCTGGGCTTCTAAGCTCCAGTTCGAGAGCTGGGGCTAGGCAGAGCGGGCAAACACTGTTCCAACCTGCAACCTGCAACCTGCAACCTGTAACCCACGTGGCGCTTCCCGGTCGGCCGTGTTCGCCATGTTGGTTGTTAATCATTGAACCCCTCCCGGAACCTGTCCCGAGGTCTGATTCTGCGTGCTCGTATCCGGTGCGGCGTTGGTCGAGCTTCCCGCCGACGGAGCAGTTTTGCCGCTGTCGGCCAGCGTGAGTCGCGCCACTGTTTGAAACACCAGCGGCGGTTCGTTCGTCGTGCTCCCCTGGTCTTCGTTAGGTCTGGTTCGCGGGTTGGAGTCGAGCCAAAGCGTTATTCGCACGGCTTCAGGCAACCCGGAAAGATTGGCCTGCACGCGCTGCGAAAACTGCTGTTTGCCCCGCAGGTCCGTGTCGCCCCAGCTCTCGTACCAATCATAGCCATCCGAGTATTCAAATCGCAGACCGCGCACGCCTTTGGCTATTTCTTCCCGGCTCCCGCCCGAGAGCGGATCAAGAGTGATGTGTGGATTGCGCCGGCGCCACAGACTGAGTCGGCCGGTGCGCGGATTCTTATCGAGAAAGACGCTGACAGCGCAAAAATCACTTTCGCCACTGCGCCGGGGCGTATAATTGTGCGTGGCAAAATCCAGGCTGTCTGCTTCCACATCTCCGGACGTGCGGTGAGTTCCCAAGAATTCATAATCCTGCGAAAGCGGGCAGGCACAACGCAGATCGGCGGTGATCAGAGCCATGGCAACTCGCGCGGTTTGGAAAACCTCGAGACGGGGTTCGATTAGTTTCTGGCTCGAAACTGCCGCCTGCAGGCAAAGATACGCGCTCACCAGCACCAACGACATCAATGCGGCGCTAATCACCAGTTCAATCAAAGTGAAAGCGCGCTCAGTCCCACCCTGGCGCCAAAGGCGTCGCTCATACCAGCCTAGGGCCGCAGCCCTAGGAGAGGACATCCGTAATGTGTCTTGCGGGCCAACGGCCTGCGTCGCCTGCGCACATTCCGCAAGGGAAAACGCGCCTTTGGCGCTTACGAATCGATCTTCGCCCCATTTACCTGGGGTTTCGGCCCAGGCTGGTATAAAGGACGCCGTTGGCGTCCAGTTCTGAACCAGCACCCATTGGCGTTCGATTCCGCTTCGTTTCATCGGCGGTTGCTCCTTCGACGTGAGGAGTCGGAATAGGGCCGATTGTTGGTAACGCTGCCCTGCAGGTCTTCCGGCACTTCGAACAAGAGCGTTTTGAGTTCGTAAATCGCTTTGCCGGAGTTGGCATTCTCAATCACCACCGAGACCTCATGCAGTCCGTCAACCCCAGCCGGACCGAGCGTTTGCTGCCACCGATACAGCGGCAAGGCCTCGCCGCAGTCGCCCTGAGTCGTCCCGTCCTGAAGTCCTCCCTCGGCCCGGAGCGTCTCGATTTGTCCGGCGGCAAACAACGCTGCCACGGTCTGCACCTCGGAATCTTTGGTTGAACTCAACGCGGTCGTTACCCCTTGAATCATTCCTGTCAGCGCCACCGCTAAAATCAGCACCGCGCAAAGGATCTCAACGAGCGAGAAAGCGGAGGCAAGGTTCGGAGTCCCGGCTTCCGCGGGAGCCACGAAACGGGTTGCAGGTTGCTGGTTACAGGTTACAGGTTGACCGCTGACAGGAAACATGGGCTGCTGGACTCCAGTTCGAGAGCTGGGGCCAGGCAAAGCGGGCAAAGACAGTCCTAACCTGTAACCTGTAACCTGTAACCTGTAACACAGAAAAACGCCGTTCGACGACCCCAAGGATTTTTGCTGGTTCTGAATGTGCATGGAGAATTCCGGGTCATCCACTCATTCGGGCGATAGTTCCAGCACCTCCACGCGCGCTGTGACCGAATCGATCCTTAGTCTTAAGCCGTAGCCGGCCTGGTCACGCAGTACGACTTCTGTGGCGTCCGCCGTCCCATCCGGATAAAAGGCTATCGTATCTGACCTGGTCTGAGCTTGTTCATCGGTCGTGGTTTGCTCCTCTTGCAGTTCGGGCTTCTCAGTCAATTCTTGGGGTTTTCGGATTTCCAGGGCAATCCGCTCATCCAATTGGCCCGAACTCCCCGCGACGTCTTTGAGCGGCGCGAACTCGGTTCTTTTGCCCTGGCCACGAACGCGTCGTTCGACCGTGTATTTGTGGTTTTGTTGGTCGAGGCGAACCACATGGATCTCATTCAGGCTCACGGCTCGGCTGTAGGCGAGGCTGAAAACATTCACCAGTTCACGGCCCGATGACCGCAGCAAAGCATCCCCAAACGTTCCCTTCATCTCCGGCAAAATCATCGCGCTTAAGATCCCGATCAGCAGCATGACCACCATCAACTCGATCAACGTGAATCCTTCCCGGAAGCGCTGGCGTCCCGTCGGCATGGTTCCTCTTTTCTCTACCGTAAGGCTTGAGTCGAAAACCACGGATGGACACGGATGGACACGGATAAGACCGAGAGGCGCCGAAGGCGAGTTGAACTTGCGGCGTTGATGAGGAGATGAAACAGACTGGCCTGGCTTCGGCGGCAGGTCCAGCGCTGTCTCATCAGTGTGCATCGGGGTTTATCCGTGGTTCACATCGGATGGTTACCGTCTTCGGCTGGGGTGAAAGGGCTCATTCCCAATTGCCGATATCCGCCCCGTTTCCTTCGCCACCGTCCACGCCATCTGCGCCGCGGGACCAGAGATCGAATCCAGTGGTATGATGCACGCCCGGGGAGCGGTACTGGTAAGGGTTGCCCCACGGGTCATTGCGCAGTTGCTTGATGTACGGTCCGCGCCAGTTTTTGTCGTTACCGGCCGGTGGCTCAACCAGCAACTTCAGACCTTCCTCTGTAGTGGGGTAGCGATCCATATGGACGTAGAGGCGTTCGAGTGCCGATTCCAGCTCGGCCACGTGCCCCTTGGCGGCGCTAACCTTTGCCTCGTGGGTGGTGCCCATGAATTTTGGCAGGATGGTCGCCGCCAGCACGCCGAGGATGATCACCACGACCATGATCTCGATGAGCGTGAAGGCTGCACGGGCACGATTTCGTTGGATTGGAATTTTCATTGGTAACCTCTTAGTGAATTTCGCTGCTCATCTTGAAAATGGGCAGCAGCAACGCGATCACGATGAAGCCCACCAGGGCTCCAACGACAAGTATCAACGCGGGAGCCAGCAGCGAGATCAGCGTCTTGGTCCGCGCCCGCATGTGGCGCTCTTCAATTTCCGCCACCTTCAGCAGCATTTCATCGAGTCGGCCGCTCTCCTCACCGACATCGATCATCTGAACCACCGTGCGTGGGAAAATATTCAGCTTGCGCAGCGGCCCGGCCAGCGAATCGCCGCCCCGCGTCTCTTCAGCCACGCAAGCCACTTGCCGCGCCAGGACACGGTTTCCGATGGTGTTCTCGACGATTTTAAGCGCGGGCAACAGGGACACACCGCTCTTGGCCAAGGTGCCGAGCGTCCGGGCAAAGCGGCTCAATGCGGCGGCGCGAAACACGGAACCCATCACCGGTAACCGCAGCTTGGTCGATCCCAGAGTTCGCCGCCTTCCGGAGTGCGGCTGTAGTACCACAAACCACCGATCGCTCCAGGCACGCCCAGGACCACTCCCAGCCAGTAATGATGCATGAACCCGCTCACTTTGAGCAGGAGCAATGTCGGCCAAGGTAAAACATGCAACATTTCCTGGAGCATGCCGAACAGCCGCGGCATGACCCAGGTCAACAGCACCGTTACTGTTACCACCCCAAATCCCAGCACGAACAATGGGTACGCCACCGCCGAAACGACTTCGCTCCGCACTTCGTCTTCGTGTTCCAGCAAGTCCGCCAGGTCGGACATCACTTTCGGCAACACGCCCGCCTCTTCGCCGACGCGAATCATGCTGACATAGAGATTCGGGAAGAGCGCCGGATCCTCCTGCAGCGCCGATGACAGTGATGAGCCTTTTCTCACCGACTCGGCGATTTTGGAAATGACCTCGCGCAGCGCCGGGTTCTCTTCATCGGCCAAACCGTCGAGGGCCTGAGGGATGGGAATCGCCGCCGCAAGCAGCGCGCTCATTTCCCGGGTGAAGGCGGTAATATCCTTTCGGCTGACGCGCTTGCCGAACGCGCCGGCTTCGCGCAACGACGCGAGGCTGTTCGCCGAACGTGCAGCGTCGGTTGCCTTTGCGGCGGCCATCGCCGGCGCGACTTCCAGGGTGGACGGGAACAGGCCGCGATCCCCTAGGAGCCGAAGGGCGGTCTGGCGGTCCTCGGCTTCAATAATGCCGCCGACCGCGGCGCCGTTTCCTTCCATGGCCTGATACCGAAAGGCCGTCATTCAAGCAAATCTCCTGAAGAGACACGCAGGATTTCTTCCAGCGAGGTCACGCCAGCGGCGGCTTTGCGCAGAGCGTCCTGGTGCATGGTCACCATCGTGCGCTGGGCGGTGGCCTTGAGCTCCGCATTGGAGCGCCTTTGGAGGATCAGTTCGCGCAATTCTGTGCCGATGGCCAGTAATTCAAAAATCCCAATTCGCCCGCGATAACCCGTGCCGCGGCATTCCTCACAGCCGTGTCCCTCGTAAAAGACTCCCTCGACGCTGTGTCCGCCGAGGGCTTCCAGCCGCTGGCGGACTCCGGATGAAACCGGGGCCGGTGCTTTGCATTGTGAACAGAGGCGGCGCACCAGCCGTTGCGCCAGCACACCTTCCAATGAGGACGAGATCAGGAAAGCTTCCACCCCCATGTCCAGCAGCCGGGTCACGGCCCCGGTCGAGTCGTTCGTGTGCAGGGTGCTGAATACCTGGTGCCCGGTGAGCGCCGCGCGGATCGCGATTTCGGCCGTTTCCGAGTCGCGAATCTCTCCCACCATCACCACGTCCGGATCCTGCCGGAGTACCGCCTTCAGGCCCGCGGCGAACGTGAGGCCGATCTTCGGATGGACCTGGATCTGCGTGACCCGCGGGACCTCGT
>DASRFK010000176.1:0-47763 GCA_035651635.1 Verrucomicrobiia bacterium | reverse complement strand
CAAAACACGAAGTTCGAATATTGTCAGGAACAATGGTGTCGGAACATTGAGTCAAAATCCCACAGGTGGGGAGTTTTGAAATTTCAAAAGGGACCCCATTTCGACCCGAGGGGGTCCCTTTTGAACCGACCGGTGACAGCTTCGGTCAGCGCGATTTCGGCGCCGCATTTGGGGCAAACAATGTTCGAAGCGTTATTCATGCTCTTATTAAACCAGACCTACGGGCCGATGGGGCCCGGCGGACGTTCCCAGACGTCGGCGGCGACAACCACATCTTCCAATCCCCAGCAAAGTGCGAACAAAGGATCCGCGTTGTGGCCAGACCTCGGCCCTAATTAAACAGCGGATTTCTGAGGAGCTTGATTCGGCAATCGTAAGTACGTGATTTCAAACGCCTTGGTGAGACGTTCCTCCTGCACGGACGCAGCCAGGATAAACGGATTGATCTCGTATCTCTGGAAAATGTCGAGTCCGCGATCCAGGCTTATCTTCCAACCAGTGTCCGTCGTAATGCTGCGGGCGTGAAGGGTGTCGCTCTTGTCGTAATCGTATTCGACGGCCACTCGCGATCCTGCGCAGGACTCTTGAATCTTTTGGAGGCTCTCGTCTTGCTCGACGCAGCGCTCGGGGTCGCTCTTGGTCAACAGCGAAACCTTTGTCTCTTCACCCGCCGGAGTCAATTCGTGGACAAGCTGCACGAACTCCATGAAGTTCCGGATTTGCCAGAACGCTCGGATGTATGGGTCAAGAACTCCAATCTCGCGGGCGCCACGAAGGTGGTCAGCAAAAAGCGTGCGGTAACTGTAACCTTTGCTGTTTTCGGGCACAACCAGATGGCCGGGTTTCGGTTTACGAACGCTTTTCGTCTTATCTGATGGCTCGTCCACAAAGTCGAGCGCCCGTTCTTCTTCGATGGGAGGTGCCCCGCCTCCATTTTGCCGGGCGAGCGTCGGGTATTGCTTTTCTTCGAGCGTGATGACCTTCATCTCCTTGCCCGTCTCGCGGTCGATGTAGCTGAACGTAACTGGCGTGAAGGTTTCATCGAGCTTGAGGATCTGCTCTTTGACGCGGCGACGACCTTCCAGGGAAAACGACAGCAATTCTTCAATTTCCGGCTTGGTGCTGGTGCCGTGTGGGTAGATGACCTTCATCAAGCCAGAGAACGTCTTCTGAACGCCGTCACGGTCGCGGGTGGTGATTTCGGAATTCAGCTCGAAATGATCGTGGTATAGATGCGAGAAGTCCTGGTTGCGCAAATGCCGGAGCACCTCGGCCAGATAATCCACGATGAAACCAAAGCCGTTCGTGAAGAGCTCGGCGCGGAGGGGGCTCGATTCCCAGCCCGCGTTGTAGAGGTGGAGGCGGTCGAGGAAGGCAGAGTCTATGTACTTGTCAGGAAGTTCGTCGAAAAAGTTCGCGTGCTTCATCATGTAAGGCACCGATTTACGCGTGTTTCCCATGAAGACCATGGAAGCTTCGGCACCCAGCATTTCGATGCCGCGGGAGAAGGTCTTGTTCGCGAGGTAGCCTTTCATAATGTCCACCAGACTCTTGTCCACCTTCTTATCCTTGCCGGCGAACTCGTCAAAACAGACACAATCCCAGTAACCGACGAGCCCAATTTTGCCAGTTGAGTTGTTGACGAAAAGCTTGGCCGTGGTGACTTCACTTCCAGAGATCACCATGCCGTGCGGAGAAAACTCCGCGTAAAGGTGGGACTTGCCGGTGCCCTTAGGGCCCAGTTCGATCAGGTTGTAGTTACGCTCGCAATAGGGGATGAGCCGGGCGAGCAGCAGCAGCTTGCCTCGGCGCGACAACATTTCCGGATTGAAGCCCATGCTCTGCAAGAGCAGGTCCATCCATTCCTCGGTGCTGAACTCTTTACGGTGGGCAAGGAACTGGTCCACGTCCACGTGGGCCACTTGAATAGGCTTGAGGCTTTCGAGATGCCACGGTTCCTGTTTAGGATCTTCGACGGGCTGATAGCTAAGTTCGGCGATGCACCAGACGCCGCCGACCAGCAATTTCGGGTGGCGCTTGATGTAGTCAGAGTCCACCTGTACCCGTTTCAAGCCGAGATTCGTGAACTGGGCCTCGTAGATGCCGCCCTTGTCGTTTAGTTCCACTGTGACTTTATCAATAACCTTGTGCCGTCCCTTTTCCTTAATGTTGGACTTGATGAGCTCGCTTTCGTTTCGATGCACGAAATGCTTGGCCAGGATGTTTTTTACGGTCTCGATACCGCTCTGGATCGAACCCTCATCGTCGGTCGCGCAATGCTGCCCCAATAAATACTCCAGCACGTAGCTGGGGACGATGGCGTTGCCTTTTACGGTCTTGGTGAGGTCCTTGCGAACCACGAGCCCGGC
The DNA here is from genome assembly GCA_035651635.1 of Verrucomicrobiia bacterium. Taxonomy (GTDB): domain Bacteria; phylum Verrucomicrobiota; class Verrucomicrobiia; order Limisphaerales; family UBA8199; genus JANXQE01. Next base: position 45,394 of record DASRFK010000176.1, on the reverse strand, counting down.
GAAGTGCTGATTGATTTTCTCGTCCAACGGCGTCATGGCTGGTCCTTTAGATATCGTCGAAATCGCTTTCAAACGCCCGCCGCAGCTTGAAGATGAACTCTCGGTACGGTGCAAACTGTGCAGTCCCCAGAACCTGCTCGTCGAGGCGCAAGACGATCTCCTGTCCGTTGAATTCCTCCGCTTCGCGTCCAAATACAAACTGCTCCCGACGTTCCCGCTGGCGGGCGTCTTCTGCCGCTGAATCAAATCTCAACGTCCGTACATCGCTAAGGCGCACGCCTGTCCTTGAATAGAAACCCGCACGCAATTCCCGCAGCAGGCACTTCTCTCCAACAGGCTCGCATTGCAGGAAAGTGATGGCCACCTGGCCGGTGGTGATCTGCTGGCCGCTTCGTAGGATTTCCACTTCAACTCGCCCGACATCGTCTGCCCGCAGTTTCTTGACCTCAATCATGGGCACAATGATCTCTTGGAGCGCCGTTCCCCCGTGAACATAACGGCTGCCTGCACCTTGCAGACGCAACCGCTGCACGCCCTTCGGGAATGCGACTTGCAGAGTTCCAGCTAAACCGAGCTGCGAGGCGGAAAACCGTTTCAGACGAGAATCTTCCTGCAGCGCTGTCGCGACGATGAAGCGCCGCTGGTACTGCAGAACCCCTGCTGGTTGTGCCACGGCGAGAAAGTCGCTCTCCTCCAGGGCGTTGTTCTGATAGAGAAATCCGTGGTCCGCAGTAATAACGAAGTGGCTGACGTTCATGGCCGCGGCCTTCTTGAGCAGCTTGATTATTTCCTCAATCGCAGATTCGACTACCGCACAAGTACGGTTTTCCGTATCACGTTTATCCCCCACGGCATCAATCGCATTATGATAAATGAATACGACATCATTGGCTTTGGCGAGATCTCGTCCGTCCGTCTTGGAGTTCAAGGCCAGGAAGGCCTCGGCTGAGATTGCGGTGGCACGGCCATCAAAAGCTCGTGCTAAAATCTTGCTGCGAGCATCCGTGCCAACGGTTGTGGCGCCATCGGCCAGGACTGTTTTCCCATCAGGAGCAAACTCCAACTTCCGGTGTGGTAACAAAGCTGCCATGCCGAGCTGCGTAAATGACGGCAATGCCCCTAACGCCGGCTTAAGCTCGGCCGTCCAACGCTCCTCGCGCATAATGGCATCCAGGAGTTGGCGTGCAGCTTCAAATCGCAGCGCATCCGACACTACTACGAAGACCTTCCGCCCTTCAGCGAGTTGTGTCTGGAGCAAGCGCGGTACAAGGTCCCTCTGACTGCCTAGACTGCCACTGGCCCATTGCATGCAGCGGTCCACCCACTCCTGCCAGCGCTGAGCGAGGTTATTCAAGAATTCGTTGACATACAGCCCCTCTATGCGCGCCGCCAGCTTTTCCAGCAACGCGGTCTCCCCTGATTCATTTAGGAAAAAAATGAAGCGCCGGTAGAGTTGGTCCACTCGCCACCAGGTGCTCGCGTATTTCTCCAGGCCAGCGTCGAAAGATTCGATTGTCAGATCCAGCTTCGGCAGCGTTTCAATGAGTTCAGCGGCAAGGCCAAGTGCGCGATACAGCGACTGGATCGCTAAATCATAACGCGCCCAGTGCAATTGACTGCGTGCCTCTACACGATTGCGGGCTTCTCCTGGTGAAAGGGTTCCGTTCACTAACCCATCGCGGAGGTCGGCGAGAACCTTCAAATCAATCCGACGATAGGTTTGAGCCGTGAGCAATGGGCGCACATCCTCGACCTGGTTGAGGGCGGCACTGACATTCAGCATGCCATCCGCCCGGTCGGAAAGGGCCTCGAAGGCATCCCGATGCTCGCCACTGTCCATCCAGCGATTGAGCAGCACCAGGGATTGATGCGGATCGAGGTTGGAGTTGCCGCCAAGCGGAGTAACAGCTCGGAACAATGCCAGGACGAAGTCCAACAGTGAAGGCTTAGGCGCGATGTATCCGAAATGGGCGGCTAGTTGCTTCCACCAGAAGTCCGCGAGCGAGAACTTCTCGACTTGCGCCCATCGCTCGCTTTTCAATCGGGCTAATTCATCTAAGAGCGTAAGCATAACGGATTCCACCGACGGCTCGGTGCGGCAGATGATGGCCAGCATCTTCAGCCTGACCTCGGTTTCGGTGTCATCAGGCTTGCGCAATTCCTTCAGCCTGGTTGTCCGTTCAGTGCTCCTAAAGAACTCCAGGTGTTGCTCCGTAATGCCCTTAAAATCTTCAGGAAGATCGGCTTCCAAAAGCGCGAGCGACGCTCGGTCGGGTGAAAAGGGTTTTCCGCCATGGGCCAGTAATTGGTCGAGCAGCCAATTGTCCTTGTCTTCCGGTTGCGTTTGGCCGCGGAAATAGAGCAGAAATTTTCGATCTGCAGCTTCGTGGGCAATGCGGTGCTTTACGCCAAATTCATTGTTCTGCACTGCCAATTTGACGACGCCTGGTAATTCTAAAGATTCGTACTCCTGCTGCCAGCCGATTAGTTCCCCATCGTACCAAAAAATCACCCGCTTTTTGGTGAATTCCTTTTCCAGCGCGCTTTGAATTCTGCTGTTGCTCATGCGATGAGAGGCAGAACCCGTTGCATCAGTAAATAAACATGCGTGCCCGTTTCCTCCGGCCAAGGACCTGCCGGCCCGTTCTGAAGGACCAGAGCCCGACGGATTGCGTCTGGCACCTTTGTCAGAGGAAAATGACCAGTCTTGATGTTGGTCTTATTGTATTCTCCGAGTATCGTCCGCAGTCTTTGCACAATCGCGTCCGCGTTCGCAAACACCGTGCCGAGTGGGACATCCTCATGGTGCAGCAAAAGCCACAGCTCGAAGCATGGATTGCTCACGGCAACCTCAAGCCCGGCCTGCCGCGCTTGTCTCATCGCTTCGAGTGTCCCGGGAAGATTCTGATCCCGGAAGTGGTGATCTGTATCCAGCAAGACCCAGAATTCATCTCCGGACTGAATTTCGCCTCTACGCCTTACGTTGGAAAAAGCATCTTTCAACCGATCGACCACATGGGCGGGCGCCGACAGTCCCGAATTGAGCGGTGTCGCAAGCACAATCACCTTCACACGAGACAGCGGTAGGTGCTCAAAATACTGAGCTGGCGCATAGGTATCATCCGTTGCCACGACGAAAACCCGATCATCCCGCAAGGTGCGTTGGGCACGACCAATGGAGATCGGCTTTCGGTTGAGCAGACTCATGCCGCTGTTAGAGGTGCGGCAACTCCTCTTGGCTTCAATTCATCCATGATGTGCCTTACCCAATCAGGGAGTTCCGGCTCAATCGGCGGGACAGCTTCAAACCTGCCCTGAAGATATGCTTTGTCGATTTTGAGGTCGGTGCGGACCTTGTAGTCAGCCAAGGAATACAGTTCCGTTGCGTTAATAGGTGGCTTCTTGTCTGCAAACCAGATTTCATCGCGCCGCAATAGATCCAGGTCAAGAAACGCGGTTTCGTGTGTGGTAAAGATCAGTTGGCTGCCTTTGCCGGCACAGGCCTTAAGAAAGGCCCGGACAAAACCTTTTGCGAGGAGCGGATGTAAGCTCCGATCAATCTCGTCGATTACAAACAGTCCCGGCTGATTACATACGGAGTGTAGGGCCGGTAGCAGATGGGTCACCCGTTGTGTACCGTCTGACTCTTCCGAGAAAGGCAGCTTAACTCGTGCACCCTCTGGTGTGAGATGCTCGGCATGTACCGTGCGCAGCTTTACAGTTGTGCCTTCCCCTTTTTCCACGACCAACTCTGTGCCGTCAGGACCAGGGAACGTTGTGGTCCCCCCAGCGGGAAGTTCGTCGATGATTTGCTTAAATGGGCCTAGCATGGTTTCCTCAACGTTAGCGCTATCAACAACCAATCGATCGACTCCAGTCGCAACCCGCCTGAGGAAATCACCCGCAAAACTCGTGAACTCGGTATCGTGAGCCACTAATTGTGCCAACTTGGAAAAGGGAGAGTCAGCCGGGATGATTGTGAGACGCTCCATGAACCATCGCAGCGCACCGGCGATGATAGGCCCTTGATCTTGTTCTCTTAGAGTCTTGCCCACCACATGCAAAAAGAGCTGATTCGGCAAAACTCCGACTCTCGTGAGCGCTAAAGCCTTGGCGTGGTCTCCCCACGTATCATCCTTCAGTACGGGCCCAGGCTCAATTCTGACTTCTCCCTGGTCCGTTGTCAGCCGCTCGTAAACAGCTATTTCCTTCCCGTTCCGCAAGAGGCTAAGCCACTCAGCCTCCACAATCCGGTCGTTGAGCTTGCAGCCAAAGGCGTAAACGTTTCCTTCCTCAACGAATTGGAGACTAAGCTCTGTTGGAAGCCCCATGCTTTCCTTGTCTAGCACAAATGGGCGCCGTCCTATTGGCTTCTTCGGTTCGGTCCCTCTTAAGACCAGACTTTCAAGAAAGAGCATGGCTTTTACAAGATTCGATTTCCCAGCTCCGTTCGCCCCATACACGACGGCAACTGGAAGCGCTTGATTCTCATCATCAGGAATACGCGCCAAATGCTTCGAGTGGTCTGGCTGCCTGCCGCTAGCGATCATCGAGAGAGTTTGCTCCCCTCGAAAAGATCTAAAGTTCTTTATTGTAAATGTTAAGAGCATAACAAGTGTGATAAAATCACACAAATACCACCTAATGCAATACAAATGTTTTAAAATAGCCTCTGGTTGTGAAGTTGTCACATCTAGGTATTCTTCTTTTGGATGACCTGCGGTTCATTCCTCCTCCTCCTTTTCCAAACCCGGGATGTCCGCTACTGCTCCCTTGAATTTCTGATAATTGACCTTCACGCCGTCATCGAGATCGAGTTCGATGCGTTGCTGGGCGAGGGGTAGAATAACATCTCGTTCCCAGGCTTTCATCTCTTTCAGCATTTTGTCGATTTTGCCGAGTTCCTTCGCCGCTTTGGTGCGGTCACCGGGCCGAGCGGCTTCGTTGAGGCTGACGGCGGTGAGTTGGCGGTGCTTTTCCTCCAACTTGCCGATGAATTCGCGGACGTAATCGTTGAGCAACAGGTTCACCGTGTCGCGGGTGTAGCGGTGCAGGTAGATGAGAGCCTGAAAGTTGCCTTCCGGGCTGCTAAACATCCAGTAGATGGGCCGCTTCTTATAGGTCCGGACATGCTCCTTGTAAAAATCCCGTGCTAGGAAGGTCCGAAGATCCACTGGCTTCACCTTGCCGGTCTTGGCGTCCAACTTGCCGAGCGCGGTTTCAATGAAGGCGATGTTCTCGGCCAGCGCGTCTTCGCCGAACGTGACACGCAGGAACTCGCGGAAACGGGGCACAATGTCATCGGTGAACCATTCGCCGTCGAGGATAGGCAAGATGCCATCCGCGTCGGGCGCGAAGGTGGGGTGCGGGACCTTGGCGAGGTAATCCTGCACCGTTGCACCGCCGTCGGCGAGGATGAGACCGGGAGCGTCCAATGAGTAGCGGCCGAACATGCAGCCAACCGCGTATGAGACAAACGCCGCCATGTCTTTGCGCACGTCGGCGCAAGCAAGGGTGATTTGCTCCTCCGGCACTTCCGGCTTGAGCTCATCCAGCAAACCGTAAGCGGTGATGAAGAGACGGTTGTTTTCCGTCTCCAACTCTCGCACCCGTTTGATGGCCATATCGCATTGCACTTTCCAGTTCTGCCAGCTTATCGCCAGAGTTGTCCCTTTGATTCCCGGCCGCAGCAACGGCAGGTCGTGAAAATCCCACGAGGTCTCGAAGTTGTTCCAGTCAGCCTGAGAGGCAGCGATCAAGCTCCTTCCAAGTTCTGATGCTGCCTCCCGAACTCCCTGATCTAGCGGAAATGGGATCGAGAGCACGTCCCCGACAAGATAATTCAAAGTCGGGCTGAGGACCTCCAAGAAATGCGGCGTCAAGCATGAGTTCAAGCCGCACAGGTAAGCAAGCAGGTGATGGCCGTCCTTTGGATAAACGAACAGCGCTGCGTTGTTTGGAATCTCATCTTCCGACTTGACCCGAAATGAAAGTTCGCTACTGGATACTGCTGTCCAGGTAATTCCAACGAGGTTCCAGATAGCCTCCGTCGGAATGCGAGCTATAAAATCTTCTTTATAGTGCTGTCGGGCGGACTCGGTCCACGCCACAACGCAATCTAAATTCCCATACCACTTCCGAAAGGGACCTCCCTTTGGATGCTTGCGCCAAGGACCGTTCGCGCCGATATCGCTCATCGCCACTTCCCAAATAAAGCGGATGAATCGTGCATTGTCTCCAGTCTTTACAGCGCCCTCGGAGGCCAGGTGCTGACCATAGGTCTCATTATTAAAGCAGTTCCGCATCCGAGGAGATAGCCAGTAAGCGATGGGCTGCCCTGGTATGGCTTCAAATTCGGCATTTGTAGCCCGAAACACCGCATTCTTCGCGATTTGCTCTCGAAAAACACGTTCCTTATCTGCCGACTGTGCGGCCGAGTTTAAGTTGAAATAGACCCCCGCTCGTTTAGCCGAGCCTTTGCGGAGCACAAAAGCAACAGCTTGGGCGACCTTCGAGTTCAACTCTGGAAAGCTATTGAAGCCGATCTGAACGCAGTTTTCGATTTGGTTCTTAAGAAGGATGTCACGCCGCATGGCCGCAAAGGAGGACAGGAACATCCACGTTTGCATTGTTACGCAGCCCACAAACCCATCAAAACTCGCAAGAGTCAGGCATCGTTCTATAAACATACTGAACGTGTCTGTTTTCGTCTTCGGATAGATAGCCGCCGCAAACGCTTTCATAGGCGCATTCATGCTTCCAGACCCCATGTATGGTGGATTAGCGACTAATATCGAATAACGAGGGAAGAGGTATTGGGCTTGCTCGAAAACGCCAAGGACTTTTGAGTGGGTTTGCGCAACCAAGAGATCGACATTTCCTGCTTGAGAATAAAGGGTTGAGACCTTCTCTCGGAATCGCAGCATTTCATTCTCAGAAAGGCAGGGCTGGATAAGCGAGCCGAAGTTCTTGGCCTCCGCGAATTGGCTCACGAAGTACAAATAAATCTGCTTTGCTAAATCACCAAGAGTGAGCTCTTTGCTGAAACCAACGATTTCCTTTGAGGCAACGAGAGTGTTAAAAACGGCAGCGGCAAGTCTTTGGATTTCTGAAGCCGCCAGGTCATCAATCTTGTGTCCTTCTGCAAAAAACTTAAGAAACGCATTTTTCAGTTTTTCGCTGAGACCGAAAGTGGCCAAGCGCTGGAGCAGTTCGCCTCTTGACTCAAGCAGACGGAGCAGCGTTTCGGCGACCTTGCGTGAATCGAAGAAACGTTGTCGTGCAAGAAGGCTTCCATCGTTTATCCATTCGTTAGCCTTTTGTTCAAAAAAGGATTCGAGTTTCAGCTCATTTGCATAACTTTGGAAATCCTCTTCGCCAATACGGAGTTCCTGGAGCGATATCAGATTTGGCTGAACCACCCGGCGGAAGAACCGACTGTCCTTGGCGCGAGCTTTCATGCAGAGCGCAAAAGAGGCTAAGGCTACCGCGCGGTCACATATGTCCACACCATAAAGATTGTGCCGCAAGATTAGGCTGGGAATTTCCGGCGCGTCGTAGCCTTCCTCCTCGTAGATGGCGTACAGGAGATCAAAGGCGTAGGTGAGCATGTGCCCGCTGCCACCCGCCGGATCAAGTAGGCGGATGTCCTCTGGCTTGGTGATCTTTTGGAAATCAGTCTGCGCGTCGCCCTCGATGTAGTAGGGCATTTTCTCGCGCAGCCTGGATTGCGGACGATTCAGCAGCCACAGCCGGCCCAGCGAGTTCTCCACGAGATAACGGACAATCCAATGTGGCGTGAAAAGCTGGGTGACCGCCGGAATATCCTGCTTGGGCACGGCGCCGTTGCGCCCCATCACCTCGTCCTTCTTCTCCGAGATGTAATACTGGTAGAACCAGCCGAGGACTTCCTCATTCTGGCAATCCTGGTCGGTTAAATTCTCGCGGAAGTCGGCCACGATGGAATGTTCCGTGAGCAGGTCGCCCGGCAGGAGCAGTTCCGTGGCATCGCCGATCTTCTCGAACAGGAACGGCATGAGCTTGTGGTAGTAATTGCACGCGGCCACGAGCAGCAGCTTAAAAACCTGCGCCTCCGGGTGGTCCACGGGAATGCGTCCCGAGAGCAAGTCATCGAAGGCGTCTGGATTGGCAATGCTGGCGCGGAGGTCCGCATCGAGTGCTCCGACGCGTGCTTGTTGCAACACTTCCGGTAGCGTCTCATTGGCCGTTGCCGGCGTAATGACGCGAGCGCCAAACGGATGATAGCCGTTGGCATCCATGAACCGCAGCGCGGCCAGCCGATTGAACCATGTATAGGCAACGCGCTCGATGAGCGGATCGTCGCCCTCGGTTTCCAGAGCCTTGCGCAACTCGGCAACTTGGGCGGCTTGCTGACGCAATTCCGCTGTGTGAGCGTTCAGCACGTAATCGAGCCGCGTGCCGACCAATTCACGAAGTTTGCGGCGCGCGTCCTGGGCAAATGTCTTAAGGCCAGAGTGGTTCACAGCGTAATCCGGCGTTTCTTTTTCAGTTCCTCGGTGTAAGCCTTCTTCACGGCCGCAAGATAGGCTTCGAGATCAGTCTCGGATTCCAGGATGGCCTTGTTATAAACGATGGGGATAAGGCGGGCGGAAACGTATTGCACGGCCCCACCATCCTTGAGTTCTGCCGGCTTTTTGGCTTCGGCGAGTTGAGAAACGCGATGGAGCTGCTGCGGCAGCGACTCATTTGCCGCACGATCGGCAATCTGGCGAACGACAGGCGCGAGGCGCTCCTTTTGGATCTTCTCAGTCGCAGTCACAAAAGGCCGAAGCACCTCCGACTTTTCCTGCGGGGCTAGTGAACCGAAGTCGGGCGCTGCCTCGACGCTCTCTTTGGCCGTCTCGATGCGGCTGCTGGCCTCGGATCGCGTCTTTTTCACGACAACGGCCACCTTGGCCCGCAAGGTGTCGAGTCTGACTTTGGCCTGCTGGAGGATATTGCCTTTATAAGGGGTGGGAGAGGCTAGAGCTTCACGAAGCTCCACAGCTTCGGTGCCGTCCACGTCCGCGAAGTTTGGCTCCTCGTCGTGGAGGAAGGCTGTGATATCATCGTAGATGCCACGCTTTGGCCCATTGTAGAACGATTTTAGTGGATCGAGAGTCGTCTCTTTGGTATCGAGGAGCCGCTCGGAGAAATCAGCCAGGTTCTTGAGGCAGTGCGACCATTCGCGGCTCGCCAGCGCCTTCAAATCCGTGGCGATGGATCCCAAAGACGCCATGAAAGGATAAGTCGAGGCATGCGAGGCCAACAATTCCAACTCTCCGGCCTCGGCATTGAGCTTTTTCTGAAATTCCAGCGCGGCATCCTTCGCATCGGCTGCTGTGTTGGGAGTATGAAAGAAATCCTGGTGGAATTTCTTAAGCTTGGTGATAGCGGCAGCATCGAATTGTTCCTGCAAGGTCACAACAGTGCTGTTGAAGTTTCGGTTGTTAGAAAGCGCAGGAAGCGCCTCCTCCGCCGTAAGCAGATTTCCACCGTTGCGCAGTTCCACCTTGCCACGCATGAACAGTCGCGCCACGAGGCAAAGCGTGGCGGTTTCTGGCCAACCGTATGGCTTTTTCACAAACGTGGCTAGCGAGTCCGCGACAGAGACACGCTGGCCCTGAGCACGGGCTAGTTGGAGTTTGAGCAGGATTTCTTGCTCCGCCTCGCCGAGCGTGCCATCGTCATTCTTAAAGAAATCGTCGGCTGGAGTGGTGAGTATTTGCGCCAGGTCGGATTCGACAAAATTCTTTCGGATCATCCTCAGTGAAGGGAAGGCATAGTGGACGAGATCTTGAAAAGCTTTGGCAATGCGGGTCCGGGCGTCCGTGGAAGTGCAGGTGAGAACGTTGCCGTTGAGCAGAAGGCGCCCTTTGCAGACCGCGTCCTTCAGGCGGTCGAGAAGCGAGTTGCGGCGGTCCACATTCTTCTGCGCCTTCGTGGTCAGGATGGTCCGGCGTGCTTCGGGCAGGGTTGGTGAAAGATTCTGCTGCACGTATTTCTCGGTTTGGCGGTGCAGTTTGAGATCATCAAACAAAAGCTTGTCCGGAGGAAGGATAAGCAGCAGTTCCGTTCTACCCATTGATTGCGCGATTAGCTCGGTGGGCTTGTCATAGTTCTCGTGCAGTGGTGATGCGACGTGAATTCCGAGATCGTATTCCCGTTTCCGGAACACCTGTCCGTCCAGCCGACGAGTAAAGGGGTAATCCTGTTTGTTGTCTTCGAACCGGAGCTTTGTGTCCTGGATGATGTCGTCGAAGACAATTTGCCCGAGCAACTCCGCGATGTCGGTTTCATCGACATCGGTGTCCTTGATCTCGGTCTCCACGTCTTTTTCGTCGTCGGTGAGGAACTCATAAACGTCACCGTTGCGTTGGATGTAGGTGTCATTCTCCAACTGATTCAGGGCCGTGCGGACATCGAGTTCGTGCGCAGCGACATCGAGGTCGCAGCGCTCAATGAGCAGAATCGCCAGATTACGTGGAGTGGCTTTGAACTCTTTGACGAACTTCAGGAGGAACAACGCTTTGAGCAGGCGCACCGACAAGAGTTCCTGACCACCGAGATTGCGTTCAGCCGTTTGAATGGCATTTTGCAAATCGGCACGGAGGGCATTTCGAATACCCTCAAACATCCGGTCAAAAGTGGCAAAGCGGCCAAGCGGTGCTCCTGCAATTGACTTCACCACGTCCTGCAGAATGCCGAGCATTGAGCGCTCTCCGATCGAGCGTTGGCGCCCGGTAAAGAAATTATGCTTCGAGAGGGCAATCAGAGATGCCTGCAGCAACTCGAACTGGTACGGGTGGAAGGGATAGAAATCACAGAAATCCCCTTCATCCTCGAAGCCGCGATAAGTCCGAGAGCCGTCGCTGAATTGGAACAGGGTTTTCAGGGTGTTCTTCTCGATGTTGTAGAGATTGGTGAGCTCGTCCGGCTGGGGCGGGTCTTTGGCGAGCAAGCGTCTGCAAATCACTTCTGCCACGTCCTGACTGGTCAAATTGAGAAGGGTCTTAAAACGCCCTTGAATTTTCGTGAAATCATTGGCGGCTGTGCCAAGGTCCCCGAGCACAGTGGCCAAATCACCCTGCGATGTTACGAAGAGCCAAGCCCGCCCCTGGCACTTGGTGGCGAGCGTCTCGGCGACGGTTTGCAGGTTGAGCATGAGCTTGGAGCTCGTGCCCACGAATTGCCCGACTTCGTCCACGAAGAAATTGAGACGGAAGTTTGGCGGCTGGCGATCGAGCCATGCTTTGACGGATTCAACAAACGATTCGATGGAAACTTTGTAAGCCGCCTGTTTTCGGTCCAGCACCTGGAGGGCTTCGCTGTAAGCCATCCCCGCGACCTTGGAATAGGCGTGGGCGAAGGTCTCATTTTCCAGCGTGTGGACGACATCCCGATCCTCCTCCCAATCCCGTCCAGCCTCGGCGCGGTAAGATTCTTTAAAAGGGGCAAGCAGATTTCGTGCATCAAGGTCTGCTTCAACTTCCGCGATATAGCCCTGCTTGGGGTAGTAGCCGCGCAGCTCGTTGAACACTTTGACAAACACGGCCAGCAGGGCGTCCGTCTGGTCTTTTGCAATCAGGTCCGCCTTCTGGTCAATGTTGAAGCGAATGGACCGCGACGGAATTTTCATCGCTTTCGCCAGATCGGCCTTAAGCAAGGGGTCGTCCTCCAGTTTTGGAAGGAACAGGTCACCAACGCGGGTGCTACCAAGCAGGCGATTCTCCAGCAGCAGAGACAGAATCTTCAGGAGATGAGACTTCCCAGAACCGAAGAAACCGGCGACCCAAACGCCATTGGCGGATCCGCCCGCAAGATAGACACCGAGCAATTCGTCCAGGCGCTTGGCGATTTCCTTGGTGACGACGTACTCGGAAACCTCGGTAAGGAGGTCGCTTTCGTCGTCAGCCTTGATCACGCCTTCGATGTGGCGGTCAATCGGCTTCGCAAATAAAGAGCGGAGTTGAGTTGGCATAACTGTTCAAGTCTGAGGACGAAAATCTGCGATGTTGAAGGCGCGGTAATAGCGGTCGTCAGGCAACGTGCCGAAAAGCTTGAGGTACGAGCCTTTCCCATCCACGAAGGAATAATCACCGGGGAAGAACATGACCGTGGGAGTCTGCTTTGTAACCTTCTGCAGGTTATCGAGGACGGTGTGAGAGCGCAGATACGGATAGACCAGGCCAACACCCGTTAGCAGCAGCACCTTGTACCCCGAAGAAGTGAGTTTGTCTGCAATCAACGGCGCCAGGTTGTTTTCAGCATCCGTGACATTCTGCATGGCTTTCAGAAACTTCTCCTTCGTGGTATTCTGCTCGCTAGCGAGATGCTTTTCCCAGCGATTGCGTCGCTGGAAAAGCTCGACCGTCAGATCGTACAGACTCAGCAGGAGAACGGAAATGCCGACGTTTGAAAGTCGTGTGGCCAGGGAGGGCACAAGCTGATCGAGTCGGGGCTGGAGCGAGGGGTGATGCGCAGATATGAAAAAAGGCAATTCGCCGCCCAGGCCGCGCCGTTCGAGAAAGCTTGGGCTGGAGATCACCTGGAAAAGGTGCTCAAAAGTTTGATCCAAATTTTCGTCGGCTCGGCTGGGCATATCAGGAGGTCAATTGGCGGATTTCCTGGTCCGAGAGCAGAAGACAACGCAAGTCCCGGGGATGATTGTCCGCGATCAGCGCCACGAGCGCTTTACTGGGCGTTACACGCAAGATCTGGCGAGAAGACGTGGAGTTCAGCAGGCCGGCATCAGCAAACATTCGGATCATCACCTGCCGGATCTTGGCCTGACTCTTTGGGGTGAGTTTGTCGATTTTCGGGTCGTCAGCCCCTTTGCGATCAAAGAAACGGGCAAAGTCTGTGGGGTAAAGCTGCGTGTCCATTGCGAGGACCTTGGGGCGCAGCATCTCCTCGACAAACTCGCGAATGAATGGGAACCGGCGGCATAAGGCAATAAAGAGCATTTGCCTCTGGTCGCGGGAACCGGCACTGCAAAGAAAATCCAACTCCTTCGCGTTAAGTGCCTCCAGCCGATAACGAATTTCGCGAAACATTCTAGTTTCGCTCGCCTTGCTACGTTGGCGTAACAGGTTGTGGCGAGCCACCTCTTCCCGGATTTTGTCCCAATCGTTGTGCCGATGAAAAAGATTAGCGATGGCGAGCGATTCTGGCAGGTAAAGGGCACCTGCCAAAAACGAAAACGAGTACTTTGACTGCTTTTCTTGCGCCATACGTCAACATCTTGGGAATCATGCGCCTGGGAGCAAAAAGATGCACGAGAATTTTCCTGACGCATTCGTTCCTCCATACTTACGCTTCATTGGCAAACGGTTTGGAACCGGACGTCGGCGGACGTCTGGGCCAACGCGCGACGGGCATTATTAAAGGACAATGCGTGTGACATCGCTGGCCGGTTCGGATAGAACCGTTTCTCGGTGTGCAGCACAGAAATGAAAGAGCGCCGGGTTAACATGATGAATTAGACATGAACAGAGGCACGCACATATTAGCGGATATGACAGCGCGATTGAACAGGAATGCGGGCGTGATTACCGGCCTGCAGAAGAATTTCGAAATCCCGGCATCCAACACTTACACGACCACCCTGGAATCTGAACCACAACCTTACTCATCCCGCCAGGAACCAACACCATGAGCGAACCCAACAACGAGAAAGCGAAGCCAGGCTCCCTCAAAGCCAAATACGTCATCAATGGACACGACGGGGTCAAACACCTCATCTTCCATCACGAGAGCTCATCGAATGGCGAATTCATCGTGTTCGTGGACAAGGAGCTGGATCTCGACTGGGAATGCGACGACAATTTTGACGCGTTCATCGACACTGGCCCCATTAAGCCAGCCCTTCGCAAAACGCTGAACGCGATCGCGCAGCTTGAACCCATCGCCCATAACTGGCCTGACGACCTGAAACTCTCCGCCAAGCGCCTCCTGGGCGAGGCCATCGTTAGCGAATTGGAAGGGGATGCAATAGGCGCAAGTGCGGCCCTTGCCAATGCTCAAACCTTTTTCAAAAGCAAAGGGCGCCAGGTCTCCCGTTACTGGACACTCAGAGCATCCTTGGTCACGGGTGGCATTATGGCCATCATCGCAATCCTCGCGGTCCTGTCTCGGAACAAGCTCGCCGAAGCACTCGGCCAAGTCCCGTTCCTGCTCTTACTCTGCTTCTGTGCCGGCTGCATCGGCGCCGTTCTCTTCCTCGTCCTCAGGCTAGGCCGTCAACCCCACGTAGACTCCACTGCCGAACGCCACCTCCATTACCTGGAAGGCGCTGCCCGCATCATTGGCGGCGGCATCGCCGGCATGTTGGTCGGCTGTCTCGTAAAACTGGGCCTCATCCTCCCCATCTTCGCCAAGGCAGGCGAGGAAACCCTCGCGATGTGCGCCGCCGCTATGGTCGCCGGCGCCAGCGAACACCTTGCTGCCGGTATCATCACCAAAGTCGAAAACAACGAACCACCAAAAAAGGAGAAAGCCAATGCCAATCACTAGAAAAGCCCTTCTCATTTCGAACCCTGGCGAGACCGGTCAGGAGAATTACTGCAAGGGGGTGTACGTCGACGTCGAGAAATACCACCGTCTCCTCACCTCGCCGTTTGGCGGAACATGGGACCCGTCCGATATAAAACACCTGGATCGCCCCACCGTGGAGGTGCTTGAGCTTTGGATCGGCATCGTATCAGCCTACGACTACGCCTTAATCATGTTTACCGGCCACGGGTGGTACTCCAGCACCGATAGAGACCGCGTCCTCGAACTCCGCAAGAACGAGAGCGTGCATGCCTCCGATCTTCTGCGCGACGCCAAAAAGCGGACTGTGATTCTGGATTGTTGTCAAAAGGTTTACAACGAACCCAAAATGATTAAGGAGGCACGCCAAGTCGAAATGCTGAACGCACGGGCTGCCGCTCGGCGCGCCCCAAACGCCGAAGCCTGCCGGAGGCTCTTTCTCAAGGAAGTCGAAGATGCGCCCACAGGCATCGTCGTTACCACAAGCTGCTCCATGAACGAAGTATCCACAGACGACGACGAACGAGGCGGCAGGTACAACGCCAGCCTGATCGAAGCGGCAGAGGACTGGGCGAACGCCCAAGCACAAAAATCGTGGGTAGTCGCAGATGCTCTTTCAATCGTCGCTGCTCACGAACCAGCCGCAAGGGAAACTCAGAGACTCAGTGGCGGTACCCAGAATCCCACCATCAGCAAACCCAGGACCAGTCCCTACTTCCCGTTCGCCGTCTTCGCCTGACCCGATGAACGTATTCATCAGCTACAGCGTCAGCGATACACAACTGGTCCGCACCGTCGCCGACCACATCAAGGCCAAGGCCAACGTCACCTACTGGGACCAAAGCAAAGAGCCCGGAAAGGAAACCTGGCCAACCATCTTTAGCTGGATCGACGCTGCCGAGCTTGTGCTCGTTCTCATCACCGAGAACACACTGTCTCGCGCCTTCTCTGTCGGCCAGGAAGTCGGCCACGCCAGAAAGGCCAACAAGCCCATCATACCGCTCGTCGCCAAAGGCGTGAAAAGCTCCGAGTTGGGCTTCCTCGCCGGCATAACCTACGTCCAACTCGATACAAGGAATCCCAGCGCCGCGATTCAGGCGCTGCAACAACAGCTCGACAAGCTCAAGCAGCAAGCCCTTCTCCGCCAGCAACAACTCCAGGCCCTCAAGGATCAGGAGAACCGTCAGGGCATCGCCATTCTCGCGCTGCTGGCCCTGCTCCTGTTCTTCCTCAGCAAAGAATGACCACCCAATCCCTACCCGACGAAGCCAATGATCCCCAAGCAGTTTGACGCCATCTCCAAGCAGGATATCGAAGCCCTAGTCTCCAATGCCGTTCCAGAGGGCCGCTCTATCGAGTACAAGCAGGCTCTCCCCGGCAGCGGAGACAAAGAAAAGAAGGAGTTTCTCGCGGACGCCTCATCCTTCCCCAACGCCAGCGGCGGCGACATAATTTACGGCGTGCGGGATAAAAAGGACCCGACCGGAAAACCGACCGGCATCCCTGAGGCGGCTGATGGCATCGTCGGTATCAACGCTGACCAGGAAATCAGGCGCTTGGAGGATATGCTCCGCAATGGCGTTGAACCCCGCATCCCCGGAGTCCGCCTCAAAAGTATCCCCGGTTTCAACGCCGGCCCCGTTATCCTCCTCCGCCTGCCGAAAAGCTGGACGTCCCCCCACTTGGTCAGCTTTCAAACGTCGTCGCGCTTTTTCACGCGCACAAGCGCCGGTAAACACCAGATGGACGTCCGCGAAATCCGCGCCGCCTTTGAAATCACCTCCTCTCTCAAAACTCGGATTGAAACCTTCCGGGCCGAGCGCCTGGCCAAAATCCAGGCTCTCGAAACGCCTGTCCCCGTCAGCCCCTGGCCCAAATGCATCCTGCATCTTTTCCCCTTCGCCTCCGCTGACCACACCGCCCAAACCGACGACGTCACCCTCCGCGCCTATGAGTTGCCCATCCTCCAGCCGTTCTATAACATGCAGACCCCGCGGAAGTTGAACTTCGACGGCGTCGTTTCCTACGCCCCCTTCCACAACGGCACGACCTACGCCTACGCCCAGGTTTTCCGTAACGGCATTATTGAAGGCGTTTTCAACTGCAGCCTTCTCGACCTCAAGAACTACACCATGACCGACGAACAGCGCGCAGCCAGGGCGGACAAAGTCCTGAGTTCCAGGCAAATCGAAGGCTACGCCAGGAAGGGTGCCACCGACTTCCTTGAGACTTTGAAGAAACTCGACCAGCAACCACCCATTGTCCTCATGCTAAGCCTTGTCGGGGTCAAAGACATGGAACTCGCTGTAGAATCCCCTTGGCGCGCATACGAGGAGCACGCCCCCATAGACAGAGACGTCCTCCCTCTGCCGGAGGCAATCATAGACTCCTTCGATATTCCTATAGACGACGTCCTCCGCCAAATGTTCGACGTCGCCTGGCAGGCCTCAGGCCAGCCACGAAGCAGAAATTACAACCATGACGGCAGATGGGACGGCGGCCTCTCCGCTATGCAAGGCAACGTTTAAAATTATCCTCCCCTAAATCTAAGGAATCGAGAGTGAAGGCAGGTGTTGATCTATCGGCAGCAAAACGAACGAAACTTCCCGAAGTCTGGGCGTTCCTCAGCGGCACAGACATAATGCTTGTCGGCCAAATAGCCGAGCCAAGCTGGGAGGGTGATTGCGAGGTGAGGCGAATAGATCAGCAAGGGGTAAAGAAGCCCAGATGGGCGCTGGAAAGAGACGGGGATGAAATTCTGCTGCTCCCGCCAAACGCAACGGATGGAGATGCCAGCTTCTCTGCAGTGCTTCGAACGAAACAACCAAATCTCGAAGGGGATCTCCTCACTTTTGAAGACGCCGTCAGTTGGGTAAGGCACCCAAAACTTACGTCATCAATCGATGATCGGGCATCAGCGGTCAGAAAGTCTTGGAATTCCGGAATCGAGTTTCGGGAAGAAGTCAGAGGTGCAAACAGCGCATCCAGCAAAAAGGGATTGCGGTCGGCACAAATCGGGGCACTGCACGCTGTGGCGGCGCACTGGGTCGTCTCCAGTAAACCCGCATTGGTGGTGATGCCGACCGGGACAGGCAAAACCGAGGTGATGTTGGCATGTATGGTCATGAGCAACCCGGAGCGGCTTTTGGTGGTCGTTCCTTCCAATGCCCTCCGGCTTCAGACCTTCGACAAGTTCTGCCGACTTGGTATTCTGCAAACGATCGGGGTAGTTCCAGCGACAGCGCATCTCCCAGTGGTCGGGATGCTGAAGGGCGAGCCAGGGGCACAGGAGCTGGAATGGATGAAGAAGTGCAACGTTGTTGTGACAACAGTCGCCGCCATTCAGGAACTCGGGGCGGCAGAACTCAAGCAGCTTACAGCCCTATTCGACCAGCTTTACTTCGATGAAGCCCACCACCTGCCCTCCATTTCATGGAAGCGAATTAGTGACGCTGCGGCAGAAAAGAAAGTTTTGCAGTTCACCGCAACGCCCTTTCGCCTCGACGGACAACGCATCCCCGGACGGATCATTTACAGCTTCCCGCTGAAAATGGCTCAAAAACAAGGCTACTTCCGGAAGATTAACTTCCAGGAGGTTTTTGAGACGGACGCCACGGCGGGAGATGCGAAAATCGCAGAACTGGCAGTGGCCCAGCTTCGAACGGACCGCGCGGCCGGGCTCCAACACATTGTGCTGGCAAGGGCCGACACGATGAAGCGGGCAGAAGAAATATACAAAGACCATTACGAGCGATACTCGGATCTTAATCCGGCGGTAATCCACAGCCAAACGAAGGGCCGCCGGCAATTGCTCAAGGACATAAAGGCCGGCAAGCATCAAATCGTGGTTTGCGTTGATATGTTCGGGGAGGGGTTCGATCTTCCAACACTGAAGATCGCCGCATTGCACGAGCCCCATCGCAGCCTGGCAATTGCACTCCAATTCACCGGTCGTTTCACTCGGGATGCGAGCGGAATTGGCGATGCGACTGTCATAGCGAACACGGCCGACACGCGCGTGTCCGAGGCAATCGAAGAGTTGTACGCCGAGGATGCTGACTGGAACACGCTCATTCCGCAGTTGAGCGCGAAAGCGATTCAGTCCCAAATGAATTTCTCCGACTTCCTTGAAAGAATGGACAACAAGCTGGAATTGGATGAGGACATCTTTGGATTGAATGTGCTCCAACCGAAGATCAGCACCGTCATTTACCAAGCGACCCAGTTTAATCCGACGCGATTCAAACGATGGGCCAGCGCGCATGTTGAGCGGGATTGGATTAGCAAGGATAAGGATTTGGTCATTTTCATCACAAGGACCCGGTTGCCAATCGAATGGGCAACCATCAAGGAGACCTCGAACGAAACGTGGAACCTGTTCATCGTAGCGTACGATCAGGCGCAGAAGCTGCTCTTCATTCACAGCTCGCAAAAGGGCTCGCTCTACGAAGAGCTCGCCAAAGCTGTTAGCGGAGATGGCGTCCGACTGGTCGAGGGCGAAAAGATGTTTCGCGCATTCCATGGCCTGAGCCGGCTGATCTTCTACAACGCGGGATTGTACAACAAAGGTTCCAAACTACGTTTCCGGATGTACACGGGCCTGGACATAGCGGAGGCCATTCAACCTTCGGCCCAAGCAAACGCCAGAAAGTGCAACCTTTTTGGCATCGGCTACGAAAACGGGGACAGTATGTCTGTGGGCGTTTCCTATAAGGGCCGGGTTTGGTCAATGAGCTCAGGTTCGGTGCCGGACTGGTTGGAATGGTGCCGTCAAATAGGTCGAAAGATCCAGGACACGACAATACCGACTGATAGCTACCTGGAACATACCCTCCGTCCCAGAGAGATTGCACAACTGCCTAAAACGGAACTCTTGATGGTGGCGCTGCCGGCCAGCTGGTACAACGAGACCGAAACAATGCGCTTGTACGAAGGGGGCAAAGAGAAACCTGGATATGCTTTCGAAATCAAGAGCTTCGCCAGGAAAAGCGACGAAGCAATTGAGATGGAAGTAGGATGGGACGGTAGCGCAGCGGGCACTCTAAGACTTGCGTGGGGAAAGGAAGAGGGGCAATTCAGCGTTTCGCAAGTTTCTGGTGCAGATTTGTCGATAAGCATCAAAGGAACATGGAAGGCCCTGGCAATTTACCTTACTGAAACACCCCCCACGCTGTACTTCATTGATGGATCTGAAGCTCACGGTGGGCGCTTGCTCGAAAGCCCGAAAACGTTGCAGCCGGTTTTTGACAAGGACAGGATCGTGGCATTCAACTGGGCCGGCGTGGACATTGAAAAAGAGTCGAAGTGGAAAAACGGCACGATGCGGCCCGACACGGTGCAAGGCAAATGGATAGAGCACCTAAAAACTCAGAATAACCAAATCGTCTTCGATGATGATGATGCGGGCGAGGTGGCGGACATAGTCGAAATCGTTGAAGCAAACGAAACGGTGACCTTCAGGCTTTATCACTGCAAATACTCGGGTGGGGAAGAAGCAGGAAAGCGGGTAAAAGACCCGGCGGAGGTCTGCATGCAGGCCGCGCGGAGTATTCGTTGGCTGACAAACCCCGCAGGCCTCGTAAAGCGCTTGATCGAACGCGATTCAAACTACCTCAAAGGGCGACCAACAAGGATCGAAAAAGGAAGCAAGAAAATCCTGGCGAGCTTAAAGCGACGCGTAAAACGTCTTCACGTAAAAGCGGAGATCTTCATAGTTCAACCCGGCATCTCGAAGTCGCAGTTCAATTCGCAAACCTCAACAATGCTGGGCGCCGCGCACAATCTCATCCAAGACATGACGGGAACCGGGCTGACTGTTATCGCAAGCCCGTGACGCAATGAGTGCTGACACTTCTCCGAACGCTTCGCCTAGATGTTCCTGGAGATCCGAGATGCGACCACCACTCAGCCGCCCTCGGCAGTTGAATCCCCTACAAAGGCTGTATTTGTGTGGCGTACTTTCTTAATGTTTGGCCATGAATGAGTTGGCGGCTCAACTTTTTCGCGAAGTTCAACCCGAATTTTTCCGGGTCCTGAGCGGTCCGTTGGCTCGCCTCTACGTTGACGCTTTGGACGCACTCGAACGGGAATCCTCCAAGCGCAACCAAGGCCTGGACCGCGAAGACGCGCTAGCCCTGGTCGAACAAGCCGTCGAACTGCACAGCGATTTGACTGGGCAGGAGGACGATCCAGTCGCCAAAGCAACCACCCTACGCGATAAGGCACGCGCGGTCGTTGACACTTTAGGTGCCTCTGGATGGCTGCAGGAGGAAGAGCGCTCGGATTGGCAGAAACTCGTGCTCTTCGATCCGAACGGCGTCTTGATCATGCAGGCTATTCGAAAAATCGCCTTTCCTGATGCCGCTGTTTTCTCTGACAAACTCGTTAACGCCTGTACTACGCTCGCTAACTCAGATGCCCTGGGGGAGGAACCATGGGCACAGATTGAGTCCTCCATCGCCAGCATTCAATCGGGCCTCGTCGAGCTGCGGGCCATGCAGAAATCAATCGAAAGACACACTAAGCAGCAACTCGCAGCAGCGACTCTCGCAGAAAATCTTTCCTTGGTCTTCGACCGCTTCGCCGAGCGCATCGGGCGCAACTGCTACGCGCAATTAGTCCGCGCTCGCCTTCCGTCCAAACTCGCTGAGGCCAGGAGCTCAATAGAAAACCTGAACTCGAAACCCGATCTGCTGACCAGCATGCAAACCGAGGTCATGCATCGCGGACCCGAGTTAACGCCCGAAGGCGCCATGGCCAAGGTCCGCCTCCGGCTGAATGAACTTGAAGAGCTTTTGTACCAGGTCGAGCCACTTGCCGATGCAATCGATCGCCGCACCGCGGAGTTTGCCCGCCGCTCACAGGCCCGCTTTCAATACCTTCAAGAGACCACAAGCGAGAATCGCGCCCGTGTGCAGGATTTTTTCGAAATTCTGAACCGCCATTTCGCCGGAAGCCGACTCATCGATATTGACAATCTCGGAATTGTCTTTCCTGTTCTGCTGCTTCACGACGCACGATTGTTCGGCGGTTTGGAATCCCTCTACGCTCCCAGGCTTCGCCATGCCGTCGGTGAGATAGAGCCTCTTGAGGACCCCGATCCCGCAGCTCATGACCGCGCCCTCGTGCAACTTGGCGGGACCCTCCGCGATTCCCTCACTGTCAGCCGTGCCAATCGTTTCGTCGAAACTCTCCCGGGTGGATGCGGAACGCGTATCGAATCGCCTGCTATACTGAGGGACCATGTCCATAATGACGAAGACGTCGCAGATCTGCTCGCATGTTTGCTTCACTCAGCGGCCTCCGACGCGCGCTTCCGTATTGAAGTGCCGCGCCGCGACAGCGATGCAGATGCGGGTCAACTCGACCGCAAGCTCAATTACCGCATTGAAAGGTTTACCCTGATCAAGAAATGACCCCTATATCCAACTCGCCAGCCTCTGCAAAGCTGCTTCGCCTGGAGGGTAATGACCGTGAACACCTTGGCGAAGCTCTGCGGAGATTGCTGGCACACGGCTCCATTCTCGGGCTCGAACCCTCGCAGTCCGAGCTGTACCACTGGTGCCATCAAAACCGCGATTGGGTCGAAGAACTTGCCGGGCTCTTAGACCTCAAACTGCACTGGGAACACTCGGAGCGTACCGTCCAAGCTGTGCCCCAAAGCAACGCATTTTTGCTACATCTCAGGCTCGATGCGACGCTCGTTCTCCTGACGCTTTGGTATGAGTTCGATACGGCCATCCGCGATCGTGGCGAAACGCCACCGGTGCGCGTCACAGCGCAACAGCTCAACGATCTGCTCAAAACTAAGTTCGAACCACTGAGAAAGAATTTTCCGGGGCCCTCCCGCCAACGAGAAATCCTGTCGCTCGCACAACGCAAGAACCTCCTACGATTCACCCCCACCGAACCGTTCGAGGATAGCGTTATTGAAATACTGCCTACGCTGAAGCGCATCATTCCATTCCAGAACCTCGACGACTGGAATCGAAATGCAGCCCGCTACCTGGTGAGTACGAAGGAAGCTACTCCGCCTGAAGACGCGGACGACGAGGAGAGCAAGGAGGATGTATGACCCGTACCATCCGCCTCACACGCCTCCATGCTCTAAATTGGTACGGTTACAAAGACACGCTGCCTATGGAGGGAAACGCATTGCTCGCCGGCGTCACCGGCTCCGGCAAATCGGCCCTCATGGACCTCATCCAGCTCGTCCTCGTCGGTGATCAACGGCTCGTCCGATTTAATCAATCGGCAACAGGTGACCGCGGTGCACGAACCGTAAAGGGCTACTGCCTTGGTGACACCAAACAGGAGGAGGGAGGGGTCCCCCTCTACATGCGTCAGGCCACCATCACCTATGTCGCGTTGGAGTTCACCTGGCCAGGGGATAAACGCGCCGAAACGTGGGGGCTCAGAATCGAGTTCGTGAGCGCAGCCGAAATCCAAGGCAAGGTGACCCCGTTTTTGATCCCCGGCCCTACAGTGCGCAGCGACTTCCTCAACGAGCAAAAGTGTCCACTCGATTACACTGCATTCAAAGCGCTAGTCGAGGCTCGCAAAGGCCGCCTATACACCGAAGGGCTCGAGGCGTATCTCCGCGACATGGCCCAGCCCAGTCACCTGAACTTTGATCGCGCCATCCTGCGCTCGCTGCTGCCCACTGCCATGTCGTTTACATTTCTGCGCAGCTTCAACGAGTTCGCACGGCTCTTCATCCTGCCTACGGAAAAGCTGGACGTCACGGACGTCACGGCCAGCTATCGTACATTTCAGGCTTATGAACGCGATCTCAAGGCTCTCGATGACCAGTTCCACAGGTTAAAGGACATCCACAACACCTTTAATCGGCTCAGTGAACTTCGCCGCGATGCGGCTCTAGCCCGCTATCTCGAAGCGCAACTTCGGCATGAACACACGTCCGAACGCCTAGCTGAAGATTTGAACATTCTCAACTCATTGCGGGAGGCAAACACCGCGGAGGAGAAACGCCTTCGAGACCTCGATGAGGCAATCCCCGAAACCCAGAGGCAAATTGATGGCATCAAAAGCGCAATCCGTGAATCGCCAGGCGGCCCCCTATATCTCGAATTAAAGGCGAATAACGAAAGGCTCTCTCGTCAAATCAGCCAATTGAGCAGTATTGGAACCTCCGTGGAACAAGCATTGGCAAACCGGCTTCGCATTGCTCGCCAATGGCTCACACAGCTACGGGCTCTTCCCGTGGATACGGACGCCTCATCGGCCACCGCAGTCGAACACCGGATCCAAGAGGTCGAATCTGGCGGAACAGGCAAGGCCGCCGACACTCTCCGCAACCTTGCCAGAACGGCTCAGACGGCAGTCACTGATGCTTCTCGCGGCGCCAAAGTTCAGTTGGATCGGTTGGGTGAGGTCCGCCGGCAACTCGGTCAGCTTCGAGAAGAAATTGCCGCTCTCAAATTGGGCAGGCTCCCCGGCGGTCACTCACGGCTGCTCGACGCCCTGATTCACAATCTGCCCTCCCGTGACTCGGAACTTGCTGCCAAACCACTCTGCCGCCTCTGTGAGGTGACGGACGAGCGTTGGCGTCCAGCGGTGGAAATCGCGTTCTCACGAAAATTCGCCATTGTCGTCGATTCCCAGAACTACGACCAGGCGGAGAAGATTTACCACAGTCTCAAACCATCAGATCTCGGCGTGGACGGAGGCCGTGAATCCTTGATTAATCCTAAGAAGGCTTTGAAGCTAAAGAAAGCCATTCGGCCCGGCTCTCTGGCGGAAAAACTGCGCCCCACGCACCCTGTTGCCGAGGCGCTCATTAGCCATCTCTTTGGCGACCTCATGTGTGTTGAACGGCGGGAACAACTGCGAGAGCACGAGTTCGCTATTCTTCCTGATGGTTTCATGACACGGGGCGCGTTTGTGGAGCGCCGCCGATTCTACGATGGCAATCCGTTCGTCGGCGAAAACGGTCTGAAACAACAGCTTGCCTGGAAAGAGAAGCAGCGCGACACGCTGGATATCGAGGAACGCCAACTTGTTCCAGTCGAGCGCGCGATTAAGGCAATAAACGAAGCTTGTCGGGACCAGTTCGAGTTGCCCCCGGACCTTTATCAAGATCTGGCTCGTGCCCAGGAACTGCCCAGACTTCGTTTAGACCTGGAGAACAATATTGAAAAGCTGCAGCACATTGATCGCGCTAAATTCGACAACCTTGCCCAGCAGCAATCCGCGCGCGAGAACGCACTGGCCGCAATGGAAACAGAGCAGCGTGGGCTGCTCCAAAGCGAGAAGCGCTTACAACTCCGTAATCTTGAAGCCCAGCTCAAAACACAGACCGATGAAGCCCAGGCGCTCGAGCGTAAATTCACCGAGATTCGCAATTCCCGGGACGTTTCCCTCTGGACCGGCCGCCTCAACCGCCTCCGCGAATGCATGCTCGGCGGCCTCCCAGCAAAAGACGCCTCGGCCACCCGGTTTAATCAACTCCTCCACAGGCTGGAAAACCGAGCTACAGCCGTTTGGGAGCGACTGAAAGCCAAACGTCGCGAGCTAGCCGTCGTTCATTCCAAGTTCGACGACCTCCAACCGGAGGCCGAAACCAATGAGGAATACGAAAAGCAACTCGCCAAGCTCGGAGACTACATCACCGAATACAAAATCAAGGCTGAGCGCGAACGCAAGAACTGGGAAGGCCTGTTTCGTACCCAGGTTCTTGAAAAACTGACTGCCGCCTTGCAGTCGGTAAAGGACCTTCTCTATGTCTTAAATCTGGAGCTAAAAAAGCGACCAATTGGCAACGACCACTATCACCTTCATTATTGGCAAAATCCGGAGTTCAAGGTTTATCACGACCTCCTGGCCAAGAGCTGGACGAAAGAAGGTGACCTCTGGTTTGCCTCACTGGAGCCCGTTTACCGCGATGCGATTGAAAGCTTTCTCAAGCTCCTGCTCGAGGCACCTGACAGCGCTGCCGCGTTGCGACTCCTCGATTACCGACACTATTACGATTACGATATGGATGTCATCGAAGAGGACGGCCGAAAGACCAGTGTTGATCGCCAATCATCGAAGTTCAGCGGCGGCGAAAACCAATCCCCTTACTTCGTTGCCATTCTGGCCAGCTATCTTCGGGCGTATCGGCGATACACCACTCGTCGGCAAGAACCGTCACTTGGACTGGTCCCGATTGACGAAGCGTTCTCTAAACTCAGTGGCGAACGCATTGTGGACTGCATTGCTGCCCTCAAGACCTTCGATCTCCAAGGTATTCTCTCGATGAGCACCGGGAACATCCCATATGCGCTGGAGCACTGCGACTGGCTCATAGCGGTTTCGAAAGAAGAACGGCGCAACGGCAAACGGCTCGAAATCCGCAACATCCCGGTCTGCATTGCACATGACTCCGAAGAAGCGCTGAAACTGGTTCACAGGTAACCCATGAAGATCGCGTCTCCGGTCATCGAGTGCCTGGCCCGTTGCTACGAAAAGTCCGACGCAGGTCAAACCGGCCTGGGAAAGCTGGACATCCAGCCCGAGCTAGCTCAGTTGCTTGAGCAGGCGAATTGCAGTGAGGGCGACGCGCGCGAGCTCGCGATGCGTGAACTACAGAAGGTGGCTGAAATTGGATTGATTGAATTAGAGCCGGCCCACACGCGAGATCGCGCGAACATTTACAAAGTACGACTCTCGCCGGTAAACGAGGCCTCTTTTTACGTGTATCTCGGCCGCCCGTCCCCCACAGAAGTAAGAAAGACCTGGTCCGGGCTTTTCGCCGAAGCTCGCGGATGGGAAGTGCCTCCGGAATTCGCTTCTGCCTGGGACGATTTTTGCAATGCTCGCTCCAGGTCAGCCATTCACTGGAACAAGATGGGCGAGTTTAAGCGCGCCGAACTTGCCAAAGGACGCGAACTGCTCCAATTCGTTACCAGATTACTGAACTGGCGGGACCGCGACCACTTCATTCGCGCCGTAAGCTGCAAAATTTGCGGAGACTCCAAAACCCTTGAGAAACTTCGAACCACGCTCGAAAAACTGCTCGCCGATGCCAGCGGTGGTCGAATTCGCACGCTTGCTCAGCTCGGAATATTGGAAACACCTCGACACGTTCTTGTTGCCGGCCCGTTACGCCTGAAATTCAACGACCACACAATCGACATCCAGCGCTTGCGGGACGGCGCCAGCTTGGCCGAATCCGACATCGAACGCTCAGAATTGGAATGCGACGCCCACTGCTGCGTCACCGTCGAAAACAAAACCTCGTTTCACCAGCGCGTCCTGCAACACCCGAATGACTTGCATATCCATACCAGCTATCCCAACAGCGCCACCGTCGTCCTCCTTAAGAAGCTCAACCCAAACCTCGAATTCGTTCACCTTGGTGACGCCGATCCGGCTGGCTTCGACATTCTTCGCGAGCTACGCAAAAAAACCAAACTCCCATTCCGGTCTGCTGGCATGCAATTTCGCCCGGATGATAGGAGCCCATCCCTCACTACCGAAGAAATCCACCTCCTCGAAACCCTGTCATCCGATCCGTCGCTCGCTCCAGAATGCGAGGCAATTCGCGAGCTCCTCGCCTACGGGCGCAAAGGGGCCTTCGAGCAAGAACACCACCCCCCTGCAAACCCGTAACGGCACCCGCAATAGGAATGACAGAATCGGGTGGAGCCGACCACCCACCGCTTTTGCCTGATCATCGTTGGCCACTCTTGCTACGCCAACTTTCCTCTCTGGAAAACCACTCCTCCCCCGGGTCTGTGATCTCAAAATGGGGGGCCGACCGAGCTTCCGTCTCGAATTTCCGCCGCTCGATTAATTTCACCCAAGCTCGTTCAAACTCATTCGTTGGCTGCGCTTCGCCGCTCGCAACCTTCAGAAAGTGCTCTTGGGCTGTTGTAAATGGTCGGATATGTCCAGCGACAAGAGCCGTAAGCCAGTGGCCATAACGCGTAAGGAGCTTGCGATCTTCAGCCGTGAAGTTGGGTGCGGCGCAATCCAGAACGAAATCCTGCCGCATCAGATAGCCGCGATGATCATCGGGTACCCGAGTCGCCATAATCACACTCAGTAGTGCTCAATCTCGAGAGCCATATTGCAATGCAAGCAAGCCCCGGCAATATCGGGATACAGAGACAGATAATTAATATTCATACGGTTTAGGGACTTCAGGGCAGTGAGTCGTTCGGAATCGGGTAAAAGAAGTTTATAAAGCTTCGGGAACCGTGATTCGCCCGAAAAGTGTTTTTTGATCCACGCTTCAATGTCGGCTTCAAGCGGGGAAAACGTAAATAGCCCGTTCTGATTTACCAAACGCTGATTCTCATCCGTAAGCGGTCGAAAGAAGGTGACGGTCTCGGGCTCACCGAGCTTCTCGATCGCATCCTCATCGTTCCTCGCGACAAACTGATCATACGTCTCTTTCCACGTTTCATAAAGCTCGTCAGACTTTTCGGAGACAGGTCGCTCGACAAGGCCATAGACCGCTCTAAAGCCTCCCTTTGGAACGACAGCCTCTGAGTAAGCAAAGAAGGCCGCGGCGTATGGAGAGTGGGTCCAGTCAAGAAGTGGAGTAGCCAGACCGTGATGCTGCCCTAAAGCCCACCACTCTTTGGCGTTCTCCTCGGGAATCTGCCGGGGAGAGGGCCCCCGACGTCCACGTGTGGCGTAGAT
This sequence comes from Verrucomicrobiia bacterium, assembly GCA_035651635.1. GTDB lineage: Bacteria > Verrucomicrobiota > Verrucomicrobiia > Limisphaerales > UBA8199 > JANXQE01. Next base: position 17,188 of record DASRFK010000176.1, on the reverse strand, counting down.
GAATCGAGAGAGGTGCTCCCCCACCGCACTCTTTTTATGTGGTAATCGTCGAATTACCCGTGCCAAAGTCGGCTCAAGCAGCCAGGCTGCGTCTCGCTGTCCACGCCAGACCGTGGGCGATCTATCTAGCCGCTTTGTTATAAATTCATTAAGTTCGATCCAGTCTTTACACTCGTGCGTTAGTATCCCGTGTTCAAATGATTTGCGAGGCATAGAGGCATAGAATCCAGTTGAAAGAACAACTGTCCTATAGTGGTCATGACTAAATCAAAATGTCAAAGGTGGCCGCCTTGGCAGAACCCGTGAAGCGAGCGCACTCGTGCCTTAAAAATTGTCGTTCACGGGCCAAGCTTTGTTTCGCTCGTAATAGGCCTCGGCGGAGTTCAAAGCAAGCTGCGCCTCTTCGGTGACGTCAGTGGCCTCGCAAGCATCAATGAAAACCTCCTGAGCATCTTCATATATTTTTTTGTTCCCGATGCTTTTTCCACGAAGTTCGTACACTTTGAATGGTGGGGTAATTTCAAATTTACCCAGACGCATTTTGTAAGGCGGGCTCGTCTCGCGCTTCATCGCTCTCAGATCTGGCCACATGCATCTAACCCACATTTTCATATTTGAGACTAAAGCGGCGTTTACTTGCTTGCCGGTAGGATCAAACTCGTCCAGACGCACGACTCTGAGCTGATTTATCTGTGCCGAGACGAGATCAGAAGTCTCTTCGTTCATAAAGTGCTAAGATCCCGCTCACGATTGTGATAAGATTTCTGATTGTCAATCACCATGAAGAGACGAATGTCGCGTAATGAGCTTTGAACTCTCGGCCGTTTAGCTTGCTTGTCGCCTTTTTGAGCAGACAAGCCTGGGTCTTCAATCGCAACTTAATACAGGTGAGGGATGCCTGGCTTGCGATACCGCTCAACGTCTGACTTTGCTGGTGCGTGCTCGAACACTTGAGCCTGAAACTCCGAACACCACCAATGCAATTTGCTGATCCGAGGCGCCTTGAGCTGACAATCCGCTTGAATGCGCACTGTCCTCGGCGACGGTTGCTTTAATCAGGGGCGAAACTGAGTGGGGTAATATTATTAGGCCCAATCGGCTGCTCAGGAATGTAAGACCCGGTTTTCACTTCAGGTATTCCGGTTGGCGAGCAAACAAAAAAGCATGACAAATCCAGCGATGGTCAATGCCTTGCGAGCGGACGGAAATGGCTCCGGACTGCGCCGTTCCTGTCTGCTGATCCGACGCTTGCGTGCGCTGATTGAAGGTGAGTGGCAACAAACATTAACCTTTGAAGATTTATCCCGGTTGACAAATCAGCCGAAGAGCACGCTATGCAATTGGTTCAACGGGGAAGGGGAGCCTTCATCTGAAACTCTGCTCCGCCTGCTTGAGCTTGTCCCGGAGGCAAAGCGTTATGCGGCATTGGGCAAACCGCCTTTCGGCCGGACTTGCCCTCAGATCGACCATCCAACCCTCGCGCATGACCCTGTCGCTACGAGTTACCTGCGGACTATTATGTCGGAGGTGAAGGGACTTACGTTTGTGGAAGGTGAGAAGGATGCCTTGGTCACATTCGTCGCGACTGCACTCGGCCGCCACGTGACCTTGGATTCGAGATGCCCGCGTGAAGTGATAGGAATCGATCTGCACGCGCCAGATTGGTTCGTTCCGGTGCCTGGGCTTGTTTACCTGAACAACCGCCTCAAACCGGAACACGTCCGGAAAGCGCTGGACGAGATTTGGCCGGCAATCGAGTCCAGCGATGGGGCCGTCGTTATGTTCAACGGGATCCGATCGTGCGTCCCAAAGCTCCTGGAAACAGTCAGTAAGTTGACATCGCGCTGCCACGTGATTATTGCAGATGCTAAATTGCACCAATCCCTGACGGCGGATGGCGGTGTGCGCCACATCACAATATCGCCTGATAAAAACCAGCCGGACCGGATCCGCGTGGAAGTGCGCATTACTTGACGCTCTGGACCGTTGAATACAATCCGCCTCAGCGTGAAAAAATCCGGCAGGCGGATGAAACCAGCCCTTTTGGGAAAGGTCGTGACCGTGCATCTCTTTGCATTAGAACGCCCACCATGGGCTTCAAATGCACGTTGGAAACGAAAGATTCGGTTGTTGAGCCGAATAACACGGAATTGTCTCGTCGAACGCAGCGGCAATGCCGGCGGTTCTTCGACGAACTCACCTCTGAAAACTTGGCAGAGCTTCGGGATTTCGCCGTGCATCGGCTTGCTCGGGTCGGCTTAGACTCCGGCTTTGGACCCGACCTTGCCCAAGAAGCACTGCGCGCCGTTCTGGCAGGCTTGAAAACGAGAGTCCGTGGACGGTACCAGGGGCGCCACCCTCGTCCATCCGATCTCCAGACGCAACGCACTTTCTTGGATTACCTAAAGGGAGTAGTCAATTCGCTGGTTGCCACGGAATGCCGGAGGCGCAAACGGGGTTTTAAACTCATCTCGCTAGAGGCTGGACGACAGGAAGACGGTGAGCATTACTTCATTCCGCTGAGCACGCCGGCGAGGCACGACGTCGATGTTGCCTGGGAAGATTTCCGGCGTGAGTTCTTCGCTCGCCTCCGGCTAAAAGCTCCGCCCAAGCTCCGGTGTATGATCGCAGCTTGGCAGGGAGTTTGTCCTTGGTCCGATAGAATCCCCGTCCCAATCCCGAAGCGCCGACTCCGCAAGCACATTCGAGAGTTGTCCAAGGAAGTCCTCTGTGAACTTGGTGAAACCCTGAGCCTCTAAACCAGGGGGACAAAAAGCATCAAGCATGCGCTCTGGTAATAAGAGACGGAATGCCCCAATCCGGGGAAGGCACAATTATTTCAATTCAACATCTAACAGGAAAAATCGAGTTTATGACTCCACCCACCAACAATCCCAACCAACATCAACCCGCCCCGGTTTCGCCAGCGTGGTGTCTGAATGAAATGGACCAGATGGTTTCGGCCGAGCGACTCTTGGAACTCCTCTGGGAAGAATCCAGCCGGCCGACGCTCCGATGGTTGAGAACGCAGCAGAAGCGCCGCGCCATTCCATTCACCCGCATTGGGCGGCGAGTGTGGTTTACTCCCAGCCAGGTCCTCGCCAATTTTCAGACTCGCAAGCAGGTCCGTGTTGATCCTCGCTCTAAGTTGACCTCCATCCGGCCCGTTCGCGCCGGCGTCATTGCACCCGGAATAGATTCGCAGCCTGTCTCGTAAACCCAGATGCTGACTTGCGGCTTAGGCAGCCATTTTAGGCAACCGCACGATGGTCCTTCGCGGAGGTGCTATTTTGGCTGATTTCTGCAGTTTGAACCCTAAGCGCAGTGCTTTCGTAATGAGCTGTTCACTCCTCGTAAATCGCCGACGCAAGATGAACGTTCGCAATTACTTATGTCGCTGAAAACGTCACTAGACCAACTGCAACGCTGTTCCTCAAATGTAAAGGGGTGCAACGACATGCTAATCGACCTATTCGAGATGAACACTTCCGGGCAACCGCTCTTGGCAACTCGAGCCGTTTTGGCAACTGTTGGCAACTTTTTTGCCTGCAGGGATTACCCCTGCCACGTCCTCTGGTGGCCGACAAGTGGATCGAGCTCGCGGTATTTCTCGGGCGCCGATGCCATCAACAAGCCGTTGAGCGAGTTGCAGGTGAAAATATATGATTTCTTTGCATTGCGCGTTCTTCAAGCAGCCTTGAGGAATGGGGGCTTTTCTGGCCTTAGTCCTCTGGCTACGGCATTCCAGAATGGCCAGCTTGGAGTCGGGAGCTTGCGCTTTTTGGCCTGCTTGCGAATGGTGTTATATATGACACCCCAGGCGTCGGCGATCTGCTGCTTCGGCCAGGTCCAGAGCCAATCATAGAACTGCTCATCGCTAATTTTCCCCCAATCAATGTAGCCCAATTCTGTCCGTGGGGCAGGGGGAATTGGTTCGGACACGAACACCCGGTACCGAAGCGCTCTGGTTTCTGGGGAGGCCCCGCTTTCTATTGCGTTCATGCCGTTGCTGATATCGGCACCATTCTTCCGACAGAAGCGGGCGAGTACTTCCACAGAGCAATTGCACTCGGCGGCTAGGCGGGGAATGCCGAGCTCTGAGACGAGGGCCGAGATCTGTTCGGGGGCGAGGGACAACAGCTCGTCTCTTCGCCATAGGTGCTGGTAGTGGAGAACTGGGACTGGCGGAGCGGAAGGCACGGGCTCCTCCTGTTTGAGCAGGTCCCACTCCACAAGTTGTTTGTGGATCCGTTCAATCAGCTCGGGGTCATGGAATATGGGTTCTGCGCGCATGGACCAGAACTGCGCGGATGTGGCATCGTCAACCAATCCGTAGTAAAACTCGTAGAAAGTGTCTGGCGAATTGCCCCCCCAACGGGTCGTTTCAAGAACGTCATCCGTCGCAGCCATTTTGTGCGAGAGGCCGGTGTGCCTCAGCACATTCTTGGGCATGGTTGGGAAATTCTCCCACCCTTCGGGCCGTTCCTGTTTCGGGCATGCAGCATCGCGATAACCTGCCGCGGCCTTTATGACGGCCAGGCAGCGCCGCAGATTCTGAGGCTTGAAAGTCCCTCTGCGGTCTTTCCAGTACACCCGCAACATCTCCGCCGCGTTCTCCGAAAGCTGAACGATGCGCTGCAGGCGGGTTTTTGTGTGAACCAGCCGAATGAACTTCTTTTCTAGGTTAACGTCCTCCAGCTGGATTCTGGGCGCCTCTTCCAAACGCACCGCGCCGAATAAGCAGACCACCAAATAGGGCAACACAATTCCATTCTTGTACACTGCGGCCTTGTTCAGCATGGCCTGGCATCGCCAATTCTCGAGAATGTGGATTACCCTCGGCACCTTCGATACCTCCTCAAGAGGAACCCCAATGGCGGGATTGGTCGCAAGCTTCCCGTTGTTTACGCACCAGCCCAGAACTGCTGATAGGCGGCGCATGTGAGAGATTCCAGTATATCTCACCGGGAACGCTTCCACCCATTCTTTGATCTGTTGGCGCGTGATGTAGGCGATACGAATATCCGATATTTCGCACCCGAACTCGTCGACTTGGCCGGTGCCTGTTCCGTGCCTTCGCAGAAAAGACTCGACTGCGATTGGATACCCTCTAATCGTGCCCACGACTCTTCCCGCTCCCCGCTTCGAAACGATGCAGGAAGCCAAGGCCTGTCGCAGCGTCATTGTGGGATCCGTTCCCACACGATGCTTCTTCCAAGATCGGACAGCCGTAACGAGGTTCTCGGCGGGAAGATCCCCCAACTCATGGATCGCCGACTCCGCTGTTTTTACCTGGTCGGCGGTCAACCGTGTTGCCACCCGGGTGATAGTGTCCACCACCTTGATGTTCTTTACCAAATCCTCCAGCAGGTTCATTCTGTCTCGCGCCTCTTCCAAATTATTGAAGTTTTCGCGAACACGTCCCGCTGGATGCTCGACCGTGTCGACGGGTAGGCTGCCTTCGATGCGATACGAGACGGAGCCACTCTTATTAGTGTACTCTCGAATAAAGAGGTTAGGGCCTTCGAGCAGCTTTGAAGAGCGGTTTCGTTTTGGCTGTTGGTCGCTTCCGTTATCTTCCAAGTTCATGATAAACTCCCGTATGACAATCAGGCTTCAGGTTCTCGTTTGATTTCCATCTCGAACCCTTTTTGTTTAAGCGCTGAAGGCGAAGCAAGTGTGTCATTCCTTAGGTTCAGGCCGGCGATATTTTAGAATCGCGGTATCGCAGTCGGACACGCTGAAGAACCAACAACCGGATTTCTTCCGAGAGGGAAGGATCCCGGCTTTCCGCCAAATATCGATCTGCCTGGTGGAAACCGAGTACCTCATTGCGATCATCTTCTTTGTCAGCTCTGCCTTTTGGGAACGAGCTTCAGGCGCGCGGATTGGGAAAGGGCGGCCTTCCCTCGGCCACCTCCTTTCTCCTCGGCGGGCCCACTCTATGACTCGCAATGATCGTCAAGCATTCTGCTGGACAGAGGCGCTTGCAATTTATGGGCAGCTGATAGTACGGGAAAAATCCCGTTCGCATGTACGTCCAGACCTGTCTGTAAGACAATGAGCAGAGGCGGGCCATCATGCTGATTGTCACGAGCAATTGCTCAGTGTTTCCCGCTGCGACGTCCCGCGCCGTGGCCTGGCCAGTGCACGAGCTTGTTGAGGTGCCGGGTGGAACCTGAAAGGTAATCTTCATAATGGTCGGAGGTCTTGTTCTGCTGAGTCACTGGCAGGACAAAAAAGCCATGTGGGGCTGCTGGGGCGGAGCCTGCCGATCCTCGCTGTATTTCCTCGCAAGACTGTTTACACACACATTTTGAGTCGTGCAGAAAATCATAATCAATTTACAAACACTTAAAGTGTTCACTAAATAATAAACACTCCGGCGCGAAACCACGCTAATCGGGTAAAACCCTCAGGAAGCCACTGACCTTTAGCCTGTAGCTCTTGCCTCCTGAAATTTCGCTTTTGCGTTTGGCTGCTTGGTAAAGTCTTTAAGAGCTGCCACTAAATCTTGAACCTTGAGATTTCCGTCTTCGAACTCACAAATCAAATCGAATAAAACAAACCCCAGATCTGGGTTTTCGATGATGATGTGGCGGAGATCCTCCAGGTAACTGCGGGTGTTGAATCGTCGCAGTTCGCGACGTTGGACCTCCATGTTTCGCGCCATTTTGACCAGGGTTTCATCGGACGGGAATCTAATGCCGGACTCCATCTGCGACAGTAATGCAGGGCTCACGCCCAGCTTTTCTGCCATTTCACGCAGCGAAAGCCCAAGCTCTTTTCGCTTCTGATATAGGAATGAGCTAAGGCTGCGCGGTTTCGCCTTGGAAATTTCATCAGCAGCACTCTGCGATCGTCGTGAGGTCATCGGAGGTCGTTACCAGACTTCATTTTGTTTTGTGAAGGGTTTTACTTTTTGTAAACCGTTTTTGCACTGTAGCATAAGATATATGATCTGCATATTTGAACCTTAGATATTTGAACCGTTGACCTCAGATATCTGAACCGTTGACCTCAGATATCTGAGCCGCTGACACTGCGTCCTGGAGCGCTTCTGGGGTTCCCTCCTTGACCAAAGCTTTTAACCCTCTGGATAACGCCCCAATCGCCTTTCGCAAAAACAATTCCAATCAGTTGGACAGCCTTTCGGAGTTTTTGGCCAAACACGAAAGCATGCGTGAACAAGATCGAGATTGGGCGTTTTTGGATTCCGGTGTTTTAAAGGCGCCGGCGTACCCGTTTCTTGGCCGTGAACTCTTTAGGGACTTACGCGGCCGCCTCTCAGAAGCCCATCCTGGAAAGATGACAATTAAGCGATTGGCTGGATTTATTGGCAGGCCCCTTAGCACGACCCATCATTGGTTTGAGATCTCGGAGCATCCGCATTTGATTGCGGTAATGGTTTTGTTGGAACGATTGTCGCCCTCGCAGCGGCATAACTTTCTCGATGCTCACTGTCGAGAGTTTCCGTCATTTCGACACCCAAGGTTTGCGAGCTCCGGATTATCCACTGAACACTTGACGACGCGGATTAAACGGAAATCGGGATTAACACTGGTCCTCGGTGGCACTGATCGCGATAGAACCTTTTTGCTGACCGCCATTGGGCACAGTTTTTCTGACATGGACTTGAAACATCGAAACGTTGTCGGAATTGATTTTCATCGACCAAAAGACTTCGTGCCTCTCGAAGGGGTGTTTTATTTCGACATGTTCAAACGGCGCCATGAACTTCGGCGGAGAGTGGACGAGGCCTGGCCAAGAATTTTGACAGCAAAAAGCCCGCTCGTTCTCTTAAATGGGCTGTGGAGCGCTCTACCAGACACGCGGAACGAAATCCTTCGTCTAGCCCGACTCAAACACGTCATCATCGCTGACAATGCCGCTCCAAATGAAAAGAATTTGACGAGCCTCGGCGCCAACGTGTGCATTGTGAAGCTGTTGAATCGCAACCAACGCGGCGGAGCCATCCGGTTCAGCTGTGGTCAAAAATAAATTTAACCTGCGTAGAAAGTGCGTCCAAGGGATTGGAAATTTCTCCCTTCGGGAACCTCACCTCAAGGACACTTGCGTCCTGAACTGCGTGCGATGGATTCACACGCTCACAACAACTCAGCACTTTGACAATGCAAACCATCATGAAAACCCTGGAAGCGAGCGCGAACGCGATCGTTCAGTCCAGCGACGATGTAAACTGCAGGCTGTTCTTGTCATCAATTGGAATCCTGCAGGACTTGCGAAAATCTGACACTCCCAATCTGTGCGTCATCTCAACCGGCGCCCATAAAACGCATTGGGTTGTAGCTGCGTTGTGGTCGGGTTATGACCGGCCGGAGGAAAACGGTTACCGGGTCTTTTGTTTTCCCAAAGGCCTTACGACTCCGCAGCGCCTCGACGAGTTAGTGGAGGAATTGTACCGGCTGTATCGGGGGCACAGTCGAGAGAAAGCGACGCTGCACAAACCTGATGATTTTAAGAGACTCAACTGATTAGAATCGTGCTAAAGCCGAAACCAAAGCCTCCAAACGCAAGAATGGACCCCCGGCTTGCCGCAGCGATTGCGCGCGGAAGTTTGATCCGAAGGAAGATGGCCCGTGCCGAAGGTGGTGCGGTTTCAAGTGCCGATGCTGCTCGTTTGTTGGGTGTTTCTGAGAAAACAGTGCTGAATCGTTGGCGTCATCATCGCCTGGTCGGTTGGAAGAAGCGAACCCAGGTTTTCTTCCCTGTCTGGCAGTTCAGAGATGGACAGCCATTACCCGGGGTGGAAGAAATCCTGGGGATCTTTTCCAGCGACGACCACTGGCGCATAATGGGCTACTTCCTTTTAAACCGGCTTTCATTGGGAGAACAGAGACCTTTGGATCTGCTCCGCGAGGGCAAAGTGGCATTGGTAATTCAGCACGCAAAAGCGTACGGGAAGGAAGATCTGTGGTGAGGAAGGCTCTACAAGACGTCAATCGAGATCGACTGCATACACGAAAGGAGCTTGCAGTTTTGGCAAAGGTTTGCGTGCACACGATTGCACGGGACGTCCGTGCTGGGCTGCTGGAGGAAGTAAAATTCAATCGTAGGCGTCTGCGTTATACAGCTCAGGCAGTTGAGGCCTATCTTGCTGCCAATTATCAAACCGGACCCGACAACAGAGGAAGGAACGTTTAGAATGAAAGCAATATTGGAATACCACCTGCCCGCCGACCAGGAAGCTTTTAATGACGCGCTGCATGGTCCTGCATCCGCCGCAATCCTCCAAGGTCTGATTTTACGGCTCACCCGTATTGCTTACCCGTCGGGGGACGCGCCTGAGCATAAAGGGCTACAAATGCTGCTGAGACAACTCGAACAGCAGATGGAGGAAGCCGGATTGAACCGAACAATCCCATTCCCAGAAACGCAGGACCAATGAAAGTATTAGGCACCCGGCGGACACGGGTTTGTTCAGTGGTACTCGCCCAAACAGCTCCTGACGGCAAAAGCAAAGAAATGGCAGGAACTGAGGAAATTGTGGCCGGCCAGGGATCACAAGATTCAGTAATCGGCATCTATGAGCAAACAGCTTTTTGACATTAAAGCTGGGGATTTGGTTTTGCGCTGGCTACCCGATCTTCCGGCACCAATGAGATTGAAGGTGGTGACCGTCACCGCAAATCGTATTGTTTGTTCCGGAGGTTGGGAATTCGATCCCAAGACCGGAGCAGAAATTGACGAAGCTCTTGGCTGGGGCCCGGATACCATCACCGGTTCATTTATCAGACCAACCGAAAATAGTTTGTGACCACCCACGAACTGGAAAACTTTTCAAACCACGTGAAATCAGTCCAAGGGAACTCCAGGCCTCAAAACCATCGCGAGGCCCGAAAATTCAAAACAGCCCAATACTGGAGAACAACCGATCAAATGGCTGAGAGGTACCAACTTTCGATTCGGGCGATCGCGTACCTGGTTGAGGACCGTGTCTTGCCGGTTTACAAAATCGGGCGCGCGGTACGATTCGACCCGGTTGAATGCGACCTGGCGATGAGGGCCTTCCGGCGTAATTCCAAATTCGATGGGGTCAATCAGGCCGGGGTCAACGAATAATCACCTTCACTGTAAACATAGTCGATGAGCAACGAGCAACGAAATTTCCTATCGCTCCCGCGATACCCCGGCCTGATCCTACTGCTTGAAGCCTGTTGGTTGTTGGGGCTTCTTGAGCATCAAGGAAAGATTTTGATTGCGAAAGGCCATTTGGTGCCGGCGGGAAAACGACGGCGACCTCGCAAAGCACGTCTGTTCATTTCTGCTTACATTTTGGAATTGGCCTCCGATCGCGACTGGCTCAATAAAGCTAGGGACATCTTGGTTTCGCATTGGGAGGAGACGAATACTCTAAAACGCGCACGGCCTGGTGAAAAATCGTCAACACCGCCGACAGCATGACCCAATGATGCTATAACGCAAAGCCGCCCCGAAGGGCGGCTGTAAAGATTTGTTGGAGTTTAAGGACTACCGGCGTCCATGCTCTCCATGGGATCCGCCTTGAAAGCCCTCGTGGCGTTCCGCACGGAGTCCTCGGTCCCAATGGCCGTCATGACCCCAACGAGCATCGCGGTCCCAGTGAGCGGGCGCGCCCCAGTGCCCACGTGTCCACACCCAATGGTTATCACACCACCCCCAGTTGCCCCCGACCCAAACGTAACCGGGTGTAGGGCATACAGGCACGGTCTCGAGGATCGGAGCCGGCATGGGTGGTTGCACACAAACCGAGGCCGGTGCTACGACGACCGGTGCAGGAACCGGGATTCCAAAGTTGATTCCGAAACGAACCCCGGCATTTGCAGCGGTGATTCCCACTGCCGCCAGGGCCAGAATTACAATAGTCTTCTTCATATTCACTACCAATTCGACGCCCTAGCTCGGCAGAACATCGTTACAACGGAATTACTGTTTTGTAAGCCGACCAACTGGTAAGCACCGAGTACGGAAACCAGCGGGAAAGCCCTAAATACGCGCGGAAAATCGCGCGGCCGGTTGACGAAGTGACGATTTCCGGCTAGATACGAGGGCATGCAGTTCTGTCTGTCATAATTTCTTCGCAAACGGCCGCTTTCACAGCCGGCCGTTTCCCTCGTTAGTATCCTCCACGGAAGCGTTCTGTCTCGGCACCTGAGCCGACAATTCGTTTTCCGGAGCCCACCATTTTCACCGGCCTGCATAAAGCCGCGAGGTGATGGCGCCACGGAGGGTCGTCCCAATTCAAAACCTTTGGACGCGGGCTCTGCCGCGGGAGGATGCGATGAAACTCAATCATTTTGCTTTAGTAAATGGATCGAAGATCGACAGTTTTGGAAGAAGAAAAAGAGAACGGGATTCAACCCGGATTGACGCCGCAATCAAAGCGGCATTGGACGGACTGGACCATCACCCGCAGGGCAGAACGCCATTCCTGAGCCTGCTGGGTTGTGTGCGCGTGCGTACTTCCCTGCTGAAGCCGACGTTAGGTTGCGGCACGCCAGGTTGGGTGGCGCCTTTGTTTCTGCTCAATCGACTTAAGAATCTGGCGACACGTCACAACCATTGGATTCGCCAGTGCGAAACCTGGCAACCCCCACCCGGCAGTCTCAGAAACGTGTTCCGTTCACTTGCTGCGCACCTGCTGACTTATTACGCGGTTCCCGGATTCATGGACTCAGCCTGGGATTTGCCGAACGGACCGGAAAGCTTTCGCCAGCAATCGTGGTTTATACGACTCGGACGTGGCGCCAGCGTTCGCTCTTTGAACCTGCCTTTAACGCTGACGCGCAGAATGGAACACTACCTCCGCCAGGCACCGGACCACTATTCTGTGTCTCAAGCTTTCCGCTACGGCGAGACACGTGGACTGGGCGCAGACGAAAAGCTTGCCCGAGAGATCGCTGTTGGTCGATTGGGGCAAAGAATCGAACGTCCAGATTTCTGGCGCACCGTAATCCGGTTCTTTGTTGCCCATCCCGAAATGCAAGTCGAGCACGTAAACCCAATAATCGATTTCATCCACGCTAACAAATTCGCCGGCGACGAAGTCCTAACCACCGACGGAATGGGATTGCTGAGCCCGCCCCGGCCTGACTTTTCGATGGAGGGCAGGAGCTTGAAATCCATTCTAAGATTAGTATCCAAGTGGCACGCTGATCTTGGGATCACGAAGAATGCGCCATGGTGCTCCTGGAGAAAATCGGGCCTTCACGGGTACCGCTTTCTGGAGAAGCACCCGGGCGAAGAAGGAGACCGCGATTGGACGATCGTGGAACTGTTAGACAGCACGGCACTGCACTCAGAAGGTCAGGCAATGCACCACTGCGTTTACACGTATGTGAATCGTTGTCGGCGTGGAGAAACGACGATTTGGTCTTTACGACTGCGAGTTGGAGGTGAGGAAAAGCGGATGGTCACGATCGAAGTTGATCCACACAAACGGGCGATTGTTCAAGCGAGAGCGAAATGCAATCGATGGCCCGGTATTCGTTCCGGCGAAATCATTCGTCAATGGGCTTCTGCTGCTGGCCTCAGCCTTGCTGTGGAGGTGTAGTCGGAAACGATTGATTGGTTCGCATGATTGCGTTAGCTGGAACAGGTATGAAATCGAAATTGACGGTTTACCAAAAACCAACGTGCAGCAAATGCCGGGCGACCTTGCGCCTTTTGAACGAGCGTGGGGCGTTGTGAATGGTGATCAAGCCGTGCTGGGCCGCCCACCAGAGAATGTTGAAAGCTGCTCTAGTCGTGGCGGCCTTAACACGTAAAGCATATACTCACTTAATGCGGCCCCTTCGGTACGCCATAAACGTCACATTGGACGGTTGCTGCGATCATCGTGCAGGTTCGACGGATGAAGAGTTGCATCGTTATTGGGCCGAAAAGCTGGCGCAGGCCGATGCCCTGCTGTTTGGCCGGGTGACCTACGAAATGATGGAGGGAGCGTGGCGGCCGTCGGCGACGGGCGCGCGGCCTGATTGGATGGCCGATTGGATGGAACCCTTCGCCCGGACAATCGACGCGGCGAAGAAATACGTCGTGTCGCGCACCTTGGAACGGGTCGATTGGAATGCGGAGCTCGTGCGCGGCGATTTAGGGGAGGCGGTTCGGCGGCTCAAGCAGGAGCCGGGCAAGGGGCTGTTTGTGGGAGGCGTGAAGCTCCCGCTAGCGTTAGCCGAGCTGGGATTGATTGATGAGTATGAGTTGGTGGTGCAGCCCAGGATAGCGGGCCACGGGCCGACGTTGTTCGCGGGGCTTTCGAAGCGTATCGACCTGAACCTCGTGAGCCGGCTGGAGTTTGGTTCCGGTGCGGTGGCGATGAGGTATGAGCCGAGGATGTAGCAGAAGAGGCTCGTGGCCACGACGCGGGCGTTGCCTAACAAGGCTGCAGCCAACGCGGGCGGCGCTCACGGTCATCGAGAAGCCATGGGTTGTTTTGTATTTCAGTTCCTATGTGGCGGAGCTTTCTAGGCCCCTCCAGGCACGGGGACAGCAAAACCCGGGTTGGCAGAAACCCGTCTAAATGACTCCCATTCACGAACTGCTCAACCGCATTCGGTGGGATTCCGAGTTCGCCAAAGGAAACTTCGAACTGGGCTATTACGATCGGACGGAGGATCGAATTATCATCGTCCCGCTGAAGAAGGTCACCTTTCCGACGGAGAGTCCCTCGGCCTTTGAACTGATGGATCCGGAAGGTCAGGGCCACCGCGTGCCGTTCCATCGCGTGCGCGAAGTCTATAAAGATGCGCAACGCATCTGGCACCGGGCGGACCGCGACACCACTGAAACCGAATAAACTATGGCAGTATCTCCAAGCTATCGCGAGTTTGTGCTCGAACAATTGGGCCGAGTGATGCCCGTCACGGGCAAATCCATGTTTGGCGGCGTTGGGATCTATGCCCAGGGACTGTGCTTCGCCCTGATCGCAGAGGACCGGTTGTACTTCAAAGTGGATGACGCGACGCGACCGTCGTTCGAGCAACGAGGTATGGAACCGTTTCGGCCTTTCGGGGAAGACAGCGCGATGGGCTACTACGAGCTCCCAGCCGATGTGGTGGAGGACGTTGCTCAATTGGAGTCCTGGATGCGGAAGGCCATCGACGTCGCGGCTAAATCCAAACGCCCGAAAGCCAAGCGGTCAGAGTGAGACTATTGGACGTTGCGAGGTTTGTGGCCGAAACTAAGGCCTACCATGAAAATTGTACTCATTGGCGCCAGTGGCACGATTGGCCAAGCGGTCGAGAAAGCACTTTCGACTCGCCACCAGATCGTGAGGGTCGGCAGGACAAAAGGCGAATTTCAAGTGGACCTTGCGTCCACAGAATCGATCAAGCGCCTTTTCGAAAAGGCCACACGTTTTGACGCTGTGGTTTGCGCTGCCGGGGCGGCGCGATTCGCCCCCCTCGACAAGCTCACAGACGAGGACTTTGCGTTCTCGCTAGCGAATAAACTGATGGGGCAGGTGAATCTGGTGCGTTTGGGAACGAACCACATCAATGACGGAGGGTCGTTCACACTCACCAGCGGAGTGCTGGCGAACGAGCCTATGCCGGGGAGCGCGGCCATCAGCCTGGTCAACGCCGGTCTGGAGGGGTTTGTCCGTGCTGCCGCCCTGGAACTGCCGCGCGGAATTCGTGTCAACGTCGTCAGCCCGCCGTGGGTCAGCGAGACGTTGAAGAGCATGGGCAGGGATCCTTCGGCGGGTATGCCGGCAGAGCAAGTGGCCGCGGCCTATGTCGCAGCAGTGGAGGGGCAGCAAACCGGCCAGGTGCTTAGCGCGCGGGATTTCAAACCCAAATGAACGCCCTCAACCTGATCGTTCCTTACCGGTATGAGGGCATGTGGGTGTTTGATGATCCGCGCGTTGGTTTAAACAAAGAGCCCTTCGTTTCGGGCGCCGATGCGATGATCGATGTGCTTGTGGTCGATATCCCGAACGCGCAAAAGGGCTTTCGGCTGCTCTTCTCCGCCACGCCATTTCCAGGTTACAAAGTGAAGCTGGAGTGGCGCCGTGAAGAGTATGGAGGCAACTGGTATTTTTCACCCGAATTCAAAATGGAAGGTTGGCTCTGCCCGGCGCTGTTCAAGTATTTCGATCAGGCGCCGAAGGAGATTTTTGTTAAGGCCGAGCCAACTGCGTAACGCAGGTCCTCTTTAGATGCCGGACATCATTAAAAAGACGTTCCTTCAGGCGATCCGACTTGAACGCGACAAAGTCACCAACTTTGAACCGTACCCCTTCTGCATTCCGGCGGTCCGCCATTTGCACCGGTTGGAATTTCACCCTGCGGTCACATTCTTCATCGGTGAGAATGGCACCGGAAAATCGACCTTGCTTGAGGCCATTGCCACCAAATACGGGTTCAATGCGGAAGGCGGGAGCAAGAACTTCAACTTTGCCACGCAGGACACACACTCGGACCTCCATGACTTCATTCGCCTGGAGCGTGGTGTCCTGCATCCGAGTGATGGTTTTTTTCTTCGGGCCGAGAGCTTCTACAACGTGGCTACTGAGATCGATCGGCTCGGAGTCGAACGAGCGTATGGTGGGCGCTCATTGCACGGACAGTCTCATGGCGAGGCATTCCTTTCACTGCTCCAGCATCGATTTCAGGGTGACGGAGTTTACTTGTTGGATGAGCCAGAGGCTGCGCTCTCCCCACAACGACAATTGAGCGTCCTTACCTTGATTCACCGCTTGATCTATCACCAATCGCAACTTGTCATCGCCACCCACTCTCCGATCCTTTTGGCCTACCCAAACGCCCGAATCTACCTCTTTGCGAACGACGGCACTTCGGAGGTGAAGTATACGGAAACCGAACATTATCAAATCACGAAGGATTTCCTGAACCGGCACGAGCGAATGTTGGAATTGTTGATTACGGCTGAAGACGAGGACCTGGAATCGAAACGACGCAAATCTTGAAGCCGTGGTGATCAGGACGCCAAGTCGAGGCTCAAAAAGCTCTATCGATTAGGGAGTTCCCGAAACCAGATGGAGCATTCCCGCCCCGTCAGCGGAGTCCCGGCATTTGCCAGGGCTGAATGGGGGCAGGCCACCAATACAATGAAGACCAATAGACTCCAGAGCCTCGATTTCATGATTGGTTAATCTTCTGCCCGCTCGCCGTGCGGGGCCATCTTGACCAGCTTCGGATCGAACTGGCCCAGGATGGTCACGAGGTCTTTCTGAGCGGCCATCACCTCGTGGATGTTTTTGTAAACCATCGGCACCTCATCTAAACCCGCCGAGATCAGGGTTACGCCCTTTTCTCGAAGGAAAGCGTTGACCTTCTTCCACTCGAACGTCTTGTTCGCCTGCGTGCGGCTCATTACGCGACCTGCGCCATGTGATGCCGAGTTCAGAGACTCCGCGTTGCCCTTGCCGCTGACGACGAAGCCTGGCGAAGCCATTGAGCCCGGGATAATGCCCAACACCCCTTGACCGGCCGGCGTGGCACCTTTGCGGTGAACGATCACTTCTTTCTCCACGCCGTTGATCACGTGCTTTTCTTTCCATGCGAAGTTGTGGTGGTTTTCCAAATCCAGCAGCACCTCGGCACCAAGATTTGCGGCCACGTGCTTGTGAATTAATGCATGGTTTGCGGCGGCATAGCGGCCCATCAACTCCATCGCCTCCCAATATTCCTGACCTTCTTGCGAGTCCAAAGACAACCAGGCCAGGCGTTTCAGCTCGCTCGGGAGGTCAGGGAATTGGCTGAATGCCAGCTTGCTGTAGTGGTCGCACACCGCGGCGCCGGTTCCGCGGCTGCCGCTGTGTGACAACAACGCCAGATAGGTGCCGGCTTCAAGCCCATGAATCTGCCCATGAGCCGTGAACACTCCGAACTCGACGAAATGGTTGCCGCTGCCACTGGTGCCCAATTGCGACCATGCGCGATCTTTGTTCTGTTTGGTGACAGGACTGACGCCCCAGTTCGCATCCAGGACTTCGTGCTGTCGGCGATTTTTGAAACTGGCCCCCACGCCAAAGCGGGTTTCCGCTTCAATGGCACGGGTGAGGCGCTCGGGGTGCCGTTCCAGTTCGCGAATCGGAACATCCAGCACCGTCATCTTCATGCGGCAGGCGATATCGACGCCGACGGCGTAGGGGATGACCGCGTTGTCGGTCGCGAGCACGCCTCCGATCGGCAGCCCGTAGCCGACATGCGCATCGGGCATA
>DASRFK010000175.1:0-16443 GCA_035651635.1 Verrucomicrobiia bacterium | reverse complement strand
TGCCCTCGAGCACGGCCAGCGCGAGCGGATTCTGAATGAGCCGCTGAATCGACCGCTTGAGGGGCCGCGCGCCGAACGCCGGATCATACCCATCCTCGGCCAGCACTTTCTTGGCTTCCGGCGTGACATCGAGCGTGATCTTCCGCTCGGCGAGCATCCGGCGGAGCCGCGCGAGCTGGAGATCGACGATCTGCGCGATGTCCTCGGTCGCGAGCGGATGGAAGATGATGATGTCGTCGACGCGGTTGAGGAACTCGGGTCGGAAATGCGCGCGCAACTCGGTCCGGACCAGCCGTTCCATCTCGGCGTGATCCTTGGCCCCGAGCTTTCCGCTATTATAGTACTCCTGGATAATCGGCGAGCCGATGTTGCTCGTCATGATGACAATCGCATTTTTGAAATCGACGGTGCGGCCCTGGCCGTCGGTCAGGCGGCCGTCATCCAGCACCTGCAATAGCACGTTAAACACGTCGTGGTGCGCCTTCTCAATCTCATCGAACAATATGACGCTGTACGGGCGGCGCCGCACTGCTTCGCTGAGTTGTCCTCCTTCCTCGTATCCGACGTAACCCGGAGGCGCCCCAATCAACCGCGCCACGGTATGTTTTTCCATGTACTCGCTCATGTCGATCCGAACCATGGCATTCTCGTCGTCGAACAGAAATTCAGCCAAGGCCCGCGCCGTTTCTGTCTTTCCCACCCCGGTTGGGCCGAGAAAAATGAACGAGCCAATCGGTCGGTTAGGGTCTTGCAAACCGCTGCGAGATCGGCGTACGGCATTGGCCACGGCCTTGATCGCTTCGTCCTGACCCACCACTCGCTTCTCCAAACGCTCTTCCATTTGGACCAGCTTTTGCCGCTCGGTCTCGAGCATGCGTGAAACCGGAATGCCGGTCCAACTGGACACGACCCGCGCAATATCTTCGTCCGTGACTTCCTCGTGCAGCAATCGCTGGCCGGCCGGCTTTTCGCGCAGGGCCTTTTCGGCCGCGGCGAGCTTCTGCTGCAGTTCCGGCAAGCGCCCATATTGAATCTGGGCGGCCAAATTGAGATCACCCTGGCGCTGAGCTTTCTCGAGGTCGGTTTTGACTTGCTCGATTTGGCCGTTAATGACGCTCACGGCGTTGATGGCGGCCTTTTCATTCTGCCACTGGGCTTTGAGACGTTGCGCTTTCTCCTTGAGATTGGCCAGGTCGCGTTCCAGGGTTTTGAGCCGTTCGCGCGAGGCCTCGTCCTTTTCTTTGCGCAAGGCGTTCTGCTCGATCTCCAGCTGCAATATCTGGCGTTCGAGCTTGTCGATGTCGGTCGGCATGGAATCCAGTTCCATGCGCAGGCGCGAGGCCGCTTCATCGACCAGGTCAATGGCTTTATCCGGCAGAAAGCGATCGGTAATATAGCGGTGTGAAAGCGTCGCGGCGGCGACCAGGGCCGAATCCTGGATGCGCACGCCATGATGGACCTCGTAGCGTTCTTTGAGCCCGCGCAAGATGGCAATGGTCGCCTCGACGGTGGGCTCATTGACCATGACCGGTTGGAAGCGCCGTTCGAGGGCGGCATCCTTCTCGATGTGCTTGCGATACTCGTCGAGCGTGGTCGCGCCGATGGCGCGCAATTCACCGCGCGCCAATTGAGGCTTCATGATATTGGCCGCATCGGTGGCGCCCTCGGCCGCCCCGGCGCCGACTATCGTGTGTAGTTCATCAATGAACAGGATGATCTTGCCTTCACTGGATACGATTTCCTTGAGAAAGGCCTTCAGACGGTCTTCGAATTCACCCCGGTACTTTGCTCCGGCAATCATCGCCCCCAGGTCCATCGCCACCAGGCGTTTGTTCTTCAACGTTTCCGGCACATCGCCGCTGACAATTCGGCGTGCCAGGCCTTCGGCGATGGCCGTTTTGCCTACGCCCGGTTCACCAATCAGCACCGGGTTGTTCTTAGTGCGCCGGCTGAGCACCTGCATCACGCGCCGGATTTCTTCATCGCGTCCAATGACCGGGTCGATTTTTCCCTGCCGCGCCATGGCGGTGAGATCGCGCCCGTATTTTTCGAGAGCCTGAAACTTGTCTTCCGGGTTGGGGTCGGTGACGCGTTGATTGCCGCGCAAATCTGCCAGCGCCCGCAACACCAGGTCGCGCTTCAAGCCATGTGTTTGGAACATCTTTTTGAGCGATGAATCCGCCTGGTCCAGCAGGCCCAGAAGCAGGTGTTCAGTGCTGATGTAATCGTCCTTGAGCTTGCTCGCCTCCGTGGAGGCGGCATCCAGCACCTGTTTCAGGCTTTTGCTCAGGAACAGATCCGACCCGCTAATCCCCTGCACTTTATGTCGCCGCGCCAGTTCGCGTTCGAGGTCCGGACGCAGCTTGGCGGGGGGGACGCCGATTTTTTCCAGCAAATCGGGGATCAAGCTCTCCGGTTGGCCGAGCATGGCCAGCAACAGGTGCTCCCCATCGACCTCCTGGTGGGAATAGTTCTGGGCGATCCGCTGCGCTTCTTGCAGCGCCTCTTGAGATTTTATGGTTAATCGATCCGCCTGCATATTCGTACTAATAGTTTCCCCTGCCGTTTCGTCAAGGGGCCGCGCCGCCCCATTGGCCAGTACAATGGGCGGCGCCAATGCCACAAATCATTTCGTGGTATTTAGTGAAATTCGTGTCTACAGTGCCTCGCACCCGACGACCCTCAACGTATCCGATGCCGGCGCCACTCTTACGCCTGACCAGAATCTCCAAATCCTTTGGCGCGATCCGTGCCCTGCGCGAGGTCTCATTTGAGCTTTTGCCGGGCGAGGTTCACGCATTGGTGGGAGAGAACGGCGCGGGCAAATCCACACTCGTGCAGGTTATGACCGGAGCGCAACAGCCAGATTCCGGCTCGGTCGAGCTGGACGGCGCCACCCTCACTTATCTGACGCCGCGCCGGGCGCGGCATCTCGGCATCGCTTGTGTGTACCAGCATCCCGCTCTGTTCCCCGATCTTAGCATCGCGGAAAGTATCGAACTTCGCCTGGAACCGATCGCCCCTTTCCGGCGAGTCCATTGGCAGGGCCAGCGTGAACGCGCTCGCCGGCTTCTCAAACAGATCGGCATTGATATTGCCCCCGGCACGCTCGTGCGGGACCTCTCGATGCCGCAGCAACAACTGGTTGAAATCGCCTGTGCACTGGGAGCTGACGCGCGGGTGATCCTCCTGGACGAACCAACCGCTTCCTTGACCCAGCGCGAAGAACATTTGCTCTTCGCGGTCGTCCGCCGCCTGCGGGATCACGGGGCGGGCGTCATTTACGTGTCGCACCGCCTCGCGGAGATCTTTGCCCTGGCGAATCGGGTGACAGTTTTGCGAGACGGCACCCGGATTTGCACTTGTAACACTGATAAACTCAGCGAGGCGAAGCTCATCCAGCTCATGGTTGGGCGCGAACTGTCGGCTCAAACCTCCGCCCCGCGCCCAATTCCGGACCACCCGCTCTTGAGTGTCCGCGGTCTTGGCTGCGCGGCTTGTGGGATCGCCGATATCACCCTCGAGGTTCGCCGCGGCGAAATTTTTGGATTGGCCGGCCTG
This sequence comes from Verrucomicrobiia bacterium, assembly GCA_035651635.1. GTDB lineage: Bacteria > Verrucomicrobiota > Verrucomicrobiia > Limisphaerales > UBA8199 > JANXQE01. The sequence goes on along the minus strand of DASRFK010000175.1, from coordinate 12,882 downwards.
ATCGGGGCCGGTCGCACAGAACTCGCGCGAACCCTTTTCGGCCTCACTCCGGCTGATTCCGGGGAGATCGCGCTGAACGGCCAGCCGGCATCCGTCGATTCGCCCCAAACGGCAGTGAGGCACGGATTGGCTTATGTCCCGGAAGACCGCCTGCGCCATGGCGTGATTGCCGAACTCTCGATTGAGCAGAATATCAGCTTGGCGAGCCTGAGCCGGATTTTTCCCAACGGCTGGCTGCACTCTGAAGCCGAACGGGCTTTGGCCCTCGAGCAAGTTCAAGACCTGGACGTAAGGCCGGCCGCGGCTGACGCCCTAGTTTCCTCGCTGTCTGGCGGCAACCAGCAGAAGGTGGCATTGGGCCGGTGGTTGGCGACCGAGCCGAAGGTCCTCATTCTCGACGAGCCGACCCAGGGCGTTGACGTTGGAGCCAAGAGCGAGCTCCACAAAATCATTCGTGCTTTGGCCGAACGCGGCCTTGGCGTCTTGCTGATCTCGAGCGATCTGCCGGAACTGCTCGCGTTGAGCGATCGTATCGGGGTGATGCGAGCCGGCCGACTCGTCGCGACGCTGCCCGGCCGAAGCAACCCGCACGAGGTCATGGCCGCCGCCTTCGGACAGACAGTAGTTGAACCATGAGAACCGTTTCGCGTGAAGGGTCGGTCGCTGCTGCCCTGGCAGTCGTGCTGCTCGGCCTGGCGGGCTTTGCCCCTTCCTTTTACCAGCCGATGCCATTGCTTTCGCTCGCTGCCCGTGAAGCCCCGGCGCTGGTCGTCACCTGCGGGATGGCTTTGATTATCGTCTCGCGCCAAATAGACATTTCGGTCGGGTCACAGTTTGCGGTGTGCAGCGTGTGCACGGGGCTTCTTTTGGCGGCGCATTACCCGCCGGCGCTTGTGCTGGTGGCCTGCCTCCTCGTCGGCGCGCTGCTGGGCGGACTCAATGGCGCATTGGTAGCGGGCCTGCAACTGCCATCGATCGTCGTCACCCTGGCGACGATGGTCAGCCTTCGCGAAGCGCTGCGCTGGCAGCGTCAGGGCCAATTTGTCAACTTGCCGCCAACGGTGCAATGGTTCGGATTGAGCCAAACCCACGGACAAATTTTGATCGTTTCTGTCGCGGTGCTCATTTTGACGGTTTTGGCCTGGGCGGCCAAGTACCTCGCTGCGGGTCGTTACGTTTATGCTATCGGCAGCAATCTCGAAGCGGCGCGACTGGCGGGAGTGCCTCCGCGGGCCTTAACCTTCGCGGTCTTTGTCTTGCTCGGCGCCCTCAATGGCATTGCCGCGCTGCTCAATTCCGTGCAATCGCTCCAGGTCGACCCAAAATCGGGCACCGGTCTTGAGTTGAAAGCAATCGCCGCCGCGGTCGTCGGCGGGATTGCTATCAATGGCGGTCGCGGGAATTTGTGGGGAGCCGCGCTCGGTCTGGGACTGCTGGCCTGCATCAGTCCCGCGCTGGTGTTCGTGCATTTGGAACCTTACTGGGAACGCGCGATTCAGGGCCTGATCATTTTGTTGGCCGTCATGGCCGACGGTCTGCCGGTGCGGCGTCGGCGCTTGGGCGATCGCCCGAGAGCGCAGGTTCAGAGTTGAATGAAGAAAGACGCCATAACCACTGCTTCCGCACTATCCGCCGCCCCGCGAGGCCTGGCCTGGATGCGCCACGAACCGGGTCTGTTTCTTCTGCTTTTGCTGGAATGGCTTTATTTCGACTTCGCCGGCCCTGGTTTCGGCACGCTCGACAACACCTTTGACCTGCTGAGGCACTCGGTCGAAATCGGCCTGCTATCTCTGGCGATGACGCCGGTCATCCTGGCGGGCGGCATTGATCTTTCCGTCGGCTCGCTGCTTGGCCTCTGTGCGATTCTCTTTGGTAAACTCTGGCGCGATGCGCATCTGGGCATCTGGCTGGCGGGAATCGGAGCTTTGGCTTTCGGCACATTCGGCGGCTTGATTAACGCCACGCTGATCACACGGTTGCGGCTGCCACCCTTAATCGTGACGCTGGCGACTTTCTCATTATTCCGCGGCCTGGCTGAGGCCATCACTCGCGGCGTGGATACCTTCACCGCGTTTCCGGAATCGTTCCTGAGATTGGGCCAGGGACAAGCGTTGGGGCTGCCAACGCAAGTGCCGCTTTTCCTCACCGTCGCGCTGCTCGTCTGGTTAATGGTTCACCGTACTGTGTTAGGCCGATCGTGGCGAGCGATTGGCTTTGCTCCAGAAGGTGCTCGCTACGCTGGCGTGCCGGTGGAGAATCGCACTGCGCTGACTTACATCCTGGCCGGAGCAATCTCTGGATTAGCCGCTATCATCTACACTTCCAGGCTGGGTCAAGCCAGGGCGGATGCCGGCACAGGATACGAACTGCTTGCGATCACCGCCGTGGTCCTGGGCGGGACCAGTATTTTTGGGGGGACCGGTTCGGTGCATGGAACGTTGCTCGGGGTGGCGGCGATTGCCGTGCTAAACAACGGCCTGGTCCATGTCCGTCAGCCGCGCGAAGCCGCCGGGGTGTTGACGGGCCTGATGCTCTTGCTGGCTCTATCAATTCCCAGGCTCGCGGCTCTAGCGCGCCGCCTGATCGAGCGCCTGCGCGGCCCTATTCTTTAAAGTCAGATTTCGGCCTTCGGATTTCGGGCTTCTTTCGGGCTTCGGGTATTCGGGCTTCGAGTTTGGGCCTCGAAAACACACTTACAGGCGGACGCGCTCACATCATTGGCCCGCTTCTTGCATAGGGATTTAGGCGCAACTAACGATGCACCCTGAAACACGTAATTCAGCCTCAACCGGCGCCGACCTTACTGTAATGCTTGATGCCCGGCCAGTGACTCTGCCGGCCGAGCGACGTTCTCTCGCTGCGATCTGGGCCTACCTCGAAATCCTGGCCCTGGAGCAGCAACGAATCCTCTTCTCATTGCGTATTGACGGGGCGCGAGTGAACCCTTCAGCGATGCTTCCGGCTCACAAGAAGTTTTCCCGCGTCGAGGCTGAAACGATCGGGCTGACCGAAGTGCCTTTGCAGCTCGTCAGAACAGCCCTCTTGCAGACAGCCGAAGCCCAAGCCCAAGTGGCTACCGCGGTTAGCCTGGTGATTATCAATGATAGCTCCTACGCGCGGGAAATCTGGTGGAATTTGGCTCGTACGCTCAACCAACCGGTTTTGACCCTCAGTTTGATGCCCGAAAACGCCTGCGGAGCCCAGCCCGCCGGAGCCTCCTTGATGCAGCTTCGGAAATGGCAACTGCAGCAGTTAGCCATCATCCTCAAGGAACTGGATTCCGCCGCTTGGTCGGGCGATTCGACCGCCCTTTCAAACGCCTTGGAATACCGGGTCCTGCCCTGGTTGCAGGGCTTGGAAACCTCGCTCCAACTCTGGCGTGATAGCCTGATGGCCGCTGCCGAAATGGCTGTCGTACCCGAGGGATAGCGCCGAAACTCAAGGTCGTATGGCCGCGGAAACTGGCTTATGGCCAGACACCCTGTCCATTTTTTCGACACTTCGAGTCCGGCAATTCGAGCTCGCTGATCTGCGTCACAATCCAGGGCCTCTCCTTTCTTTCCAGTAATGCCGTGTTCATCTGCGGTCTCTCACTGCGGTTTTAAGCTTTTGCCACCAGGCCAAGCTGGCTAAGATCGTGAGTACCACGTGCGGCAAAAACCCGACGCGCGCGTGAGGTTCAACGTCATGAAAACGCTTAAAAGAATCGCCACGGTTCTCGTTGCCTCGATCTCCCTGCCTGGCTTGGCAGTTTCCTTACTGCCGGAGAAGGTCACGCCCGCTGTTGCCGACAAACAGGATTTTCAAATCCCCGATGGGGTCCACCTGGCCGGCTGGATTGGCAGCCGCGTCAATGCCAATGAAGCCAACCGCCTGGTGAAGCTGGATCCCGCCCGATTGCTCGAAGGTTATCGCAAACGTCCGGGGCGCCAGGCCTGGGACGGCGAACACGTTGGCAAATGGCTGCACGCTGCCACGCTGGCCTGGGCCAATACCGGCGACACTTCCTTGCGCGAAAAACTGGATTATGTGGCCACGGAATTGGTGAAATGCCAATTGGACGATGGTTACTTGGGCACTTACCTGGACAAAGACCGCTGGACGGAGTGGGACGTGTGGGCGCACAAGTACAACCTGATCGGGTTGATCACGTACATGCGGTATACAGGCAACCTGGCTCCCCTGCCCGCCTGCCGCAGAATGGGTGATTTGTTGTGCAACACTTTTGGCGATGAAAACGGCAAGCGCGATATCATTAAAGCCGGATGGCACGTCGGCCTGGCGCCTACCAGCGTGCTGGAACCCATGGTCCTGCTTTATCGCCTGACCGGTGAGCAACGCTATCTGGACTTCTGCAAGTACATCCTGCGCTCGTGGGAGCAACCCAATGGACCGAAGGTCATTTCGACGCTGCTCAAGCTCAAACGCGTGGACAAGGTCGGCAATGGCAAAGCCTACGAGATGCTCTCCTGCCTCAATGGGGCCCTCGAATATTACCGGACGGTCGGAGATCCCGAGATCCTGCAGGCGTGCCTGAATGCCTGGCAGGATATCGTCGACAACCGCCTGTACATCACGGGCGCGGCCAGCTACGGCGAGCTCTTTCACGACAATTACGATCTGCCGAATGTTGCTAATGTCGGCGAGACCTGTGTTACGGTGACGTGGCTCCAGTTCAACGCGCAATTGCTGCGACTGACCGGAGAAGCGCGCTTTGCCGAACAACTCGAACATGTCGTGCTCAACCAACTTTTCGGAGCCCAGCAGTGCGACGGCTCAGCCTGGGGTTATTACGTCCAGATGGAAGGCAAGAAACCCTACAGCAGCACCTTGGACGGGCATTGTTGTCTTTCGAGCGGTCCGCGCGGAGTCGCGTTGATTCCCTCGTTTGCCTGGACAACCGATTCGCACGGCGTCGTGGTGAACCTTTACAATGCCGGCACTGCCAACCTGGTCTTGCGCGATCAAACACATGTTAGCCTCAACAGCGATACCCTGTTCCCGGGCACAGACCAGGTGCGACTAAGAGTCGACCCGTCTGTCACGTCGGATTTCTCGGTCAAGCTCCGAATCCCGGCCTGGTGTCGGGCGGCGAAGGTGTCCGTGAACGGCAGGAGAGTGAGTACCCAATCACTGGTCGACGGATATCTGCAAATTCAGCGTAACTGGAAGGCCGGCGACCGGATCGACCTGACGCTGAAGATGGAGCCGCGGGTGGTCGTCGGTGACCATAAGAATGAAGGCAAGGCAGCGGTCCTCTATGGTCCGTTAGTACTGGCGGCCGACCAGGCGCTGCTGGAACATCCCGAAGGTAAAACAGCGCCGGTGCCCCTCAAAGCCGTCGCCCTGGCAAGTTCATCTGTAAAGGACCTGGAGGTTACTCCTGAGTCAGCCCCGGAGCCGCTAAAGACGTGGGCCGGTGCGCGCGTTTTCCGTATTAACGCCATCACTCGTACTGCAGTACAGTCGCTGCCCGCCGGCCTCAAATTACCGGTGCGCCTCATTCCTTTTGCCGATGCCGGCGGGACCGGTTCGAATTACAAAGTCTGGCTGCCGTTGCGGACCAGCGCCCCGGAGGGCAACGTGTTGCTCGAAGGGCACGAATCGCGCTCGCGCCCAGGCAACATAAACGGATCCATCAACGACGATGACTTGCACTCGGCGGTGGTGACCTTCGACGGCAAACCAGCCGAGGCCGACTGGTTCGGCGTCACCTTGGATCAACCGGCGCTCATCAGCCGGGTGGTGTTTGTCCACGGATCGACTTTCCATGACGGCGGCTGGTTCGATACCAGCCAGCAAAAGCCGCGCGTGCAGGTACTCCTACAATCAAATGGCGCCTGGCAAACTGTGGGTGAATTGGCCGGTTACCCTTCGACCACGGCGGTGAATTCCGCCGGGTTGCATCCGGGCCAAACTTTTAGTTGCTCGTTGACGCCGGCCGTCAAGGCGTGCGCCGTGCGCGTCATCGGAAAACCCGCCTGCGGCGACAATGATCGTCAGGCCTTCGCATCCTGCGCCGAACTGCAGGCTTTCTCGCCTTGAGCAGTCAGAGCGGGGAGAATCAACCGGCCATGGCTCCGCCAGCCGAACCCGGCGTCTGGCGCGAGCAGCAACGAGTCCGTTCCTACGACGTCGACTTCGCCAAACGCGCCACCGCCGAAGCGATCTGTCGCTGGTTCGTGGAAGCAGCCTGGAATCATGCCGAGCAGCTCGGAATCGGCTACGGCGACCTGGCGCGGCAGAACCGTTTTTGGGTTCTTTCACGTTTGCTCGTGCAGATTGAGACACATCCCACCTGGGGCCAGCTTGTGGAATCAATTACCTGGCCAAGAGGCACGCGCGGCGTGTTCGCGTTGCGCGATTTCGAACTAGGAGATCCCACCGGCCTGCGGTTGGTCGCCGGGACCAGTAGCTGGCTGGTGCTGGACGCTGCCAGCCATAGGCCTCAGCGCCTGGATAAACTAACGCTTCAAGTTCCTTCGCAAGTAACGCGGCTTGCCATTGGCCGCGAAGCGCAAAAGTTGCCGGAACTGGACACCAAAGCTTCACGCGCAGTCCTGAGCACTCAGGCCCGCTATTCGGACATTGACGTCAACGGCCACGTGAACAGTGCCCGGTATGTGGGCTGGCTGTTGGACTCGTACCCGGCGGATTTCCTCCGCAACCATCTGTTGCGAAGTATCGAGCTCAACTATGTTGGAGAAACACGTTGGGCTGATTCGGTGTCGATCCATTCGCACGAACGGAGCCCATTGCGGATGGAGCATTCGATCACCAACTCTGACCAGGCGGAGGTCTGCCGGGCCGAGTTAATCTGGACGGCTGTATGAATCGCAGAGACGAATCCAAGCGCGAGCCTGCGCCCGGAGAATGGGTAACGCCCGCAGAGTTTGCCGATGTTATCCGCCTGACGCCGCTGGTGGCCATCGACTTAATCGTGCGCACCCCGGGAGACCGCGTGCTGGTTGGACGGCGGCTGAATGAACCGGCCAAAGGCTTGCTCTTCGTGCCCGGAAGCCGCATCTCGAAGAACGAGAGATTGGCTGCGGCGTTTAACCGGGTGACCAAGGAGGAGCTTGGAGTCGAGGTTCCGTTGTCAGAAGCACGGCTCGTCGGGGTGTACGAGCACCTCTATCCAACCAATCGCTTTGAGCTGCCCGGTTTCGGGACGCATTACATTGTTCTGGCGCACGAACTGCGGTTGACTCTAGACGCGACGCGGCTCCCTCGAGATCAGCATGGCGAGTACTTGTGGCTAACCCCCGCGCAGATTTTGGCTTCGGCCGACGTGCACGAAAACACCAAGGTGTATTTCCGGCCGCCGTGAACTCCTGTCGGAACCTACGGGAGCAACTCACCCCACAGATTCGGGGCGACCGCAGATTGGGAAAACCGAAAGCTGAGCTCTTCAGTTACGTTGCTGCTGCCGCATGAATGCGGCGTTCCGACGGCATTGGGTTGCGTATCCGAACACAGACAAGGGATGCTGAGCTGCTTGGCACAGCCGATGCTCTTGTTCCACCTTTGCGATTTATGAAGTTTCGCGATTTGGCCCCCCCTTTGTGCGCCGCTCTTTTGCTTTTCATCCTGCCTGGATCAAGCTCAGCCAAAATCATCAATGTCACGACCAATGATAGTTACGCCAAAATTGAGAGCGCGGTCGCGGGCGACCAGGTAGTGATCGCGGGCGGGACCTACGCATTTCGCGTGTATCTGACCACGCAGGCCTCGGTAACGAATCCGATCACAATTCGTGCCCTCGACCCAGCTCACCCGCCGGTCTGGGATTTTGGCTCAACGTTGGTCGAAAATGCGCCGGGCAGTTACACGGCGGGCGACCGCGGCCGAGGCGGTTGGCAGTTCAGCGGCGCGAACGGATATAATATCTCTGGGATCGTTTTTAAGCATGCCCGCACGGCTTCCTTCAATTCGGCGGGGATTCGCTATTATAACGGAACGACGAATCTCTACATCAAGGACTGTGTTTTTTACCAGAACGACAACGGGCTGACGGGCGGCACCCAGAACAGTCAGGCCACGGTCGAGTTCTGCGAGTTTAACGCGAATGGGAATCTCGGCGCTTCGTCATCCGCGCCGACCCACAACATTTATGTGTATGGTGGCTTCCTCACGATGCGGTATTGTTACGTGCACGACAGTGTGCAAGGCGAGAATTTCCACATCCGTTGCCGCAGCTCCTATCTGCAGTACAACTGGTTTGCCCGGGCCAACAATTACGAAGGGGATTTAATGAGCGACGACGATTTCAGCGGCACGGGCCCGTTTACGCAAACCATGACCCTCCTTGGAAATGTGTTCGTCCAAAACAACCTGCCGGGCAATCATTCCCAGGTCGTCGCCCTTTACAACGATTCCGGCCTGGCGAACCTGACCCTCTCGTTGCATATGCTTTACAATACGTTCGTAGGGGTGAACACCAACTCGGCGCTCGTGCACGTTTCCAACGCCGACGCCACCCACATGACCGCCGAAATCTCCGACAACATTATTTACGGCACCAAAACCGCGGTGTTGATCGAAGATACCAACAATGCAACGGTTGTCGGACAGAACAATTGGCTTCAAACCAACGCTGCCAGTGGACCGCTGGTTGGGTCGATTCGCTCCGGTGCTCCCGGATTTCGCAATCCTGCCGCCAAAGATTTCACACTCGCCAGCGGGAGCGTTTGCATCGGTGCCGCCTCGGCGGTGGCGTCGGCTGTGCCTGGCGAGGAATATTACAAGGACGAAGCCACGAACCGGTTTTGGCGGATCCGGCGTTCCGCTCTGGACCTGGGCGCGTTCGAAAGCACGACCGGCACGGCCTCCGCATTCGGCCCGTATGACCCCTATCCCGCTCCCGCTCTGGGCGTCAGCTTGAACGGCAGGAACTCGATTTTGAGCTGGCCTTTGTACGCCCAGGATTTTCGGCTCTACAGTTCCGACCAAATGATCCCGGCGAGCTGGACCGCGGCATCCAACACCTACATCACAAACCTCACCGGCGTGAGCGCCACGCTGATCCCGGCTTCAAACGCCAAGTTTTTTAGACTCAAGCGATAAGCATAGTGTAGCGACGTCTTGGTCGAGCGCCGCCGTTTTAACCAGCAGCGCTGCCGAGGTTCCTTGCGTTGCCCGAGTCAATGCATTCATTTTGGTAGGGACATCGCGCTGCGATGTCCCCGCCCGTACAGCGGGCGGAACAAAACCAGATCCGGTACACAAAAGTTTCATTCGGTGCGCCGCCAACCAATACGCGGCCCGGAGTCGCAGCGCGACATCTCTACCTCGGGTGGTAGTGTCAAAATGCGCCTCCGCCGTGGTCAGTTTGGTTTTTCGCCTTTGCGCATCTGCGTTCCCGGATTAGGTTCGGGCCATGGAACACTCACCGGGATTTCTGAAACTGGTCACCCAGGAACGGCCTTACGTCAAAGAGATCACTATCGAGCAAGCGCGCGAGCGCCTGGCTAAGAACCCTCAAGCAGTGCTGGTGGACGTGCGGGAAGATAAAGAGTGGGAGAAAGACCACGCGGCGGAAGCGATTCACCTGGGCAAAGGCATCCTCGAACGAGACCTGGAAAAGACAATCCCGGATCCGGATCGCGAGATCATTATGTATTGTGGCGGAGGATACCGCTCGGTGCTGACGGCTTCGGCGGCCCAGAAGATGGGTTACCGGAATGTCTTTTCACTCATCGGCGGCTATAAAGCCCTGGTCGAGGCCCGTTGGCCGATGAAAAAGAGCTAACTACCCGGCTCAGACCAGTACTCCGGCTTCAGGAACCGCCGAGGAACTTACCGCCAACTTGCCGTAATCGAGTTTGATGACGCGATCTCCGGCCTCGAAGTATTTGTCGTCGTGCGAAATGACGAGCACGGTTTTGCCGCGGGCTTTGAGCTCGGGCAGGAGTTGGGTGTAGAAAATGTTTTTGAAATAGGGGTCTTGGTCGGCAGCCCATTCGTCGAAGAGATAAAAGGGGCGATCCTCGAGATAGGCGGTTAACAAAGCCAGGCGCTTGCGTTGGCCTTGCGAGACCGCGGTAGTAGACAATGCGCCGTTGCGGATCTTGACCTTGTGCTGCAGGTGGAGCAAGGCGAGGTACTCCTCAGCCTGCGAATCCAGGTTCTTGCTATGCAATCCCAGAAAATTGTCGAACAGGTAAAAGTCGGCGAACACGGCCGAAAAGAGCTGGCGGTACTGGTCCCGGTTCTCGTCGGTGATCAGGCGACCGTCGAGCCGAACCTCGCCGCCCTCGGGCACGTACAATCCGGCGATGATCTTGAGCAAGGTCGACTTGCCGCTGCCATTGCCGCCGACCAGAAAGACCAGTTCTCCAGGACGGAAGGTCAAGTCGAGCGGTCCCAGTACGAAATGGCTATCCTCGGCTTCGCGATGATAGGAATGAACGATACCTTTAAACTCGAGGCGAGAGAAGGTGGTCTCGCTCTCAGACTCTTGGAAGGAGCAACCCTCGGTGGCATGTGATGACAGGGATACGCCAAGCTCTTGGACTTTGTGGAGAGCCACACTGGCGCGGCCGAAGAGAGAAATGCTGGTCATCACGCCGGCCAGCGGGCCCATCAGGTAAAGCGAAGTCACGACGTAACCGGTCAAGGTTTCCCGGTTGAACGCGGCAAAGCGCGGCACCACGAACAAAATGACGCCAATCAGCGCGAAATAGAGAAAATGGTTCCAGTTCTGGGCGGTGATAAAGCACGTTTCGGCGGCGACGTTGTGCGCCTGGTAGGTATCGGTCGTGTCACGGATGTTTTGGTAAAAGGCACTGCGCCGGCTCCGATGCAATTTGAGTTCTTTGATGCCCTCTGTCAGCGCGCGAAAGTAGCCGAACAACCGATCCTCCTCCGCCCGCGCATAATTTAACCAGTGAAAGGCCCGCCCGACCATTAAGCGATAGCCCACTCCTCCCAGAACAATCAGGACCGCCACGGCGGCCAGGATTTGCCAGGATAGCCACCCGAGGTAAGCAGCGCCGCCCAGAAGGATGGCCACGTTTACCGCCACGACCGGGATGGCCAATAAGGCCTGGGTGATGTTGAAGATGTCGTCGGTCAGCCCCACCAGGATCCGCGCGGAGCCGATCTCTTCCAATTGGCGAAGCGGCACACCGAGAATCTGGCTGATCAAGTCGCGTCGCAACCGGGCGATGGCCCCCTGGGAAAAACGGGCCAGCACAACCTGGGAGACCAGGTTGCTGGCCACCTTCCCCACGCCCAGCGCGACGAAAGCCCAGATGAAGGCGCGCGTGGCCGGGCGGGTGCGCGTCAAGGCGCTGCTGACCAGGCCCACCAAACCAGCGTTGCACGCGCCGCTCAGGACTGAGGTGACAATCGTCCAGAACATCAGGCCACGGCAGGTCTTCAGCAGAAATCGCAGTAAGGTCATAGATGGGTAACAGGCTCAGTAAGGCGGCCAACCTCCGAAAGCTTCGAGTGGCTGCCAGTCTCCTGGAGCAGCTTCGCCATTTCCGAGGCCAGCACGCGAACGTTCGGCTCCATAAAAATGTTCTCGTGCGATCCGGGAATGCAGTGCACGGTGAAATTGCCCGCAATCAATTTGCCCCAGCAAAAATCATTTTCGAGCGAACAGAAAAGCGGTTGACCGCGCGTGCGCAGCAGGGCTACGCGACCCGCATAGGGCCGTTCGATGTGGGCAATCAGCGCTTCAAGATGGACCTGCCACAGCTTCAGTTCGTGCTCGGGGAAATGCCGCGGGTCGATGACTTCCTCGAGGTCAAAGGCTGCGGGACCCCGCGCCAGGTTAAGCCGTCGAGCGAGTTTGCGGCCAACGGCCCGAAGTTTGCGGCCAATCAAGCGGCGGCGGTCTTCTGGTTTCAGGGCGACGAAGTCTTCCAGCCAGACGCACAGGTTGCGTGCAAAGTGCCAGGCAAACGCCGGGCGCCACCAAGTGACCCTTTCGTAGCCGGCATTAGCCGGTGCGGCATCGAGCAACACCACCAGCGCGACCGGCTGGCCTTGCAGGCGCAACTGGCGAGCCATCTCGTAGGCCACATTGCCGCCGAAACAATAGCCTCCCAAATAATACGGGCCTTGCGGCTGGCGCGTCCGCACGACGTCGAGATAGGACCGAGCCATTTCCTCGAGGTGCAGGCTGGCGTTTTGGTCCGCATGCGAGCCCGACGACGACCTGATGCCAAAAACCGGTTGGTCCGGCGGCAGATGCGCGGCCAGGTTGGCGTAACCCCAAAGCACGTCGCCACCGGCTCCATGCACGAGAAATAACGGCGGCTTGTCTCCCGCCGGTTGAATCGGGACCAGCAAGGAACCCGCGCCTTGTTCCCGCTCGAGGACAAGGGCCAACTCCTCGATCGTGGGCGCCTGAAACAAGGTGACGAGTGGAAATTTGCGCCCAAGCAGTTTCTCGATTTCGGCAAACATCCGAACGGCCAGCAGCGAATGGCCGCCCAACGCGAAAAAGTCGTCGTTCACTCCCACCGGCTCGACCCGGAGCAATTGCTCCCAAAGCCGGCATAACTGTCTCTCTAGTTCGGTTCTGGGCACCGCGCAATTTGAGGGCGAGCGCGTCCGCACAACAGAAGCTTTTCGGATCTGCTCCTGAATCGCGCCCACGTCCGTGGTTTCCAGCGCAATGCTGCGGCACATGTCGAACCGGGCCGCGCTTCCAACTCCGGGAGCATGGCCGGATGATTGAGTGAGACGCGAGTTCGAATCGATCATGTCCCCTGCCCTGCCTGGTTGGGATTCCGGGTTCAGTCGAAACGCGAACTCCGCGGCAAAGCCGACCGGCAGGCGGAAAACCGACCCTCCGTTAAGCGGCTGCTGATACTCGCGACAGGTTGCTTCCAGGAAGTCGAGCGCCGGCTTGTTTTTGGCGCTCGG
>DASRFK010000174.1:0-6555 GCA_035651635.1 Verrucomicrobiia bacterium | reverse complement strand
GAGCGCTTGCCTCAGGAAGTGCAGCACGATGCTGATGCGCAGAAATGGGGTCACCGACATGAGCACGGCCGGCAGAATCGTAAGCAGCGTCAACAAGACGATGATCTGCATAGGGACGCTCAGTGGTGCCGATCCTTTGGAGGGGGTGAGAGAGACCCCCAGCAGGGCCCCTGGAGTCTGCGCCAGCACAGAACCGGCCGACAAAACGCCTAGGCTGCCGCAAATGGAGCACGCGATGATTCTTTTGGGGAACAACCTCCGGATCAACAACCGCCTTCGTGTCGTCAAGAACAATCTCCGTGAACCATACGCAGTTCTTCTTCCGTTCCCGGCGCAACCCCCCCAGCCGCGTCGCCCAGGAAGGTGACGCCCGCCGGATGCAGCGCCAGGATCAGTTCCCGGTCTCCGGCGCGGATCAGGTGAATGGAGTGTTGCGCGGTCAACGCCAGTTTGCCGCGCGATTCCAGACGCGCCCCGCCTGTGTTCTTGCGCTCGATCCGAAAGCTGCCTTTCTGCCGCAGGAACCATAACGCCGTGCCCAAGAGCCCGAAGACCAATACCAGCGCGAGCGATTCACGGGCAAGATCCATATGCCATTCCCTTCCACTCTCCGTTAATCCTCCTGGCGGAAATCGGTGATGCGAACCCCTACCGCATCCTCGATGATTACGATCTCTCCATAGCCGATCAGCGTCGCGCCCACCAGGATGTCGATGTTGTCCCCCGCTGACCGGGCGATGCGAATCACGCTCTCCGGCCCCAATTGCAGGATTTCCGCGATGGTCATGGTCCTGCGGCCCAGCTCCACTTCGACATCCATGGGAATGTCGGCGAAATCGGAGATTTGCTCGAGCGGTGTCATGAGTATGCGTTACTTAATTAAGCTAATGGTGTCTTGGCTGAGTTCATCCACCGCATTGACCATCTTGGAATTGGCTTCGTAACCACGTTGGTAGACGATCAGATTAGTGAACTCGGTGGCAACGTTTACGGTGGATGACTCGACCGAACCGCCTGCCACGGTCCCGCGTCCTCCCGTGCCGGGCAGCCCCACCGCCGGAAGAGCCGAGGCGGCGCTCAGTTGATAGGCGTTATTGCCCACGGCCAGCAGCGAGTCCGGATTTCGAACCGTGGCCATAGCTAACTGGCCGACCACGGTCTGTTGGCCATTGGAAAATTGCGCCAGCAGCTGCCCGCCTGCGCCAATAGCGACCTGCGTCAATTGAGCCGCCGCCGATCCGTCCTGCGAGACCGCCGAAACCGAGGAAGCCTGCGCAAACTGCGTCAAGCGCGGTGCGAAGCCGTTGTATAAGTTCCAGTTGAGAGTCATATCCGCCGCGCCGTCCGCCAGACCAGTGATCTGCAGTTGGGGCGCAGGGTCGGTGGCCGCGGGCGTTGTCAGGAAACCGCTGGAACTGAAGTTGACGCTGCCCGTCAAGGGAGTCGCCGGTGGATTCGCGACATCGGAATCGGGAATGCTGATCGAATAGTTCCACTGGCCCGCCGTGGTGGGATCTTCCGTGAAGGTAGCGGTTACCACGTGCGCATTGCCGAGAGAGTCGTAAACCGTGACCGAGGTGGCGAAAGTCGCGGCAGTTGTTCCCGGCGTAGCCGCTGCGTTCAAGTTCATGTCAAATGAAAAATTCTGTGTAATCACGGGTGGTTGGACGATTCCGGTAGGGATCGTAATGTTGCTGGGCGGCAAATTAGTATTCAGGACTCCGTTCTGCTGGGTCCAGCCTTGCACCTGCTGGCCCGTGGCCGTCTGGAGATCTCCGTTTTGGTCGGTTTGGAAATTGCCAGCGCGGGTGTATTCGATGGAATTGTTCGGTCCTGAAATGATAAAAAAACCATCGCCTTGGATGGCTGCGTCCAACTTACCGCCAGTGGTTTGGAGAGCGCCCTGCGAGTACAAGGCCGCGGTGGTGGGGGTTCCCACCCCGAATCCGACCTGGGTGTTGCCAAGACCGGCGCTGATCGACTGCGTCACCAGATCGTGGAAGGAAACTTCGCTGGCTTTGAAACCAATGGTGCCCAGATTGGCCAGGTTGTTCCCCGTTACGTTTATCGCCGTGGAAAAAGCGGAAAGCGCCGAAAGTGCAGTGGAAAATGATGCCATGGGATTCTCCTACGAGGATTGAGTGGTTAGGACTGTTGTGTGGTTCCTTGTGAAGGCTGTGTGGCGGCGCTCAAACTGCTGTTGAGAACCCCGCTAATACTGTCCAGGTCCGTGCGCATTTGAATCTGTTGTTCGAGTGAACTGAACTGCGCCAGTTGCGCCACAAATTGGATACCGTCCTGCGGGGCGGTGGGATCTTGGTTTTGTAGCTGCGCAACCAGCAATTGCAAAAAGGCCTGTTCGCTTGCCAAGCCGCCTAGTGGGTCGGTGGCGGCTCCGGAATTGCGCCCCGGGCTAAATCCGGCAGCCGGCGAAGGCGACACTGGATTCGTTCCACTATTCGAGATTGCGCTGGTTGGGTTCATTGTTCACTCCTTCTTTCTCAAAAGCAAAGGTCCTTCTTTAATGAAGATCGTTTCAGCTACCGGAGGCGCTCCGATGGGATGGCGAAAGGAGCGCATCGAATTGAGATTTCCAGCGCCCTTGCTGCTGCCGGCCAGAATCCTGTTGGCTGTGCCGGCCGCCGCCATTAGCCTGGCCGTCACTATGGGATTGACCTCCGCGGCCCTGGCCGTCTGCGAAGTTGGAGGGCTCCTTCGGCATGGTCGTTCCCGCCGTATTCACGTGCCCTGGGTTTACCGGAAGCCACGATTCCGTTCTGAATCCCTGATCTTGCAGACGGCCTAGCAGATCTCCCAAGTTGCTTTGGAGCGACTTCCCCAAATCGGAATCCGCGGTGCGAACAGCGACTTGAATTTTTCCGGCCCGCTCGGCCACTTGGATATCCACCTTCGAGGCGTCGGTTGCAAGATGGAAGGAAATGTCGCGGACCGGCTGCATTGCAGCTGGTTTGGTGGCCGACGCCAATCCGCCCGCTTGCGGCTGCTCGGCTGCATTGTGAGCCGGGGCGGCAGCCGCGATGGTGTTTCGAACGGCGGGTGTTACCAGGCCGGCCGGCTGCGCTGCTGCATGCATTTCTGACGCTCTCTCGGAGCCTACACGGAGGTGGTCAGTTGCGCTATCCGCCCCAGCGTGATTTCGTTCGCCGGTCGCGAGATCCGAATTTTCGCGGTCCTTCTTTTCCGTGTTCTGCTCCCCACCTGGCTGGAGAGTACCCCGCTCGCTTATTGCACTCGGACCGTCGTCTGCATTTGCGCCGGTAATCCGTGTGGACGGAGCACGCAGGACAGCCTCGCGCGTGGAAGTGTCGTTCCAGAATCTATCGCCCGGGCGTATATCGTGGTGAAATTTGTCGGACCTTAACCCGACCGAAGTCTGTGTTTGCGAATCGGGTGACATTTCCCTGCTGTGCTCTCCCGATCCTGCCTTGTCGAATGACAAGTCCGCACGTGTACCGGCCCACCCATTGGAGCGTTCACGCTTGGCTTCGTTCGTATCCTCCGCCGAGTTCGCCCCTGCATCTGGGCCTATATCTGGCACTTTGTCTGGTGCTGTCTCCGGGGTTTTCTCTTCCCTTTGGCTTTGCGTTCGCTCCACATCGTCCATGTAGTGGCCGTTATGTGCTGCCGAGCCGCTGGCAGGCGTAGTGACATACCGCCTGCCATCGGATACCGGAATATTCAGGCTGGGACGATCCGCTAATTCCACCCGGCCGGTACCGAGGGCGCTAGTAGCCCTTGCGCCTCCAGGAATTAGGTTGTAAGAAGAAACGCCGGTTGCTCTAACTTGCGACTGGTTCGTCGAACCCGCTGAACCTCTTGGTCCCAAATCGCCAAAGAAGTTAGGAGCGCCGGCCGGCGGGAGGCTTTCCGTTTCAGCTTTATCGAGCGGAGTGTGCTCCAAGTCTGACTCTTCGGACCTCTGACTCGAGGACGTGCGGGTCAGTTGGGCGGCAAGCGAAGAACCCGGAGGTTGCCACCTGAGATGCAGCGCAAACGCGAGATCACCGGGCAATCCGGTGGCAGGAGTTAGACGGCGATCCAAAACAGCGCCAACTTCCCTATTCGCTCTGACCGTAGGCCCGTTCGGCAGTTGCACCGGTTGACCGGATCCTTGCTGCAGGTTCGGTATCGAATCAGCGAACAACGCGGGGAGGACGGCCCCGAGAGGCGAGGAATTCATTGCGGACGCGGCGTCCAGGCGAGACAGGGCGTTTATGCCTGTAAGGTCGGAAGCGGAAAAGTGCTGTTTCGCCACAATTCTGCTGCCAGGGCTCCTCGCCGGGACGCCTTCTTTCGCGGGGTTGCTGTTTGATTTTGTGTCGCCCAGGTTGACGCGGTACGGCACCGAGTTAGATTCGGCTGCACCAAAATGAGCGTTCAATGCATCGGCGAGCGTGGCAGTTCTTAAGGCCAGCATGCCACCCGGCCGGTTCTCCGGCCGGGCAGACGCCACTTCGCGGCTTGCTGCTTCATTTGGATCGAGCAGAGCATTCAACACCGGCAGGAAACCATCCCGCTCTTGCGCCGGCTGGACGGGGAGGAGAGAAGCCGCGCCGCCTTGCGCTGGTGCTGGAGAATTGCTGACAGGTTGAACGAGCTCGATCCCCGCGGCAGTCACGTCCTGACGGCTGCATGGCGGCTGCCAAATAATGCCGTCATAGTGTCATCACTTTGCAAACATAACGGAGGCACGAATTTGGCACAAGCATCGCTTTGATATTTTCTCGCCGTTCGCAATCCGTGCCTAACGCTCTTATCGTTAGGATTTTGGCGCCCACGAACCGAATTGCCAGCGGTCCCTTAATTGCTTTCCTGATTCCGACAGCTGGAACTAGCATGGACTCACTTACCACCGCCGCAGCTAGCGGAATTCGAGCCCGAATCCAAACCCTCGATATGTTGGCCAACAATCTGGCCAATGCATCGGCAGCAGGGTTTAAGTCGGACCGCGAATCCTATGAGCTCTATGTGTCCCCTGAAGCGGCTGATTCCCCGGAAGGAACGACGCCGGCCATCTTACCGGTAATCCAAAATCGCTGGATCGATTTTTCACAGGGGACGTTGGTGTCGACCGGTAATTCAACAGACCTGGCGCTCAATGGCAAAGGATTTTTTGTGGCGCGCACCACGGATGGTCCTCTTTACACGCGAGGTGGCAGTTTTCGCGTCGGCAAATCCGGTGAGCTCCAAACCCAGGACGAGTATGCGGTCCAGGGAACAGACGGCAAGCCCATACTACTCGACAGTTCCAAAAGCTTCGAAATTAATCCAGATGGAACCGTACTGCAGGGCGGACAGCCAGTGGCGCAGGTCGCATTAGTCGACTTCGCCGACCCCGGCGCGCTGACCAAAAGGGGCGCTAATTACTTTAGGGCGATCCTGCCCGACGCAAAGGCTACTCCGGCAGCGAACGCGGAAGTCCAGCAAGGAAAAGTCGAGACCGGCAACTCGGAAGCGGCCCATTCCGCTGCCCGCCTTTCCACCATCCTGCGGCAATTCGAGAGTCTGCAAAAGGCCATGACGATCGCCGCCGACATGAAGCGGCGCTCCGTCGAAGAAGTAGCCAAGGTGGCATCGTAAACGTCCATGCACGAGCCGAATACACAACTGATCGGACGTCGAGCGGGAACAGAAAACAAGTGGAACACGAAGACTCGTTCGGAATACGAGAAATACCTCGAGGGTCACAAAGAGGAACAGGAGCAGAAAGCGGAGCACAAAAATGATGCGAGCTCTTTATAGCGCGGCGAGCGGCATGAACGCGCAACAGATGAACATTGACAACATTGCCAATAACCTGGCGAATTCGAATACCAACGGGTTTAAGATGCGCCGGGCGCAATTTCAGGATCTGTTGTACCAAAGCTACATCCAGCCCGGCGCCGCTGCGGGCGCGCAAACCATCGTGCCGAGCGGTTTGCAAGTGGGTCTGGGAACGCGGCCTGCTTCCAACGAAATCATTTTCACTCAGGGAAATTTTCAGCAGACCGATAATCCCTTGGATCTAGTAATCCAAGGCAACGGCTTTTTTCAAGTGCTGCAGCCCAACGGCCAGATCGCTTACACGCGTGATGGAGGCTTTCAGTTGGACGCCAACGGCAATCTGGTAACCTCCAGCGGGAGCCTAATACAGCCGCAGATCACGATTCCATCGCAGGCACAGAGCATCTCGATCGCCGCCGACGGCACCGTCACTTACACGCAACCTGGGCAGACGGCCACGACGGTGGCGGGGCAGATCCAACTCGCGCTGTTTCCTAATCCCGCGGGTTTAAACAGTATCGGCCACAACCTTTTTGAGCCGACCGACGCGTCCGGAAAAGCTACGGTAGCCAATCCAGGTGGGCAGGAGGGACTCGGCAGTTTGATGCAAGGCTACGTGGAAGGGTCGAATGTCAGCGTGGTCGAGGAATTCGTCAACCTGATTGTGAGTCAGCGCGCCTATGAAGCCAATTCCAAGGTGATCAAGGCGGCGGACGAGATGTACCAGCAGATTAATAACGTAACCCAATGAGAAGCGCGGCGTTCGTTTTC
>DASRFK010000173.1:0-31864 GCA_035651635.1 Verrucomicrobiia bacterium | reverse complement strand
TCAAAGGCGCGTTCCTGGCGATGGCGATTGCCGAATATTTCCGCGAGCTGGGTCAGAATGTTTTGTTGATGATGGATTCGGTCACCCGCTTCGCCATGGCCCAACGTGAGATCGGCCTGGCGGTGGGCGAGCCGCCCAGTTCGCGCGGGTACACGCCTTCGGTGTTCTCACTGTTGCCACAGTTGCTGGAGCGGGCGGGCACGGGCGAAACGGGCTCGATGACCGGCTTGTTTACGGTGCTGGTCGAAGCTGACGATATGAACGACCCGATTGCGGACGCCGTTCGGTCCATTCTCGATGGTCATGTCGTGCTCACTCGGGAGTTAGCCACTCAGAACCACTACCCTGCCATCGATGTTCTCGAAAGCGTCAGCCGGCTCAATCGCGACCTGTTGTCCCCAGCGCAACTGGAGTTGACCGCCGCCGCCCGGGAGCATCTGGCCGTCTATCGAAAGAATCAGGACCTGATCAATATCGGCGCTTATGCCGCCGGCACCAACTCGGTCATGGATCGCGCGATCGCGCTGCACCCGTCTTTGACGCGGTTCTTGCGCCAGAATATCTCCGAAGGATTTGCCACCGCGCAAAGTTGGTCGCTGCTGAGCGAAGCGTTGACAACCCCAACCGCACCCGTGGCCAAAGCCCCGCTGGCCGCGGCCAAAGCCTCCGTTACCGGTAATTTGCTGCGCACGTCTTAATAGCTAGCCCCTAATGTTATGAAACCATTCCGCTTTTCACTCCAACCCATCCGCGCCTTGAAAGAACAAGCCGAGGACTCCGCCCGGCAGCGCTATGCCAGGACTCTGCGAGCTTGCGAAGAGGCCGCCGGCCGGGTCCAAAAAGCGAGCGTGGAATTGAGCGAATGTTGGGCCGGCCTTTGCAACAAGCTCGCTGCTGGAGTGAATAGCGGCGAACTGCTGCGCGCGCGCGCCTGGTGCAATGTTCTTGAGCTGCGCGTTAAAGAAAAGGCTGCGGCTCTGGAGATTGCTCGTCATGCCGTCGATGCCGTCTGGCAGGAGCTCATGCTCGCGACCCAGGAGCGCGATGGACTCGATCGGCTGCATGACCGCCGCCGCGCCGCCCATCAGCGGCAAGTACAGGCATCCGAACAAAAGATTCTCGATGAACTGGCCATCCAAATGGCGCAATTCCCGGTGACACCGCGAGCTTTGAGCAGGACCATTTCTGACTAGCCATGGGGCGCTTTTTAAAATCTTCCTGGGCGGTGGTGCTGATCGGCGGTCTCCTGTACCTCGCGACGACCGCGGCTTTGCTGCGGCCCGGGCAGATTGAAGTACCCACCCCCGAGCTAGAACCGTCGCCCGCCGCAGACGGTGAGGCTTCTTGGAACTTCCGCAATCCCGAGCTCGAACAGTGGGTTGAGGAAATCAAACACGAGAAGGAAGCGCTGGCCCAACGGGCACAACAGTTGCAGGAACTACAAAAACGCCTCGAGGCCGAGCGCCAGGAGATTCTCGCTGTGACCCAGGCCGTGCACCAGTTGCAGACCGACTTCGACGCGCACGTTGTCCGGTTGAAGTCTCAGGAGATGGATAACCTCAAACGCCAGGTGAAGATTATTGCCTCCATGTCGCCGGAGGGTGCGGCCGCGATGTTAAACGAAATGCCTGAAAACCAAACCGTCAGTGTGCTGTACTTGCTCAAGGCCGACGTGGCCAGCGTCATCCTGGATACGCTCAGCAAAATGGGCAAGACCGAAGCTAAACGGGCCGCGGAGTTAACGGAAAAAATGCGATTGGTTTTGCCGCCGCCCGGCACTCCAGCGTCCGCTCCGAAGTAAAGCCATGGTTCCCTTCATTCCTCGCGGGCCCAAGGCGCTCGGGGCGCCCATGCCTCCAACCAGCGTTGAATCCGAAGTTCCGGCTCTCAACGCTGAACCATTTGAAAGGCAAATGAACCGGGCGCTGCAACGGGACACGCGCTCGGGTTTAAGCTCGTCACCAGCGCAGAAAACGCCTTCACCCCGCCGTCGGTCGCTATCTTACTCGTCTGAAAATCGCGCGCCTGCTCTCGAATCATCACCGAAACTCGAGTTGAATGCCCCAATTCCCGGCTCAGACACGGCCGCTCTCGCGCCGATTCCTCCAGACTCGACGGATGGCTCGAAACCCATCTCCGCCGCAGCAACACTGCAAAAATCCGATCTTGCGCCTTTCCTTACGAGTGCCCTTTCTTCAGTAACGACCGCGCGCTTTCCGACTGCTGGCAGGCCTGAAACGGCTTTGGTTACTTCGACCAAACAAGACCCGTCTGCCGAGACCGATAGGCCCAATTCAATCAAACCTCGAGTTGTACCTCCGGAGATGCAGGTCGAGGCCTCCCAGTCCGATCAGAAAACTGCAGTTTCAAATCCGCCCGGCCAGGCTCTCAGCAATCCAAAGATGGAGCCGGACTCCGCGCTGCCGCAGCCCTGGTCGATGGTTCCCACGGAAGTGGCAATTCGTGCAGACTTGGACGGCCACAAACAAGATGCCGCGAATTGTGAAACTGCGCATGTGCCCGCCCCTTCAGCCAACTCCATCTCTGATTTGTTAACTCCTGAGTTGCCGAACGATCTCGGGCCACCATCACCACCCGGTAACCAGCCAGCGCCGGATCCCTCCGTCGGCTCGGTAGATTCCGCGGCGGTTGGTCCGGCGGACATACTGGGCACGAATTTCCCTGCCGCCTTTGGCACATCCGTTGCTCAACAGGAATCGACGATGAAAAAAGCGGAAAAAACGCCCAAGAACGCCGGCGGTACCGAGCAGAATCTGCCGGGAACCAGCGCTCTTTCTGCCGGTCACGGCGGAGCGGTGAGCGTTTCAGCTCCGGCATTGCCCTTGCCCTCTGCGCCGGCGATGGCCGTTGCGGCTTCCGCCGATTCACGGTTGCTCGCGCTCGAGAAGACCCACGATCTCGTTGCCCTTCACGCCCTGCGCCTCACTCAGCTGGGCACTGACAACTTGCGGGTCGTGATTGAACCCGGCGGCGGAACGCGGCTTTCACTCGAATTGCGCTTCGCTGGCGGCGGTGTCCAGGCCCATGCTCAATTGCACCGCGGCGATTTCGAATTTCTTAATCAACATTGGACGGAACTGCAACAGCGCCTCGAGCCTCGTGGAGTTCATCTCGGGCCGCTTGAATGCTCTACCGGCTCACCGGGTGACCAACGCCGCTCCCCAGAACCCTTTGATTCTTCCGCTGATGACGGGCCGCTGCCCAGCGCTTTTGCTGAGGTGGCGCTCGACCCGGCGATCACTCCTTCCCGCGCAGCAAAAAGCCAGCGCACCCGTTACAACGGCTGGGAGACCTGGGCCTAACCAATCATTCTTATGCCAGTTGCACTCAACCCAATTCTCGCCGCGGCAACACTGCCGGCCGGCAATGTGGTCGACAACCCGGTAACAGGCGCAAATGCGCCAAGCACTACCCTGTCGCAAAACGACTTTCTGAAGCTGCTGGTGGCGCAGATGTCAGCGCAGGATCCGTTAAATCCGCAATCCAATACAGATTTCGCAGCCCAAATGGCGCAGTTCAGCTCACTGCAGGCCTCCCAATCGACTCAAAGCAGCGTCTCATTGCTGCAGGCCAGCCAGTCGGTCCAGCAGGCCAACAGTTTGATTGGCCGACAGGTGACCCTCATCGCCCAGGACGGCACCTTCCCCTCGGGCCCCGTTAGCGGGGTTCAAATGGTTTCGGGGACCCCTAAAGTCGTTGTGAATGGGTCGCTGTATGACCTCAGCCAGGTCCTCTCGATTTCCACACCCTCTGCAGCTACGCCGTAAACCCTATCTTTGAGTATCTATGGCTTACATCTTAAAAGCACCACGTCGACGCCGTTTTGCCGGTATATTCCGTTCGGACGCTGTCTCCAGTCATTTGGCCTCGGCTCTGGTGGGCCAGACTGTGAGTTTGCTCACTCATGGGCATACCATTTCCCATGGCATTGTGGCCGGCGTGCTCAATGAGACCGGTCGGCCCAAGCTGGTGGTCAACCGCCATGAATACGATCTAAGCCAGGTTCTCAGCGTCACCCCGCCCGTTTTCAACTAACAAGCCTACAAGACAAATTATGCCTCTTCTCCAATCACTCAGCTCCGGTGTCAGCGCGCTGCAACAGTTTCAACAAGAACTCGACGTCATCGGCAACAACATCGCCAATGTAGCTACCACTGGCTATAAGGGCGCCGATGTTGAATTTGAGGATGCTCTGAGCCAGACCATGCAGGGAGCCGGTGCCACTGGTTCCATGCAGGTTGGGACCGGCGTCGATACCGCCTCGATTTCCAATCGCTTCACCCAGGGCGCCATCAATCCCACCGGCAATCCGACCGATCTGGCGATCTCAGGTAGTGGCTTCTTCCTCGTCCGCAACTCGGCCACTAATGCCCAGTATGCTACTCGCGCGGGGAGTTTCTCTGTCGACCCGAGCGGTTACCTGGTCAGTAACGGCCTGCGGGTCCAAGGCTATTCGGATGCGGGCCTGACCACCCTGGGCGATCTGAAGATCGATAACACCGGCGCCCCCGGTGGCGATGCGGCCGCCGTGCAATCCTGGCACTTCGATAACGATGGCAATATCACCGTCACGCTCACTGACAATACGACCTTCACCCGTGGCCAGGTCCTGCTGCAGAATTTCCAAAGCCCCCAGATGCTGGTCAAGGAAGGCGAGAGCCTTTATTCGGGCATCACGGCTGCCGGGCCGCTGGCCCAGCCGGTTGCTCCCAATACGAATGGGGTAGGCAAACTCGAAGTCGGTGCCCTGGAGGGTTCCAACGTCGATCTCACCACTGAACTTTCCAACCTCATCACTACCCAACGCGCATTCGAGGCCAATTCAAAGGTGATTACCACCAGCGATGACGTGCTCCAAACCTTGGTCAACCTGAAGCGCTGATTCAATCTATGGCCGTTAATCGCATCGAGTCCACGCCGCGACCCGAAGAGAGTCCGGCGCCGGCGCCAGCTGAGGGCGCGGTTCCCGCGGTGGCGGCCGGCGGGTTCAAAAGCTGGCTTCCATTGATCATCACCTGCGTGGCGATGCCTTTGCTCGCTTTTGTGATGACCCAGTTTGTGCTCCTGCCTCAGCTCAAAAAGGGTCTCGGCTCTGGCGCGGCTCCCACCACCGTTAAGGCCAAAGAATCCAAGCCGTCAGTCGATGCCAAACGGGAAACCCTCCCGATGAACAAGTTGTTGGTCAATGTGGCCGGCACCATGGGCGCGCGCTATCTCCTGGTGAGCCTGGCCCTTTCAGGCGGCGACGCGGATTTCAAAGCCAAGGTCGCGGCGCACGACCCGCAACTGCGTGATTTTGCCTGTGGCGTTTTGGCCACCAAAACCATCGCGGACCTGGAAAAACCCGGCGCCCGAAACGCCATCCGCAGCGAGCTAATGTCGGGGTTTAACAACATTCTCGGCAGCGCCCTGGTGCAGGAAATTTACCTCACCGAATTCGCCATTCAGTAGCGCCATGAGCTCGCCCAATCCAGCAACGCCCGCCAGCCCGGCGCCGGATTCACCGGAGGCGAGTGTGTTGGTGCTGAATCCCAAGGGCAAACGCGAACTCAAACCCTCCAGCGCCATTCGCGGTCACGATTTCCGGCAGTCCGGTTTTCTGGCGCCCAGCGAGTTGCGGCGGATTCGTCTTCGGCACGAGCAGTTCATTCGGGCCCTGGCGGCCCGGCTCGCCATCTTTCTGCGGCTCGAATTCACCGTGCAATTGGCCAAGTTGCAAATTATCAGTTATCAGAAGTTCACCGAAAACCTCTCCAGTCAGACCCATATCACCCTGTTCCGCACCGACCCGCTCAAAGGCGTGGGTCTGCTGGTCCTCTCGCCGCGGCTAGGTCTGTGTCTGGTGGATCGATTGCTCGGCGGCCCTGGCCAGATGCCGCAAACGGCGCGCGATTTAAGCGAGATTGAGATCGCCCTGACCGACCAACTCGCCACGCTGCTGCTTTCCGAGTGGTGCAATCATTGGCCGGAAATGAAGGAGCTGCGCCCGGTGCTCCTGGGCCACGAAAACAACAGCCGCTTTCTCCAAACCGCTCCGCCGGACACTTCCATGCTCATTCTGAACATGAATGCTGGTGTCGGAGACCAGCTCGAACCGGTTCAATTGGCCTTTCCCTATGCTGCGGTCGAGCCGCTTATGCGGCAGCTTTCACCGGCCATGCCCGAAGCCGAGCCCACAACCGTGCGCCCGGTGAAACTGGCCTGGAACGCCGGATTCGACGAAGTCAAAGTCACCGCTAGCGCGCAATGGCAAGGCCTCAAGATTTCTGCCGCGGAGATCGCCCGCCTGAAGCTGGGCGACGTGCTCATGCTGGCGCCGCAGTGCGCCGCACAAGTGCAATTGCGCCTCAGCCATATTCCCAAGTTCGTTGGCAAGCCGGGCACTTGCGGCGGCAAATGGGCTGTTCAGCTCAGCGAATTGCTCCCTGCTTAATTTACCATGAATGCTACCGCCGAAAATCCCGCCAATCTCAGCCTGGTCCTGGATGTCCCCGTCAGCCTCACCATTGAATTGGGCAGTTGCCAATTACCGATGCGCGAGGTTTTGCAGTTGAATGTTGGCTCGGTGGTCCAGCTCGACAAAGCGGCCGATGCCCCGGTCGAACTGAGTGTTAATGGCAAACTCATCGCGCGCGGCGAAGTGGTCGTGATCGAGGATCGTTACGGCGTCAAAATCACCGAAGTACTCGGTGCCGCACCCCCCACAAATTAAAAACCGCCGTTCGCAAGGCTTTTTACGCTCGATGAGCTTTTCCGGCACCCATTCCAGCAGCCTGGCCGAGGTCGTGGCCGCGCGCCAGCGTCTTGGAGTGCGGCGCTTTGCGCCGCTTTTGGAACCGAACGATTGGCGACCCGCGGAAGATTTGCTTCATTCGACCCTGGTTCGTCCCCAAAAGCGCCGCCAAGCGGCGCACTCCAAAACCTTCGGAATTCGCGCCTGTCGGCCGTTCGGCCTTCGCGTTGGCATTGCTAGCGGCTTTGCCATTTTGCTCCCCGTGCTCTGTGGTTTTTCGGCTCCGTCCACCAACCTCTTTTCGAGTCCCTTGGCGCCGGGGCTGCCCGATACCGGTCCGTCGCTGCTGCGTGTGCTGGGCGCGCTCGCCTTGGTTCTGGGGCTATTTCTTGGTGGTGTTTGGTTTGTGCGCCACGGCCGCTTTTCGACCTTGGGGCGGGGCCGTTTGGCTAAGCTGCATGTGCTGGAAACCCGTTCGCTCGGGGCGCGCCAGGCGATTTGCGTCGTGGCCTATGGCTCGGAGCGGTTCCTGGTTGGATCGACCCCCGCCGGCATCAACCTGATCAGCCATCTTACGCCGGATGCCGCCGCCGAGAATGTTGCGCCCGGACTGGCTTCGGCAAATCTCTCCTTCGGCCAGGCCTTGGCCCAAGTGCTCCGTGGAGGCAAACCCGTGCCGGCCAAACCCAGCAATTCATGAGCGCCGCTCTGCATAAAAGATGGCTGCCTCTGCTGCTTGGCGCGTTTCTGCTGGGTGCGGCTTGCCCGGCGATGGCTCAAACCAATTTTACCACCGGAATTGGTCCATTGCAGATCAGCCTGGGCGGGCAGGGAGGCGTTCAGGATGTCGACACCGGCATCAAGGTGTTATTCGCCCTGACCCTTCTGACTCTTGCGCCTTCGATTCTGCTCCTGATGACTTGCTTTACCCGGATCGTGATCGTCCTTTCTTTCGTCCGCACCGCTCTTCAATTGCAGGGCACACCCGCTAACCAGATCATTATCGGCCTGTCGCTCTTTATCACCTATTTCGTCATGGCTCCGGTATGGGACAATATCAATCGCGACGCCCTGGCTCCCTACCAGGCTCAGCAAATCTCCAGCACGCAAGCCATGGATCGCGCCGCCCATCACTTGAGCGCATTCATGCTCAAACAGACCCGGCCCAAAGACGTTGAGCTCTTCGTCAGCATGGCGAAGCTTGAGCCCTCAGCGGCTCAGGAGTTGCCCTTACGCGTGGTCATCCCCGCTTTTATCATCAGCGAGTTACGCACCGCTTTCCAAATGGGCTTTTTGATCTACGTCCCTTTTATTTTGATCGATCTGATCGTCGCCACTGTGTTGATGAGCATGGGCATGATGATGATGCCCCCCACGACGATCTCGCTGCCGTTAAAGATCCTGTTGTTCGTCCTGGTGGACGGCTGGGATCTGGTCGTGCACTCGCTGGTCCGCAGCTTCGGAATGTAATCGACAATTTATATGAATCCTGAATTCGCCATTGAACTGCTTAAAACCATGATCTACCAGGCGCTGGCTCTGGCCGCGCCTTTGCTGGTGACCGCCATGGTGATCGGGCTGGCAGTCAGCCTCTTCCAGGCTGTCACCACGATTCATGAGCAAACGCTCGCTTTTGTTCCCAAGGCTCTCGCCGTGGTCGGGATGCTCCTTTTGCTTCTACCCTGGATCGTGCGATCGCTCGCCGAGTTCGCCACGGCGGTCATTGAAAAACTGCCGCAGATGGTCCAGTAGCGGGCCCCGCGGCCATGCAACTGGATTTTCAGAATTGGCTTTTGGTGTTCTTGCGCGTTGGTTCGTTCTTGCTCGTACTGCCTTTCTTTTCCATCGCCAATTTCCCCGTCCGGCTCCGGGTCGCCCTGGCCGCGTTGATCGCCCTGTTGCTCGGTCCGTTTTTACCCGCCGTTTCCTTTGGTGCGCTGGGATTGGCCAGTCTCCTGGGCCTGATGATCCAGGAAGTGAGCATCGGTCTGCTCCTGGGATTCATCTCCCGGATGGTCTTTTACGCCGTGGATTTGGCCGGCAACTTCGTCTCCGCTGAGTTGGGCCTTAACATGGGGGCCATTCTCAATCCGATGGAAGGCCATTCCTCGCCAGTCCCCGGCACGATTCTGTTCTTTCTTGCTTCGGTCGTGATGTTCACTCTGGACCTGCACCACTGGGTCCTCGCCGGTTTTCAACAAACTTACCTCGTGCTGCCCCCTGGTGGGGCTCATCTGGACGGCGCCTTGTTCGAAGCCGTTTTAAAACACACCAGCCGCATCTTTGTGGTCGCTCTGCAAATCGCCGCCCCCATCATCGCCGTCTCTTTCGTCGTGACGCTGGTTTTCTCGGTGCTTAGCCGCACGGTCTCGCAAATGAATGTCTTTTCCGAGAGCTTCGCTTTTCGTATTGCGGGCGGTTTGATCGTTTTTGGTTTTACGCTGCAGTTGACCGGCGAGCATGTCCTTAATTACCTGCGCCGCTTGCCTGAGGACCTAATCCGTGTCGGCCAAGCCCTTGCCGGCGGCTAAGAGCAATGAGCGAGCACACCGGCGAGAAGACCGAGCAACCGACACCGCGCAAGCTGGAAGAAGCACTCAAGCGCGGCCAAATAGCTCGCAGTGCCGAGGTTCAGACGGTCTTTGTCTTGCTCGGCAGCCTGGCCGCTCTTTCTTTCGCAGGTCACGAAACCTGGCGCACCATGGCGGGGGCCACCGTGGCGATGCTCGGGCATCTGCACGATACCTCTATTTCCGGCAGTTCCCTGCAAGGCTACGCCGTCAGCGGCGCGCTGCTGGTTGTCAAGTGTGCCGGTCCAATTGTCGTGGCCACCGCCTTGGCCGGCCTCCTGGCGGGGGCCATCCAGAACCGTTTCAACACGGCCTCCGAGGCACTCACTCCCAATTGGAATCGTCTCAATCCTATTGAAGGCTTTAAGCGGCTCTTTTCCACCTCTGCGGCCGTCTCGACCCTCACCGCTTTGACTAAACTGATGTTTATCATTCTCCTGACCTATTCCGAAGTGCGCAGCGTTCTCAACGACCCGATTTTCACCACCTCGGTAAGCGTCGGCCGACTGGCCGAGTTTCTCGCCAGCACCTGGATCCGCATCATCTTCCGGATCAGCCTGGTCCTGCTGGCAATCGCCGCGGCCGATTACGGGTATCAATGGTGGAAAACCCATCAGGAGCTCATGATGACCCGCGAGGAACTCAAAGATGAAATGAAGAACAGCGAGGGTAACCAGCAAATCAAATCGGCACGCCGCCGACGCCGAGCCGTCAGCAAAGCCAAGATGCTGGCCGAAGTTCCTAAAGCGGACGTTGTGGTCACGAACCCAACACATCTTGCCATCGCTCTCCGGTACGATCGCAAGACCATGCGCGCGCCCAAGATCGTCGCCAAAGGCATCCGGCTCAATGCCCAACGAATCCGCGAATTAGCCCAGCAGCACCAAGTGCCGATTCTTGAGAATAAACCTCTGGCCCGCCTGCTTTTTAAGCACGGCCGCATTGGTGGCGAGGTTCCTGCTCAACTGTATGCCGCAGTAGCCGAAGTGCTGGCCTGGGTTTACCGGGTCAACCGCTACCGTTATTACACCGAACAAAACCAGGTCTAGCGAGACGATATGGGTGCCCTGAGCGACCGAATGCGCAAACTCCTGCGTTATGGAGACTTATGGCTTGTCTGTGCGCTCTTTGGCACCATTCTCCTGCTCATTTTGCCGGTCGCTCCGATCCTCCTGGATCTGCTTCTGACCCTCAGCATCGCCCTGTCGCTGCTGACTTTGTTGGTTATCCTTTACCTGCGCCAACCGGCAGAGTTTACCGGGTTCCCCACATTGCTTCTGTTTATTACTCTTTATCGACTGGCGCTGAATGTCGCTTCCACCCGGCTGATTCTGCTCGACGGTTATGCCGGCCATATCATCGAGGCCTTTGGCAATTTCGTCGTTCGCGGCAACTACGTGGTTGGGCTGGTTGTATTCTGCATCCTCGTCCTAATCAATTTTATCGTCATTACCAAGGGCGCAGGCCGTATCGCCGAGGTGGCCGCGCGTTTTACTTTGGATGCCTTGCCGGGCAAACAGATGGCCATCGACGCCGAACTGAATGCCGGGCTGATTAATGAATCCGAGGCGCGCAACCGTCGGCGGTCGCTGGAAGAGGAATCGGATTTCTATGGCGCGATGGATGGCGCGAGTAAGTTCGTGCGTGGCGATGCCATTGCCGCCATTCTAATCACCGTCATCAACATTATCGGCGGCTTTGCCATTGGCATCCTTCAGAAGGGAATGACCATGGGCGAAGCGCTGCAGCGCTTCACCATCCTGTCCATCGGCGACGGGCTGGTTTCTCAAATCCCGGCGCTGATCACTTCCACGGCCGCTGGTATTCTGATTACTCGCGCGACCTCCAAGAATGATCTCGGGCGCGAGCTCGGCCGGCAACTGCTCTTCTACCCCAAGGCTCTGACCGTGCTGGCTTGCATGTTGACGGTCCTGGGGTTGGTGCCCGGCCTGCCCACACTCCCCTTCCTGTTTTTGGGCGCCATTACCGGGCTGCTTTCCTACACCATGCACCGGCATGGGGCGCTCGACTTGCTCGCTCCTGTCGGTCCGTCGATGAACGCGCAGACGGCCAAAGTCGCCGAGCCAAAAACTGACGCGCCTGGCGTTTCTGAGGTAAAGCCAAGTGAAAAACTCGAGTCATTCCTGCTCGTTGAAACTTTGCAGATTGAGCTCGGCTACGGATTAGTCGGATTGGCTGATACACGCAAGGGGGGCGATTTGCTCGAACGCGTGACGGGCGTGCGCCGCAACTTCGCTCAGGACATCGGCGTCCTGATTCCACCCATCCGGCTGCGCGATAACCTGCAACTCGGGCCGAACGAGTACCGCTTTTTACTCAAAGGCAGCCCCATTGCCCAGGGCCAGTTGCTGCCCGGCCATTGGCTGGCGATGAACGCGACCAATAGCAAAACGACCCTCAAAGGCGTGCCGACGATTGAACCCGTTTTTCAGTTGCCCGCCACCTGGGTAACTGAGATCGAGCGTAAGTCAGCCGAAGCCGCCGGCTACACCGTGGTCGATGCCGCGTCGGTCCTGGTCACACATCTATCCGAAACCGTCCGCCGCCATTGTCATGAAATCCTCACTCGCCAGGATGTTCAGGGTTTGCTCGATAACCTGAAGCAGACTCACCCGGCTGTGGTCAATGAACTCATCCCGGCTCAACTGACGGTCGGTCAGGTTCAACGCATTTTGCAAAACCTGCTCGCCGAGGGCATTTCCATCCGCAACCTGGCGGGCATCCTGGAAAAGGTCAGCGACTTTGCTGGGCTTACCAAGAACCCGGATGAGCTCTCCGAGTACGCCCGGCGTGCGCTTGGCCCGCAGATTACCAAGCCGTATCAGAGCGAAAACGGCAGTTTGCGCGCCATCACCATGGACCCGAAGCTCGAGCAGCAATTGGCCCAGGGCATCCGCCAATCTCCCACCGAGGTAGCCTTGGTTCTGGAGCCGCGGTTAGCCCGGCATATCATGGACGTGCTTTCCAAACTCGTGCAGCAAATGCTCTCAGCGGGGCAGCACCCGGTCGTTCTGTGCGCCCCTCCTCTGCGCCTGGCCTTTCGCCGTTTTTTTGAAACGACCTTCTCCGACCTGGCGGTGCTTTCGTATTCGGAGGTTCCGTCCCGGATTCAAATCCAAAACGCCGCGGTCATTCCGTGTCTTGACTAGGGCCCGAGTGCCTCATGCATCTCCCTGCTGCCGCCATGAAGGTCGTTCCGTTCGTTTGCCACGATCTCGAAACCGCGCTTCAGCGCATTCACACCGAGCTGGGGCCCGACGCGATCGTTTTAAGCGTGCGTCCGCTGCCCAGGCAGGGCCTGTCTCGCTTTTGGACCAGAACTCGCTCGATTGAAGTGCTGGCGTGCATCCCCTCGATGGCGGACCAAACTTTGAATCCAGCCGCCCGAATCTCTCCGAACACCGCCGCAAGCGCGGCTTTGCGATTATTTTCCGCCTCTCGCCGGGTTTCCTCTCCGTTGCAGGATGGTTCTGCCAGGCCGCATGTGCTGGTTGGGCCTCCCGGCGTCGGCAAAACCACCCTGTTGTGCAAATGGATGACTCGCTCAGTGCTTCAGGAGAACCGTGTCACGAAGGTGTGGCGGCTCGATGCAGGCAATGCGAACACGGCCGAGTTCCTTAACGTTTACACTGAGATGCTCGGTGTCGCCCTCGAGCGCTTCTGGAACTCCAATGCTGGCAACGATCAAGCCCCGGGCGACCCCGGAGTCGACGCACGCGAACTTTTGCTGATTGATTTGCCTGGTGTTCCATCGGGTGATGCCCAGGCCATGCGCAACCTCAAGGCTGTTCTGGCTTCGCTCCCTCGGCCCAGGGTGCATCTGATCCTCAATGCCGCGTACGAATCAAGCACCCTCTTCGAGCAATTCCGCGCGTTCGCCTCATTCGAACCTGAGGACTTGGGCCTTTGCCATTTGGACGAGGACTGTCGTGAAGACAAACTGCTGGACTTCCTCAAGGGCACAAATTGCTGTCTGCGCTTCCTGAGCACCGGGCAAAAAGTTCCTGGCGACATACTAGTGGCGGACGCAATCCCTGGACTTTGGGCTCAAATGGCAGCCTGAGGCCGCCGCGCCATCTTCTTCGGGTTTGTTCTGCTCTGGCAAAGGTTGTGCTTAACAGTTTCCTGTTGAATGAAAGCGCTGATGATCCTCGGAGCTCTAATCGGTTTTGTAATCGGGAGCGGTTCCGCCCTGGCTGGCCTAAGTTCTTGGCCTGCAGCCTTGTGGCGCGCTTCGGCCGCCGCTCTGGTCGCCGCGCTGCTCATGCGCTGGTGGAGCAATGTTTGCATTCGGGGCCTGCAGGAATCTCTCCGACAGCGCCGCGCCGTTCGACGCCCCTTTCCCCCAACTCCCAAAGCTACCGCTAAATCATGAGCACTTGCGCGATTGCTGAACCCGCCCTTGCCGCGCGTGAGCCTCACCCTTCAGCCCAGGAATTGTGGCAGCACTATCATAAAAATGGTGATAGTCCCTCCGAGAATGCGCTCGTTGAGAAGTACTTGCCGTTGGTGCGCGCGGCCGTTGGCCGACTGGCAATGACTTTGCCCGAGCATGTCGACCAGGATGATTTGAACAGCGCCGGCTTGCTCGGTTTATTGCAAGCTCTGCGCAATTATGATCCAGCTTCCGGAACCTCCTTCGAGACGTATGCCCGGCTCCGCATACGCGGATCGATGCTCGATGAACTGCGCCGGATGGACTGGGTCCCACGAACGGTCCACGAGAAGGCCCGCAAACTTCAGGACATGATCGGCCAGGTCGAACAGCGCCTCGGCCGCATTCCCTCC
Source organism: Verrucomicrobiia bacterium (assembly GCA_035651635.1). Lineage (GTDB taxonomy): Bacteria > Verrucomicrobiota > Verrucomicrobiia > Limisphaerales > UBA8199 > JANXQE01. Next base: position 17,731 of record DASRFK010000173.1, on the reverse strand, counting down.
GACGCCGAAATTGCCAAAGCTCTCAATATTTCGATGTCCGAATATTCCGACCTGCTGGCCGAGATTCGGCCTGCCACCTTTGTTTGTTTGGATGCGACTTGCTCGATTGAAGGCGCTGATGCCAGCAGCGTCTGCGATGTCATTGCCGATCCGGCCTCCGATGGCCCGGTCGAGCAGGCTTCGCGCAATGAGCTCAAGAACATCATTCTGCAACGATTAAAAGAGCTGCCGGATACCCAACGGAAAGTACTGGCCCTTTATTACGGTCAGGATTTGCATTTGCGCGAGATTGCCGAGTTACTTGGGCTGACCGAGTCGCGCATTTGCCAGATTCACTCACAAGCCATCCTGGCCATCCGTTCGTACCTCCGGCGCCTCGAATCCGAGCAGCCACTTTGAACGGCGAGTTCTCATGATCATCATTATCGGCGCGTTAGTGGTTATCGGTTGTGTCTTCGGCGGTTTCGCCTGGGGCGGCGGCCATTTGGGCGCTTTGTTGCACCTGAATGAGCTGTTGATCATCGGCGGCGGCGCCCTGGGCGCGCTGGTGATTATGTCTCCTCGCAAGGTGTTGGTGGATCTTTCCAAGAGCATCATCGATGCGCTCAAGGGCGCGCCCTACAACCGCGCCGCTTATGATGACCTGCTCAAGGTGCTGTTCGAGTTGTTTATGCTGGGCCGTCGCAACGGCATGATCGCCCTGGAAGAACATGTCCTCGACCCCGGCACCAGCTCGATTATCAAAAAATATCCTTTGTTCTCCGTCAACGAAGAGGCGGTCGAGTTCCTGGCCGGCAGCTTGCGGCCGATCATCGATGGCAAGATTAAACCCGACCAACTGCGCCTTCTCCTCGACGCGGAGATCAACAAACTCGAAGAAGAACATCACGCACCCGTCAATGTTCTGACCAAGGCCGCCGATGCCATGCCCGGATTCGGCATTGTCGCCGCTGTGCTCGGGATCGTCATTACCATGGCCTCCATCTCCGGCCCAATCGAACAGATCGGCGAAAAAGTCGCCGCCGCCCTCGTGGGTACATTTTTGGGCATTCTTCTCGCCTACGGTTTTCTGAACCCATTGGCCACCAATCTGGAGTTTATTGGATCCGCGCGTCTCGATTATACCCGTTGCATTGCCGCCTGCGTGATTGGTTTTGCCAATGGAATGGCCCCGGTGACCGCCGTCGAACTGGGGCGCCGCGGCCTTAACAGCGACTTGCGTCCTTCCTCGGAAGAGATGGAACAGATGTTTAAATCGATTAAGAGCTCGGCCAAGGCGTAGCGCGTATGAAGAAATCGGAACACCACGGCGGCGCCTGGAAAGTCGCCTACGCCGATTTTATTACGGCCATGATGGCCCTGTTCATGGTGCTCTGGCTCACGGCGCAGGACACCAGAATTAAGGAAGCCGTCGAACGCGCCTTCCGCAATCCCTTCTCCTCGGTCACCAAAGAATCCACCGGACTCATTCCCAACAAAGACGTCACCGCCACCTCCAAAGCGGAGGGCAAATTCCAATCTGTTTCCGCCGTCGAAATGGAAACCATGCGCCGCATTAGCGAAGACCTGGCCAAGATTCTCCAACAGCAGGATGAAACTGAAAAAAGCGTTCAATTGGATCTGACTTCCGATGGCTTGCGGATCAATGTTTTTGACCGCTCACACAAACCCATCTTCGAACCCGAGAGCGACGTCTTCACGCCGTACGGCGCCTGGGTGTTCTCCACCTTGGCCTGGGAAATCTCCCGCTACACTTCCTTCAAAATCGAGCTCGAGGGACACACCGAAGGCCGCACGGAAGCGGGCGTCGAGGCTCACAACAAATGGGACCTCTCCACCGAGCGGGCCAACGCCGCGCGCCGCAAGCTCGTTCAGAACGGAGTCTTGGCGGGCCAATTGTGCAAGGTCTCCGGGTACGCCGATACCGTGCCTATGCCGGAGGTTCCTCCTGAATCCGAAGCCAATCGCCGAGTGACAGTCTTGCTGCGGTTGAAAGAAACCATGGCGAATCTCTCCGCCTCCGCCGGCATCCCTTCTTCCCAATGAACGCTCCCGCGAATAATCAGTTCGTTCCCCTGGCTGCGAACGATCCGACCGGTGAGCGGCGCCAGGACTTTCAAGTGTTGGTGGTCCCGCATCCTGAAAACGTCCGCACACTGCGCGAGGTCGTTCCCTCACTCGATGGCACGGGTGGAGTGGCTGCCCATTCCTGCCAGCCCCGGGTAACCTTGCAGAAAGCAGACGATCGCATCGTCGGCATCCAGATTCACTGCTCCTGCGGCCAGCAAATAGATCTCTCCTGCTCGTACGAAGCCTCCTCGACCCCGTAGGGTTCCTCCCACTCGCACGGGCGAGAGACAACCAGAATTGCCGATTCGGAACGCCGCATTTATGCGGCAGCGCCGACTACTTGCGCAGGCCCGAGTTGTCGGCTCATTGCGGTTTCCATCGAACTCTTGCGCCTTGCCCACGCTACGCAAACTTCTTTTGCAACCCCCGAGCGGGCCGATTCCGTTTTCAACGTTTTAATTTTAACGTTTTGCTTGCTGCTCGATATACAACTGCTACGAGGCCTTGGAGGGGATTCTCCGTGCGACCGTGTTGAACTCATCTCGAAACGCCGAAATCGATTGGAGCCGCCCCACCTCTACCCCGCTCTTCTCACGATCCGCCTCCGTGGTGAAGAACAAGCACCAGCCATCGCACCATAATCCACCGCCCCCGGCACGACGGGATGGCCCCATATTGACGACAATCATGTCCGCAAACGGATCCTGAACGATGCCAACCGCATATTGTTGAGCCCCGAGGTCCTCGCCTGGTTCAACGGCTCGAGTTCCCAGGCTTTTCGCCCTTTCTTCCCAGACCTTGAGGTAGGCCAGAAAATCGTCACGAGACATTCGGCGCGATATTTTCGCCGAGTCAATAGCGGAAAAATTCTTCCACGGTTCAGGATAGGGTGTAAGCGGGTGTTTGAATTCGTATCCGCCGTCGAATTTTATATCCTTGAGCTTGCCTGAATCGAATCGCAGTGAAACGTTCTCTGCTTCCAGTGTCTTGTCGATGCCCTGGCGGGCGAGTTTGGGCGGCAGTTGAATGTCGACAGCCTTGCATCCGAACAGTTGCTCGGCTTCTTCCAAGCTTTGCCCAAAAGCAATGACCCTTCCATCATCCAAAACCTGGCTCATAGTCGCGAAATTAACTGAGCCGCCGCACGGTTGCAATCGTTGCGCCGAAAGTTGCCGCTACGACCGACAGCCACCTGATTCAAACAGTCTTGCGCAACCTGCAACCTGCAATCTGTAACCTGTAACCCCGCAATGGTACCCCCACCCTGAATTGAACAGGGATCAACGGTTTAGGAAACCGCCGCTCTATCCATTTGAGCTATGGGGGCTTGACCCTTGCCAAGTTTATGCCGGCAACAACCGCGGGCAAGGCCAATTGGGAACCGCCGACGGACTTGAAACCGCCAATGGACGCGAATGAACGCGAATGAACGCGAATTCGCTCGGAGTTCGGACATCGAAAACTCGCGCTCATGGCTTTCTCACGTCCTGGCTCCCCAGGGCTGACCTCCGCCCTCTGAAACTAGTTCGTGGCCCGGCCCTGACACTCAGCGGAGCAATTCTGTTTGGTTCCAGGTCCTAAACTCCATTCGCGTTCATTCGCGTCCATTCGCGGTTAAATCATTCCGGCCGGGGACATTCATTCACGAATTTCAAGGCTTCATCCACCAGGATCGTCCCGGTGCGTTCGCCCAGGCTCGTGCGGGTCACATATGCATAACGCTCGAAGCTGTCGAAGTCTTCCCGGGTCAGGATGTAACCAAAAGCGTCGTTGGTCAGGCCGAAAAGCAGGTTATGTTTTCCGTGCATCTTGCGCTTGAGGTAATAACCGATGTTGGGCAAGGCTTCGCCCGGAATCGTGAGGATCTGGGCGTTCCCGACGTTTACCACGTTGAGCTGGGTCGTAACGCTGTCACTCGAAGCTGAATTGAATCCCGGCATTTGTTTCATCAACGCCCGCATATCGGGCGAATCGACCGGCAACGTGAGTGCCCGCGCGGCACAGAAGAGCTTAGGGGCAGCCTGCACCGGCGCGTCCTTAACGATGCGCAAGGCTTCATCGGCCAGCAACGTGCCGATGCGCCGGCACTCTTCCCAGGTGCGCGCGTCTCCGCCGTTGTCGGTGCGGTTATCGGCAGTCACCATGCCGCCCTGCGCGCTGTTCATAAAAATGCCAGTGCCACCGCCTTTGCTGGCAATTTCGTCATATAAAGGCCCAACCAGGTCGGGGCTGCAGATCCCGACACCGCTGCCCAGGACTTCCGGATGGATAGCATAATTGACCAGCGTGGCGAATGCTTTGCCGGTGCTGTCGCTGACCTGGATGACGTTGCAGCGCGGATCGTACAAGTGCTCTGCGTAGTAATTGAAAGCGATCTTCCCTTTGGCCGGCCCGGTCGCGATCCTGAGCGCGGCGGGTTGGAGTTTCTCGATGGCCTCATCGATTGCCTCGGTCATGCGCCGGCAAACCGTTTCCAAATATTTGGGATCGCTTGAAGTGCCGCCCTTGCCATCCGGGAAACCGTAGCAATCGGGAGCGCTATGGGTGTGCGTCGCCCCGATTAGGATGTTTTGCACGGGAACCCCTTTCACCGCAGCGCGCACCTTGTTGCCGAGCACCGCCGGGAAGCCGAGGAAATCCGAACTTACGATCGCCACCCTGGTTGTTCCTTCCTCAAAAACCAGGGCCCGCACAGTGAGGTCGCCTTCCTTGCCAGTGGCGGGATGCGAGGGACCGATACCCCCGACGACGGGCAGGAGTGGGTTAGGGGTGACCACCCGCACGGCGATGCCCGCGCGGAACTCAGCTAACGCGCTGGATACCGAAACGATCAGCCAGACCAGCCCCAGGATTCGTTTCATAAATGCAGGGATGTGGTTCAGCCGCAGTGGGCCAGATCCGCGCCGCCGAAGCAAGAGTGAAGAATCGCGAATGGAGGCTAATTAACGCTAATTTTTCACGGGAGGTAAGGGGAGAAAACTGAGCTGTACTCGTAGTGTCCGGGAGAGTCCTCCGTTGCCTCATGTAAAACCCTCAGTTGCTGTGTTCGTGTCAATTAGTGAAATTCGTGTCTCCAAATTCGTGTCTCCAATTCGTGTGAATTAGTGAAATTCGTGTCTCCAATTCAATTCCTGTGCTTCTTGTCATTGGTGTCTAGAAGATGTCTCACCACGCCGGCGGTCTCCTGTCCGCACCAGCGGAAGGCGGTCGTCACGCCCACTTGCCCGGTGAGCAAGGGGATGGCGACCAGCAATACACACATGTTGCCCAGAAAAATCACTACCGCCGAGAAGAGATAACCCTGTTCCGTTATGTCGGTCTGGCTGCTTTTCAAAATATGCCATGTCAGAGTGACGTGAAACCCGTAGCTGGCGCCCAGCAGCAAATGGAACCAAACCGCGTAAGCCCTCCAATGCCAAATCCAGTCGCCGGCCCAAAACACGAGCACCAGCAGCACTGCGTACAGCGGAAAAAAATACGGCGCCAGCGCGATAATGAAATTGTTTTTGGTGACGACGACATGGCCGCCTTTGGCGGAAGCCTTGAAGCGCTTGACCCGGCCCCCCAGCAGCCAGGTCCAGAGCGCATGCGTCAATTCGTGTCCGACCACGTAAACCCACATAGGCTTCGGCAGCAGCAGGTAAATCACCAGCCAGCATGCTGCTCCCGATACCAGGGCAACCCAAATCGTGTCGGCTTTTCCGCTGGCGCGCAGGACCAGCCACAAAGCCGAGCCCACGCCAAAACACACTGGCAAGAGCAGCACCGCCAAAATCATTTTGCACCATTTCGGCACCAAGGCAGTATCCAACAGGCCCGCTGATTCGGACCAGTCAATTCAGGTCGTGAAAAAGCGGCCGTGCGGGTACAAAAATGCGCCGGCTTTTGGAGCCGGCGCAGCGGGGAGTCGAGCGGCCGAGATGCGGTACCTCGGACCGGCTTTAGTACTGCGGAGGCGCCGAGTCGGGCACCGTTCGGTAGAACCTGGATTGGTCGCTGGCGGAGTCTGGATCGATGAAATCGATCGACCCGTTGACGACCTGGTTAGTGCAAATGGTGGTCCAGTTCAGGAGGTCGGTGGAAAAATCGATATGGAACCATGCCCCATCCGGGCCGGGTGCTCCGAGGTGGAAACTATGATCCGAGAGTAAGCCGTTCCACGGCCGGCGTCCGGCGTTATCGAGAATTAACGCCGCCGCTTTCCGGGGATAGCCGAGGACGTAATTGGTGGACTTGGCTAACTCCACAACGACTGTGCTGTTGATATCAGGCGGGCCGTCATCGAGCGGAATAACGGAGATTTCGGCGTGGCGCTGTCCGGCCGGAATGACTACCGACCCCGAGAGCGGCACATAATCAACACCGTTGGTCGCCGTCCCGCCAACCTCGTAGGTGACCGTCAGATCGTCGTTGGTTTCGCCAAAGCGATGAACAGTGAACGTGGCGTTCTTCGGGCCGCAATTGGTAAACATGCGCCAGAGCGAGTTTGAGCCGGTCCAATGGCTCCAGGAGGGCGTGCTCTCAGCCAGGCCAAGCCAGGGCCAGCAATTGGTTCCTTCGATAGCTAACGGATCCGAAGCGACGATTTCCACGATGGTCGGCCGGTTTGTTGGCGGCGGCGGCGGTGAAACAATGGCGACTTTGACCGGCTCGGAAGTGGCCGACAATCCGCCGTTATCCGTCGCCACAGCGGTTAAATTATAAGTGCCGACCGGAGCATTGCTCCAGACCAGCAGGAAGATATTGGTCGGGCAGACAGGGGTGGGCCATCGCGAGTCGGAGCCGGGCATAGCTACCAGGCAAAGGCCCTGACCCAGTCCGAGACTGTTGGTGTCAGCGAAGAATTCGACCGAAGCGATGGAGCCATCTCGGTCAGCAGCATAGGCGTAGATCGGCAGGTTAACGGGCGCCGCAAACACTGAACCATTGGGCGGACTGGTCAAACGCACCAGCGGCGGGAAGTTGGTGGGCGGTGGCAGCACCTGCACAACGGCTACCTTCACCGGCTCGGAAGTGGTGCTCGCCCCGTCATTATCAGTCGCAACGGCCGTCAACGTGTAGTTTCCGGGCGGAACATTGGACCAAACGAGACAGAACGTGTTCATCGGCCCCGCGCTGGCCGGGTTATTCGTCTTGGTTCCCAGGCTTTTGTCACCGGCAAAGAATTCGACTGTGGCTACGTACCCGTCCGAATCAAACGCAGTGGCGCAGATGGGAATGTCGGCCGGTGCCAACAGGACGGCGCCGCTCGATGGAGTGGAAATCTTCACGACCGGCGGGTGATTGGTTGGCGGCGGGCCGGTCAGCACGGTGACCTTAATTGGCGCTGACACGGCGGAGGCACCGTCGTTGTCGGTGGCCTTGGCGGTCAACGCGTAGGAACCTGGGGCGGGATTGGTCCAAAGCAGGAAAAAGGCGCGTGTGCCCGGGCCGGTCCCGTCCGGGAAAGGTGGATCGAGAACCGCTCCGCTGGTAGCGACGCCCAGGCTGTGATCCCCGGCAAAAAATTCGACGCTCACAACCGAGCCGTCCGGATCAAACGCCAACGCGCCTAAAGGTATATCAACTGGCGCGGTGAATTCCGATCCATTAGTCGGCTCAAAAATCTTAACGGTGGGCGGCACGTTGGTGAGCCCGTCTGGCAGAATATAAACGGTGGCAGCCGCGGGATATCCAATCTCGTAGTTTTGAGGCATTGCCAAGGGAGAGCCGGTGAGCTCCAGGATAACGGTGCCGATGTTAGTCTGGCCGAGATCGATGGGGCTGATCGTAACCGTGTTGGTTCGCTGGGCGGCAGGAATCGTGACCCAATTCCCAATCGTGGCGTAGTCCACACCGTTCGAAGCCGAGCCGTGGATTTGATAATAAACGTGCAGTTCCTGATTGGTGGGGCCGTCTCTTAAAAAGGTGAAGGTGCCGGTATCACCAGACCACGACGCATACGGGTCTGAAGCGTGAATGGTCACCACGGGAATCAGAGCGTTTTGGGCGTGGAGGTTGAGGGCGTTGAGTGCCAGGAAACAAAACAAATGAAAGAGGGTTTTAACAGCTCGCATACAACTTAGGTTTTAAAACAAACAGTTCAGCAAAACCAAATAGCAAAAACCATGCGCAATCCTCTGGGCCGGATCGCCAGGACGTGCCATCTTTGCGCAGCCACCCCGCGGGCAGATTCGGCGTGAGCCGGATCAAGACTGGAATCGTTTGCAGTGTTCATTCAACCTCAATGGCTTATGAGAGGGATTACGGAATAGCAACAACGACCAACCAACAGCGCAAAACTGTCAGATCCGCCAAGGAATGTCAGCCCCTCCGCCCGGGAAATCAAGGCGCCACTGGGGTAATTGGCCCGAATAGTTTGGGCGCATAGACCCATGTCCCGTCGTAGCGCCGCGCTAAAAAGCTAAAGGGCCAGCCCCGGCTTTCGCCTCGGGCTGGCCCTGTCCACCGAGGGTTTACGGAGCGATTATTTTGCGGCCGCCGCGGGTGGGTTGCGCTGGGCCACCATCCAGTCAAAGAGGATTGTGATCGGGTCGCCGGTCTTGATGCCGAGACCCAGGGGATTGGGCGGTTCGACTTTGAAATCGGTCATTTTGAGAGTGGTCTTGCCTGAGATCTTGAGTTTTTTGTCGCCGAGCGGCAGGACCTTAACGGGCATGGTCACGTCATTCGTCACCCCAGCGACCGCCAGTTGGCCTTTGGCCTCGAACACGTAAGGAGCGTCTTTGCTCTTGGCGGGTTCCTTGAGCGTGAGCTCAGTCAGATGAAAAGCGATCTTTGGGCTTTTTTCCGCTTTGAGATGCTCGTACATCACTTCATCCATCCGATCGCTGTACGGTTTGCCGTCCTTTTCAATGCTCTTGAGCGAGCGGACCATGATAAAGGGTTCGGCGTGCGCTTCGACTTTGCCGGGCGAAACCTCCTGGCCCGGCTCGCCTGGGAAATTAGGTCCGACTTCGAGAAAGCCGCCGATCAGGGTGCCTTCGACCTGCCAATCGTGAATGGTGGAAGTTCCCTCAATCCGCATTTTGCTGCCGGACCGTGCGAAGTACTTGGTCATCGGATCGGCCGCCTGAGCGGACAGGCAGGCCAGCAGCAGAAGAGCGGCATTGGCGGCAATGAATGTTCGTTTGTTCATGGTGTTGTTTTCTGGTTATAACGCATCAGAGCAACTATCAGTTAGACGCTGGACCTCTTAACCCAATTCGTACCACTCCGGCTTGAGAACAATCCGCTGGCCGGTCAGGATCGCTTCGTTGGCCTTGATCGCCGTAACGGCCGACTCGAACCCTTCGAGATAACCTGCGGCCGCGCGCAGCTGCCGCTGGACTTTCGCCACTTCAGCCGCAATGCCTTCCTTGTCCTCTGCTCCCAGCAAATTGGTGGCCTCCTCGACTTTGTCGGTCACATCGATGCCGTTTCTCAAAAATACTTGCAGGGAATGGAATAGTGGCGTGTTGCTGTAAGGCGATTCCTGCGCCTGGGCGCCCGCGTTGGCGGGAACCGATTTGCTGGCATTGGCCTTCAGCACGATGCCGGTTTCCTTATAGAACACCTCTTTGCTGGCATAGACTTCCCAGCCCAGTAGCGGTGAATCGACTTCCTTAAAGAGCCAGGCTTTGCTCTCCCTCAACATCACCGCCGCGTCGGTGCCGTAAAACATCGCGTACTCGCCGTCGAAAGAATTCGCCAGGGTGGCGTCGTAGCTCATGATGACGCCGCCCGGGAATTCAAGTATGGATTTGATCGTGTCCGGCACATCCCGGCCGTCTTTCCACAAAGCGATCGTGCCGAAGCCGCTCACGGCCGTCGGTTGCGCGTTCATAAACCAAACCGCTTCATCAATCGGGTGGATGCCCAGCTCGCCAACCAGCCCGCTAGAGGTCTCTTTGCTTAAACGCCAATTGAGCTCCTTTTCGCGTTCGGGCTTGGGGGACGTGGTGCGCCAGCTTTGTTTCTTATGGAACTGGGCGCGGCAGCTGAGCCAGTTGCCGATGGCGCCGGAGCGGATGAACGGGACCAGGAAATGGCGTTGGGGGTCGGCGCGAAATTGCAGGCCGGTCTGAAAGACTTGCTGCTTGGCGGCTTTTGCCGCCAGCGCAATCGCTTTTGCATCCTCGATCGTGGAGGCCAGCGGAGCTTCGCAGTACACGTGCTTGCCGGCCTTCAAGGCCGCCAGGACGAGATCCTTGTGCTGATAGGTGGGCGTGGCAATGACCACCGCCTTAATCTCCTGATTGTCCAGGATGGTCTGGTGATCATTGGTTTGGGCGGCTTTGGGGGCCAGGCTCGCCGCGCGCCGAACCGAGGCCGCGTAGGTATCGCAGATTGCGGCCACATCCGCCTGGGGAACCTGCAGCAGCGTGTTGAGAATTTCCCGGCCCCAGCTGCCCAGGCCGATTAGGCCCACTTTTATCGTTTTATCCGGCGAGCCCTCCGCTTCAGCAGCGGTACTGGTTTCGCCGAACAGTTCGACCCCGCCCAGCATGGTCATCAGCGTGGCAACCGAGCCGTTCTTGAGGAAATCCCGCCGATTAAAGTCCGGCACATTATTCTCTTGGTCGTTCATAAGTAACGCAATTAGCTTCACCCGCAATCCCGCCACAGGCAGACCAGCAGTTTGTTAAGAAACCGGGCAGGGATCAAGCTGTGGATCTGGACTTTGCTATTCCATTTTCTGCGGCTTGACGTCCCATTTCTCCAAACCCATCGCCCATTTGATCCCTTCGAGAATGTGCTTTTGATAGGCCTCGGCGACTTCTTTGGGATTCTTGCGGTTGGGCGCTTCCGGATCCCAGACATCTTCCCGATGGCCCAGCGAAGTGTAGAATACCCGCCCTTTGCCAAACTGTTTGCACCACGAAATCGGGTAGTCTCCCGGTGTCTTGTTATTCGGGTGTTTATCCAACGTCAGCAACCCATGAACCTTGGGACGTTCAAACTTCTGGAACTGATAGATCTCATCGAACACCTTCCAGGTGGCCGGCAAGTGCTTGCAGGCCGGGCACTCCGAGTCCTGGTTGATTGGCTCAACTTCAACCTGGGCCTCGTGTTTCTTGAACTCAGCGCCGACCATGTCCAGGTACGGCTCGAAGTGGTGAAAAGTATCGCCGGCGGCGTGCATTCCGACAAACCCGCCGCCGTCTTTTACCCAGTCAATAAAGGCGTCTCTATCGGGCAAGGGCAGGTCGCCGGTGGTGTTGGCGAAGATGACAGCGCTGTAATTCTTCAACGCGGCCGGGCTCATTTTTTCGGCCAGCACCTCCTTAATCGCGCCGTTGACCTTGGCCATGTCGGGCTTGCCGTCGGGACCCTTGAACTGGGGGTCGGTGGGTTCGACCCGGGCATAATCCACGGCGAAAGCGCCACTTTGCTCGCCGAGTTGGGCAATGATTTTTTCGGCGGTAGGGATCGAGCTATGGCGGAAACCGGTGGTGGTGGTGACCACGAGGACTTTTTTGGGCGAAGCCGCCTGGCCTGGCAGGGCCAGGCCCAGAAAACTTGTCAAAAGCAGGGTGCCTGATAGAGCGAACTGGATGGTTTTCATGAAGTAATAGGGTTGATAAGCCACGTCGGGCCAAACTTGAGACTCACGCCGAGCCGATAGAATTCATTTTTTCAGTCCGGGTCAAGACTCGATTGCGACTGTTTGGCTTGACTCGGTTGGCCGCCGATGCTGTACATTAAGACAACCGGCGCTTCCTCACCTCCTTCCTTGGACGAGGGCGTGCCGGGTAGCCACAAAAGCTATCGATTATGGCCGACATCAAATTCGCCTGCCCTCACTGCTCTCAACACATCACCTGCGACGAACTCTGGGGTGGCCACCAGCTCAATTGTCCCAGCTGCAACAATCCGCTGACGGTGCCGGCCAAGCCTGCTCCGGCCGCGGCCACCGGCCCCGCCGCCCTGGTGCCCAAGCCTCCACCCGCCCCTGAGCCCCGGCTGGCCATCAATGCCGCGCACTCGGCCGGTTCGGCTCCGGGCGCCGGCGCCCCGCAGCGAACCATTCCCATCCGCAACCTGACCCCTCCGCCGCCCAAAAAGAAGAGCCCCCTGGTCACCGTTGCGATAGTGAGCGGGACTCTTTTGGTGCTCGGGGTTGGCGGCTATTATGGCTACGGCTTCGTCAGCAAGATGCAAAACAAAGTAACCACGGCCAGCAACGAGGCGGCCAAGAACGCCGACGGCGGCCAAGTCGGGCACATCGCCAACTTGTATCAAACTTTGGATGCAACCGAACCCGGCAAAATGCCTATCGACCGCCGCAGCGCGGGCCCGCGCCAGCGCCGCAGTGGGGTGGGGCAGGAAATCCCGGTGGCCGCAGGCGGGGATATGGCCGCCGGTTCAACCAACGTGGACAATGAGCCGCTCGTGCCCGCAGTCTGGACCTTGGATTTGACCAAAGCCAGAATTCCCAGCGGCCGGGCCAATGGGTCCATCTCCGGCACGAATTTCGTTCCGCAGACCGCGCGAGTTGATCCCCTCGGCAATGCCCAGGTCCTGCGTCTGATTCAGGGCCAGCCCGTTTCACCGGACCGGGAAGTTTTGGTCTACCTGCACCTGAAAGCGGGCGAGAAGCTTGGCGGGCAGAATATCAATGTCTCCCAGGACATGGCCGGGGTCGGTGTGCCCCAAGTGACGAAACGCTGGAAAACCAATCCGAAGTTCGCGCCGCAATATAAATCCTTCACCAGTGGCTATGCGATGCGCCTGGAATTGGGCCAGCCTTCCGATGGCTTGGTGGCCGGGAAGATTTTCCTGGCTTTGCCGGACCCTGACCAAAGCGTTGTGGCCGGCGCATTCAAAGCCAGTATCAATACCAATGCGCCCGTGGCAGTCGAGACCACCGTTCAGGCCGCCCCGGCCATGACGCCGGCCAGCCAATCGGCCGCTGACGCCGCCTGGCAAGCGCGATACGGAGTCAGGCGGGCACAATAACCTCAGCTTGGCTCATCCCCATCGCGAAGCGCCGGTCAGGAGATCGAGCAGGCTGGCTCAGCTTCTTTCGAGCGATCCGGTCGGGCATATAACCGCGTGGCCTCCAAATCCAGTTTTCTTGACAAAGTCCTAGGGCGGATCGAGCGCCTGGATGCCGAAGGCCTGCAGAATGTCGTCCAACGGTTGGCCAGCGAGCGAACCTTTCTCGAAACTCTCTTCAATACCATCGAAGATGGCATCCTGGTCGTGGATGAAGACGGCCGGATTCTTTACTTCAACCAGGCGGTCACCCGTTTTCTTGGGTTGCAATCGGATGTCGAAGGCCAGCCCATTCGCGATTTCATTCCCGAGCTGGATTGGGAGAAGATCGCGCGCTTCGATCATGCCGGTGGCCAAGGCGTGGTGAGGCACGAATTCGAGGTTCATTTTCCTCGTCCGCGGTTCGTGCGGCTGTATGCGGCGCCGCTGGATGGCAAGGCGGGAGGCAGTTCCGGGGTGGCCCTGATCCTGCACGATGCTACTGAAGCACGGCAACAAACCTTCGAAGCCATCGAGAGCGAACGGGTGCAGGCCTTGACCCTGCTGGCCGCCAGCGTGGCTCATGAAATTGGCAACCCCTTGAACGCGCTCCACATTCACCTGCAGCTCATGGAACGCGAGATCCGCAAGCTCAAGACCTCCGCTGAAGGCGCGCAGTCGGGCTCGCGGATGGTCCCGCGGTCCGCCCGCAGCCGCAATTCCGAGCCGAACGAGTCGCTGGACGTAGCCGAAAGCGCGCGCAAACTGGAGCAATTTCTCGGCGTCGCCAAGGGGGAGATCAACCGGCTGGATTACATTGTCACCCAATTCCTCCAGGCCATTCGGCCAACCCCGCCTCAGATCAAGCTTTCGCCGCTGAACGATGTGGTGATCAAAACCCTGGAGTTGCTGCAGCCCGAGTTGGACAATCGCGGGTTGCACGTCAAAGTGCGGTTGGGCCGCCAACTGCCGATCGTTCCGATCGATCCCGCCCAAATCCAACAGGTGCTGGTGAATTTGGTGAAGAATGCCATGCAGGCCATGACCAAGGGCGGCACGCTGACGCTGCAAACCGGCGAAGGTTCCGACGGGGTGTCGGTCAGCGTTGCGGACACCGGTGGCGGCATTCCCCAGGACCGAATCAACCGGATTTTTGAGCCGTTCTTTACGACCAAAGAGAAGGGCTCCGGGCTGGGTTTGATGATCGTTCAACGAATCGTGCGGGCCCATGGGGGCCGTATCGAGCTCGAAAGCCAGGTCGGCCGCGGCACTACCTTTCGGATCTGGCTGCCGCTGCATGAACGCAAACCCCGTCTGCTCGAAGCGCCCGTGGTAGAAGCACCGACTCCATTGGGTTAAGCAGGAAACGCATGGTGGGAGGCTCGCAGCGCAAAGCCAGTCCTGAAAAACCCGGAGAAGCTTCTTGGTGGAGCGCCTCGAGGTTTAAACGCGCAGTGGGACTACGAACCCGCCCAGGAGGGCGCGCCAGCGTCTTGGAGTGCGACGCTGTGCGCCGCTTTTGGACGTGGCGCAATTCCAAAAAGCGCCGCGCAGCGGGCGCACTCCAAAGCCTTCCGCAGTGTAGCCATTTTTTCGGTAAAAAACTGCGTCACCGATGAGCACACCAAACGCCATGCCCTCCACGGCTGCGGGCGACCATTCCGGGCGACTGGACCGGGCTTTTCTCGGGCACCCCAAAGGCCTCGGGTATCTCGCGTTCACAGAAGCCTGGGAACGGTTCTCTTATTATGGGATGCAGACCCTGCTGGTCCTTTACATGGTCAAGGAGCTGCTCTTGCCTGGGCATATCGAACATGTCTGGTTTTTTGAACCCATTAAGCGCCTGTACGGACTGCAAGGACAACCGCTGGCCTCGGCCATTTTCGGGACTTATACCGCGCTGGTCTACCTGACGCCGATCCTGGGCGGGTTTTTGGCGGACCGCGTTCTCGGGAAGCGGCGAACGGTGCTCGCGGGCGCGGTGACGATGGCGCTGGGTCATTTCCTGATGGCGTTCGAGCAGACGTTTTTATTTGCCCTGCTCTGCCTGGTCGCCGGGTGCGGGATGTTCAAGGGTAATCTCGCCAGTCAAGTGGGAGCGCTCTACAAGCCAGAAGACTTGCGACGCGCCGATGCGTTTCAGATTTATTACCTGGCCGTCAATGCGGGCGTGATTACCACACCGCTGATCGTCGGCACCCTTGGGGAGACCGTGGGCTGGCATTGGGGTTTTGCCGCGGCCGGAATTGGCATGCTCCTCGGGCTTTCGATTTACATTGCGGGTCAGAAGTACTTGCCGAGGGAAGAGCTCGTCCGCAGTGGCGTGTCCGCCCGCGCGCGGCGTCCACCGCTCAGCCCGAGCGAGCGTCTGATTACCGTTGCCTTGATTCTTCTGATTCCCGTGCTGGCGGTGGCCATTGTTCCCAATAACCAGATCTTTAACGCGTACCTGGTTTGGGCCAACGAACAGTTCGACCTGGTTTTCCTGGGCAAAAAGCTGCCGACCACCTGGCTCATCACCCTCGATTCGATCACCAGCGTGGCGTTCCTTGCGGGAGTGGCGCTCTTCTATCGCTGGTACGGAAAGCGCCGGCGCGAGCCCGATGAAATCACCAAACTCATTATCGGCTCGGCGTTTTCTGTGCTCGGTATGTTATGCCTGTTTATGGCGGCAGCTTCGAAACCCGCCGGGGGCAAGATCGGCTTGCTCTGGCCGCTGGCTTTTCATCTCAGCAACAGCATTGCCTTCGCGCACATCCTGCCGGTGAGCCTCGCCTTTTTTGCGAAGCTCGCCCCCGCGACAATCAATTCCACGGTCCTGGGGCTTTATTACCTCGCGTTTTTTGCGTGCAACACCCTGGTCGGCTGGGTTGGTGGTTTGTATGAAAAGTGGCCCACGCCCAGGTTCTGGTTGCTTCACGCCGCGTTCGCCCTCGGCTCCGGGATGGTCTTTGTGCTCTTCAAGATTTTCCTCTCTCCGTACCTCCTCAGATATGAAAGGTCGTTTCGTAGCGGCGTCTCGGAAGAGCGCCGCTGAAAATGTGATTGGCGGCGCTCTGCCGAGACGCCGCTACGCTCGGTGCCCACCGCAGTCTGTCTCCCTCGCCCCGCGAGGAACGCGCGGGAGAAGGTTGAAAGGCTACCCTGCCGTTGAACTCGTTCCCCTTCAAAACACTCACTCGGAAACTTCGAACCAGATCGGGCTGCGGTCACCCGGTGTGCCATTGTAATTGACCGTGATCTCTTCACCCGGAGCGATGTCGCGTAACGCGATGAATCGAATCAAACGCTCTTCCCAACTTTTCCTGTACTCGGCGTTCGGCAAATACGAATGGTTGTACAGCGAGCCATAGCCGAGCGCGATCGCGGCGTGTTCTCCCTCGGGACCGAAGTTGAAGATGTAAAGCGCCAGCACGGTCGGTTCCACCTGCTGCCATTGTTCGGCTGGAATCACGATCACCGGGACTGCCTCGATGATTTCGCCCGCGAGAATGGGCATGCCGGCAAACACGCCTCGGCCTTTGGCCTTCGTGGAGCCAACTCGCAGCCGTGGGCCCTGCTCGCTTTGCTGCTTCAGCTGGGCCTGCGATTCTGGATGGGGTTCCCAACTGGCGGAGCCGTAAGGATCATCGGGATGGATTTGGGCCGACATTCGACACGGTTCGTACCGACTCCAGATTGATTCTGTATACGGCCGGCGGTTGGAGAATGGACCTCCCGGAATTCTAGTCGCCGCCCGAACCCTGGGACTGCTCGGCAGGAGGGTCAGCCGGTGCCGGCGGATCAGACGGATCGGGTGGATCATCCGGGTCATCGGGGTCATCCGGCTCGGGCGGGGGCGGGCAAGACATCTGAACACTATTGCTCCATAGGTCTCCCGTATCGTCCTTTTCAGTCGGCTTCCTCCCGTCCGTTGCGGAGAAAAACACGAAGGCCTGGCCCACGGCGCAGACGCCGGGAGAGGTCCAGGAAATGCCGCCCTGGCCGTCGGAAGTCGTCTGGGCCCACGGAAAGATCATATCCTGGACGCCATTGGTCGCGCGGACACTGACGCCGTGATTCGGCAGAAAGCCCGAGCCGGTAACCGTGAAGCTCCCGCCGCCGTTGTCGGTTACCGAAATGGTCGGTTTTGCCGCGGCACCGGCGTTGGCGGCGGCGTCCTCGCCTGATTGAGCGAAGCTCTGCGTTGAAACCCCTAGTCCTTGAGCCCAGGCATCGAAGGCGTTGGGCGCATCATTTGGATCGCTGGATAACATTCAATCCTCCGCCAAACTGGGCCAATAGCGCGGCCCAGGTTTCATGGAGGTAGCGAAAAACTATTGCAACTCAAACTCGAAGTCAATCTGGAAGGGGGGGTACAGGTGGTACAGGGCAGGGCAAACGCATCTAAATTCCATGAGGTAGGGACATCGCGCTGCGATGTCCCCGCCCGCGTCCAGCGGGCGGAACAAATGCGAGAGAAGGTACGTTCACGTTCCAGCCCTTGCGCCGCTGAACGCGGCGCGGACGGCGCAGCGCGCCATCCCTACCGCGAGAAAGAGCGCCCGTGAGGTAGGGACATCGCGCTGAGACTGTCTCAAAACTTCTTGAAGGAATTTTTGAACGTACCGCCGGCAAAAGGATCGGATCACCATGGTTCAACCGATAGCTCCCGATTACGGCCAACAGTTCCTGCTTCCGCCAGCCTTGGAGGACTGGGTGC